>CAZTXQ010000028.1:0-37204 GCA_964617375.1 uncultured Mageeibacillus sp. | reverse complement strand
AAACACCACACATCCGGCACGAGAAGCACGGAAAGACGGATAAACAGATAGAATATTGATATTTACGCGAGGCGACGGCGACTTACCGAAACGCGAAAACGAGCACAACCGCTGCCGCGAGCGACATAAGCACATGCAGTGAAATCGTATCCAGCAAAACCGATTTATTCTCCTCTGTGCTCTTATCCATATAGATCGGAATTACAAACGGGGGCGGTAAGAGGAACATCAGATAGACGGCCGCCTGAAACGTGCGGTCCAGGTGAAGTGCGCCCTTAATCAGAAGTTCGTTCACGGCAAAAGCCAGGAGCAGAAGAAGAGCCATGCGAAGGAGGACGGTAAGAAACGTTTTTCGCGCACGCGCAAGAGAAAAGCGAAGCTCATAACCGATGACCAGGCAGATCAGCGGGCGTGTAAGATCCCCAAGAAGACCGAGTAGCGCCGTAACGGCTTCGGAGGCCGGCCAGGACTCAAACATCGCGAAAAGACCCGTGCTTCCCAGAAGATTTCCGAGAAGAATCGCAAGGATCACCGGAGACCGGAAAAAATCTTTAAGCAGAAAGGCGGCCGAAATCTTGTCGCCGCGCCGGCTTTTCAGGAACGCGGTGAGAATAAAGAAGACGAAAATAACCTGCCCCACGTCGATGACCGCAAATTTATACGTATTCTCGCTCCCGAAAAGCGACGAGAAAAGCGAATACCCCATCATTCCGGCCTCAAAACCGGTAAACAATGCCGGATAGTACGGATTGGCGGGCTGAAGCTTCCTGCCGATTCCGGCGCCCGCCCCGAGCATGAGAAGACAGATGCCGAACATCACGGCCGCGATCAGAAGGTATTCGGGCCGGAAAGAGGTTCTCGCAAACGTCAGGAAAAGCGCCGAGGGCAGGGCGACATTGACGACAATCTTCTTAAACCCGTCAATCGTTTCCTGTGTGATGAGGGCAATGCGCCTCAGAAGGATTCCGAGCAGGATGAGTCCGATTACCGGGAATGTTTTGATAAGGACCTCGACGATCAGATTCATGACGGCACCTCAAATTAACCGTGGGATACGGTGTGTAATAGATGTATGATTCGGGAGTTCTATTATATCAAAAAGAGAAGGGAATATCTCACACTCGCCTTATCCCACAATCCGGTTCTTCCCGGCCCTCTTGGCTTCGTACATATTCGCGTCGGCCGACTGAATCAGGGCGCCTATATCTTCGCCGTTATAGAGGCTGACTCCGCCGCTGATCGTTATCCTGACCCCGTCAAGGAAGGGACGGGTTTCTATGGCTTCGCGGATCCGTTCGGATATTTTTTGCGCCTGGAGAAGAGGCGTATCCGGGAAGATGACCATGAATTCCTCGCCGCCGTATCTTCCCGCGAGATCGGTATCGCGAATGCTGTTTTTGATGCGGGCGGCGACGTCCGTCAAGACCTGATCGCCGGCAACGTGGCCCTTAATGTCATTGACTTTCTTAAAGTCGTCGATGTCGAAAATCGCGACGGATAAGGGATTCCCGGTGCGTTCTGCCTCGGATATTTGCGAATGGAGATACTCGATCAGTGTCCTGTGATTGGCGATATTGGTAAGGCCGTCTGTTGAGGACATTTCGGATAGAATCCGGTTCTTGCATTCGAGCTCGAGCTGGGTCTCTTTCTTCTCGGTGATATCGAAAACGATACCGGCAAGAAAGACCGGCTTGCCGGAAGGGTCGGTTTGTGTGATCCTGCCGCGGTCATAGAACCATTTGTAGCTGCCGTCTTTTGCCTGGATTCTGTATTCGGCCTCGTATACGTCGGCTGATCCGTGCAGGTGATCGAGCATGGCTTTCATGGTCTTCGGATAGTCTTCCGGATGCAGTTTGTCTGTGAAAAAAGTGTAGGTGACATGTTCGGGAATCTCGCCCTTATCGTATCCGAGTGTCGTTACTTTAAGCGGATTGAAGGTTACTTCATTGGACCTGACATTCCAGTACCAATGGCCCAGATTGCCGGTCCAGGCGTACTCAAGACGAGTCTCGTGTTCCTTCTCCCTGAGCAGTTCAAAGTTCAGCATCTCCAGGTCGTTTACACGGATTAAGAGTTGTTCCCGAGAAAATTCCGAATAATCCATACCGCTTTCTCCTTCCGGTTTCTGCTCTCCTCAGAAGGTCTCCGGGCCTTCGAGTGCTATACTCCCGGATGCTCTTTCTCGAGCAATACGATGGCAGTCTCTTCATCAAGCGGCCGTCCGATCAGGTAGCCCTGGAGTTTGTCGCAGCCGTTTTCGAGCAGATAATTCATCTGTACTTCTTCCTCAACACCTTCGGCGATCGTGCAGTAGCCAAGTCTGTGTGCCATGGAAATGATCTCGCTGATGATTACGTTTTCGGGTCCGTCGGTCAGGAGTTTATCAATAAAGTATTTGTCGATCTTGAGGCAGTCAACGTTCAGTTCCTTCACGCGGGCGAGGGAGGAGTAGCCGGTTCCGAAGTCGTCGATCGCAATCTGCAGGCCGATGTCACGCAGCCGTTTAATGAAGCTGTTGATCAATTCGTAATCCGATGCGAATACGGACTCGGTGATCTCGATGTCGATGTTCTCCGGAGGGACATCCGTTTCGCGGATGATTTCGAGGAGCCGATCCGTGAAGTCCGGTCTTAGGAGCTGTATGGCGGATATATTGACCGCCACGCGGATCGTGTCATATCCCAGATCTATGAGATGCTTCAGGAAATGAAAGGCCTTGAGTATGATGATCTCGCCGCACGGTATGATGAGCTTGGTTTTTTCGGCGATCGGAATGAATTCGATCGGGGAAACGAGCCCGAGTTTCTCTGTCCGCAGGCGTGCGAGTGCCTCAAAAGCACAGACCTTGTTGGTCTTTAAATCGAGAATCGGCTGGTACAGAAGGAACAGTTCGGCGCCGCCCTGCCCGGACGCAATTCCAGAGAGAGCCTTCCGTATGTCATTTTCGCGGTTGACGATGGCTTCAAGTTCGCTGTCGTAGAAGCAGGGGTGAAAGTCTCTGTCAAACAGGTTGACGGATCGCTCGGATGCGAGAAGAAGTCGTCTTGAGAGGCGGTCGGTATTCAAGTCCGGTTCCATTTCCATCTCGATAATACCGATGCCGCCGCCGATTCTTTCCGGCATCAGGATCGATTGCAGCATGTCCGAGATTTCGCGGCAGAACAGGAGCAGATCGTCCTTGTCCCGATAGTCGCTTATGTAGAATACGAACCGGTTCTCGTGCGTCTTGAAAAGACGCTTCGTGTCTGTCGCTATATGCTTTAAGGCTTCGGCAATGTTTTTCAACAGAACCTGCGTGTAATGAAAACCGTAATTGGAGGTAAGGAGCTGAACCGTGCTTAAGTTGATGCTGATCATGGCGCTTCCGTGAAGGTCATTCCTTGCGTAATCCGCCTCCAGCAAAGTCTCCATATAGTCGCGATTGTAAAGGCCCGTCAGGCGGTCGTGCTCGTTCATATACCGGAGATTGTTCTCCATTTCCTTCCGGTCCGAGATGTCGAGGACAATTCCTTCAAGAGCCTCGACATTGCCGTCCGCGTCATAGATCCCCTGACCTATTTCGATGACCCATTTCCGTTCACCGGAGGCCGTCGTGATTTCATATTCATCCTGAAAGGGTAGCTTCTTTTCAAGGCATATATTCCAATTGTTCCAGATTGCGTCCCGATATTCCGGCGAAATCACATCGTTATAAGAGAGGTCCCTGTTGTTAAGAAGACTTTCCGGAGCATGGCCGTTTAAGAGCTGGCAGCCGTCCGAAACGAACTGCATAGTCCAATCACGGTCATACTTGCAGCGATAGGCGAGGCCTGGGAGATGGGAAAGCAGAACAGACTGACGGCGTTCGATTTCTTTCAGTTGCTTCTCTGTTTCTTTTCGCGCGGAAATATCTTCAATCATGCAAAGGTGCGTGGCGCTCTTATCCGGAATGCCAATGAGAGGTGATATGGACATGTTTACCCAGACAACAGATCCGTCCGGCTTCAGAAAGCGCTTTTCCATCGTGTAACCGGGAATGAGGCCCTTGCGGAACGGCTCATATTTCTCAAGATCGGACTTCAAGTCATCGGGATGCGTGATTTCGGCCCACGTCATTTGCGTCAGTTCCCGATTGGACCGGCCAAGAATTTTCTCGAACATCACATTAATGTTCGCGTGACCAAACAGGGACTGGGCGACGAAGTTTCCGTCGTTCATAATGGCAACGCCGAGCGGAGCCTGATCGAACGCGGCGCGGTAGAGAGCTTCATCGAAGGCCAGATTCCGGCTTAAGGCTTTGTTCGCGGTATGCTGAATCCAGGCGTACAGGAGTGCAAAGGATAGAATCAGCACACAAACGGCCATGATAATATCCGGAACCATATGATTCCAAAGGTGCTGCGTCCATTCGTATTCGGAGTAATCGATTCCGAATACGGCGATTACGTGGCCGCTATCCGCATCTTTGATCGGGACGAGAACAGAAATCCATGTACCCAGGCCGTCTTTGGATGACCGTATCTCGGTACTATGACCCGTTACAAAAGGTTCGAGATAACGCTCGTCTACTTCTCCATGGATTTGAGACGGCTGAGAATAGTCCGCGCCGGGAAGCGTTTCCGAATCCGCAAGTACCATAACCTTTCCGTCCTTCTCGTATAACAGGTAGGAGAAGTGGATCGGATTCTCAGTGTTCTTCAGTCGGATCAATTGCTGCTTGACGATGGCATGTCTCGATTCGTAATCACTGGCCCGATCCTCTACCAGCTCGACGATCAGGGCCTGGGGCAAAAGAGCTTTGAGCGATTCTCCCAATGCGAGAGCTTCCGCTGATGCTTCCTTCTCATATCGGTTCCATTCCAGACTCAAATAGAGAGAGCTTAGGAGAATGATCAGGAGAGAGATAAGAATGCCGCGCAGCAGAACAGGCCTGCTCCTCAGAGCAGAGCCCAATGACGCAGTTTCCGCAGACTGTGTGATGTTCTTAGCGTTAGAGGCGATCATACTCACAATCCTTCCCCGGTGCGGCTGTCGGGCCTTGCGATTTGTGATCAACACTACTTGTGGTCGCTGGAGGTTTGAGAGGTCACTTGATGGACGAACCGTTCAGGTGAAACTATTATGATAATTATAGCATATGAAAAGACCGGAGGAATACCTATGTCCGGCACTCAGACGGCAAATTGAGTCCTTAAAACAAAAAAGAATGGGTCCGAAAACCGGACTCATTCCTTTACGGCAAGTGTATTTATGGACTCAGATCATGCTGCTCTTCAGGATCCGGACGATCTCATCCCTTGTAAGAACCTTATAGCCGCCCGTAAGAATAAAGGCACTGGCGGCGATTCCCTCTACCATATCATCGGTCACGCCGAGATCCCGGATGCTCATCACGAGTCCAAGCTCGCGCATGTACGATTCCATCCGTGCGAGTCCCTCGCCGGCAATCTCATCGTCCGCTTTTCCCGAAGGATCGACATCCCACACATGCGTGGCGAAGCGCACGAACTTCGCGAGCCCGTACGGCATAATGTACCGGTAATACGGCAGGGAGACCGCGGAAAGCGTCATGCCGTGCGTCGCGTCGGTATAGGCGCCGACCGACTGCCCGATCATGTGCACCATCCAGTCGGTGGATTTGCCCTTGGCCGTAAGCGTGTTGAGCGCCCATGTCGATGTCCACATAATATTGCTTCGCGCCTCGTAATCGGTCGGATTCGAGGCCGCGATCCGGGAACTGTGGATCAGGGACTTGAGAAGCCCCTCCATGATGTAGTCCGAAGTGTTGTCGTCGGTTCCGGAGAAATACTGCTCCAGGATATGCGACATAATGTCGAAAAAGCCTGCAGTCATCTGGTACTGCGGAACCGTGAACGTCAGTTCCGGATTCAAGATCGTGAACTTCGGGAAAACATTCTCCCCGAATACGTGCCCGATCTTACGTTTTGTGTCCGGATTCGTGATCACCGATCCGCCGTTCATCTCGGAACCGGTTCCGACCATCGTCAGAATGCATCCTACCGGAAGGATCGTCTCGCCGGGTTCCTCCATGCGCAGGAAAAACTTCTCCCACGGGTCCTCGTCGCAATACGCCGAGACCGACACCGCCTTGGCATAATCACAGACCGATCCGCCGCCCACGGCCAGAATCAGGTCGACATGATTCTCCCAGGCCAGACGGCATCCCTCGTTGAGTTTCGCAACCGTCGGATTCGGCATAACGCCCGCATCCTCGAAAACCGTTTTCCCGTTCTCTGCAAGAATCCTCTTAACCGTATCCAGAAGTCCGGATTTCTTAACAGAACCGCCGCCGTATACAAGCAACACATTTTTCCCGTATTTGGGAAGCTCCTCGCCGAGCGCAAGAAGAGAAGCCTTCCCGAAATGAAGCCTAGTCGGATTCGAATACATAAAATTGCCTAACATTATTTTGCCTCCTCAATTGAATCGCAAGATGATATGTGATAAAGTCTCTACTTAGAGTTCACAACGACTCTACAACTTAAAGTTAACATTAAGTCAATACCCGTTTTCGAATATTCACGAAAAAATAACCGGAGGAGCAAATATGATGTATACCGTCGGCGAGATCGCCAAAAAACTCAACGTAACCGCTTCGACATTACGATACTACGACAAAGAAGGCCTGCTTCCGTTCGTCAAGCGTTCCGACGGCGGCATGCGAATCTTCGGCGACGAAGACATGTCGAGCCTTAAGGTTATTGAATGCCTGAAAAAAACCGGTATGCCGATCAAGGAAATCAAGCACTTTATGGACTGCTGTTTAGCGGGTGATGACAAAATCGGCGAGCGTCTCGCCATCGTAAAATCTCAGCGCGACCAGGTTCTCCGCCAGATGGAAGAGCAGCAGAACATGCTCGAAATGCTGAATTACAAGTGCTGGTATTACGAGACAGCCGAAAAAGCAGGAAGCTGCGCCGTCCATGACTTAATCCGCAAAGAGGACGTCCCGGCCGAATTCCGGAAATTCCGTTGCGATTTGGAAGAAGAAACCGAAGAGAAGAAAACCTGCGACTTGTGAGGAACTACTAATAAGAAAAGGCGGCCGGGAAGCTTATGTTCCCCGGCCGTTCTCATAGAAACGATCTGTGAAGATAGAAACCATCGGTGTTCATAGAATTCACCCGCGATTTTCAGTCTTCCTGCTGTACGAAAGTAACGTATTCGGCGGAATTCATGCTCGTTAAATCGAGAAACAATTCGTCGTCATCCTGAAGAAGCCAACCCATATAGGGTCTGTCATAGGGCTCGTCCAAGGTGTTTTCATTGTCTATATAGCAGGCATTACAATGCAGAACCAGACAGATGAAGTTCGCAACGTCGTACTCCTCATTATTATCAAACAATCTCTGAAGTTCGTCCTTCGTAACGCCGTATGATTCGAGATCATCTGTCATATAATCGACAGCATCTTCGCCTGTATAAATATCATATGTCCCTTCGAAATAGTCGGCATCCTTGTCATCCGATTCAGAGAATTTAAAATCCTCATCATTCTCGAAAACCAGATACGAACGGTCGCGCGTTACCTGCCACGCGGTATCGTCGAGCGAAAAGCCATCCATCAGATCCGATTGGAATTCGTCGTCATAGTCATCGTCTCCATCACCGTCATCATCATCGTCGTCGTCAAACGATAGAATCTTATCGATGTCTACCGTTTCATACGTCTCCTCGATTTGTTCCTCCCGGTTGTGATTCCCGGAACGGCTCAGCAGGAGTACCGGAAGGCAGCCGCTCAGCACAAGCGAGCAGGAGAGAAGGGCGGCGATCAATACGACATTCACAATAGATCTCTTCATAGAATCCTCCCGGTATGGGTTACGTATATGCGCTTAATATTTCTCGGTTAACAGATAAAAACAATATAGTATTAGTCGGAATAAATGTCAATGAATGCTGATAAATTATGGGAGAGTATCTCGCGAGAACCTATGACGAGTTCGCGTATTATTTTAAGACAGAATGATTCATATCAGATTGCGATTGCAACAAACCTGATTGCAGCACCGATCTTTTGGGACTCTGTGGGGTAATCCGTGACAAAATGAGCCGGCTTCTCCGGCGAGCAAGATCCGCCAGTCCGGAGAGTGAGAGCCACTTTCGCAAGAAAAATGCTCCCGGATTTACGGGATATCTGAACGCATGGACTCTCCCCTGAAAGATTCTTTTGTAAGACTGAACGGAGAGTCGATTGGTAATCCATTCCGAAGCGACCGAAATCGGGATCTAGTTCATCCATTCCGGTGATTCAAACCGTGAGACAATACTCGCTGCATTTGGGCGATTTTGGCCCGTCGGTTACAACACAGCTTTTAGACAATGGAGAGGAACCGTTCCGTATCCTCCTCCTTGATGGGAATCAGAAGCCGTCGTCAATGAATAGAAGATAAACCTACTCAAATGCGCTAAGATGACGATTGAGTAGGCTTGTCAATGACAAAAACCACGCTTCGAGGCACCCGCGAACCTACTCAAATGTACTTAGATGCCGATTGAGTAGGCTCGCAATGATAAGAAACGCGCTTTGGCAGGCCGACGAACCTACTCAAATGCGCTAAGATGTCGATTGAGTAGGCTCGCAACGATAAAAAACCCACGTCGGGAGTCTCAGCGAACCTACTCAAATGCGCTAAGATGTCGATTGAGTAGGCTCGCAATGATAAAAACTCACGTCGGGAGTCTCGGCGAACCTACTCAAATGCGCTTAGATGTCGATTGAGTAGGCTCTCAATGATAAAAACTCACGTCGTGAGGCCACTGCCGGTTACCATCTCCGCCAATGAAGAGGAAACAAATTTCGAGAAGGCGGTAATGCTTATCTCAACAACGTTCTCGACAGCGTCTCTCTTCCTTCACCGCTGAAAGAATTCTTCGCTTTCTCGTATTCGTAAATAAGCAGGGACTCCTGGTTTTTCTCCGCCGCCTGAATCACGTGTCCGTCCGGCGAAAAAACAGCGGTCGGAGCTGTCGGATACCCCGATGTGCTGTTGACCGAGACGACGGTCATAACATTCTCCGCCGCTCTGGTAACAAGATGTGATTTGAGAATGTCATATCGCTCATCATCCACCTGCTTTGACACATCGCAGAACGAAACAAAGCACAAGGAAACGCCGGCTGCAAACAATTCGCGAAAATACTCCGGAAAACGCACCTCATAGCAAATTCGGAACCCCACCTTGAACTCATCGATCTCAAAGATTCCGTCCGATTCGCCGGGTACAAAGGTATCCTTGTCCCATCCCCAGAGAGCCCGCTTATCATATATGCCGATGAATTCGCCTGTCGGGCCAATGACAAGAACCGAATCATAATACGTATCATTCGACTTTCGGACAGTCCCAAGCGCAATATACATATCACATTGTTTGGCCAACGCCTTGATCTCGCCAATGCAGGAATCCATTCGCGAAAAATCGATATCCCGGACATTTTCCCTCTCAATCGGTGGATAACCGCATAAAGCACACTCCTGAAAAACCAGGAGACGCACATGGCTTCGATGGGCTTCAGAAATTGCCCTTTGAATAACCGCAAAATTATCCGAAATAACGCTTCCGGCCGCAAACTGAAAAACAGCAATCTTCATGTGAACGTCTCCTAATTCTCCTTTGTCTGAGGTGCCCGTCTCGGGGCTCTCTTCTTAACCGTTTTATGCCGGTAATCATCGGACAGAACGCTGATATTGCCGTCTACTTCAAGAACTGCCAAATCAACCGCCTCGATTCTATCTACGCCATTCTCTCGGAGGACTTCCAGGATTTCATCCATCGTCAGCTTCGCTTTTGCGGCGTTCTGGATATTGAGCTTCCCTTTATAGATCAGCATCAGCGACTCGCCCTGAATAATGCTGCTGAATTTCGGGAATCGATACAGGAACTGCTTGAAAATGAAATTGGTGACAAACAGCGCGCCGGCTGCCACCAGGCCGCCCAGGAGAGTCGAATTCGATCCGACCATCGCGTTCTGCACCGCGTTGCTGATCAGCAGAATGAAGACCAGATCGATCACGGAAAGCTGGGACAATTCCTTTTTCCCGAACAGGCGAATCGCTACAATGATAAACAGATAGACTGCGATTGAGCTCATAACAATCTGAACGTACTGGTTATTAATAAACTCCAACATAATTTCACCTTCGCTGAAGCAAGAATTGGATTTATACCTTCTTATTATAAATCCTTTATGAAAAAGGAAACCACAGGAATGATCCATATGAATCATTTTGTATTGCAGATCGGATACACATCTCACCCAAGATTATTAGCGAGCAAGAGAAAACGCACAATAATGTGAGAAAATTAGCGCCCTGTGAACGACTTAGCGAAAGCGTTAAAAGAACAGCGCATTTGTTTGAACTGGTTTAGGCAAACAGGAGTTTAAGCATTATAATGAGAAAAACCAATGCCCAATTAACGACATACATCAAGAATGAACAGAGTATTGGGTTGCATCCGATTTGTGTGGGGAATTTTTTGGTAAACATTGCTTCCTTGATGGATTTATTCTTAAAAACTCTAGATAGCAATTCTATCGGGCGGGTCTGGTTCGCAGGTCTCCAGGGTAGCTACGAACGAGGGGGAGCAACAGAAACAAGCGATATAGATATGGGTGTGATACTTGATGAACTGACCGCTGCGGATACACAAATCTACGATCAGATGCTGGATACATTGCCGTACCGCGATAAGATTTGCGGCTTTCTTTCCGGTAAAACGGAGCTTATGAACTGGGAACCCTCCGATCTTTTCCAGTTCTTCTATGACACGAAGCCCATTAAGGGAAGCCTGGAGGCGCTTTTAATACTCATTGACGATACGGCTGTCAGCAGAGCAATAAAGATTGGTGCATGTGATATTTACCATGGATGCGTTCACAATATGGTGTATGATAGAAATGACGATATTCTAAACGGATTGTACAAATCCGCATCTTTTCTGATACAGGCAATCTGC
Source organism: uncultured Mageeibacillus sp. (assembly GCA_964617375.1). GTDB lineage: Bacteria > Bacillota > Clostridia > Saccharofermentanales > Saccharofermentanaceae > Firm-13. The sequence goes on along the minus strand of CAZTXQ010000028.1, from coordinate 26,246 downwards.
TTTAAGCAAACCGGGAACTATATAACGTGTCAGAGAGAATTGCTGGAGACTGTGTCTGAGGAAAAAAACCATGGTAAAGACATTTCTGGATCTGAAGAGCGGGGAAGCCATTCATTTTAACAAAATGTCAGAACGTCTGTTTGGCTGGGTTAAGAAATGGATTAACAATTGACAGACGGATACTCAGAATTAACATGAATGAAGGTGAGGGAGAGTTGTATGAGTACTAGCAAATTTACCGTTGCATTTCAAAAAGATGTAATAATCTGCATGCTTTTTGGCGCAGTATTATCTATATTTTTTCCGGTGCCATTTACTTTGCTTAAAGGAGCACAACATGTATTATTATATATAATATCTGCAATTTCAGCCGCTCTGTTTATATGTATGAGCGTATATACAAAAACATACAAAATCACAGTTGATGGGAGTTCAATAAACGTTCGGAAGAGTTTATTCAAGAAGTTCAACATTAATGTTGCAGATATAGAGAGGATAGATTGGCTTGTTTCATTATCAGGATTCGGAAAAATGGATAATCTCACGGTGAGCGTTGGTTCGCGGAAGTTCGGAGTACAGACTCTTTTGGAAAACTCAGAAGAAATGATTGCATACTTAAAAGACAACGTTGATGAAAGCAAAATCTGGATCGAAACGAGAGGTTTTGTGAAATAGAACGTTCCACTCACGCCATTAATCACAGAGCAAGTTCAGCAACACCAACTACACACGTCTTAGCAAAGGAGATTGCATAATGGCAGAAACAAAATTTGAAATTACGATATCACAGAAAGGCTTAGCCGGATTCATTGTTTCGTTCGTTTTTGTTAAAGCAATCTTAATTTTGATGAGTTTTGAAGATAATTTGGTTTCTTCGATTATCGCTAAAGTACTCTTGATCGTCTTTTTTGTCATGTGCGTAGCAGCTGCCATATTTAAGCCTCTCCTGTTTAAGGTACAAATGGCATATTGATAGTGGGTACGCTTTTGGGAGCGGTAATTTTTTTATTATTCCCAACCCCGTTTACTTTGTCTCAGGGGATGCAGGATATTGCATTATATTTTATAAGCGTAGGAAAGGTATATGGAAGAAGTTCACCCTTGATGCTGCAGAAATAGGTCGGGTGGACTGGATTCGTTCAACAACGATATTTGGTCAAAAAGATAACATCGCTGCATTCTTTATAGTATCGATAGATAATAAGTAATCAAGTGCTAATTTCACTGATATGAGGAGGCTCATGTATATAAAATAATTGCGCAACAAGTGTGTATAAAGATATCGAGTACAATGGACAATTATTATTAATAAAGTTATAATACATAAACAGAGGTAATGAAATGGCTACTATAGCTTTATATGCAGAGAAAGTAAACCGAATGTGCGGATTGGTTGGTGTTACAAATGACTCCTTATTCAACTATAAGTCGGAGTTGGTGTCATTTAAAGATAAAATTATCGGTATCAATACTAGCATATATAATACAGATGAAGTTATCACTTCAATAAATTCTTCTACACAAATTCAGGAAAGCAGAACCGATGCACATCTAGTATTTATGCAGAACAATGAGAACTTTATTGCAGATGTAGATCGTATTGACGGTATAGTTGCGGATATCGTCAACCAGAACAAAGATGATTTTTATTCGCTTTACTACTATTTGAAGCCGGAAAGCGAGAAGAGTGTTTGGGAAAAGATCGGCAACGGATTTCAGAAGGCTGCCGAATGGTGCAAAGAAAATTGGGCGTCTATAGTTAGCTTAATTTGTGCCATCATTATAGTTGTAGCAATTTTTGCATTTTGTGTTGCTACATTTGGTACTGGTTTAGCCCTTGTTGGTATAGTAACATCATTTGTTATTGGGGCAGCGGTCGGTTTAGGATCACAGGTTGTGGCTGATTGTGTCACGAGCTTGATTATAGGTGAGGTTTACGTAAGCAGTTGGCAGACATATGTTGGCGCGGGAATAGGCGGTGCTGTGGGTGGTATGTTGATGTTGCTCACAAAAAATCCAACGCTATCATGTGCTGCTGATTGCGCAATGTCAACGTTTATCGCTGAAAATTTGCAGAACATTACAGGTGGGGAAAGGACGTCCACTACTGATATTTTTCTGGATACAGGAAGGAGTGCGTTGCTTGGGACAGCATTCAGTCTTCTTGGAACGGCTACCAGTAAGGTAGTAAAATCTCTTTCTAAAACTTTCCCTGCTATAAGTAGATTTGCAGGCACGGGGAGTTATGAATCTTCATTTAAAATGGTTTGCACTAAACTTCTTAGAAATCAAAAACAAACACTTTCCATTAAAACATATCGCAATGGAATCTTTTCGGGACTCTTTGGCGGCTTTTTAAAAAGCATCTACGACGGGATTAAGACGGGTATTGATATAAGAATTGAAGACTTTGAGCAGTCGGATACTCATGTGCTTGCGCCAACAACGGGACCGTTGCCGGTACCAACGCCAGTGCCAACACCAGTGCCAACGCCGACGCCTGCATATTGAGGTGCCGGTACAGGATGGTAGAGACAACATTTAAGATATCGAAACCGCAAAAAGGCTTAGTTGGATTCCATAGCAAAGGCATATGCAATAAGGAACCTGCAAAATGATACAAGCAAAATTTCATTATCCAGGTCGCAAAAAAGGCGGTCGTCACTAAGTGCTCGACCGCCTTTTTTGTTTTCATGTACTCCATTACTGCTATATTCGCCCGAAAAGAAATGTATAAATTACTCATTCTCGAGTTTCCGTCTTCTCCGCCTGTTCCTGATAACCAGGGAGACAGTCACAGCAATACCAATTGCGGACGCTCCAATGATAATCCACAGCCAGAAATAACCGATATACAGGTACTCCCTTTCCTGAATGCTGTTATCGTTGCCTGCCATATCGCTTAGTACAACACCGACGTTATGCCAGCCCTTGCTGAGGGTGAAAGTGATGGTATTCTCCGTGCTTGAGTAGAGGAAGTCGATCTCTTTACCGTTATCATAGACTTTACATCTATTCTGATCCAGCTGTTCACTGATGTTCGTTAATGTAATTGTTCTTGCGGTTTCACCGAAATACCAATTCCATGAACGGAATTCACTTGGAAGAACACAGGAGGGAGCAACGTTGTCGATATGCATTCGTCCTAAGTCTATACGGTTGCCGTCGTTCTTAACGGTTAAATACAAGTCCACATCCGTATCGCCTGCAAAATTGTTTTTGAAGAAATCGGATTTGAGAACGAAGTTGTACATAGTAAGCCCGTATATGCTGTCATCTGTGGTTTCTTGAGCATCTACTGGGATTTCTTGTGCATTGGTATCCCGAAGCACAATTTCGACATCTGTATCGCTCTTGGCCAGTACGAATATTGTCAGATCAGTAAAACTATCCGGGCGCATGCTGATGGGAGTTCCATTCTCGTCCTGGAAAGAGAAGAGTCCGGTTTTGCCTTTCACATTGCTGTTCATAATGAAGGCCAGTACGTCTTGATCTACGATTCGTGCGTATGTGTTGATGTTAAGCGCGCTTTCATTTCCGGCAACATCAACCGCTGTCAGCTCAAGAGCGTAAACACCGTCTTTTGTAAAATCGGGCAAGGTGAACTTGCTGCCCTTGATTACTCCTGATTTTCCGGTATCCTCTTCCAGATAAATTCTCACAGGCTTAATAATTGGCAGCGCCTCCGGGTCTGAATAATCCGGGATCCAAACGGTCAGCACATAATTGATATGATCCACGTTCATGTCACTGAAATCAACTGTCGGTACAGGATCGTTCTTTCGGTCAGCGGTATAGACATCCAAGAATTCTATGTCTTCAGAACTTACGGGAGATCCGTCCTTTGCACGGACTACAGGTGCTGTTTTATCGATTTCGAATATCCCTGTACTTGTCTGCGCTGCGGCGTTTCCTGCTTTGTCTGACGGAGACACTTCAACGAAATAGACAGCATCCGCGGAGAACGTAAGTGTAATGGAATGTTTGTCACCATCGGCAACCCAATTTATTCCTTTAAGAAAATCCGCCGTAATGTCGGTCAATCCCTCGGTATTGTGATCCGCACCTGCATCCTTACGGAGAATACGCAAGTTTACGAGAGAGGCATCAAAATTATGTTCGGTTATCAGGATGGTAACGAGCTTATCCTTATTGAAACTGTTATCTGTTGCGTCGTTAGTAAATTCGGCAAAATTGGCACTCACAACCGGTTTTGTTTTGTCCACATAAAACGCGTTCTCATTTCCGCCGCTGTAATTGACAACTGCGGCATGGTTACCGAAGTCCGTGCCTGACATGGTAAAGGAATAGTCACCTTCGTCGAATTCAATCACAGCCTTATATTCTGAATCCGAAATTTTCGTAAAAGTGATTCCGGGAACATCTCCGAATTTGTTTTCAATCGCCGTTTTAATCAGGGAGGCGCTGAAATTGCGTTCGATTACAGTTATGTCGGCAATCCGGTTGGCCTCGTAATAGACATCGGCATCATTGTCTTCTCGAAAAGAAACACTGATAATGGGATTTGTTTTGTCAATCGTAAACTTCTCGCTGTCTGCGCGCGCTATTTTGTTGCCGGAGCGGTCCGTGGCATCCAGTGTGAGAAGGATGTCATTGTCATCCGCGGTGTATGAGAATGTCTTTGTTACCTTCGTCACAAGATTCGTATCCATAGCGGCAACCACCCAGCCGTCGCCTAAAGAGTCGCCTACATGGTATCCGGTATTTGCCAGTACAATGCTCTTTCTTGCGAATCCGGCTTTCTCGGAACTCTGTGAATATCCGATTTCTTTGATGCCGGAGGAGGTATCCGTAATGGTTGCCGTTACACTCATGTCGGTAATAAAAAGCTTATTCCCGTTCGCATCGGTATAGGAAGTTGTATTGTTCATCAAAATATTTATGATCGGTGCATCCTGATCAATGACGAACGATTGGGGTGTTACCTGACCGGAATGGTTGCCGGCATTATCGAAGCTCTCCACATAAATCTGACCTTTAAACCCAGCCGGTATACCCAGGTTAGCAACGCCGTTTGAAACGGGCAATGTACCGGTTATTTCATCCTTTTTTACACCATTCTCGTAGGGAACTAATCGGTAGGAAATGATGTCGAATCCGGAGGAAGGAGAAGCATCGGAGGTGTAGATGCTGGCATTAAAGGCCGTTTTGAAATAGTAGCCATATTCCAATACTTCCACAAACGCACTTGTATCCGCAGTTCCATCAGAAGTCAGGGGTGTAAACACATATTTGTCAATCGTGGGATTCACTCTGTCTATAACGATTTTCTCGGACTGATAGGGAGTCATCACATTTCCGGATTTGTCAGTATAGGAAACAGATATGGTATATGCTCCGTTGTCGATAAGTTTAATGGTACCCGTCCATTCGTCGCCGCTTTGAGCCCAATTATCTATGGTATAAGGCGTACCATTCACCTTAACGATCAGATCCGTATCATCCGCATAGAAATTGGCCTCTGCGATTTTAAGGGTAACCGGAATCATATCCCCGCAGGTTTTGTCATAATAGAGAATGGAATTTATTCCCTCGGTGTTTGCTCGTGCCGCCTTGTCGCCGACATAGGGGGCAAGGGTGTCCTTATCACGGATTTGCTGCGGCATAGGGTAGCTGACCGTACGTGTCGGGCTGATCGTATCTACGACAATCACATGATCCGGATCGGTATTGTATTGATTGCCGTTCTCATCCTTTGCCGTACCGTCGCCGTAATGAGCGGCAGACGTATGTCCGGCTTTGTCTGTTACAGTAAAGGAGATACTTCCCCGATATTGGGCAAACTCATCGGCAGTAAGGGTTAAAGTCGCAACAGCCGTTTTTCCATTATTCTCATAACGGAAATGCCCGGTATCGGTTGAGTCAATTTGCGCCGATTCCGTTGGAACATTCAATGTTGTACTGGATCCGTCTTCCCGTGTAAATGTCCAGTTAAAATGGCCGACTCCGGAGACTGAATCATCCGCATATAGCTCGATCGTTACCGAAGGCTTGTAAAAACCAAAAGTGATTACCTGCAAGAAGGTGCTGACAGGATTGGTTTTATAAGCAATTTGCACGTTATTCGGCGAAGATTTATCAACGGTAAACGGAGTGGATTCGATATAGGAGCCTAGATTGCCGGCATAATCTGTACACGTCAAAGTAAAACTGTATCTTGCTTCGGCGCTGAAAGGAATCGCTGACGAGACATGTTTATCGCCATCGGGTGTCCATGTGGCCGATTTTAACGCTGTCAGGAGCGCCTCCTTTAATTCATTCTCATTTGGCAAATGATTACCCTCTATGTCCGTAGCGGAGAAGGAAGAGAACGCAAGGTTGCTGGACTCGAAATATTTCTCGGTTACCGAAAACACAGCGGTACGTGTATCAGAGTAAGCTGCATTGCCAGTTGCAGGCGTGGCAGGACTATACGCAGCCGTAATTACAGGCGCTGTCGTATCGATTATGATCTTGTTGGAGACATACGAACCCGTATTTACTTTTCCAGGATATTCCTCACTGGAAACGGAGAATCCGGTCGCGTTTATTGCAATTATGTATTCGCCGTCAGCTGCCAAAGAAATTGTACGAGTATACTCCTCCTTCACAGAGTCATGAATCCAGGTGTCAACAGGAATTTCTGCTCCATTAACGGTTATATGGATAGTGTCAGTCAAGAAATCTTTACTCTTAGCCGTAAATTTAACAGATACGGGCACTTGATCAGCCTTATAAAAGAATCTCGTATTTGAATCATGATTATTACCGGTTATCGGATCCCCAGCAGGATTTATTGCTATCGTAGGAGAACTGTATGTAACGGTTATGCTTTTGTTAGCGACATCCATTACATACCAGTTTCCTGCGTCATCTTTCACTGCAACCGAAGCCATATTGTTCCATTGATCTCTAGTCATTTCGGAAACATACACACCATCGATTTTTGGGACATTATGCGAAGAACCGTCTTTTCCGTTCCAGATAATTTCCTTTAATCCAGAACTGTTGTCAGACGCAGTAAAGGTGATTCTATGATACCAAGTAAACCATATGTAATTATCAAAGCTCGGACGATTATAAGCAATACCTGTCGGAGCTGTTTTATCAAGCTTATAATGAATCGTTTTCGGGTTGGAAACTTCACCTGATACGGAATTCACCAGATAAAAAGTAACATCGGCACCATTTTTAGATGTTTCATCCGTGATGGAAAGCTTGCTGCTCGACTCGCCAGCCGGATCTAATGTGATAAGATCAAACAATCCGCCTGAAACAGGAGATATTTCAAAATTACGGCCGTATTTATACCACCCATTATCGCCGTTAGGTGTGTTTAGGCTATAATCCGTACCTTCTCTCGGTGTGATTTTTCCTACTTCATATGTTGGAATTGTATCAGACGTAGCATCGGCATAGTTTGAATCGGTTAATCCATCGTATTTTGCGTAAATAGCATAACTTGCCGCTCTTGCCAGATCTATGTCGTTTAATGTTGCAATACCATTGTTTAAGGATTCCGTTCCTATTAAAACATCATCCACATAAAAACTTACATTGCCGATAGGCTTAGCAACCGTATTGTTTGTCGGATGCACAACCGTAGCGGTCAGCGTAATGCTGTTTTCGCTATAATCAGCGCCGCTTGCAGGACTGGGAACCACCGTAATTTTCGGGGTTGCCTCTGAAACAGTCAGATTAGTGCCAATTTCCGAATATACACCATCTTTAGATAAGTTGTGAGTAACTATACAGGTATAGCCGGCAGTGTCGGACACCTTTAAATTATTAATCGTATACGAGGAATTTGTTGCGCCTTGAATCTTGACAACGCCTTTATACCATTGATAATTCAGCGACCAACCGAACAAACTATTGGCGTTTGCCTGAAGTGTCACAGAATTAGTATCTCCGTATGTTAAAGATAGGTTTTGAGGGGAAGCAGAACCGACCGGTGCAGGCGCATAAAGTGTTATTGGAGTTTGTTGATTATCATTAGACTTTATTGTAATCGTTTCGTCACTTGTATAAGGGTCGTAGGCACCGTTGGCAACCGAATATGTATAGGTAGAGCCTAAAATCAATTCGTCTGGACGGAAGGTCGCGACACCATTCATATCAGAAGGTTTTGAGACAACATCCCTTTCACCGTTGGTACCTTTTAGAGTAACCACAATTCCGGATATTGCCCAGTTCCATTTATTGGAAAAGACAAAGGATGGCGGGGTCTGCACCGGAACCACTGTAGGTTTAGCAGATACGGTCAAACTTGTAGAAACGGTTAATTTATCACCAACAGCAGACAAGGCGGACGTAACATCACAGGAGTAGTCGGCAGCGTCGGTCGACTGCACCGAGTCAATGGTAAGACTTGAATTTGTTTTTCCGTCAAGTTTAAATCCATTTTTAAACCATTGGTAAGACAGCGTTCCCATACCACTGGCGTTTGCCTGAAGCGCAACAGAATCGCCTTCGATTAGAGAAGGATTTTGCGGAGAAATAGAACCGGTCGGTGCAAAAGCAAATAGTGTTATGTCGACGATCGGGTAAGGTTCCTGAATGGTTACCTGTCCGCCTGTTACTGGTTTGTATGCGCCGGTGTCCACTGAATACGTATAGGTAGAGCCAATGACGGCTTCCTTCATGTTGATCTTAGCGACACCGTTAGCATCAGAAGGCTTTGATACAATCGTATCTTCGCCGTTTGTGCCTGTCAGAGTCACCACAATTCCAGGTATTCCTTCGGATTTGCTGTTTATAAAGGTAAACAATTGTACGAGATCCACCGGAACTAGAGGTGCCGGAGTAACATGCAAAGTGCTGGAAACGGTTAATTTGTCACTTAGATTAATTAAATTGGATGTAACTTCACAGGAGTAGGCTACATTGTCTGACAACAGCACCGAGTCTATTGTCAGCTTCGAATTTGTTGCGCCGTCAATCAAAGATCCGTCTTTAAACCATTGGTAAGACAGCTGTCCCATACCACTGGCGTTTGCCTGAAGTGTAACAGAATCGCCTTCTGTTAAAGAAGGATTCTCCGGCGAAATGGAACCGGTCGGTGCAGGAGCATAAAGTTTTAATTGAAGAGGCGTGTTAGCATCCGTAATAGTTATCGTGCTATCAGTCACAGGTATGTACGCACCGGTGGCAACCGAATATGTATAGGCGGAGCCGAATTTAACTTTATTCGGTCGGAAGTTCGCGACACCGTTAAGATCAGAAGGTTCTGATTTAACCGTTCCTTCACCTTTTGTGCCTACCAGAGTCACTACAATTCCGGATATTCCTACTCCATTACGATCGGTAAAGATAAATAATGGTTTGATATATGGCGAAACAGCCGGAGCTTCTTGTGAAACGCTTATATTGGCAGAAAGTGTTTTGTTATCATTCTCAACAGACAGGCTGGAATGAACCGCGCAGGTGTAGGTGGCACTGTCTGCTGTCTTCATATTGTCAAGGGTGAGTTTCGAATCTGTTTTCCAGTCAAGCTTGCTTCCATTTTTATACCATTGGTAAGTCAGATTCCCCATACCGGTGGCATTTGCCTGCAGTATCACAGACTCGCCTGCCACTAGAGTAGAACTTGACGGAGAAATGGAACCTTCCGGCACAGGGGCAAAAAGTTTGATATCGACTTTGTTGTCAGATACTTTTATTGTTATCTGCCCGCCGGTCACAGGTTTGTATGCACCTGTGGCAACCGAATAGGTATAGGTATGACCAACGATCAATTCATTCGGTTTGAAGTGTGCGACACCGTCGCTGCCGGAAGGCAGTGATGTAACACTCGCTTCACCATCTGTACCAGTTAGTGTCACCACAATTCCTGGTATTCCATGTATGTTTTTATCAGTAAAGACAAATGTTGGCTCTTCATTCGCCGCAACAACCGGCATTTTTGTGCCGAGAGGGAACATCCCCAACACCATAATCATCGAAAGTACGAGAGCTATCAGCCTAAAACGCAGCGTAAGACCATACTGAGAATTTCTTTTGTTCATAATCATCACTTCTTACTTCCCCCTCTTGCTATGGATATTTGCTTCAACGAAATATTGGAAATTCTTGCCGTTCATCACGCTGTGCATGAGAAAGGTAAAAACGGACAGAGAAACGAAGATAAAGGTAAAATAGCTCTGCGAGGCCACAAGCAGAACAATGATCAGTCCGATGAGGCTTACACCAAATGCAGTATCAGCGAGCTTTGCCCACGGATTTTGAAAGAAGCGGAAGATGCCGGGACGAAACTTAGCCGGACTTGAGGCGGCTTTCCTTTTTCGATTTGCTAAAAGGAACGTAATGGACGCCAGAATAGCCGACAGCCAGAACCAAAGGGCGGTAACTGTCAGGAGAAGATTATCCCCGCTCAAACTCAGTCCGGAGGCGATCGGCATTATAAGAAAGGATGTTGAAAATAGAAACATGAATATAGATGATTCAATCAACAGTAACTTATGATTTAGCATAGATCTCATGATCCCCCCAGATTTGAAACTCACTTTTTCTGAGCATTTTCGAGAATACTCGTAAAGTCTTTATTGAATCTTGTCTTTATTTTCGAGCGCTTGTATTTATGGAAATACAACAAAAATCCGATAACGAAACACAATACGGCAAGTGCTGCAGACGAATATAGCGGTACCAGAATGAAGGGCGAATTGTACTTCAAATCCAGCATACTCTGTAACTTGCCATACACTTTCGTAAGTGTCAGCACAATATAAAGCGTGAAAAATGTTCCCGCAGTGACGATCAGCCATTTTACAAACGCCGTTAACACATATTTTAGAATCGGCACTTTGTCGAGCAGTCTGTTAATCCTTCTTAGCATGTCTTTACTCCTCCCGGCCTATACGCAGGAAGATGTCCTGAACTTCCTGGCGGGTGATGCTTCTTTGGTCGGAAATGGTCTTAATACACTCATCGTTATCAAGCACATTCTTCAATTTAATAATGGCATTACTAAAATCCTTGTTGTTCTGATATTTTTGCAAAGTATCATAAGCTTGTGGGATATTGGTTTTAGCGACTTCCACGTCGTATATTGCCTGCGCCAGGTCGTACCCAATACTGTTATCAACACTATTCAATTTAATTATTTCGGTGGAAATTTCTTTGAATCTCCTCGTGTTGGCGTTCTTCATGATTTCATCAACACGTCTGGGCAGCTCGCTGCTGTTATTGACTTTCTGTAACAGATTAACGAGCAGTTTGCCTTCATATTCGGAGATATCATTGCCCGAATAGGTGAAGGATGCGATTTTATCGTAAGTGGCATTCACCTGATTGATCGGCGCGGTGACAATCAGGTCGCTTGCAATTTCTTCAAGTCGATAGAACTGTGTATCGTTGTAATTGGCCGTGATATTGTCCCATTTATCCTGCGCTATATTAAAGGCTGACAGCTGATATATGCCGTAAATGACAAGAAAAACAAGGGAAAAGGAAAGCATAGCGCCGCTTACGTTAAACGCTTTCTTCACCTTTACGTTTTCTTCTTTAATAATGGTCGGCACGGAGTCCTTGGCGTTCTCAATATCTTTTTTTAATTCTGCATAAGAATGATAGAAATCCCCATTACCTGTATATTCATAGCTTTTGCTGCGTTTTCTCGTACATTTCCGGATAATCATATCGAGTTTTTTATGATAATACATGGAAGTGCAGGACAAATCGCGCTTTGTATAAACACTATCCGTCAGGAAATATTCCTGATAAAAATCATGGGTGTCTTCGGAGAAGAGATTACTCATGGTAACAAGTTCGAAAATATTGAGGCACTCCCAAAACGTCGCTCCCAAAGAGAAGATATCACTTTCTATCGACATTCTTCCTCTCTCAAAATCAGAGTTAAAAGGGAAGGAGGAGCCGTCGGAAGGATCCGCAAAACACTCGGGGGCTGAATAACCCAGAGTGCCGTGCTGGAAAAACTTCTCCAGGGATTCAGGCTGCCTATAATCAACGGGAGGCAGTCCGAGCTTTACAAACCGGTTCGTTTTTGTAACCTTGCGTGACCGGCCAAAGTCAATCAGGACAAGTTCCTTGCCATAACGCGTAACCATAATGTTATCCGGTTTTAGATCAAGGTGTAAAATATTCTTCTGTTCCGTGGCGAACTGCAAAATGTCAGACAGGTTTTGCATAAAGAGCAAAATCTGGTTCTGATATTTTAGAATATTGTCATAATTGTAGCTCTGCTTAACGGATTTCTGTTCATCAGGAGAAAAGTCATTAAAGTTGATGACTTTAGAAAGTCCGTTGCCAAGAGGCTCTATCCTGCGAAGTTTCCAGTATTCTTCGCGGCAAAACTCGTCCAGGTTCCAGCCGTCGATGAATTCCTCCACGACACAAAAAAAGGTAGAGCAATTGATTACGCCGCTGTCTGTCCGGCTGCATGCCAGGCTGAAGTCACCCAGATTCTCAATGACATCGTCGATTCTTACAATCGAGCGGCATTCGCGCAGCTCCTCGAAAATCTTCCATTCTTCTTCTTTGAAGATTCGTAAGCGATCGATCACCTCGCCGTCGACCAATAAAGCTTTGGGCTTAAATTTCAGCACGCAGGAAAATTGAAGACCGCCGTCCTGCTTGGTTTTTAGCCCTTTATATACGATACTTTCGGTTCCGATGGCAATAAATCCATCCTGATTCACTCCGTAAGACGTATCAACCACATATTTGTATGAGTTGCCGTAGAGTTCATTGCTCATGCGTCGTCACGACCTCGTCGCTGTTGTCATTCAATATCAGACTGAAAATCGACTCTTTCGAGTTTTCGGTAAGTTCGGTAAGTTCGATAATCTGGCGCTTCTTTTCTTCCTTGACGGGAATAACGGCTGATCCTATGTTTATACCCATTTCTTCTCCTCCAAAATAGCGAATATTGCCGGTACTATTCGCCGGACGACGGATTAATGTTAAAGGCTGCTAATTGCTCGTCCAAATTATTATAGCTATCTTTAACATCCTTAAGGACCGTAGTATTGATGCCGTTCAAGGTATCCTTGATACCGCCTATGTTTTCAAGAATGTGATCGGTTTCGGTCTTATAAGCGTCGGCACCATCGCCCTTCCATTTTCCGAGAAGAGTGGAGTTGATCGTGTCGAATGTATTCTTAATACGATCAAATTCCGCAATTGCGTCTGCACTGTCCGTTTCAAATTTTATAATCTTATCAATATCTGCCGAAATAAAGTCTGCCATATTTCTCTCCTTTTAATGTGTTGATTTGTTGATTGCATTTTGTTCCATAATAACTTCGTGTACGCCTTCGGTTTCCGAGTCTTACTGATTCTCAATAATAACTTGATAGGCATCCTTTTCGCTCAATTGAGCCCGTATGGCATCTGCTTCACTTATTTCAATCTCCATGAGTTTGCTGACAATTTCTCCACAGTCATATCTAAGAAAATACGTTTCACCAGTCTTGAAAATCTCAATTCCATAACCACAAAATACTTTCTCCAATAAGTTTGTCCCCCTTAAGCGAACAGATGGCATATAAAAATGATCTTTGCTTCCATATGTACCGGTTACTCATGCTTGATAAATCTCAGTTTCAACAGGCTGTCCGCTTCGACATCGTAGAAGTAGCCATCGCCTTTTTCACAGCGGGCATAGTCTTCTTTGAGTGCCTTGACATCCATGTTTCCGAAAATAGTTTTCTGTCCGCGCTCACCGGCAAATTCGGCAATATTATCAAGTAAAAATGCGGTCGACACTACATTATTGAAGAACTGATTCTGTTCGACATCGCTGATTTTCTGTATATCGGAGAATATGAATGCAAAATTCTGTTCCTCGGCAACCGCCGCCAACTGAGGAAGGATAGTATTGATCAGGAACTTGTTCTCGCTGGTGTTCAGGTAAACCAGCTTGTTTTGAATCACAAACACGGTAAACGGGTTCTCCTCCAATTTGCAGTCCGGAATCCGGCCATACTCCTTGGACAGTTCCTTGCTTACTCCGTAAATTCCTGCCATGAAGCGCTTATCTATATTGACATAGTTCTCGTTGAGGTATACATAGAATTGCTGCAGAGGGGAGAGCTTCTTCGTTTTACTGGTTCCGTCATTAAACTGGAGTTCCGTATCAATAAATCCGTCTATTCTTACGATGGCAGTGGTTATAGGCAGACGGATCTGCTCCGGGGACAATTGCTTGCGTCCATCGTCAAAGAGGACGATTCTGGCCTCGGGGCGTTGTTTTATCATGTCAGAAAGCAAAAGATTCAGCAGATTCGTTTTGCCGAATTCTTTTTTTCCGTATATAGCGACAACATGAGATTTTACCAGGTCCACGCTAACCGGGTTAAAGTCAACATAATCCAAACCTACAGAGATCGTATTGGGAGGAGTATTCATGCCACCCAAAGATTGAACGAGCAGCTTTTCGTACTCATCTCTTGTGAGTTCTTTCGGAAAAGTCCTGTATTTCGCTGCAGAGTTCATATATATACCATTCTCAAAGCGGAACTTATCCTGAACTTTTGCGAGAAAACGATCCTCGGTATCGGCAGCGGTATCGTTCGCAATCTTGCCGTATGGCAATGTAAGCTGCAGTTCGTAGGGCGAATTCATACGGAAAGAGCCGGTTACACCTTCCGGTTTTACGGTTACATTAGCAAAACCGCGGCCCGGATTGTTGCCAATTAGACCAACTTTACCGTTAAAGATCTCCGCATACTTATCCTGAGGCATCTCAAGGGCGATTTTTTGCCTGAAAGATCCGAGATATGAAGTGACACCCTTGGTCTCTGAAGCGGTTACCAGGATGGTAATACCCTTTGAAAGACCGTCACGGCAGAGCTTGGCCAGCTTCTCTTGATAGGCAGAGTAACGGGGCTCGTTAACGAATGCATTCAGGTTGTCAATTATGAAGGTTGTATGTGACGGCTGATGATCAGAATCACGGTAGTTTTTTCCGCTCAGTTCGCTAATATTGCTCTTGAGAATATTATCCATGATTTTGAAGACACGCTTGACATATTCTTCGTTTGAATTATCAAAATAGGCACGTACCAGCGGCAATTCCCGATATTGGAATAATGCTCCGCCGAAATCGAGTATAAAAATCTGCTCCTGCTTTTCGTTGTACTGCTTATGAAGGATGTTAACCAGCGTTTTAAGGAAGGTGGTCTTGCCGCTCATGGCTGAACCGAAAAGGGCAATATTGGAATCCAGCAAATCGACCACAAAGGGCGGCTGCATCTGTATAATGGGGATATCGAATTTGCCTAAAGTACAAAGCATCTTATTCAGGCTCATACAAACCTCCATTCTGTGCTGTCGATAATTTTAGAGGGGAGAGGCGAAAGGAAGATTTGCCTTGGCATCTCCATATCTTTACTCATATTAATGATCGTGTTGACGATATACGCGAGCTGTGTGTCGTGTTCATTTACTTGTGCGCTGTTTTTCTTTTCCCGCTCATTGTCTTTTTTCGAAGAGTAGAAGCTATCATTGATTCTGCCGGAGTTTGGTACTTCCGCTGCCAGAACAGGCGGCTCAACATTCAGGTTCTTATTGGCTCCCGTATATGCTGACTGGAAGTATTCAAATCTTGAACCGGTTCCTACCAGTAAATAGGCACGCCCATTGAGAGGCATGGTCGGCGCAGCTGCCACAGGACTGTCAATCATTTCTTTGGAAGCTTGCTTGGTGGCGACTTTCAAACAGATTCTTGCCTTGGAATTAACACGGATGTCATCTGTAATCGCACCCTCAATGTTTTGAGAGACCAATACGATGTGGAATCCAAGCGTGCGTCCGACACGGGCAATGGTGGTAATTTCCGCTATAAAGTCAATGTCACTGCTTTCGCTCGAAAAGCGCTTCAACTCCGTAAACTCGTCTACCACCAGGACAAGATGAGAGAGCGGTGAAAGTTCAGACAAGTCTTTGCCAAGAGCTTCGATCTGCTTCTCATTAAGCTTCTTCCTGGCTTTATCGATTGTCTGAGCATCGGCTCCGCTTGATTCAAGCTCTTTAATCTGCTTGATAACACGCAATGCGCGAATATACGAGTCAACATTATCAACGCCAAGGCTTGAAAGAAGCAGTTTACGGCGTTTGATTTCGGCGTTTAGAGATTCAAGAAACCGCTTAAGCATATAGGAAGCCGACGTTCCTTCGTCTTCGCCGGCGGTATCGGTTACAACACCCACACAATGCGGGAGACTGCCCAGGCGGTCAGAGAAACCTCCGCCTTTCATATCAACCAGCATCAGATTCAAATTCAAGGGTGAAAACTTCATACATAAGCCTATAAGATAGGTGATGATCGTTTCGGATTTACCGGAACCGGTGGTTCCGGCAACCAGCATATGAGGGCCATCCGCTTTCTCATAAAGGTCCAGGTACATGGGACCGTGCTCGTTTTTACCCACAGGAACGCGGAGATTGCGAGTGATATCGTTCTTCTCTACGTCTTTCCAGCTGTCCAGCATACTCTGCCGTACTTCGCCGCGGTTCATTTTTTCTGTGTTGCAGCCATACAATTCAAAAAGAGTTACCATGGACGGCACTTTGCCGTTCTCAGCTATACGCGTATAGTAAATGGCGCTCAACTGACGGAAAGCTAAAGCAAATTCGGTTTGGTATTTCTTTTCGTCAAATATGTAATCATTCTGGAAATGCTTATATTCAATTAGCTTGTTGGTATCACTGGCTTTTGTTATGTCGTCTGTACCTTCACTCAAAACATTCAAAGTTTCACGGCTGAGAATGTTATAGCGCAGACTGCTTTTTCTGCCCTTGGGATTGTCTTTGTCGATATCAACGATATTGCCGCAGTATTTTGGCAGTTTGTCTTTTACGGACTGGACAAAGATAAAGGTAAGCCCATTGCTGTTCACATAGGGTTCGCCCTCTTTGGGAACTTCCGGCAAAAATTTGGAGAAACCGGTTTCTTTTATCTCGTAATCATAAAAAACCACACAGACAATTTGCGTTTGCTTCTGCGGTGCTTCATCGTCTTTTTCGCTGCTCTTGGCATTGCTGCGCTCGTTCATAATGCTCATAAGCTGACCAAAAACCAATCCGGAGCTATTCTTGTCAAAAACAAACTGGGACAAACCGTCAAAGAGTTCGTTTGTATGGGGGAGATATCGGTAGTTAGCCATGACCTGATTTTGCTTTGCCGCATCATTTTCCTTATTAAAGAAAAAAACAAACTGCAAATCCTCCGGGGAATGGTAATAGGAAAGCTCGAAGATTATATGCTGAATAAAGTTCCGGGAAGTCAAGGCGTCATTGGAAACAATACCCAGCGCACCGCTGGATTTCAAATCAAGAAGGAGAGGAGGTCTTGCACCGTCGTCACTTCGCAGATAATTAAACCCGATAATCTCATTTGTATCCGCATTGTCAACATCTTTGTTGGCAAATACATAGGGGAGATCTGTGAGAAGGAATTTGTTTTTATCTTCCTTGGCACGTTCGTCTGTGGTCAATTTCTTTCTGCGTTTCTCATCCTTGCGGGACGGAATCATAATTTTGATTCTGTCTCCGATTTTTCTGTAATAAATATCATTAAAAATATTATCCTTCTTCTCGCTCTTGATCTCGAAAAGAGGTTTCACTTCGTCGGATGTACCCAGAGAAATTGTCATAAAGTCGTTGTCATTCTGAGCGCGGGAGAAGATGGCACCATTGATTTCTGCTGTGTTTTTAAACAGCAGACCCATGTTGGGGTATATGCTGTTCAAGTATTTAATATCACTGACTTGCCATTCTTTGATGGTATTAATCATGCGGCTTATGTAGTTCTCATAGTTCTCTTTCCATTCCTTTATGCTTGCCTTGTATTCATTCTTCTTTTTTAAGAAATTGTAAAGAGTGGTAACCATTGAGACAACACCCATAGCTCCTGACATCAGCAGCATGGTGTTGCCCAGACTGGCAGCTGTGGGGGCGAAGAGCATGACAAGATAGCGGGCGCCGAGCATGCCTGCCGTGGAAAGAACCGTGGGAATAACGACGTCAAGAAAAGAACCTTTGTCTTTTTGCGGCATTTCGCCCGGGGGAAGAATATCAATGACCGATGGCTCGATAACATTAAGACGGCGTGTGCTGATGTTATACTCCAGCGAATGATCCGATTTGAGTATGTAGCTGTTTTCAACCCTCTTGAAGAGTGCCAACGAGATTACTTTTCGATCAAGTGTAAACAGAAGGCAGCTGGATGTAACGAAGCCCAATTCATCCAGCTTACAATCGAATACAGGTTTATTGTCTTTGGTTTCGGTAAAATCAATGATATTGAAATCGCCTTTAGCATTGTATAGAATCTGCAATTCCTTGCGGGTTCTTAAGTATCTGTCCAGCAATGCGTATGACTTTTCATGGTCTTTCAACTTTTTCAGCCCGTAGTATACGGATTCAATAAGGGCCTTAAGCGTTATGTCTTTCAGAACAAGGAAAGAAAACTCCTCCGAAACATTTGCGTCTTCAAATCTTGCTGAAATCATGATTTCGTTGTTCTTCATACATTCTGTCCTGCCATTAATTCAGTTTTGTCATTTGATGCAGAGAGAAATTTTTCAAGCGCCTCCCGTGTATCCGGTATTATCGTTTTATCGAATTTTGGAACTCCGGCATATTTATTCTCAAGCTTGGTAAAAGGCTTTACCGCGATAACCGGAACCTGAGGTGCGGTTACGGTATTTACTTCCAGCTGAATCGGTCTTATTTCTTTTGGAACCGGAGGTTTAATCACCATTGAAGGTAAGGTCACCTTGTCTATTTTAGGCGGCTGAAAGGAAGCGGCTGCAACATTTGGACTGGCAACTATAGGTAAGGATGACATCGGGATCTCGGGCTTTGAATAGGGCTTAACAGAAACGTTCGCGCTTCTCGTTTGAGGCAATTGCCGCATAGAAGCTCTCTCGATCCGGATTGGTTTGAGCGCAATCTCCAATTTAGGGAAAGCCGGCAATTCGGCTGTGTTATGCTCCGGTTTATTGAAAGGCTTTATCGCCGGAACAGCAAGCACCACTTCAGGCAAGCCTGAGATCTCTTTCTTCTGTTCTATAAACGTCGGTACAGCGATATTGGGCGACGTGATATTTGGAAGATCCTTTGGTGTTTTTCTGGCAATCAATTTATAGCCTTGAGTTGACAATATTGATCTAGCGATCGGCTTTCCTACCACAGGAAGATCAATTGGTGACTTGTTAGGCTGCTTAAAGGACGCAACAGTGAGTTTAGGCTTTCCTACCACAGGAAGATCAATCGGTGACTTATTAGGCTGCATAAAGGACGTAAGAGTAAGTTTAGGCTTTGCATGAACAGGCAAGTCCGGCTTGATGGCTCTCGCAATTCTAATATGTATGTCCGTAGCAACCGGTTTTGACACTATAGGCAAAATCGGCTGTTTGTTTTCAATTCGAACGGGTGCAACTTTAACGGGCTGAACGATGACACCCGGTAATTCTGCAATAGAGGGCTTATTAATTTCTACCGGTTTCACATGCAAATCAGGTTTTCTGATTGTCTCATGGAGATGTGCCTTGTATTCTTGTCTATGAAATTCTTTGATTTCAATCTTATCGGCAACGGAAATTTTGCTAAGTTTAGGCGTATAAGGTTTAAAATCAGCGTTCTCGAACTTTTCAAGTTGCTCCACAAAAGCGACGCGCTTTTTGTAGATATCAAGTTCTTTTTCATATTGCTTTTGCTGCTTGTCAGTAAGCAGAAGAAGTTGTTCTTCGCTGAGTATTCTAAACGCCATAATGAACCGCCTTTTTGTAATGATCCTAAATTCGGATGCAGCCCAACCCCTACACAAGTACCATGTAAGGGTTGGGCCGCTGCGAAATTTATCAGCCTGCGCTGATGCTGTCCGCTATTTGCTTGTCTACGTCAACAAAATTCGTTCTGTTGGCTTCCAGAAGCTGCGACATACCGTCTACAGCATCCGGAACACTTACTTCTACAAACTCTTTCACAGTCTTGTTGATAAAAGTATCAAGCGCATCTTTTGTTGCGCCATCCATTTCGGCAATCGCACTATTGAGACTTTGAATAAAGGCCTCACCATTGCTCTTGTAAGTAGTGGATATAGTTTTGATATTGCTGACAGCACTTTCTACTGCCGAGTTAACGATTCTGCAACCTGCCATTGTATTTCTCCTCCTTATTTCTTGTTTCCTTCGCCGAGTTGATCATCTAATCCGTCCGTGTTGGGGATTGCGTCCAGCGTGCCCTGGCAAATATCGCGAAGCGCATCAAGCAGTTGGGTAAGTCCGGTGCCCACGGCGGGCTCGATCTTCTCCGTATAGAAAGTGTTGAAGCCATCAGCAGCACTTCCGCTGAAATTGCCGGGGTAAAGGGTTGTTACCTCGTTGGATAACTGACTGTGCAGGTTTGTTGATTGCTCTCTGTAATCCTCAATCGCTTTTAGAGCATTCGTCATCATTTCGGGTGTGATGTTCACAATTCCTTTTGATCCCATTGCCATAGTAAATTCCTCCTTAAATTATTGAATACTTTCGTTTAGTTCTTCATACTTGATGAACACATTCTTGTAGTAGCCGGTACCGATTACTTCGTTAAGCGTCGATGAAATGTGACTGATTACGAGAGTCATATCCTCGATCGGCTTGATAAGGACATCCTTGGCAACCAATGCAACCTGCTCTCCGGCAGGAGTATTCAATGCCTCGGTTAGTTCCTTATACATTGTTTCGAGTTTCGTCTTAAGCTTCTCCGTATCGGCTTTGAGAACAGTCAAATCTTGAGAGGCTGTGCTGAATGCGCTGTCGTCCAATATAATGTCATGATAAAGAATCAATATTATTCACCTCCCAACCTTGCGTTTCTGATTTTGTTAAGCAAAGATTCTTTTACATCTTTCGCCAATAGGTTGCAGATCTGTTCGGCCTCGTCGTATTCGCCGATATCAATGTAGCTCTGTATGCGGAAAGTTACGGCGATCAGGTCTGTCGGATCTTTAATCATCGCATTGCGGAAATACTTGATGATCTCCTGATATTTGGCCGTCGCGTCCGGCAACCCGAGCTCCTTCATGCTGTTCGCTTCGGTATATTTGCCAATGTAGATATGCTGCAGACTCTCGCTGGATTGAAGTTTCCTTGCATACTCAATAACCTTGTTAAAATCTTTTTTCAAGGTATAGGCACCGATAAACAATCTATTTATCTGATCTATGTTTTCTTTGGAAAACGTAACATCTTTCTCGTCCAGCTTGACTTCAGGTACGGTTTCCTCAGGTTCATCCGGAATTTCCGTCAGGTAGTCACGGTTGCCGTCTTGATCGGGCTCCGTGTTCTCCACCAGTTCATCCAAACCATAATCGCCCAGTTTATCGGCAATTACGGCGCGATCCGTTTCAATCATCTCTTCAATATCGTACTCCGTAATTTCTTTTTCGACATATTCCGTGTCAAGCAATTCAAAGCCGTTGTTGAATGCACCGATAGGATTCTGCGACGCATGAAGGCATGCAATGGTCTGATCTGCCTTTTCAAGCTGGAGATTGATTTCGGCAGCGTTAATATACGTATCAATCAGTTCTTTAGCGCGGGGTTTAACTACTTTCAGCGCTTCATCCAATTTTGTGAGTGCTGCGTTAAAATGATCCTTATTCTTATCTGTCTGATACTTCTCAAGCTCTAAAGTCATGGTATCAAAATAGTAATCCATGGACGGTTTCGTGTATTTTCCAGCAATTGTCAATTCCCTTGCCGCTGCGTCAAGACGTTTAGACTGTATCAGTAATTTTAAGGCAAGTTTGTAACCGATATATTGGGACGGAGCAATAAGTTTAATCTGATTGGCTATATTAAGACCATTTCGGATATCGTTCTTGATGCCGTAAATAACTGCCTTGCGCTGCATAATGTCCAGATCCACTCCGATAAGCTGTTCCGCTTTGGACAGGTTAATAAGCGCATCATCGTACCTGCCTATATCGAAGCATATTATTCCCAGTACATTGTATAACTGAACGAGATTCTCCGGTGTACAGCCCAATTCCTCTGCCTTGGCAAAAGCTCTCATGGCATCGGCAGATTTCTCGTTGGTGGCACAGGCAAAGCCCAAGTCATAATAACGGTTGCCGTTCGCCGGATCCAATTTTACCGCCTGAGCGTAATTCTTTACGGCTTCATCGTAGCGTTCGAGCGACATACACGCGTTTGCAGCACATTTGTATGCGTTTGCATTTTTGGGATCGAGTTTTATTGCCTGTTTCGCTAGATCAAGCGCAGTCCCATTTTCCTGGTTCAGGAAAGCAAGGTGCGCATTCGCTATTAACTCTTTTGTATTCATAGACTTCCGCCTCCATATACATATCCATCATATAACTCTTTAGAAAATACCTTTATTTCAGGAATAAGCTGAACAACGAACCCCTCATCCCAATCGTCATATTCCCCGAATTCTTCTGCACCATCCTCGACATACAATGTACATTCTCCCTTTCGGGTTATAGTAATGTTTACGGGAATAAATCGGGATGGAATATCACTAAGATCATATCCTTCGCGATATCTACAATTGAAATCAACTATATTACTTACTTCATTAAAGTGGTTTGTAATGGCATCTTCGATCTCAGCCTTTTTGCTTACAATCAGATCCATGCAATTACTTAATGCCGTCTCCTGTAGATCATTTATCGTTTCGTTCGAAGCTGTATTGGCAACAGCCATAACATGAATAAAATAAGTCTTACTGAATAAAGAAAACGATTGCTTTTCAACGGTTCTCCACGCCGTTCCGAAGGATTTGATCTCTCCAAAAACATTATTTATGATCTTTTGCTTTTTCCAGAACATGCTCCTAAATCCTCTCAATCGACTGCAAGTGCACCAACTAAATTTTCAGATTCAAATCGAAACCCGAATTGCGTAAGTTTTTCGCCAACCAGATTACTCAATCCGGGGATTTGCTTAAACTCAAATTTGAAATTTCCTACGCCCCCTATGTGCGGAACGTTAAAATGTATGGCAGTCGGTATCAAAGAGCAAGTCTTCATTGATACATCTTCATGCCAGGTTAACTTGACATTTAAAGTTGATTCAAGACCTTTCTTTGTCAAACCATACCTGTCAAATAATTCAGCATCCGCATTGTCAAAATTCATTTGCCTAAGAGCATCACTAAAATCCTTTTCGGATAAATCTCCGCTTAAAAAATTATCAACAATTTCCGGATCAAGATTTTTCATAGATATAGGAACGTCTTTTTTAGAAAGTGCCGACAGATCCGGAACGCCATCTTTAATAGGAATGGAATCAAGCTCGTAACTTTTCAGTAAATCTTCCATTGACATTCCATCCGGGTTATAACTCACTGGGATTGCATCGGATTTAGGAATCAGCGAATCACCATCAGCCGTCCAATACGTTCTGGCTTGAGGATTTGACAAGCTAACTGCTTTCAGGTTCTTTAAGTCATCAATATCGAAAACAAATGTCTTAAACAGTAACTTGCCGAAATTCGTGATGCCTTTCTTAAATCCGCTCTTGAAGACCATTTCTATGGTTTCCTTGAACGCTTTTTTCGCAGCCGTGATGGAAGCTTTGGCAAAGGTCTTAAAGCCGATTTTGACCATGGACTTAATTGCCGCTCCTGCGGGGAAAAAAATGGATACAACATCACAGCCAATGGAAAGACCCTGGAATATATCCCCTAACCAACCAAGACCATTTTCACGGCAGATTGTCGCGATATCCTTCCCCCCGGTTGCCAGCATGCATATTATATCTGCCAGGCATAGAACCAGTGAGACGATCCCTGCTATGGCCGCAATCGCCGCAATTGCGATACCGAATGTTACTACACATAGAATGGCGATACCGATTACGACGAGTACCGTTACGATAACAACCCAGTTCTCTTTGCACCATTCACCGAATGCCGCTAATCCGTCACAGAACTTTTCCCACCCGCTCTTTTCAGATTCCGGTTTCAAATATGAATACTGCTGATAAAAGTCCTCTTTACTCTGATTGATCACATCAGCAACAGTCCCGTCAATGACATCTGCGATGTACACAAAGCTCTCGCTGTTCTGATATATAGTTGCAAGAGAAGCGTCTTTTTCTTCCTGCGTTTGAGAGGAAGACTGAATGGAACTGATTACATCGCCGATATTACAGAGGCTCCCATTAATGTTCTGCGCTTTCTGGTTCAAGGAAAATAAATCGGATTTATAATTGGATACGCTGCCCCTTATATCGCTGATAAGTGGAAGCATCTGATTTATTGGAGTCGCATATAAGCATATTGTTGCCAAGATCTTTCCCCCCCAAAAAGCAATTACTAGATTACGACTTGTGTATTATATGGCTTCCTGCATTTTACGACGGTAGTACTCCATATCATAAGAAGCATTGGATTTGGTTTTTTGCCAATCCGACAAATTAGACTCCGTGGAATGGATACTGTTTTTGATATCTTCCAGATTGCTTTCGGCAGCACTTAACTGACTTTTCAAATCGACAATTTTAGAGCTCAGTGTCGACTTCGCAGTATTAAGGCTTGTCAAAATTGTTTCAAGCGTGCGTTTGGTCTGCGACATTTCGTCGCTGTAGACTTCCGTCAGGTTCTTATTTGTAACGTCACTCGAATTGATCATGCCAAGGTAATTGTCGGAAGCCGTACCGGTCTTATTAGAAATATCCATGACCTTAGTATTTAGGCTATCCTCACTTTTAACGATCATTGTCATTTGCTCATAAGCCTCTTCGTGGCTCCTGATCGCGGATTTAAGTTCATTGATCTGATTGATTTTTAACTGCTTCTGATTTTTCAAGTCATTTATTCTATTTTGACAACTGGTTATTTCGGAACACGCATCGTAATACCGATTTCTGGCACTGTTATATTCATGTTCATAAGCCATATGTATCCTCCTATCGAGCAAGCCTCAGTGTTAATGTATTTACGATAGCGATAACAAACATAAGAGGATCATATCCTCCAATATTTATGTATTCTATCACATTGACCCAATAATTAAATGTGTTGTGATTAAAAATTTGACAAATTCATCGAGGGATAGAGCGTATTAGGTGAAATTTCTGTTTTTTTGCAAGGTTTTCCAGGGGGGGATAGACTTCATTCACCGATTTGCGGTAAGCTTGATACCCCGGGTAAGTATTCCGGGTTTGGGAATATCAACAGCCCTGTTTGCAGCGCTTTTGACTTCCGTAATTCCATCCGTTCTTTTTTTGGTGGAAGTAAACGATACACACATTTCTGTTCGGACTATATTGGGGAAACGATTCAGCTTTGATGTCTCGGAGATATCAAAACTAATCTTCTACAAGGACTACAACAGATACCATAGAAAAACTACTGTAATTACAATTAAAACTGTCAACAACGAAATAAGTATCGAACAAGGAATGATTGGGTTTCGGCTGATGGTAGATTATATTCTTGAGAAGCTTGAAAGCGGCGAGATAAACGAAGCGGCCGCTTCCCCTTACTTAAAGATAAGAATCAGTGAATTTTTAGAGGAAAAAGGCAGCGTAACCTATACGCGGGAGGAGTCATTAAAATGACGAAAGCAAAATTCAAAGTCAGGATTGCGATCATTACCAAAGTTATCTTATTCATATTCATAGTCGCGATCATTGGCTCTATTGCACTTTTGGTTAAGGAGAACGCAATTTCTAGAATGAATGCGCCTTCCAAAGTTTTTGGTATAGTACTCCTTGTGGGGGTTGTTGCTTTCGTGATTTCAAATCTTCTGTTTAAGGCGGTAGTAAACGAAGGTTATATTTCCGTTCGGACCAGGTACGGGAAACGCTTTCGCTTTCATATTTCAGAGATAGTAAAAGTAGATTGCCGGATAGAACGTTACAAATATGGAGAATATAGCACAATGTTAATCAAAACCAATAACAGAGAAGTGATGATAAATCAGAAAATGAATGGCTTTCTGGACATGGAGAAATACATTCTTGAAATACTTGAAAGCGGTGAGATAAACGAAACCGCCGCAACTTTGGACATCAGGATGAGAGTCAGTGAAGGTATAGATAAAGAGGAGAACTGCCTCCTGATCAAGCGTTAAGGGAAAAAGCCAGTGCCCTGGTGAGCCACTGTTTGTAAGTGATTCGCGAACATCAAATCCCGCACAATAGTATGAAAAAACCAGTGCCCTGTGAACGACTTAGCGCATGCGCTAAGTGAACAGGGCACTGGCTTGTTACTTGGTGGAGCATATGGGAGTCGAACCCACGACCTCTTACATGCGAAGC
>CAZTXQ010000027.1:0-41737 GCA_964617375.1 uncultured Mageeibacillus sp. | reverse complement strand
AATAACAAAACCCCGAATGCCTAGAGCTATCGGGGTTTTCTCTGGTGCGGATAACAGGACTTGAACCTGCACTCTCTCGAACTGGAACCTAAATCCAGCGTGTCTGCCAATTTCACCATATCCGCATTTAGAAATATTTAGCGGTACCTATACTATCATGATTCACTCGGAGTGAGCAAGTATCCCGACACCCCGTGCCGGGATACTCGCGCATAAATTCAATTACTCATCCAGCCTCAGTACGCTCATGAAGGCTTCCTGCGGCACTTCTACGCTGCCGACCTGACGCATGCGCTTCTTGCCTTCTTTCTGCTTTTCCAGGAGCTTCTTCTTTCTGGTGATATCGCCGCCGTAGCACTTGGCGATAACGTCTTTCCGGAAGGCTTTGATCGTCTCGCGGGCGATGATCTTGCCGCCGATGCAGGCCTGGATCGGGATCTCAAAGTTCTGCCTCGGGATGTTGTCCTTTAGTTTTTCGGCCATCCGGCGTCCGCGGGCGTAGGCTTTGTCTTTATGGACAATGAAGGACAGCGCATCGACAACATCCCCGTTCAGAAGTATATCGAGCTTGACGAGGTCGGATTTCTCATAGCCGTCCATCTCGTAATCGAGAGAGGCATAGCCTCTGGTTCTCGATTTCAGAGCGTCGAAGAAGTCGTAGATGATTTCGTTCAAGGGCATGCGGTAGTGGAGCATGACGCGCAACTCGTCCATGTATTCCAAATTGATGAATGTTCCGCGGCGTTCCTGGCAGAGCTCCATGATGTTGCCGACGTAATCCTTAGGCGTCATGACCGTGCATTTTACCATCGGCTCTTCGATCCAGTCGATCTGGGACGGGTCCGGCAGATTGGTCGGGTTGTCCATGCGAAGCTCTTCGCCCGTGATGGTGAAGACTTTGTAGACGACGGAAGGCGCGGTCGAGATCAGATCGAGATTAAATTCGCGCTCTAATCGTTCCTGGATAACTTCGTAGTGCAGGAGTCCGAGGAAGCCGCAGCGGAAGCCGAAGCCCAACGCGACGGAGGTTTCCGGCTCGAAGGAGAGTGCGGCGTCGTTGAGGCGCAGCTTTTCGAGCGCGTCGCGAAGGTCGGGATATTTGGCGCCGTCGGTCGGGTACATACCGCAATAGACCATCTGCTGGATCTTCTTGTAGCCGGGGAGCGGCGTCGCCGTAGGTCTATCGGCGGATGTTACGGTATCGCCCGGGGCGGTGTCGCTGACGTTCTTGATCGACGCGCAGATGTAGCCGACCTCGCCCGCGAGGAGCTTCTCTGTCGGAACGAATTCGCCGGGATGGAAGATGCCGAGTTCGGAGACGGTGAATTCTTTTCCCGTATTCATCATACGAATCCGGTCGCCGTTTGAGACGGATCCTTCCATGATGCGGACGTGTACGATAACTCCTTTGTAGGTATCGTACTTGGAATCGAAAATGAGCGCCTTGAGCGGGGCATTCTCGTCGCCGTGAGGCGGAGGAAGATGCTTCACGATGCCTTCGAGTACGTCGTCGATCGCGATGTCGTTCTTGGCCGAAATGAACGGCGCATAGCTCGCGTCAAGTCCGATAACGTCTTCAATCTCTTTCTGCACCAGCTCCGGCTGGGCGGAGGGAAGGTCGATCTTGTTGATGACCGGCAGGATTTCGAGATTGGCGTCGAGTGCCAGGTAGACATTGGCGAGGGTCTGCGCCTCAATGCCCTGCGCCGCGTCGACGACGAGCACCGCACCGTCACAGGCCGCAAGGCTTCGCGAGACTTCGTAATTGAAGTCGACATGACCGGGGGTGTCGATCAGATTGAAGAGGTAGACCTCCCCGTCCGCGGCCGTGTAGTACATGCGCGTAGCCTGGGCCTTGATCGTGATGCCGCGCTCACGCTCGATATCCATGTTGTCGAGGACCTGAGCCTGCATTTCGCGTCTGGAAAGAACTCCCGTATGCTCGATCAAGCGATCCGCGAGTGTCGATTTCCCGTGGTCTATGTGGGCAATTATGCAGAAGTTTCTGATTTTTTCCTGTCTTTCCATTTGATCGGTTCACGCATCCTGTCTTTTATTAAAATAAATCAATTTTGTCGAAGGGATAGATCCGCAGTATAACATGGGCTTTGATCCGGTCTACGGATACGGGTCCGATGACACGACTGTCAAGGCTGGCCCCGCGGTTGTCGCCCATGATGTAATACTGATCCGGTCCGAGAACGACATTGTCATAACCTTTGGCTACGCCGTCCACAGATACAAAGGTCTTAATCCCTTCGGCGAGATAAGGCTCGTCGAGAAGGGCACCGTTCAGATAAACAAGTCCGTCCTTGATTGTCACGGTATCACCGGGCATGCCGATGATTCGCTTGATAAGCTTCTCCTGCTTGGAGTATCCTTCCATGCCCGTGGCGTTTACGGTTACGATCTCTTCTCTCTGGAAGGAATTCGAATATTTCGAGATCATCTCCACGAATACCGCGTCACCGTCATAGAGCGTGGGCTCCATGGAATACCCGTAGACATCGTTTCTCTGTACGACAAATACCACCAGGAGTATCCCGATCACGAGTCCTAAGCTGATAAAACGGGCCGTATCCAGAAGTGTGTAGAGAAATCCGCGTTCCTTGGGCTTCGCAGCGGCCTCGGACGGAGCTGTTCTGACACGTCGAATTACCATTCCGGCCTGCTCGGCCGGCATATCATTCTGATCATCCCGCGAATACGACTGCTCATATCCGGTATTCCGCTGTTCTTCGGGAGAAACTTCGGATTCATGTACGAACGCTGCCTCGGAATCCTCTGATGAATTCTGCACGTTAACGGCATCAGAAGCTGTACCGTATGGCATCATTTCCGGCTCTACCGGCTCATCGGGAAAATCTCCGGGTGTGAAGACATCCGGTTCGTCCAGAAAGCTCAGCTGCTCCGGTGATCCGCTTTGCGAAAAAGAAGCAGAGTCGGCTTCGGAGATCGCTCCCTCTTCCGGCTTTATAAAGACATCTTCACTGCCTTCTTCTATCGGATTCTCTGACTGCGAATCGCTCATTCGGCCGCTCCTTCATCAATCTTGATGGCAAGTTCTATTAGCTGCTTATCCGCAACCGGTGCCGGTGCTTCCGTCATCAGGTCGGATGAATTCTGAACCTTCGGGAAAGCGATGACGTCGCGGATGCTCTTACAACCGGCCATCAGCATGATCATGCGGTCAAGTCCGAATGCCAGTCCGCCGTGCGGAGGCACGCCGAAGCTGAACGCATCCAGAAGGAAACCGAACTGCTGCTGTGCTTCTTCCGGTGTAAATCCGAGAAGGGAGAACATCTGTTTCTGAAGGTCCTGGTCGTGAATACGAATACTTCCGCCGCCTAATTCCGTGCCGTTCAGGATGATGTCGTAAGCCTTTGCGCGTACAAGACCCGGATCCGTGTCAAGGAACGCAAGGTCCTCGTCCATCGGGCTCGTGAAGGGATGGTGCATCGCGACATAGCGCTTCTCTTCCTCGCTGTACTCGAAAAGCGGAAATTCGGTAACCCATAGAAGATTAAACGTGTTCTCCGGAATCAGCGAGAAACGTCTTGCAACTTCGCATCGCAGTGCCCCAAGAGCGCTGAAACAGACACTGTCCTTATCGGAAACGATCAGGATCAGGTCTTTGTCGCAGGCACCCATGGTTTTGGCAATCTCCGCAATCTGGTCGCCCGTCAGGAACTTAAGGAAAGATCCTCTCGGAGGTTCGGCAGGAACAAGCCATGCAAGTCCCTTGGCCTGATAGGTTTTCGCTACTTCGGCGAGAGAGTCGATCTCTTTTCGCGTCATGGAAGCGCCGTCCGGTACGAGGATCGCGCGGACACTTCCGCCCTTCTCGATCGCCTCGGCGAAAACAGGGAATTCGATCTTCCGTGCGATTTCGGTAATGTTCTTAAGCTCGAGTCCGAAGCGAAGGTCCGGCTTGTCCGAACCGAAACGGTCCATAGCGTCGCGCCATGTCAGGCGGGGAAGCGGGAGCTCCACGTCAAAGTCCATGACCTGCTTGAAAACAAATTTGAGGAAGCCCTCGGTGACGCCCATAACGTCCTCTTCGTTGACGAAGGCCATCTCAAGGTCGATCTGGGTAAATTCCGGCTGACGGTCGGCGCGAAGATCCTCATCGCGGAAGCACTTGGCGATCTGCATATAGCGGTCGTAGCCGGCGAGCATCAGGAGCTGCTTGTAGAGCTGAGGCGACTGGGGAAGCGCGAAAAACGAACCCTGCTTGATGCGGCTGGGCACGAGATAGTCGCGGGCGCCTTCGGGCGTGCTCTTGCCGAGCATCGGTGTCTCGATGTCGAGGAAGCCTTCCGAGTCGAAATAGTCGCGCGCGCACTTGGCTACATTATGGCGAAGGATCAGATTCCGCTGCATGTCCGGGCGGCGCAGATCGAGATAACGGTACTTGAGCCGGAGAGACTCGTTGGTATCGATGTTCTCCTCGATATAGAAAGGCGGCGTCTGCGATTCAGACAGAATGCGAAGCTCGGAAACAATGATCTCGAGATCACCTGTCTTCATATTCGGATTCGGCGCAGATCTTTTCGCGACGGTTCCGCGGCAGCAAAGGACATATTCGCTTCTGACTCTGGAAGCCTTGGCCTTGACCTCATCGGACGATTCCGGGGTTACCACTAGTTGGATTTCACCGGAACGGTCGCGGAGCGTAAGAAACGTCAGTCCGCCCAGATCGCGGTATTTGTGGCACCAGCCCATAAGGATAATTTCCTGTCCGAGATTCCCGGCCGTAACTTCGGCACATCGCATCGTGCGCTTCAAACCCTGTATTGATTCTGCCATATTCATATCCCCTCTTATTCGTAATATTATGCTTTTAAGACTGCGGTTATTGCTTCGATATCTTTTAAATCGACTTCCGTCACGGTTCCGTCGCTCATCCTCTTGATCCGCACTTTGCCGGACGAAATCTCGTCGCCGCCGAGAACCAGAAGGAATGGAATTCCCTTCTTTCCCGTGTACTTGAGCTGCGCCTTGAAGCTTCTATCGCAAAGATCCGTCTCGCAGCCGATTCCGGCTTTTCGAAGCGAGAAGGCAAGGCTTCCTGCATAGACGGCGCTCTCCTTATCCATCGGAGCGATATAAAGGAGCACGGACGGGTCCTTTGTGATCTCAATGCCCTGGGATTCGACCTCCATCAGGAATCTCTCGACTCCCATAGCAAATCCGATTCCGGGTACCGACTGTCCGCCCATTGTCTCGACCAGACCGTCGTATCGTCCGCCGCCGCAGATCGTTCCCTGTGTTCCGACGTGCTCGGATACAAATTCAAAGACGGTGCGTGTATAGTAATCGAGTCCTCTTACGATGCCCGGATCGATCGTATATGCGATCCCGAGAGATGTAAGGTGCGACTGTAATCCTTCAAAATGGGTCCTGCAGTCGTCGCAGAGATGATCGATCAGCTTAGGCGCATCGGCTGCGAGCTCGTGACACCGCTCTACCTTGCAATCAAGCATACGGAGCGGGTTCTTGTCGAACCTGTTGGTGCAATCCGCGCACATGGACGGAAGATGCGGACGGTAATAATTCTTCAGGAGCTCGTTGTATGCGGTGCGGCAAACGGGGCATCCGATACTGTTGATGCAAAGGCGTGTCTGCTTAAGTCCCATTCGCTCGAAAAAGAGCGTCAGGATGCTGATGATCTCCGCATCAATCGCGGGTCCCGAGGACCCGAACGCCTCCAATCCGAACTGATGGAATTCACGGTAGCGGCCCTTCTGCACGTTCTCATACCGAAAAGCCGTGATATTGTAGAAAAGACGCACCGGTGACGGCAAAGATGTCATGCCGTGCTCGATAAAGCTTCGGACGACACCTGCCGTACCTTCGGGCCGGAGCGTGATGCTTCTGTTGCCTTTATCCTCAAATGTGTACATTTCCTTCTGAACGACATCGGTCGTATCGCCCACGCTGCGCTGGAACAAATCGGTCTGCTCAAAGGTCGGGATGCGAATCTCTTCGTAACCGTACTGTTCGCATACTTTGGCAAACATCTGTTCCGCCTTCTGCCAGCGGTATATGTCTTCGGGAAGGATGTCCTTCGTACCCTTTGGAACGCTGTATTTCATGCTGGATCTCCGTTCGATTCTGTTGTTTCGGAAAATGCTTTACAGAAATTCCGACATCTAATTATTATAACTCATAATCTTTCAAGGCGGTAGATCAACATGGAAAGAACCGCAAGTCCAGCCGTCTCCGTGCGAAGGATCCGCCGGCCTAAGGTTACCGTCTTAACACCCGCCTTGTCCGCGAGGTCGATTTCCTTCGGATCAAACCCGCCCTCGGGTCCTATGAAGAAGCTGATCACAGGCAGTTTGGCGGGTATGACGGCTGCAGAAGCGTTATCCGCCCAGTCGTCCAGAACGGACGACAGTGGCCGGCTCTTCTCGCCCTCCCACGGCAAGAAGACGATATCCGAGTCCGTGCCCGCCTTCGCGATGGCCGCAGAAAACGGTACCGGCTTCCCGACCGTCGGAATCATGCCGCGCCCGCACTGACGGGCGGCTTCTTCAGCTATTTTCTGCCAGCGTACTGTCTTCTTCTCCGAATCCTTCGCATCGATTCTGACGATGGATCTCGAGCAGGCCACGGGGATGATTCTCGAGACACCAAGCTCAACGCCTTTCTGAATAATCAGGTCCATCTTGTCACCCTTAACGAGAGCCTGATAGAGTACGGCTTCGTACGGAGGTTCCGTGCTGTTATGTTCACGGGCGGCAAACGCAACCATAACATGATCTCTTGAAATATCGGTTATGCGGCACGTAAAGTCGGTGCGCGCACCGTCGCAGAGCATTACGCATTCTCCCGTATGCATCCGGAGTACATCGGCCAGGTATTTGGCCTCTTCTCCCGAAAAGACATAGGAATCCATATCGGCTGCGATGATTTGTTCGGTAAAAAGTCGTGTCATATTCTTTTTCTCCGATTCTTGGTTTCATTTTCAGACGGACATATACGCAAAATATCAAGATTTCTTCATATTTTACGTCTCCCTCGTTGAACAACCTTATTATAAAGGATAAAATACATCTGTAATATCCAATGCGCCGTTCTTTTCGGCAAATCAACAGGAGGAAACATGAAGTACGAAATCAAAGGAACTCCGCTGCCCGTAGCTATCTGCACTCTTGACGCCAACGAGACCATGATCACAGAAAAAGGCTCGATGAGCTGGATGTCCAGCAATATGAACATGGAGACCACCAGCAACGGCGGTCTCGGAAAGGCATTGGGCCGCATGTTTGCGGGTGAAGCTCTTTTCCAGAACCGGTTTACTCCGGTCGGCGGCCCCGGCATGATCGCGTTTGCATCCAGCTTTCCCGGACAGATCCTTCCGATTCACATCCAGCCCGGTGCGAACATGATCGTTCAGAAGTCCGCTTTTCTCGCATCCGAAGTCGGTGTCGAGCTCTCCGTTCACTTCCAGAAGAAATTCGGCGCCGGTTTGTTCGGCGGCGAAGGTTTCATCATGCAGAAGTTATCCGGAAGCGGCTATGCTTTCATCGAAATTGACGGATTTGTCGTTGACTATACGCTCCAGGCCGGTCAGTCTCTGCTGATCGACACGGGCTATCTTGCGATGATGGACGAGTCTGTAACGATGACCATCGAAGCGGTTAAGGGCGTAAAGAACATGGTATTCGGCGGCGAAGGCGTCTTCAATACGAAGGTAACCGGTCCCGGCCGCATCTGGATCCAGACGATGCCCATCAGCAACGTCGCCGGTGTGATTTCCCCTTTTATCCCGTCTAAAGGCTGATTAATACACCCTCTAATCAACGGACGCCGCATCATACTCCTTTTCGGAGCGGGTGCGGCGTCTTTTTGCGCGCGTCAAATAATGACCGTTCTTTCCGACCGGGTATTCCTGAAGTGCACCTTCTAAGTTTGACGAAGAGTCTAGCATTTGGGGTTATGTATGTGCGCCGACTCTCCCGGTGTCTCGTCCGGAATGAGATGCACATACGAGAAGGACCGGCAGGCGTGGTTTCGTATGTGCGTCGGCCTTCGCGGCGCCTCCTCTGAAACGAAATGCACATACGAGATGGGCTGCCAGACGGAGTTTCGTATGTGCGCCGGCCTTCGCGGCGCCTCCACTGAAACGAAATGCACATACGAGATGGGCCGCCAGGCGTGGTTTCGTATGTGCGTCGGCCTTCGCGGCGCCTCCTCTGAAACGAAATGCACATACGAGATGGGCTGCCAGGCGTGGTTTCGTATGTGCGTCGGCCTTCGCGGCGCCTCGTCCGGAAGGAATTTGTTCCTTGTCCGAGGACTAAACTCCTTGCGCCGCAACTCGCTTCCGTTCGGACATTTATAACGACGGGAGCGAAACACGCTCTTAATCAATGATTACCTTCTAAATCGGGAAAAGTGGTCAAACAGGAAGTATTGGCTCGTGCTAAATAAGTCTGAACTACCGTATCTGCAGAATTTTAAATGAGTAGAAGATATTCATGTTCAACATGAGGAATATTGGGTTTTTTATAACAATTGCCGGATGCTTCCTGAAAGAGCGGGTACGGCGTTTTTTCGCGCGCGAAAAAAACACCGCCTCCTCCGGTCCGGCAAACGTACCGGCGGGAGAGACGGTGTCTTTCTTTCGCATTGGGCTACGCAGGGATTATTCCTGAATTCCGGGAATTTTGGGAAGAGTCGCGAACCCTGCTTCAAGGTCGGCATCGGTAGGAACATAATCCTTCATTTTGCCGGCTTCGTAATCCATGTATGCCTGCATATCGAAGTATCCCGTTCCGGTCAGGTTGAAGAGGATCGTCTTTGCCGTTCCCTCTTCTCTGCACTTGATTGCCTCGTCGATCGCGGCGAGTATGGCATGGGAAGATTCCGGTGCGGGAAGGATGGTCTCATGCTTCGCGAAAAGCTTCGCGGCGGCAAAGACCTTTGTCTGTACGACGGCTCTGGCTTCGTCAATGTAGCCATCGTGATAGAGCTTGGATAGAATCGGAGACATGCCGTGATAACGGAGGCCGCCGGCGTGATCAGAGGACGGAATGAAGTCGGAGCCCAGCGTATACATTTTGGCAAGAGGCGTCACATGTCCCGTATCGCAGAAATCATACGCGTATTTGCCGCGCGTCATCGACGGACAGGAGGCCGGTTCAACGGCGATGAAGTACGGATTCTTTGTTCCTTCGATCTTATCCTTCATGAAGGCGGCCATGATTCCGCCCATGTTTGATCCGCCGCCGGCACAGCCGATGACGATATCCGGGTATTCGCCTACGGACTCCATCTGCAGCTTCGCTTCAAGGCCGATGATCGACTGGTGAAGAAGAACCTGGTTTAAGACTGAGCCGAGGACATAGCGGTAGCCGGGTGTCGTTACGGCTTTTTCGATCGCTTCGGAAATTGCGCAGCCAAGACTTCCGCCGGTACCGGGGTGGTCGGCGAGGATTTCTCTGCCGATCGCGGTCGTCGTTGACGGGGACGGGATCAGCTCGGCGCCGAACGTCTCGATAACGGCCTTGCGGTAAGGCTTCTGCTCGGAACTGCACTTGACCATGAAGACAGTAAGAGGCATGTCATAGTGTGCGCAGGCCATCGCAAGCGCCGTTCCCCACTGACCCGCGCCGGTTTCCGTCGTTAGGCCTGTAAGTCCCTGCTGCTTGGCATAATAGACCTGTGCCGCTGCGGAATTGAGCTTGTGGCTTCCCGAGGTGTTGTTGCCCTCGAACTTGTAGTAGATTTTCGCGGGCGTATCGAGCGCTTTTTCAAGCTCGTAGGCGCGGATTACGGGAGCCGGGCGGAAGATCTTGTAGAAGTTCTGAATCTCCTCCGGAATATCGACATAACGCGTCTCATTGTCGCATTCCTGCTTGGCAAGCTCCGTGCAGAACACAGGAAGAAGGTCTTCAAGAACCGCCGGCTTCATCGTACCCGGATTGATATAGGGATCATGCTGCTCCTTCATGTCCGCACGTACGTTGTACCACTGCGTCGGCATCTGATCCTCCGTTAAAAAAATGCGTTTCGGAATCTCTCTTTTCATTTTTTCTCCTTTCCGTGCCGCCGGCTTCGAGCCGTTTGGCACAACCCATAAGGGTTATCTTTGTTTTCGGGCAATAAAAAAACTCCTGTCTCTTCTATACGAAGGGACAAGAGCATAAAATGCACCTGCGGTACCACCCAAATTGACCGTACCATAAGGGATACGATCCACTTTGTCATGCACTTCATGCATGCTTCCCTGATAACGGGCGAAGTCCCCGTCAGCGCCTACTTCGTCCATATACGAACGGTTCGGGCTGCCCTCTCAGGCCCATTCGCTTCAAACTCCGGTATCGCGCTTCCACCTGCCGCGACTCTCTGTATCCGTCCTTGTAAAGCTACTCTTCCTGATCATAGGTGTGATTTATAAAATTAGACTAATTATGCTCTCGTCCACGCCATGCTGTCAAGTATCTTATGTTATAATTTCTTCTGACAGAGGAGAATGACAAAATGGATAAGTATGCATGCATCACGGAGAATCTTCTTGACTGGTATGACTTGAATCGCCGCGTTCTTCCGTGGCGCGTAAACCGTACTCCGTACGGTACCTGGATTTCCGAAATCATGCTTCAGCAGACCCGCGTCGCCGCGGTTATACCGTATTACGCGAATTTTCTCAAGATATTTCCGGATATCTCTTCACTCTCCTCTGCAGACGAAGACCGTGTATACAAAGCCTGGGAAGGTTTGGGGTATTACTCCCGCGCAAGAAACCTGATCGCCGGTGCCCGATTCTGTGCGGATCATTTCGGCGGCACACTCCCGGCGGATTACGAGACACTCCTTACCGTACCGGGTATCGGGCCGTATACGGCCGGCGCCATTGCTTCTCTGGCATTCGGGCAGGCTGTGCCCGCTGTCGACGGCAACGTGATCCGGGTTGCCTCAAGACTCTTTGCGCTGTTTATAAGGCCCCAGGATCCTTTGGCAAGAGCCGGAATCGCCGAACGCATCAGGGAGCTTCTTCCCGATGACCGCGCCGGTGATTTCAACGAAGCGCTTATGGATCTCGGGGCATCCGTATGTATTCCGGGCAATCCCGACTGTGCAAAATGTCCGCTTTCAAACTTTTGCGAAGCTTTCATGCTCGGGAAACAAAAGGAGCTTCCGCTTAAAAAAGAGAAAAAAGAAAAGCCGACTCTTACGTATACGATGGTCGTCCTGACCTCCGAAGACCATGTGTTCATCCGGAAACGTCCCGATACAGGTCTTCTTTCGAATCTGTACGAGTTCCCGTATTATCCGGGTTACCTGCATCCCGGCGAACTTGAAGATAAGCTTCTCACGGATTTCGACCTCCCGAGAAGCCGGATCCTTTCGATAGAATCCTTAGGCGGCGCATCGCATGTGTTTTCGCATCTTCGATGGGAGATGGAAGGCTATCACATCAAATGCTCGGATCTCCATGAAAAAAGCGCCTTTCCGCTTCCCGTTTCCGAGAGCGCGGTCAACGGCGCTTTCTATCCGATCCGGGAAGCAAAGAAACTCGCTTTCCCGTCGGCACTTAAAGTCTATAAGGCGGTCCTTTTCCGCTCAGGCGGCAATATCCGGTAATCCTGTCCGTTACATTCCGCCGCGCTGATACCGCTTACGCGGTCGCGCGCCCGTAAAGATATGCGCGCCAGTCACCCTTTGTATGGGTTGCAAGAAGCTTGAGGCCGGCCTTTTCGGCAGCCTCCAGGACTCTCTCCTTCTTGGTGTCAATGATCCCGCTGACCAGAAAATATCCGTCCGGAGCAAGGTATGATCCGATATCCGGACAAAGCGATACAATTATGTCAGCCACGATATTGGCGATAATCAGAGTGTAATCCTTGGACTTGGCGTCTTTTAGCTCGCCGGTATGACAGTCTACCGCCGCTTTGTTAAGCCGGCAGTTCTCCGCCGCGACATCCGTAGCGAGGCGGTCGATGTCAATCGCCTCGACACTCCCGGCGCCGAGCTTCTCGGCGATAATCGAAAGAATGCCGGATCCGCAGCCCAAATCGAGAACCTTGTCGTCCGGCCGGATGATACGGTCGATGATTTCGGCGCACATTGCCGTCGTCTCATGTGTTCCGGTACCGAATGCCGATCCGGGATCAAGAGACACGACCACTTCGCCTT
Source organism: uncultured Mageeibacillus sp. (assembly GCA_964617375.1). Taxonomy (GTDB): domain Bacteria; phylum Bacillota; class Clostridia; order Saccharofermentanales; family Saccharofermentanaceae; genus Firm-13. The sequence goes on along the minus strand of CAZTXQ010000027.1, from coordinate 29,587 downwards.
CCTTGGGTTCGTATGTCTCCCACGAGGGGCAAATGACGACTCTCGGAGAGATTGACAATACTTCGTAGTACTTTTTCCAGCTGTTCGCCCAGTCTTCATCCTCGACATAACGGTTTCCCGTGAGGCCCTTGCCGATCGGCAGGAACTCCCCTATTTCGGCGATTCGCTTTGTGATAATGTCAAGGACTTCCTCTTTCGTGTGAACGCCGGTTGCGATCTGTCCGTAGATAACGCCGACGCCGGCCGGATTATCATATTCCTCATCCTTGGCTCCGAGACGGATCCCGTCCGGAAACTCGGCAAAATAGGCACGTATCGTAACCTGATCACCGAGAGAATCGACAAAGCCGTCGTCCGCATACGACAGAGAATCCGGCGCGAAAATGACACTCTTGATTTCTTCGGGGTCACAGACGGCAATGCCGTCGGCGCCGAGCTGCCCGAGCATTTCACAGACGGCGTCCGAAGCATCCTCTGTCGTTTCGATCTCAATTTCAATCCAACGCATATTATTTACCGAATAAATCCTTTACTTTTTTGAAGAACCCGTCGCGCTTTAAGTAATTGCGCTCCGTAAGAGTTGCCTCAAAGTGCCTGAGTTGTTCTTTCTGCTGATCGTTAAGATGGGTCGGAACCTCGAGAACAAAACGGCACGTATGGTCGCCTCTTGAACCGGGACGGTTCTTGAAAGGAATACCTTTGCCGCGAATCGTATAGGTATCAAAAGGCTGTGTGCCTTCCTTGACGTGTGTCATTACATTGCCGTCGATCGTAGGTATCTCAATGTCGGCACCGAGCGTCGCCTGTGCAAACGTGATCGGAACATCGCAGAAGGTGTTGTTGTCCCTTCTCTCGAAAACAGAGTGCGGCTTCACGCGGAACTGGATATAAAGGTCGCCGTAAGGGCCGCCTCTTAGCCCCGGTTCGCCCTCACCCTTGATCGGCATCATGTCGCCCGTGTTGACGCCGGCAGGAATATGGATTGTAATATCCTTTTTCTTAACTTTTCTTCCCCGGCCCTGACAGGACGGACAGGGATTTCTGATGATCGTTCCCTTGCCTCCGCAGGAAGGACAGTCACGGGTCACCATGGTCATGCCAAAAAGGCTCTGCGTCTGCTGCTGAACACGTCCGTTGCCCTTACATGTAGGGCAGGTCTCCGGAGAAGATCCCGCTGCGGCGCCCGATCCGGAACAAACCTCGCAGACATCCTCTTTGCTGATGGAGATGGTCTTGTCCACGCCGAACGCGGCTTCCATAAATTCCAGTGTCAGGCCGTATTTCAGGTTCGCGCCCTGCTCGGGACCCGTGCGGCGTCTGCCGCCTCCGCCGAAAGCTCCGCCGAAAATGGATCCGAAGAGATCACCGAGATCGATGTCAGCACCCTGGAAGCCGGAGAAACCCTGGCCGTCCATACCGGCATGCCCGTATTGATCATACTGGCGCCGTTTCTCAGTATCGGAAAGAACGGCATATGCTTCATTGGCCTCCTTGAATTTAGCCTCGGCGACCTTATCATTCGGATTCAAGTCCGGATGATATTGCTTTGCCAATTTTCGGTAGGCCTTTTTAAGTTCGTCTTCGGTCGCACCTTTGGCTACACCGAGGACCTCATAGTAATCACGTTTCTGCTCTGCCAAGTTCTTTTCCTCCTGTTATCGCAAGAATCATTACAGACATAAGGGTATGGAAGCAGATTGGCTCTGCTTCCATACCCAGAGTGGCTGTATATCGGGCGGGATCAGAAATCTCCGCCGGCATTCTTGAATCCGGCGTCGTCCGAAGAAGCACCGGGATTACCGCCCTGAAAATCCTGCGGATTCGGCTGACCCTGGGCAGCGCCCGGGTTTGCGCCGGCATAAAGCTTCTCGCTGACCTTATAGAAAGCCTGCTGAACAGCTTCGGTCTCCGTCTTCATTTTCTCATAGTCATTGGCCGCAATCGCCGCCTTGAGGTTTACAAGAGCCGCTTCAACGGGTGCTTTATCTTCCGCAGATACCTTGTCGCCGAGCTCATTTAAGGTCTTCTCGGTCTGGTAAACGGATGTTTCCGCGTGATTCTTGGTCTCGATCTCTTCCTTGCGCTTCTTATCTTCGGCCGCATGAAGCTCTGCTTCTTTTACGGCTGTGTTGATATCCGCTTCGGAGAGATTCGAACTCGCCGTGATCGTGATCTTCTGCTCGCGTCCCGTGCCGAGATCCTTGGCGGATACGTGCACGATACCGTTGGCATCGATATCGAAGGTTACTTCGATCTGCGGTACTCCGCGGGGAGCCGGTGCGATGCCGTCGAGAATGAAATTGCCGAGAGACTTGTTGTAGGCAGCCATCTCGCGTTCGCCCTGCAGAACATGAACATCAACCTGTGTCTGTCCGTCAGCCGCTGTGGAATACACCTGGCTCTTCTTGGTGGGGATCGTCGTATTTCTCTCGATCATCTTGGTGAAAACACCGCCCATGGTCTCGATACCGAGGGAAAGAGGCGTGACATCGAGAAGGAGAAGTCCCTTAACGTCGCCGGTCAGAACAGCTGCCTGAATGGCGGCACCTACGGCTACGCACTCGTCGGGATTGATACCCTTAAAAGGTTCTTTTCCGAAATACTTCTTGACGGCATCCTGTACTGCGGGAGTACGTGTCGAACCGCCGACCAGAAGAATCTTCTGGATATCGTTCGGAGTCATGTTCGCGTCGCTCATGGCACGTCTTACCGGCTCCATGGTCTTTTCGACGAGATCATGTGTCAGTTCGTCAAACTTGGCGCGTGTAAGTGTAATGTCCATGTGCTTCGGACCCGTCGCATCTGCCGTGATATAGGCAAGATTGATGTTCGAAGTCGTAACGCCGGACAACTCGATCTTGGCTTTTTCGGCTGCCTCACGAAGACGCTGCATCGCCATACGGTCATTCCTTAAATCGACGCCCTGGTCGGCCTTAAAGGTATCGGCAAGATAGTCCACGATTCTCTGGTCAAAATCGTCGCCGCCCAAACGGTTGTTGCCCGCCGTAGCGAGAACTTCGAAGACTCCGTCGCCGATCTCGAGGATGGACACGTCGAAGGTACCGCCGCCTAAGTCGAAGACAAGAATCTTCTGGTCCGTTTCCTTGTCAAGGCCGTATGCAAGAGAGGCCGCGGTCGGCTCGTTGATGATACGAAGAACGTCAAGACCCGCGATGCGTCCGGCATCTTTGGTCGCCTGTCTCTGAGAGTCCGAGAAATACGCCGGAACCGTGATTACAGCCTGTGTTACCGGCTGGCCGAGATATGCTTCGGCATCGCTCTTGAGCTTGGCAAGAATCATCGCAGAGATTTCCTGAGGGGAAAACTGCTTGTCGTCGATCTTGACTTTATAGTTGGAGCCCATTTCACGCTTGATGGAATGTACTGTACGGTCGGGATTCGTTACCGCCTGACGCTTGGCCACCTGGCCGATCAGACGCTCGCCTGTTTTCGAGAATGCAACGACAGAAGGTGTCGTGCGGTTGCCTTCGGGATTCGGGATAACGACGACTTCGCCGCCTTCCATAACCGCTACGCAGGAATTTGTCGTACCTAAATCAATACCAATTACTTTAGCCATTTTTCTATCCTCCAATTAAGCTCTTTTTTCCATAATATGATCTACGAGACCGTATGCCACGGCGTCTTCTGCCGTCATCCAGTTGTCACGTTCCGTATCTTCTGCGATCCGCTCGATCGGCTGACCCGTCTTCTCAGAAAGAATGAGGTTCAGACGTTCCTTGGTTCTCTGGATGTGCTTAGCGGCAATCTGAATATCGGTCGTCTGACCCTGCGCACCGCCCGACGGCTGGTGAATCATGACCTCAGCATTGGGAAGAATGAATCTCTTGCCCTTAGTGCCGGCTGCGAGAAGGAAAGCTCCCATCGAGGCTGCCATTCCCATACAGATCGTCTGGACGTCCGGCTTGATGTGGTTCATCGTATCGAAAATCATGAGGCCGTCCGAAACGGAGCCTCCCGGGCTGTTAATGTAGAACTGAATATCTTTCTCCGGATCTTCCGCTTCCAGGAAAAGAAGCTGGGCGGTTATCAGGCTTGCCGTTACATCGTTAACCTCTTCCGACAAGATGACAATACGCTCCTTGAGAAGCCTCGAAAAAATATCATAAGCCCGTTCACCACGATTGGTCGATTCAATTACGGTCGGCACCAGAGACGATTTCGTTAATTTGTTTTCCATACCTGTGATCTCCTTATATTTATTGATTAGTTTGCTGTTTGAACGAGAGAGTGCCGGATGACACGCTCACCGATTCTATACCCTTTGAGGAAGACCTGCGAGACGGCCTGTTCTCCCAAATCGTCATCCTCTATATGCGCAACCGCGGCATGGTAGTTCGGATCAAAGCAGGTTCCCCGTTCGCACAAAATCTCTTCAATACCGAGCTTTGCGAGAACCTCCTGTGCCTGCTTCAGGATCTTTTCGATCCCTTCGGAGATTTTTTGATCGTTGTCTGCCGCATAGGTTATCGCTCTTTCAATGTTGTCGATTACCGGCAGCCACTCCTTGGCTACTTCGATAACGGCGTCGGAATAAAGAGAATCCCTCTCCTTTACGGTTCTCTTGCGGAAATTGTCATACTCCGCAAGAAGTCTCATATATCTGTCCTTCATGTCGGAAAGCTCAGCCGAGCTATCTTTCCCGTCCTTTGCCTTCTCTTTGTCGTTCTCATCCCCGGAGGATTTATCTTCGGAAGCCTTCTCGCTGTCCTTGCATTCCGGAAGATTCTCGTCCGCTTCGGGCGCAGCCTCCGCTTTCTTCTTCTTTATGTTCTCCGCGTCGTCTTTTGCCGATTTTTTCATCTTAGTCCACTCCTTCGTTTATATCCTTTAGTCCGTTTAACTGATCATTTATCGTTCTTCTTACGAAACTAATCTGTGAAATAACTTTCGAGTAGTCCATTCTTTTCGGCCCTATGACACCGATGTTGCCGGCCACTTTATCACCGACGTTATAGGTCGTCGTAATAAAGCTGCAGTCCCTCAAGCCTTCGAGCTGGATCTCCTGACCGATCCGGATCATATACTTCGGCGTTTCGCCGGACTCGCCGGTTCCGCCGAATTCGTTCAGATACCCTGCGATAACTCCGTCTTTTGACAAAGTATCAAAGAGTCCGCGTGCACTGCTGTTGTTATGAAACTCGGGAAACGAAAGCATATGATTCGTCCCGTCCATATAGACTTCCAGGTTATCCGCCTGTTTGATCGACGTGTAGGTCTCATACAGGATCTGATTCAGAAGCGACTCCGGTACGGGCGAGTTTTTGACAGCCGAAGTTACGGTAACAAGCGTGATCTCCTCGAGCGACTTCCCGCAAAGCCCCGCCTCGATGGCGTTCGAAATCTGATACAACTGATCCTGGCTTAAGAAATCGGGAACTCTGGCAACTCTGTCCTTGACGACGCCGGCAGAGAGCACGACAACGACAAGAACCTTGCCCGGTTCGATCATCAGCATCTTAAGCTGCGTTAAGTAACTCTTGTGGAAACGTGGTGTCAGCGCAAGAGACATATAACCGGTCTGCTCTGCGAGCGCGCCGGATGCCTTCCTCAGAAGCCCCTTCAATTCGTCGAAACTGGACGATATACGGTTCGAAATCTCTTTTGCATCTTCGGGAGAAAGCTCGTCGACATGCATAAGAGAATCGACATACTCGCGATATCCCTTATCCGATGGTATACGGCCGGCCGACGTATGCGGCTGTTCTAAGTATCCCAAGGTTTCGAGCTCCGCCATCTCGTTTCTCACGGTTGCGGAACTTACCTTCATATCCAGCTTGGTTACGAGGGCCTTGGAGGCGATCGGTTCAGCCGTTTCGATATAATCGTCAACAATCGCCTGAAGAATCAGTTTCTTGCGTGAATCAAGCGGCATACCCGGGCTCCTCCTCACCATAATAATCACCGTATAAAGAACGGTCAAACGTTTTAGCACTCGCATCGTCCGAGTGCTAAAAACACTTTATCATCATAGTCAGAGAATGTCAAACACAAAATCAGGATATTTTTCGCAAACAGAAAAATTCCGCAAAAATGCCTAAAAGCCGCAATAATATGAAGACGCAAAATTCAATGAATCATACGAATTCCCGAAAAACCTCGTTCGCATAATCCAGACCGCGATCGCTTAAGCGGTACCGTCCGTTTTCGGAAACGATCAGGCCCTTAGCGGAAAGCTTGTTCAGATGATCCGCGAAAAGATCCTCCATCCGCTCGCCGAACCGCAGGAAGAACTCCTCCGGCGAAACGCCTTCCATGAGTCGAAAACCGAGAAGCATGAATTCCTTTTTCTTCTCTTCCGCGGTAATGACTTCCGAATCCACCGTGATAGCGGGAAGATCCGGATTGGTTTTTGACATTTCCTCCAGATATAAGCCGAGATCTCCCGTGTTTCCTTTTCGTATATCGCTTCCATAGGAGTAGGCACCGCAGCCGAAACCGTAATACGGGAGTGCCTTCCAGTATGTCATATTATGACGGCTCTCGAATCCGGGTTTCGCGCAGTTGCTGATCTCGTAGTGACTGTATCCCGAGCTTTTTAGCTTTGCAAGAAGACTCTTGTACATGATCCGCTCCAGTTCGGGATCCGGAAGCAATTCCTCATGCTTCTGATACTTTTTATAGTACGGAGTACCTTCCTCCAGGGTCAGCGCATAAAAGGAAATATGCGGTATCCCGTACTCCAGAAGAATCGCAAGGGACTCCTCTGCGTCCTCCAAGGTCTGGCCCGGAAGGCCCGTCATCAGATCGCAGCTGATATTCGAGAAGCCCGCATCCCGCGCAGCCAATATTGCCTTTCGCGCCGTTTCCCCGTCGTGAATCCGCCCGAGTGTTTGAAGGAGCGTATCGGAAAAGCTCTGTACGCCCAGGGAGATACGGTTGACACCCGATTCCCGGTATCCGGATAGTGACTTAAGATCCACGGTGCCGGGGTTTGCTTCGATCGTGATCTCGGGGTTATCTTCTATGCCGAATTTGTCTTCGAGTGCCTTGAGGACAAGCCGGATCTGTTCCGGCGGGAAAAGCGACGGGGTTCCGCCGCCCATATAGATTGTTTGAAGAGCGGTGCCGTCATTTCCGGCGCTTTGAATCTCCCTTATGAGCGCCTTCGTATATGCCTCGCGTTTTTCGAGACAATTCTCGAAAGACACGAAATCACAATACGAGCACTTTCTTACGCAAAAAGGAAAATGAATATAGGCTGACGTTATCTTCTCCATCATACCCTCGCGACAAAATGGCCGATACGGTTTGAAACCTGGATCAGCTCTTCGGAGAACCGGGAAAAACTCGGAGACACGTTTCGGTCCGGTTCCATATACCGGGAAATTCTGTGTGCCCATTCCTGCTTGTACTGCCCGATAGCCGGGTAACCGATGCGTATCAGTCCGTGTGCCTTTTCGCGAAGAATCGCGCGGCATAAGACCTCCCATGTCCCGCATACGCTGTCCTGCAGATACTCGCGGATTATGGTGCGATCCGCCTCCGGATATGCCGTCATAACCGCCTCTTCGTCGGCAAGCATCCAGCTTTCCGTCTCTTCCACACATATGCCGATAACGTGGCTTAAGCCGGGCGCAAATGTCCTGACCTGCCCGGTCAGGATCTCCCTAACGTCATCCGGAAAAAGGCTGTCCGAATCCATAACGACAACAAGAACAAAATCCGTACCGGCATATACGCGGTCATACGCTCTTAATTTGGCGGGCAGAAGATCCATAAGCCCGGAAGCAAATTTCTTCGGAGGGGCATACGGATCATCGGGCATATCTCCCTTCCCTCTGTGCGGGCGGATCGCAATCGAATAGATGGGCAGCAGAGGCTTAAGGATCTTATCCATAAGCGCCTCAACCACAACCCCGCCCGACCGGTCCTCCGTCAATACTTCAAAATGCATATCGGCTCCTCAATCGTCAAAATGTCCCGAATACCAGATCGCGCCCAAGCCCACTCCCTGCCTGTACATTTCGGCAACGACCGGATCGGCGCCCGCACAGTCAATGTCGACAAGATTTTCGGCGTCCTCCTCGACGCGTTTAAAAATCCAGACCTCACCCGGTGCCATCGATTCGAGAATATATGGATTATGTGTCGTGAAAATGATCTGCGAGTATGGATGACGGATCGAATACTGACGGAATTCTGTTGCCAGTACATCCACCATATCGTGATAGAGACCGATATCAGGCGTCTCGATGCAGATCAGAGGGCGCGGCATAGGATCTTCCAGAAGAAGCAGATACAAAAAGAGTTTGCCCGGACTCTTCTTGAATGACGCGGGAAGCTTATGGCTTTCCTTGCCGATATTCGGGATTTTCTCGGTGATCCTTTCGATGATCTCCGGATACTGAACCGGATTCTCGGCGCGAATATACTCCAGAACGTTCTCCAGATTGGATCCGTCGCAATTTAAGTGTTTATGTCCGCCCGGGGCAACTCCGTTTCCGGTTCTGCGGAACTCGGAAGAAAAATCGCAGAAGAACCAGTGCGTTATTTCATGATTCAACGCATGAAGCAAAGGACATGATACCAGCGCTCCGTAAGACCTTAAGGCTGAGAAGCGTGTGTCCGACACGCCGCCCCGGATCCGCTCCCCGCCGCATATGACCGTTCCCTCGCCATTTACCAGATCAAGACATACCAGCCGGTCCCATGATCCGTCATCGGTCTTCCTGCTGCGTATCACTTTTTCCGAAGCATAAAAAGGCTTCCCATGCTCGTCCGCGTCAAGTTCCATATGGTAGGACACTATAATATCTTCGGGGCCGGTTCCGGACTCGTGACCGTTCTTAAGCTGAAAAAGAAATTCAAAAGCCATCGGCTTCCCCTGCTCGGTCAGCAGATGAACAAAGCCGGACCGGCCGTGTTCGATGGACGCGGCGGCACATCCCATATTCGTGCAGTCGGATACAAAGGAAAGGGCACTGAAAAAGGAAGTCTTACCCGAAGAATTCCTTCCGATCAGGGCCATCAGATTCGAGAGGGGGATCGCAGGAGTCAGTCCCGCCGATATCGTCAGAAAAGGATCCTTATCGGCGGAAGACAGATCGTCTAATAGAATACCGACTTTATCATTGTCAAAGACACTGAAGTTCGTTATCGAAATTCCGAGAAGCATATTCCACCTCCGGTTAAAGCGGTTCTATTTCAGCTCTTTTTTATTCTTCTGAACCTTAACGAGAATCTCCGTAAGCTGGTTCTCGACTTCGCTTAAGCGCTGTCTGGCGTAATCCGTCGATGCGGCGCGCATCTGCCAGGCGGTTTGATTCGCCTGATCTATCGTCATCTGGGCCAATTCTCTGGCACGCAGTGTAATCTCATGTTCGTTGATCATAATGGCGGATCTCTGTTCGGTCTCGCGCAGAATACTCTCGGCCTTCTGTCTGGCACTGGCCACAACCTGCCGGTTCTGTTCCAGAAGCCACCGGGCCTGATTGATCTCCTCGGGCAGATTATCGCGAATCTGATTGATCCAATACAAAACATCGTGCCGGTCGACAATGCAGTTGTCCGAGAACGGAATACCCTTTGCCTGACTTATGGTCTCCTGCAGTGTGTCGAGCAGTACAATCAGATCGGTCTCGTTGGACTTACCCTGCCGAATATTGTCATGCATCCCTGACTCCTCCATCAATCCCGCGCTTTCCTTTCCTGTATCCGTTTGTTCACATATTCAGAAATAGCCGGAGAAACCATACCCGAGATATCTCCGCCGTAATACGCAACTTCCCTGATAATTGAAGAACTGGTGTATGCGAGGTCAGAACGGCACGGCAGGAGAATCGTTTCAAATTCCGGCAGCAGAAGCCGGTTGGCAGCTGCCATCTCCGCTTCATTCCTGAAATCCGACTCGCTCCTTAAGCCCCTGATTACGGCACAGGCGTTCTTTTCGCGAAAAAGATCGACAAGAAGACGATCGTACGAAAGCACTTCAATTCCCGTCATATCTTTAAGACAGGCCTGTGCCATGTAAACTCTTTCCTCCGTTGTGAAAATCGGATTCTTGGCCCGGTTGTTCATAACGGCAACAAGAAGGTGATCACAAAGTCTGGCCGCGCGTCTTGCAATATCAACGTGTCCGAGTGAAAAAGGGTCGAAGCTGCCGGGGAAAATCATGGTTCTCACTTACTTGCATTACCCCCTATTCACAAAGCATCCGTAGTATAAAATGTTAGCATGGTCGTGCCGTACTTACAACGCCTGTACAATGTCAAATTCATTACATTTTCTGAAAAGGCGTCAGCGGCGGCATGTTCGACAATAAAGAGTCCTCCCGGCCGTAAAAGTCCGTAACGACAAATATATCCGGCCGCTCTCGTACAATATGTGACGGCGGACGCATACGGCGGATCCATGTAAATAATGTCAAAATTCTCATGACTGTCGCCTAATGCTCCGAGTGTTTTGAAAACGTCACGCTTATGAAAGGTTATTTGCGCCTTTGCTCCGGTCTTTGCAATATTGGCCGATATCACAGCGGCACTCTCACGGTTCTCGTCGACGAGAACCGCCCTTTCGGCGCCCCGGCTTACAGCCTCGATTCCCATCTGACCGGATCCCGAAAACAGATCGAGGAAACAAGAGTCGGGAATTCTTGTTTGAAGGATCGAAAACAGCGCCTCCTTTACTTTATCGGTAGTGGGGCGCGTATGTTCGCCTTTGGGGGCTTGAAGCGGCATTCCGCCATATTTGCCGGCAATAACTCGAGGCATTCGATTCCTCCTCCTTACGTCACAGGGACGGGTGATTTATTTCACTGCCGAATCTCTGCGAAAAAGCATAGATCAGGTTCTTATTTGTTTCGGAAGAAAGATCCGGATCTTCCTCCCATATTCTGTCCAAAGTCCTGCCTACTCTCTCAAGAACGTCGGTGTCGCGATACAGGTTGGCGATACGAAGCTCCGGTATACCGTGCTGCCTTGTTCCGAAAAAATCACCGGGTCCACGCAATTCCAGATCTTTCCGGGCGATTTCAAATCCGTCGGCGGTCCGGCAGAGTGTCTTAAGCCGCTTGGAGGCGAGCCCCTCGGTTTTGTCACTGATCAGAATACATACGGAGCGGTACTTTCCTCTTCCGATACGGCCCCGCAGCTGGTGCAGCTGTGACAGGCCGTAACGGTCCGCGTTTTCGATAACCATGACGGAAGCGTTCGGATTATCCACACCGACCTCGACAACGGTCGTCGAAACCAGAATCTTGATTTCGCCCGCGAGAAACCTGTTCATCACGTCTTCCTTTTGCGGGGCCTTCATTCCGCCGTGCAGAAGACCGACGGAAAGATCCTTAAAAATCTCTTGCGATAAATGCGCGAAAAGATCCTCCGCTGAAATAAGGCCGGCTATATCTGCTTCCGCATTCGCATCTACATCCGAATCCGAATTCGAATCCAAATCCGACGCCGACGCCGCATCCGGATTCACAACCGGATATTCTTCCCCGGCCGCTTCGATTACCGGACATACAAAATAGACCTGCCGCCCCGCTTCAACCTGCCTTCGCACAATATTATATACACGGTCCGTCTCAGCCGGAAGCGCCGTATATGTTTCGACCGGAATTCGTCCCGAAGGAATCTTCCGGATCACCGATATATCGAGATCCCCGTAGAGAATCAGGGCAAGCGTCCTGGGAATCGGAGTCGCCGACATGACGAGGGTATGCGGCGATACGGTGTTTCCATCCGCAAACAGTGACCTCTGGCGTACGCCGAAACGGTGCTGTTCGTCGGTTACTGTCAGGGCCAGAGCTTTATAATCAATTTTATCGGATAAAACGGCATGCGTTCCTACCAGTACAAGAAGCTCACCGGAGCGAAGCATCCTTCGTATTTGATTCTTTTCGGCGACGGGTGTGCTTCCCAGGAGCAGATATGGCTTGATTCCCGTTCCTTCGAGAAAACGGGTAACCGTCCGGTAATGCTGATCGGCCAGGATCGACGTAGGCGCCATAAAAACACTCTGATAACCGGCCAGTGCGGCGGCCAGCATCGCCGCAAGAGCGATGACTGTTTTGCCGGAACCGACATCACCCTGAACAAGACGGTTCATCGGAACGGCCTTTTTCATATCGGAAAGAACTTCCCCGAGAACCTTCTTCTGGTCATCGGTAAGTGAGAATCCGAGCCTTAAGAGTGCGGACCTGAGTGTCTTCATCCGGTCGTCATCAAGACATACCGCATGAGCGCCCCGATCTCTTAAGCGGCTTCGCTTCATCCACCTGAGTCCGCCTTGTATGAGAAAGAGTTCTTCATAAATCAGGCGCTTCCTGGCTCTGTCCAGTTCTTCCTCCGAAGTCGGGCGATGAATCTGCTCATAAGCGATCTCTATACCGGTCAAGTCTTCTTCCCGAAGAACGAAGTCCGGAAGAACCTCGCGAAAACAGGGAAGCGCCTTCGGCAAAGCATCTTTTATGAGATTCCGGAGAACTCCCTGGGTCAGTCCTTTTGTAAGAGGGTAATAGGGACGGATCAGAAGAGCCCCGTCGGTCTCACCGGATTCTACGGACGGATTTGTCACGTCAAAATTCCTGCCGTCACGGCGGATCTTTCCCCTGAAGAAATAGGATTCGTTCTTGATGAGTCTGTTCAGAAGATACGGTTGATTAAACCAGACGGCACGTATGGTTCCGCTCCCGTCCGAAAGAACGGCACGTATGATCGACAACCGGCCTTTCCTTTGAAGGGCCGGCTTCTGACGGACGACCGCAATGAAGGAGGCCTCCTCTTTATCTTTAAGATCGTCAATGCGGAGAATTCGGGACCAGTTCTCGTAGGTCCTCGGATAAAAGGTTAAAGCGTCATAAACCGTATGGATACCCAGTTTGTGAAGATAGGAGAGGCGTCTTGCCGCGATCTGCGGCAGGGATTCCACCGGTGAATCAAGATAATTTTCCGGCACGCTTTTTAGTGGCATGGAGCTTGTCCTTTGCTTCTTTTCCGGCATATGTGCACACCTCTTTTGCCGGACAATCCGGACATCTGGGATTTCTCGCCGTGCATATAGTCCGTCCGTGCGCGACAAGTCTATGACCCAGTTTAATCCAATATGCTTCCGGTATGCAAGCGCACAGATCCTTTTCGATGCGCGCCGGGGATTCCGCCGAAGTAAGGCCCAGGCGCTTTGCCACGCGGCCGCAATGTGTATCGACGACAATACCGGGAATACCGTATATTTCACCGGCGATCAGATTGGCTACTTTTCTTCCGACGCCCGGAAACTGCACAAGGACATTGATATCCGAGGGAATCTTACCGCCATATTCGCTCAGGATCATGCGGGAAGATACGACCAGGGCGTGCGACTTCGCGCGGAAAAGCCCGCACGTACGGATCTTCTCACCGATGACCTCTTCGCTTTCCGCGGCAAAATCTTCCGGTGCCGGATATTCTGCGAATAGCGGTTTCACCACTTCGTTGACTCTCTTATCGGTGCATTGCGCCGAAAGAATCGCACTTACAAACAAATGAAACGGAATGCCGTCATAGTCCAGAGAGCATACGGCGTCCGGATAGTACTTTTCCAGCATATCGAGAATAAAGGATACCTTGTGTTTCTTATCCACGGTCTTTCTCCGAATCGTATGCGCTTGCAAGCGTAAAAATAAACCGCGCTCCGCCAAAGATCGGACTTGCGTCCACCCGGATCGTCTGATCGTGGGCACGCAGGATCTCTTTGCAGATGTAAAGCCCCAGGCCGGAGCCGGGATTTGTCCTCGACTCGTCAATCTTATAGAAGCTTTCGAAAACGCGCGATCTTTTTTCCTTTGGTATACCGGGGCCCGAATCCTCGACCGTCACGAATACCTGCCCGGTCTTTATACGGTATTCCGTAGAAATTGCGATATCGCCGTTTTCGGGAGTGAATTTCATCGCGTTAACGAGGAGATTATTGACGACGCGCATAATTGCTTCACGGTCACCCTTAACCATCAATCCGTCATTCTGATCGGTATAACATTCAAGCTGAACACCGAGCTTCTTATCCTGCAGCATTTTCTCAAGAGACGTCAGAGTACTCCTGATGAGTTCGTTAATATCAAACCGGACGATCTTAAGACTGTCCTTCTTGCCCAGAGACGTAGCGTCCGTCATCGAAGTGGTAAGGGCCTGAATGCGGTCAACCTCCGTCTTTGTAATGCCGAGATAGTATTCGAAGCGCTCCGGGGGGACTGTCCCGTCCAGCATAGCCGAAAGGAATCCCTTAATCGAGGTAAGCGGCGTCCTTAAGTCATGCGCAATGCTCGAAATAAACACGCGCCGGTCATTGTCCTGACGTTCAAGGCGTTCGATCATCTGATTCACGGTCATGATCAGTTCGGACATCTCATCGACAAAGCCGTACTGAACCGGCGTATCTTTCTCAAGTTCGGGAACGTGAATGCGAGCCGTCAGATCGCCGTTTGTAACCTTTATGGCCGCCTCCGACAGAAGCCGGATCGGGCGGATCAAAGATCTCGTCATCAGCGTAAAAATCACAAGCGCCAAAGCGAAAGATATCAGAACCGGCAGAGCGAGAGCATTCGAGAGCATCCACATCGCTTCCTGGTCGACATCGACTGATTTGTGAACAACGAGATACCAGCCGGTAGTCGTGACCGGATATGATGCCGAAAGCCAGACATACCGCGAGTCAGTGAACAGGCCGTTCTGCGTGCCGGTTATATAACCGCCCGCCGCCTTATCGGTCAGCCCCATGAGCTGCGTGGACGTCATGTAGAAGGTATCGCCGACTTTGGTGAGCTGTTTTCTGGCTTCGTCGGGTATTTCGGTATTGTAGTATATTCTGCCGTCGGGCTCGACAATCCATATGTAGCAATTGTTGGCCACGGCGACCGCACAGAAATAATTGTCCGCTTCCGCTGTGATCGCAGCGGTTCCGGGTACATCTGAATTTATTCTGACATACCCATCCGATACGCCTGCCGCCGCATCATAAAGCGATACGGATTCCTTTGCAATAATAGATTTCGACATCTGCTGAAAATAAGCAACACAAAGGACGGCAAACACGATCATCGTGCTAACCGTCAATAAAAGAATCATCCGGAAATAAACAGAACCTGTTCTCTTTGTTTCTGTCATATCAATTATTGCTCCGTTTCATTGGAGCTTATACGGGAGTTGTCTCGAATTTATACCCGACACCCCAAACCGTTTTAATCTGCCAATTCACTTCTCTGGCGGGATCTTCGATTTTTTCGCGGATACGCTTGACATGCACGTCAACCGTTCTGGATTCCCCGTAAAAATCATAGCCCCATACGTTTTCGAGAAGCTGCTCTCTGGTAAAAACACGATTCGGATGTGCCGCAAGGAAAAACAGCAGTTCAAGCTCTTTGGGCGGCATTTCCACTTCCAGTCCGGCGACAAGAACCGCATATCTGGCCTTGTCAATCGTAAGTCCCTGATATGTAACGACTTCACCGGTCTTGTCCGGCTCTGCCGGCATTACGGTTGTCTCTTCTTTCTTCTCGACACGGCGCAGCACCGCCTTGACTCTTGCCAGAAGTTCCTTAGGTTCGAAAGGCTTCTGAACGTAATCATCGGCGCCGAGCTCCAGTCCAACTACTTTATCAAGTGTGTCCGTCCTGGCGGTCAGCATAATAATCGGTGTATCGGATACCTTGCGGATCTCGCGGCAAATATCATAACCGTCTTTACCGGGCAGCATCAGGTCAAGAATCACAATATCGGGCTGCGCCACCATAAACGTATCAAAAGCACGTTCTCCGGTCATGCAGCTGATCACCGCAAATCCGTCCTTGTCGAAATAAAGACGCAGGACCTCAACGATATTCGAGTCGTCATCAACCACAAGAACTTTCTTCATACGATCACCTCATGATTTGTTGAGCATTTCATTGAGTTCTTCCAGAAAAGAATTGACATCCTTGAACTGACGGTAGACCGAAGCGAAACGCACATAAGCTACCTCATCGATTTCTTTCAGCTTTTTCATAACCAATTCGCCGATATCCTGTGACGATATTTCCCGGTTGAGCGAATTCTGAATCTGGCCTTCGACGCATGTTAAGAGCTGCATCAGCTGGTCATTGGATACGGGGCGCTTTTCACACGCCTTCAGGAGTCCTTTTAAAAGCTTTTCGCGGTTAAAAGGCTCGCGCGTACCGTCCTTCTTGATCACCAGAAGAGGCAGCGTCTCGATCTTTTCATACGTAGTAAACCGCGAGCCGCATCCGAGGCATTCTCTGCGGCGCCGGATAGCCGCGCCGTCCTCAGCGGGACGCGAATCAATTACCTTATCTTCATCATGTCCGCAAAATGGGCACTTCATATACTTTTACTCATCCAGATTATCATTGTCCGTCAGAAACCACGGCAAGATCCGATTCTTCTTTTCCGGGGCTCTTGGTTCCTGAGACTGAGGCTGAGCCGGAGTACGTCCGGGTCTTACGGGAGTCACATTCTGCTGCGGACGTCCGCCCTGCTGGGGATACGTAGGCGGTGTATAGGGAGCCGCAGGCTGGGCATAAGGTGCCCCAGGCTGAGAATAGGGCTGCTGCGGCTGATATCCGGGCTGCGGATAAGAAGGCGGAGCATAGGAAGGAACCGGCTGTGTGCCGCCGTAGAATCCTGCATTCGGAGCGGGTGCCTCGGCCGGCGTATACGTCTTGGTCGGTACGGGTGCCGGAGCCTGCTTAGGCGGCTCGGGATCTCCGAACAGGAACTTGGGTACATCAGGCTGCGATCTCGGCGCGGTCTCTTCCGGGCGGCCATAAGACTGCGAAGCCGCCGGCTGACGTGCCGGTTCGCGCGCAGTATTGATCGGAGGATTGTTGCGAGAAAGAACCGATGCCGACCGCGGGAATGCGGCGGGCTGATCCGGACGCTCAAAACCGGAGGCAATGACCGTGATCATAATCTCATCTTCAAGAGTAGGATCGATTACGGCACCGACGATAATATCGGCATCCGTGGAAACGGCATCGCGAACGACGGAAGCCGCTTCATCAATCTCATGCAGCTTCATGTTGCGGCCGCCGGTAAAATTGATAATTACACCGCGGGCACCCTCGATGGTTGTATCCAGAAGCGGGCTGTTAATCGCCTGCTTGACGGCTGTCGCTGCCCGGTTGTCGCCTGAAGCGCGTCCGATACCCATATGGCATACACCGGCATTGGTCATAACGCGGCGTACGTCGGCAAGGTCAAGGTTGATGAGTCCGGGAATTGCAACGAGATCGGAGATACCCGCGACACCGAACTTCAGAACCTGATCAGCCATATTGAAGGCATCGTCTATCGACGTATCCTCATCCGTAATTTCCAGAAGTTTATCGTTGGCCACAACGATGAGAGAATCAACATATTTCTCGATTTCACGAATACCGCGTTCGGCATTCTGCATACGTCTGGGGCCCTCAAAACGGAAGGGTCTCGTGACGACCGCAACCGTAAGGATACCGAGCTCGCGGGCAATCTGCGCCACGACGGGTGCGGCTCCGGTTCCGGTTCCGCCGCCCATTCCGGCTGTTACGAAAAGCATATCGGTTCCGCGTATAGCCTGTGCAATCTCATCCTTCGACTCCTCGGCCGCCTTCTCTCCGATACTCGGATCCGCACCGCAGCCAAGTCCTCTCGTGATCTTCTCGCCGACCTGGATTCTAGAGGGTGCCTTAGAACGGGAGAGTGCCTGGTGGTCCGTGTTAATAGATATAAAATCTATTCCCTGAACGGCACTGTCAATCATACGATCCACCGCGTTGCAACCGCCTCCGCCAACTCCTACGACTTTAATCGCGGCAAACGGTTCTTCCTCCATCGTAAATCCCAGTCTATAATCTGACATCTTCTGTAACCTCCGTATATTTCAATAGCATTTCATCAACTTTGAATTGTGACGCTCCTATTGTGTCAATTTATCTGATTTTACACTAAATATTGTGGTCAAGCAATAGAATTCCGGGTGATTGTTTCATTTGTATTACACAAATTTGACCCTTGTGTTTCTACTTCCGCAATCTTCTTTTTCATGTCTCTCCTTTACTGCTTTTTCAATTTCCAGTTATCATATCGTTCCAGCAGCATACGCCGAATCAACGAGAAATTCAGAAAGATCCGGTTGCCGAAAGCGAAAACGGCCGCGAGATTCAGCGGAAGGTTCAACTGGTCTCCCAGGGCGGCTACCGCCA
Source organism: uncultured Mageeibacillus sp. (assembly GCA_964617375.1). Taxonomy (GTDB): domain Bacteria; phylum Bacillota; class Clostridia; order Saccharofermentanales; family Saccharofermentanaceae; genus Firm-13. Next base: position 11,415 of record CAZTXQ010000027.1, on the reverse strand, counting down.
CCGCAATCAGACCGTTTCCAAGGAGTCCCGTCACAAACAGGCGAGCGTTAAATTCGTTCTTCATGTTCGCGACGATCGCACCCATGATCGAGTCAATGATCGCCAGTATCGCAACTGCAACATATGTGGAATATGCCGTCGGGATATCCACATTCAAAAAGAGACCGAGTACAAGTCCTATGATCAATCCTAATAATGGTAACATACTTTCCTCTCTTTTAGGTTACCGTTCGATATGTATAGTTATCACCGGTCATATCAAGAACACCGCCGCTCCCGCCGTTTATCTTGTTTTGAGACGCAGCATACCTAAGCCAGTTCATATCCGTCGTAATCTTCTTAAGAGAACCGATTCTCACAAGAAGCTCCTCCCCTGTCGAAGGCAGCAGTACGGTCAGGAATGTCGTGCCCGTCTTAACCGGGCGGACACTTACGACGCAGGACATCAGTGAAAACCCGCTGTCGTCGCCGTTGTTTTCATCGGCGGCAATAATCGCACCGAGCACGGATATACAAGTGTTAAAGCGCTTGTCCTCCGTCATATCGATTTTCTCGCCGAGCGACGCGGAGCTTACGGGAAGACCGAGCATGAGCGGGACATTCCGGGGCGGATCGTCATCCGACAATTCCACGACATATCCGTCCATATCGATAACCGCATATCCGTCGGGCACTTTTATGTATCCGATCTTCTGTCTCTCCGTCACCGTTATTCTGACACACGACGGAAATACGACCTGTATCACGATATTGTCAATATACGGGTACTCTTTTCGAAGCTCAGATTCCATATTACCATAACGAAGAGTAAAAATCTGAAGAATACCGCCTCCCAGATTACGAAACAAATGCTCTCCGTTTACAAGTCCGGTACTTCTTAAGAGCGCATCCTCCGGCACCTCACTGCAGCCGGCAACTTCGATCGTTTGAAGATGCATCTGCGGCAGAATCGCGAAAAGAATTCCGGCGGTCAAAACAAGAATCAGTACGGCGAGCACTATAATCGTACGCCGCCCGGGCAATCTTACTGTCCGGCCGCTTTTTACGGGTTTCTTCGTGTATTCGGCTAAATTCCGGTTTATCAATTCTTTGGTCATCCTTTACCGGTATTTTCGTTCGCGGCAAGCGCAAACACCTGTTTCACAATGTCGTGTACGGCATCGGGCTTCGAAAGTCCGGCCGCCTTCCTTCCCATATTGCGGAGCTGCTCTCTGTCTTCACTTAGCTTCGTGACCAAATCGAATAGAACTTCCGGTGTCACATCCGCATCCTTAAGAAGAATACAGGCGTCCTCTTTCTCAAAGGCCCGCGCATTGTACGTCTGATGATCCCCCGCCGCAAAGGGATACGGAATCATGACCGAAGGTACTCCGAGCGCCGCGACCTCCGCGCATGTAATGGCTCCGGCCCTGACAATCAGAAGATCTGCGGCAGACATATAGATTTCCTGATCGTAAATGTATTCTTTGACATCAATTTTATCATTTCCTCCCTGCGGATTCGCACACAAAGACGCGAATTGCTGTTTTCCGGCGGAAAGAACAATCTTTACATCCTTGCCGCCGATCTTATCGGCAAGAGCAAGAACGGACTCGTTGATCGTCTTAGAGCCAAGACTTCCGCCCATAGCGAGAAGGAAAAATGTGTCGTCCGATATGCCGAGCATCTTTCTCGATGCTTCCCGGCCGGTCTCGAAAAAGATTCTCTTGACCGGGTTGCCGGTAAAAATGACGGATTTGGCACGCGGGAAATACTCCTCCATACCGGGGAAGCTTGTGCAGACAACATTTGCATTTCTTGACATCAGACGGTTCGAACGGCCGGGAAACGCATTCTGCTCATGTAAAAGAACCGGAATGCGAAGACGGCAAGCGGCCGAGACCAGAGGACTGCACACATATCCGCCGGTACCGATCACCACATCCGGCTTGAAGCTCCTGATCAGATTCATGCAGGTCTTCCTGCCCGAGGCAAAATCAGATACCGCCTTGATCATTTTAAGCGAGGGTTTCGCCGGGACACCCCGGGCGCGTATCGGATGCATAACGTACCCCGCTCTCGGGACAATGTCATTTTCGAGTCCGCGCGCGGTTCCGCAAAATTCTATCACGCTGTCCGGGGACACCGCCATTATTTCATCGGCAATTGCAACGGCAGGATTAATATGCCCGCTCGTTCCTCCGCCTGCTATCAATATCCGTATTCCCATTTTTCTTCTCCTGTTTATTCTTTTTATCTTGTTTAACCCCGGACTTTGAAATTCCGAGAAGGATTCCTGCCGCACCGAGGAAAAACAGATCGGCCGTTCCTCCGTAACTGAAAAACGGCAGCGTGATGCCTGTAGGCGGTATGACGCCGATCGATACGCCGATATTAAAAAACGCCTGGATTACAATCAGGCACGTATAACCTACGGCAAGGATTCTCGTAAAATCACTTTTCGCGTGCCATGCAATATTGAGACCGCCGATCAGAAAAGCCAGAAAGAGCAGGATGACGGACACACCGCCGACAAACCCGAGTTCTTCACAGATAATCGCGTATACATAATCATTGTGCGCCGCCGGAAGATATTGATATTTTTGCCGGCTCTCTCCGAATCCGACACCCTGAAGTCCACCGGAGCCGATGGCAATCATGGATTGCCTGCTCTGATAAACTTCATCATCCGAAGCTGCAGATTTCTCACTGCTGTCTCCGGTCTCGGTGCCCGTATCCGATTCATTCAGTGTCGCGAAAATATCCAGTCGCGTAAATACATGCTGATAGTTGCCCAGGAGATCATCTTTTTGCTGAAAAGTCGTAAAGGACATGAACATAACTCCGCCTAAAAGTGCGGTCAGCAAGAGGATCAGCCCGCCGTCGATCCAGGACTTCAAAGGAATACCGGACACCAGAAGACATACGAACGACAGAACCAGCATGATAATGAAGAAGGACATATGCGGCTGCAGGAAAACGAAAATCAGACAGATCATCAGGAGGCAGACAGGAACTACAATGTCGACTATGCAGTCGAGATAGGATTGTGCCCTTGCCGATTTCACGCGAAGATGCCCGTTTTTCCGGAGCTTGACAATGAAGGAACGGTATCCGGCGATGCAGAAAATCAATGCTATCTTCGCAAGCTCCGAAGGCTGGAATTTCTGAGAACCGATGGTTATCCAGCGGCGCGAACCGCCTATGACTTCGCCTTTAAACTTCGTATAAACGACAAGACCCAGCGTTATTGCATATGCGAGTGCGACAAACGGAATATGGTCGTACCATCTGACCGGAATAAAGGTCAGAATAATAATGGCGGCAATTCCGAACAGCGTGAATTTTCCCTGCGCCATGATATAAAACAACGGGTTCTTCTCATACGTGTACCCGACCGCCATACTGGCCGAAAAGAGCATGACCAGGCCGAATGTGACGAGAAGAAGCGTCAGGATGAGCATCGGCATGCTGACCCGGCCGGGCGGATCGAAAGTAAAGCGCGTATGATTTGCGCTTTGGCCGATCTTCCTTCTGGCGTCCTCGCCGTTGTATACGGTCATAGACTCGCCTTCCCGGAAAGTATGATCCCTTCGTTTGCATCGGCTTGTTTTGTCATTTCGGTTTCGGCTGCTTTTGTCATTACCGCATCAGCTACTTTTCCCATTTCAAAGGCATGCGAACCCTTAACCAGGAGAATGTCGTTCTCGCGGATCTCGGATAAGAGATCCCGGGTAAGTGATTCCCTGTCCTCAAAAACGCGTACCGGAAGATCCGGACAGACGGAGAGTGCCCCCGCCTTAATATCTGCCGCGTTGCCGCCGCATGCAAAAATCATATCCATCCCGGACTTCACCGCCGAAATGCCGACTTTGTAATGCTCTTCGGCCGCATGCTTCCCGAGTTCCAATATCGAACCTAAGGCCGCCAGCTTTCTTCTTCCCGCCGCAAGGAGGCGCACGCTCTCAAAGGCGGCAGCCATCGATTCGGGGCTTGCGTTATAGGCGTCGTCATAAATCAGAATCTTTCCGGCATAAACCGTTCGCCCGCGGCTTCCCACCGGCTTGTAGGACAAGAGGCCCTCGCGGATCTTATCCGCCGGCACACCGAGGTGCATTGCCGCGGCGATCGAAAAGAGCGCGTTCTTGATATGATGGATGCCGGTCAGACCGACATGAAACGTTCCCAGATCGACGGGCGTTTCGCCCGGAGAGGAACGGTACCGGACAAAGAAGGAGGTCCCGGCGCCGTCGGCAGTATAGTCGGAAGCTGTGACGACTCTATCGGCAAATGCAAACGGGTCGTCGCCGGACATCAGTGCAGTGACGCCCAGGAGATCCCATTTTTTTTCATCGGTTCCGGATATATAGCCGGGGAGATAGTCATCTTCACCGTTGATCAGAAGATAACGGTCACCCGTAAGACCTTCGCAGATCTCCATTTTTGCGCGAAGAATCTCTTCCCTGCTGCCTAACCTTTCGATATGGGAGACCCCGATGTTGGTGATCACGGCAATATCCGGTTCCGCAATCTTCGTAAGCGTCGAGATTTCTCCCCGCATACGCATTCCCATCTCGACAATCAGAAGCTCGGTGTCGGAAGGTGCCGTCAGTATAGTCATAGGAAGTCCGATGTCGTTGTTCAGGTTGTGTTTGGTGGCATGGGTCCTGAAAGAGCCGGAAAGGATCGCACAGAGCATCTCGCGCGTCGATGTTTTTCCGACGCTCCCGGTCACCGCGACAACCTTGCAGCCGAGCTTTCTGCGATATGCACGGGCGATCGCGTGAAGAGCGATAAGGGTATCGGGAACAAGGATTCCGGAGGCACCCGCGGGCAGCGCCTTCAAATCGCTGATCAGAACGAGAGATGCGCCTTTCTCGAGAGCCGCCGCCAGAAAGGCGTGACCGTCAAACCGTTCCCCTTTTAGTGCCACAAAAAGAGCTCCCTTAAGGACCGTTCGCGTATCCGTCGAAACAGATGTTGCCGTGCGTGTTTCACCCGCATCGGCAGTCGTTCCGACCGGTGCTCCGCCGGTCACATCGAGTAGTTCTCTTTCGGTAAACTGCATCATGTAAAGTCAATCTCCTCTTAGGAATTCATTTGGGACAGAATTTCGGCAGCCGTCTCCGCGTCGTCAAAATGGATTGTCCGATCCTTAAAGATCTGGTAATCCTCATGTCCTTTTCCCGCGATAATGACAAAATCATCCTTCTTTGCGAGCGACAGTGTTTTTTCGATCGCCGTACGGCGATCCGGTTCGATGACACATTTGCCCCTTGTTTTGGAAAAGCCCTGCATGATGTCTGTGATGATTTCCGCAGGATCCTCGCTTCTGGGATTATCGGAAGTGATAACAGTCAGATCACTTAATCTGCCGGATACCTCCCCCATCTCATACCGTCTGGATTTTGCCCGGTCTCCGCCGCATCCGAACATGGTGATCAAGCGCCCGGTGCAATACTCACGAAGAGTCACGAGAAGATTCTCGAGGCTCGCCGCATTGTGCGCATAATCGACAAGTACGGTGAATCCCCTGTCGCACGGAACCGACTGAAGGCGTCCGGGTACGGAAACCCCGGAAAGCGCATCGAGAACAGCCTCGAAAGGCAATCCGCAGACGCCGGCGGCGGACGCCGCACAGAGCGCATTGTAAACGTTGAATTTTCCCGGCATGGCGACAAACACTTCGCCGTTATACCAGGGGCTCTTGATGGTAAAGGAAGTACCGATACGGTTGTTCACACGGCAGGTCTTAAGATCCGATGCCGATACGTCGCTCGGCCTGTCGATGCCGTACGTATATACGGGGCATCTGGCTGCCGCATACTTGATCACACGGTCCGCCGCCGCGGAATCCGCGTTAACAAGTCCGACATCGGACTGATCGAAGATCAGGAGTTTGGCCTTCAGGTAATCGTCCATATCCGAGTGTTCGTGTTCGCCGATGTGATCATGGTAGAGATTCGTGAAGGCACCGACATCGAATCGGCAGCCGTATACGCGATTCAGCATGAGGCCCTGCGACGAGACCTCCATCACACAGCTGTCCTGTCCCTTGCCAACCATTTGGCCGAGCATCTCCTGTAGTTTATAGGATTCGGGTGTCGTACGGTCGGCTTTCCGTTCCTCGCCTGCGATAATATTCGAAACGGTACCGATCAGTCCCGTACTCTTATGTGCTTTCTCAAAAATATCACGGATCATGTAGGTGGTTGTGGTTTTGCCTTTCGTTCCGGTAATTCCGACCATCGTAAGAGACCCCGACGGATGCGAAAAATACGCGGCGCTTACATGAGCCAGAGCAATTCTGGTATCGGAAACCGAAACAACAGCAATCCCCTTCTCCTTCGCCTTTTCCGCAAGTTCAGCCTCCGGATAAACATCCTGACCGTCCTCGATCAGAATCGCCGAAGCATTAAGACCGATCACCTTCTCGATAAAGCGATGGCCGTCGGTAACGAATCCCCTGATACAGACAAACAAAGATCCTTCCGTCGTTTGTCGGGAATCGTAAACCACGGTCTTTATTACGGTATCGGGATCTCCGCAGATGAATCTGGATTCAAGTCCCTGCAGCAGACTGTTGAGTGTATGCATTTTGTCGCTCCTTATGTACCCATTACGATATGGATGATTGTCCCTGTTTCAACTTTTGTAATCGGCGTTCCGCCTGGGAGACCGGTCTCGGAAGAACTCGTCTCCTCACCTGCCGCAGGCGTTGCTTCGGGCGGAACATCGGTCGGTATGACCGTCGGCGCGACCGTCTCGCCGGTCTCCTCCGTTCCCGGTGTCGGACTAACCGTCACCGTGCCGCCCAGCATCGGCGTCTGCGATGTCACAATTCCTTTCGGGTCACCGGAATCAATGATAAAATTGACGCCGCTGATCGTTGCTTCCCGAATACACTCGGAAATGTCCTTCCCGGTAAAATCCGGTATGACCACCTGCTTCTTCTCTGTCGCGGCGGCCGAATACAGAACGACGCAGCCGTTTCTGTAGATCAGTTCGCCGGCTGCCGGGAATGACGAAGTAATGATTGTGTCGTCCGTCATGTTATCCTCTCCGGCGATAACTGTAAAGCCCCCCGCATCCGTATAGAGCAGTGCACGGGCCTCCTTGTAGGTTTTACCGCTTATGTCCGGAATGGTGTAGAGGGTCGTAAGTTTCGTATAATCGTCATCCGCATATACGCGGGGAACGCCCATGTAGTCGAGGGTTTGAGAAATGATTTTCGCAGCGGCTCTTGTCGCGCAGCTCGATCCGACGAGTTTGTCCGCCGGTTTGTTTACAACAACAAGAACGACGATCTGCGGATCGTCCGAAGGCGCATAACATCCGAACGACAGCACGTGAAGTCCGGCGTATTCGCCGGTCTCAATCGTCGACGTGCTGGTTTTTCCGGCCACCTGGTATCCCTCAACATAGCCCGCGGAACCGGTACCTTCCGAAACAACACCCACCATCATCGCCCGGACACGGTCCGCCGTCTTCTCGGAAAAAATCGTGCGGATCGCTTCGGGTTCGTATTCCTTAACCACATTGCCGTCCTGATCGGTTAAGCATTTCGCGATGTGGGGTGTCATGAGTTTGCCGCCATTCACCAGCGCACAATACGCGTTTGCAAGCTGCAGAGGCGTAACCGTCGATGATTCTCCATAGGACAATGCCTGAAGGTCGATCAAAGTCGGGTTCTTGTGAAAAATTCCGACGCCCTCCGCCGGCAGGTCGATTCCGGTTGTATTGTAAAAACCGAAGTTGTGAATATACTCGTAGTATTTGGCAATTCCGATCCGCTCTGCCAGCTGGACGAAAATCGGGTTGCAGGAGTTCTCGAAGGCCTCCTTCATTGTCTCGAGACCGTGATTTACGCCGGCGGTCTTCTGGAGCCAGCAGCTGATGGTATAGTCTCCGGATACAATCGGATCGTCGCTCATCACTTCATCCTCGTAGGTAAGTCCCTCCTCAAGAGCGATTGCCGTAGTGAATGCCTTGAAGGTCGATCCGGGCTCATACGTATCGGATATTGCGCGGTTTCTCCATGCTTTCGACATGATATAGGCGATCTGGTCATCCTCCGACATGGCGTTCCACAGTTCAATATCCACCCATTCGGGAACAGCTGTCGGCTGGTTCGGATCAAAATCCGGGTAGGAAGCCATACCGAGGACAGCACCTGTATACGGATTCATTACAATGGCCGTAACACCGTCCTCTACGTCATATACATCGTAAACGTCCTTGCATGCGTTCTCGGCAATCTGCTGAATGTTTTTGTCAATATTGAGAACCACATTATATCCGTCTTCCTTGTCGATCGTCGTGGGCGGCGAATACGGCAGCGCGCTGGAGTAATAATTATCGACTTCGACATAGGTATAGCCCTCTTTGCCGGTAAGCTCCGAATTGTACTGTGATTCGATACCAAGCTGCCCGACCAGAACTCCGTCATTTGCGGTGGCATATCCCAATATCTGAGCGGCGAGGGTGCCTTGTGCGTAATAGCGCTTGGCGACGGGATCCACGGTGGTTCCGCCTATTCCATTCTCCTTGACATAAGCATAGAAGGCATCGATTTGTTCCTTGGATATGTTTTTCGCGAGCTGGATATAGGTTGCATCCGTTTTCGCGAGCGCATCCGAAACCGTAGTTGCGTCAATGCCCAGAATACCGGCAAAATCAGCGGCAATTTTATCCGCGTCAAAGTTAGCGCTCTCCGGCAGCACATCGGACGGCGTGATGCCGACCGTATAGACATACGTCGTACTCGCGAGAACATTGCCGTTCGCGTCCAGTATATCGCCGCGGATCGGAGTGTCTTCGATACGCTTCCAATGCTGCTGCGAAGCCAGCTTCGAGTAAACTTCGTACTGGTTGATCTGTACGTCATAAAGAGAGTAAATCAGAAAAAAACAGGCGGAAAAGGCACAAATGCCAATAAAAAGAATCCACCCTCGCCGATTTCCGGTGAGAGGAGATTCCCTCAGTCCTTTTTTTTTGCGCCCTTTAGAATCAGGATTCGGCGTACCGTTCTTTCCCTTTTTGTATTCCGTCAATTCCGGCACCTTCCCTTCATCCGAGAGATGAGTAATATTGTGCCAGATTTTCCTTGGCCGAGGCAAGACTTAACTTGCTGTTTATCTCCGCGGATGAGAAATCATTCGTAACAAGCTGATCGGATCCGGGAATTACAACCGAAAGGATCTGGCGCGCACTCGGATCCTGCATGCCGATTTTTTCCATTGCATCCGAACGAATCTGATCAAGGTCTGTTTGAGATACGAGACCTTCCTTGATCTGTTTTGTTTCCTGCAGCATTTTGTCGATCGCGACTTCCGTCTCGTGATTCTTGTAATTCAGCGAAGTGATTTCGGACTGGCGCACAAGAATAAAGGTAAATATCCCGGCGACGACCGCGATGCACAGAATGACCAATGTCATTTCGCGAAAACGTTTGAGCGTCACATACCACTCGTGTCTTCTGAATTTTTTATGCGCCTCCAGACGGCTTCGCTGTTCTTCGCGGTCTCGGCTTTGCTTTTTCTGCGGAATACCGACCAACGGCACTTCTGCCGGTGCGGCCTGATAGGCAAGTCCTGATCTTTCCATTTCCCGGGAACCGTAAGCTGCGGAAGGCGTGTAGTAATCCGTCCCCGTAACCGTACCGAAATAGGTCGCTTCAAGTTCGTCCCAGTCGTTTATAGCGTATGCTTCCATATCTCTTCGTTCCTTTCGAAAATTCTGAGTTTTGCACTTCTGGAGCGCTTGTTCTGATCTGCTTCGTCCTTCGTCGCTTCAACCGGCTTCCGTGTCATAGCCCGGCCCAAAGGTTTCCGGTTGCATACACAGACGGGAAATTCACGCGGGCATATACAAGGATCTTCCCATGTTTTCATCGCCTCTTTGATCAGACGGTCTTCCAGTGAATGGAAAGAAATAACCAATAGCCGTCCTCCCGGCTTAAGATATCGCGGCGCCTGATCCAGCAGTTCCTCGATCGACTTAAGTTCATGATTGACTTCGATTCGTATTGCCTGAAAGCATCTTCTTGCGGGATGCTGGTCTTCCTTTTTGGATTTTGCCGGCATCGCCTTCATGATGATTCGCGCCAGTTCCGTTGTGGTGGTTATCGGATTCTGTTTTCTTTCGTTCACGATGGCCGCAGCGATTCTCCCGGGGAATTTCTCTTCACCGTACTTTCGGAAAATCAGTGCCAGCTCTTCTGCGGAGTAGCGATTAACGACGATTTCCGCCGTCAGCTTCTGCTTGAAGTCCATTCTCATATCCAGCGGGCCTTCAACTGCGTAGGAGAAGCCTCTGTCCGCCGTATCAAGCTGATGCGAAGAAACGCCTAAGTCCGCCAGTATACCGTCTACGTGGGCTATACCTAAATTCTGAAGCACGCTCCCGATTTCCGAGAAATCGGATTTGACAAGTTTCCACTCGGCGGGGCTGTTCTTTGCTTCTCTGACACGCGCACAGGCAGCCAGTGCTTCGTCATCCTTATCGAGAGAAATCAGAAGACCTCCGGCACCGAGCCTGTCAAGAATCCCTCCGCTATGGCCGCCGCCGCCCGCGGTACAGTCCACATAGATACCGTCGGGGCGTATATTAAGTGCCTCTATACATTCGTTAAACAGAACGGGAAGGTGCGAAAACTCAAAGTCCTGTGACATTGTATTCCGACATGTCGAGATCCATAACGGAGCTCAACTCCTCCTTCTTCTTTTCGTAGAAAGCTTTCGAGCAGATGTCCAGCTTGTCACCCATTTCGATAATGCAGATCTCTTCCGAAGGGCCTGTTCCGATATGCTCCCAGAGTTCGGAAGTAACCGAAATTCTCCCCTGGGTGTCCACATCGCACGCGAGAGCCTCACCGATGATAAGACGCATCATGTTACGCACTTTGGGATTCAGACTGTTAAGAGACTCAAATTGTCTGCGGATATCACCGAAACGCTCTTCCGTATAGGCGGATAAATAGCCGGTATCCAGACTCAAAGTGACAACGATACTCTTGCCAAGGCTTTCACGAAGCTTGGACGGTACGAAGATCCTTCCCTTTGAATCGATTTTGTTGGTATACCTAGCCATCAATTATCCCCATAAGTCACAGTGTTATCCACCACAATTCACCACAAGTCTCACAATTTCTCCACATCGCTCCACTTGTTTTGTATTTTACACGTGTCTTCATGCAAGTTCAAGCTTTTTTGAGAATGATTCTCGGAAAACTTCTAACAAACTTTGGCCAACAAGAAGCACTTCGGTCAAATGGACCGAAGTGCGGGAAAACCGGACAAACTTTGTCGCAACAAAAAAGCACCCCGGTCAAATTGACCGGAGTATTGACCGGAGTGCGGAAAAACCGGACAAACTTTGTCGATCGGGTAGGAGCCCGGTCATTATTTGACCGGGCGACCTCCCACAGCACCGTAC
>CAZTXQ010000026.1:0-42128 GCA_964617375.1 uncultured Mageeibacillus sp. | reverse complement strand
TGGTGTGTAATCCCGTCTCTGCGTACCACACACCGGCTCGAGAATTACACACCAAGTCAAGCATTTTTCCATTTTGGTGTGTAATCCGCATCTCACCTCCCCACTATCACGGCTATCGCCTGCTACGGCATATAAAAAACCCCGCAATCTCCTCACCGAAGACATTGCGGGGTCATATTCATTTGGTTTTTGCAGTTTTCACGAATGGGTCTTTTCGCGCGTGAAGTTTTCGCACATTTGCCTTTTCGCGCGTGAAGTTTTGTGCACGTGACTTTTCGCTAACATGACTTTGCGCGAAAAATCGCCTCGCCCGAAGGCCGGCTTTACCCGCCGCCCGACGCCCGACACCCGACGCCCCCAATCCCCTTTACTGCCGGATCTTGATGTGTACTTCGCGAAGCTGTGTCTCCGAGACTTCGTTCGGCGCGCCGCACATAAGGTCCTGCGCGTTGCCGTTCATCGGGAACGGGATGACCTCGCGGATGTTCTCTTCGTTTCTTAATAGCATGATCATGCGGTCGACGCCGGGAGCCATGCCCGCGTGCGGCGGAGCGCCGTACTGGAAGGCGTTGTAGAGGGCGCCGAACTTTTTCTCAAGATCTTCTTCGGTATATCCGGCAATCTCGAATGCCTTGATCATGATGTCGAGGTTGTGGTTGCGGACGGCACCGGAGCTGAGCTCAACGCCGTTGCATACGATGTCGTACTGATAGGCGAGAATGTCGAGCGGATCCTTTGTGTTCAGGGCCTCGAGGCCTCCCTGCGGCATCGAGAAAGGATTGTGCGTGAAGATGATTTTCTTCTCTTCCTTGTCGTACTCGAACATCGGGAAATCGTTGACGAAGCAGAACCTGTACGCATTCTTCTCGCAAAGCTCAAGACGGGCGCCGAGTTCGTTGCGGATCTGACCGGCGTAAAGTGCCGCGCGCTCTCCCTTGTCGGCGATGAAGAAGATCGTGTCGCCGGCGGTAAGGCCTGCGAGCTCGCGGATCTCCGCCTTCATGTCGTCCGGAATGAACTTGTCGATGGGACCCTTGTAGGACATGTCTTCGGCGACTTCGAGATACCCGAGGCCACCCATTCCGATCGACTGCGCGAAGGAGAGAAGCTTCTCGTGGAAGCCTTTGGACATCTCGGCGTGAACTTTGACGGCACGGACGGTCTTGCCCACGAAGGGTTTGAACGTGCAGCGCGAAAAGAACTCCGAGACATCGATAATTCTAAGCGGATTCCGAAGGTCGGGCTTGTCTGAGCCGAATTCGAGCATCGCCTGCCTGTAGCTGATGATCGGGTACGGAGCGTCCGTAACGGCGGCGCCTTCCGGTGCAAATTTCTTGAACGCGGCGGTCAGAACTTCTTCGCCGGCGGCGAATACGTCTTCCTGGGTCGCGAAGCTCATCTCGAAATCAAGCTGGTAGAATTCTCCCGGCGAACGGTCGGCGCGGGCGTCTTCGTCGCGGAAGCACGGCGCGATCTGGAAGTACTTGTCGAAACCGGACACCATGAGAAGCTGCTTGTATTGCTGAGGCGCCTGGGGAAGCGCGTAGAACTTGCCTTTGAATTTACGCGACGGAACGATGTAGTCGCGGGCGCCTTCCGGCGATGAGGCGCACAGGATCGGAGTCTGGATCTCGAGGAAACCCATCTCGGTCATTTTCGCGCGGAGGAAAGAAATGACTTCCGAGCGGAAAAGGATGTTGTCCTTGACCTTCTTGTTGCGCAGGTCGAGGAAACGGTACTTGAGTCTTAAGTCCTCACGGGTCTCCTTGGAGGAGATGACCTCAAAGGGAAGCGGCTTATAGACTTTGCCTAAGACCTCTACGGCCTTGGCCTCGAGCTCGATTGTGCCTGTGGGAATCTTAGGGTTGTAGGTCTCTTCGTCGCGGCGGCAGACCGGGCCCTCGACGCTGATGCAGTCTTCCTTGTTGATGCCTTCGAGAAGCGTCGTGTCGCGCATGACGACCTGCATAACGCCGTACATGTCTCTTAAGTCAATGAAAGAAACGCCGCCGTGGTCACGGATATTCTCGACCCAGCCCGCGATCTTCAGTGTCTGTCCGACGTCGCTCTCCGCGATCTTGTTCATGGTTCTGCTGCGGTAGATATTCGCTGTGTTCATAAAGTCTCCTTTTTGCTGCTTGAGCACAAAAAAACTGCCCATCCGAAACGAAAGTCCAGGACGAACAGTTCATGTCCGCGATACCACCTGAATTACTGCCTTAAGCAGTCGCTCAACGGTTAATAATAACCTTCCCGTTTATCGCACGGCATACGGCGCACCTACTGCCCGGCCCAAAAGACCGGATTTCGGATTGCAGCTGGTAAAGTGTTCTTCACGCGAAATCACTCTGCAGGGTTCTCACTGTCTCCCGCTCACTGGGAACGATATTTCACGCTACTCCTCTTCGTCGTCGCTATCGCAAGAATTATATAATATGGCGGTAAGACCGTCAAGAAATTCCCGTAAGATCGAGGCGCCGGGTCATGCAGATTCTGCCCGGAATTGCCATAATTCGTGTAATCCATAGGAACCTTACGTCACTCCTTCGCGAAAAGCATCATATACACATGAGCGCCTTCGATATCCTGCTCTTCTCTGGCGATGATTGTATAAGCCGGATTCATTTCTGATATCGGATACATGAATTCGGCGGCGTTCCAAATCGTGATGACATAATCCGGAAGACCTTTCGTGACATATTCGTTCTGTGCGTCTACCAGATCCGGATACGCCGCATAATTCATCATTGGCATATAGAACACTCGTAGCTCGGGCGAACATCCCGTAAGCTGGAAGAATCCCCTGTCGCCGCTGTTATAGAGAAGGATGCTCGGTTGATCACCGGACTTATCCGGTTCCCAGCTGTCGTTGATCGACGCGGCTATTCGCTCGACACCCGTCATTTCGGGCCGCAGGAAGATCGTCTCCTTATATAATTCGTTCGAAGCGATGATCAGGATAAACGGTACGATATAAAGCAGCATTCGGACCGCGGATGGCATCCGGAGCCGGGCCAGTTCGGACGGCCGCGCTGCCCACCACACCGAAAGACCGTAACAGGCGCCGATTTCACCGATGCCGGCAAAGGCAGTAAGCGGAATATACTCGTACTGATACGCGCGCCTGCTGATGTAGATCGCGACGAGAAGCGCTATATAGCCGAGTACCAGCGTGACGCTTCCGAATACGCTCATCCTTTTCGCGCGCCAGGCAAGGACGGCCATTCCGACGGCCGTAACAAGCACGGCAGCGAGGTTCAGGAAAAGACTCGACGAAAGCGCATCGGGAAACGAGAGCAGATTGGCCGAATCGTATTGATGCCCCGCGTATTTCAGATTGAAAAGAATGTAGACATCAAAGAATTCGCGGAAGCTGTCTGTCGCCGCAAAATAGAGAACCGCGGGCAGGCAGGCGGCCGCTATGCCGCCCAGAAAGACTCCCGCCGATTTGAGAAAAGCTGCAAATTGCTTCCGGAACAGCATCCGTAGAAACACAAGCCCGCACATGACAAGGAAAAACGCGGCGAGATTGATCTTGACCATGAGGACAATTCCGGCAAAAACGCCGAGAAGGAAGAGCGGACGCGCCATATCGCGGAAATTCCCGCGATCCGTACCTTCGTTTTTTTCGCGCAGGAAAAAGCGGATCAGGTAGTAGAGGGATCCGACAAAACACGGCAGCAGGAGCTCCTCGGCCGAGCCGCCTCCCTGGCTGTAGGTCAGATTGTTGAGAAGAAAGAACGGGAACAAAAGGCTGATGCCGAGCGCGGTCTTTTCGGACACGAAAAGGCAGGCGGTCCGGAACAGATAGACAAGGGAAATCCCGAGTGTCAGACACAATAGAAGGTAGAGCCCGATCATCGAATACTGCGACGGAATCGAGAGCACGGCGAATACCAGGAGGAGCAGCGGCCCCTTGTGGTCAAACACGTCGCGGTACAGTACGAGCCCCTTGCGGACGGCCTTGCCGACATCCATATAGATGTTCGGATCGATCCATTCCTGATAGGCGAAGAGCGGCGAATTGCGCGTGCAGAATAAGAGGAGAAGCGATGCGTACGCGAAAAGGATCAGGCCGTACCAAAAAAGATGCGGTACCTTCCCCCGGGCGGCCGGAATCCCGGGGTTCCGGTTAAGAGTACCCGTACGTCCGGGCTTTTCGCTCTTCTGCATAAAACCTCATCTTCTCCGGCTTCCAGGCCGGTATTGACCGCCGGGTGCATGACATCGGATTAAGTAGCCTCTCTATTATAGCCGTTTTTGCTCTATATTCAAAACTTGTATCAGATCTGCGCCGCCTTCGCTCTTTACTCAAACCGCGCTCCGTGTTAGCATGTTTATGTTATATTTGTCACGTCGGGTGCCTCGAAAATATTGCCGCATCCGAACATATCTTTAAAGATTATGGAGATTACATATGAGTAAGAATTGTGTTCAATGCCATTCTCCCATCGCCGACGACGCTAAGTTCTGTATGATCTGCGGCACGACACAGCCCGTGACAGAGACACCGGCAGCTGCGCAGCAGAGCGCGCCCGCTCCGGTTCCGCCCATCTACGACGGCAGCACCCAAGGCAATACCGGCAGCACCCAGAGCGGTTCTCAGTCCGGAAGCGCCAACTCTGATTATGTATATCCTTCCGACAAGAAGATCGATCCGGCTATCTCGTGCCTCCTGTCCGTTCTTCTCCCCGGACTCGGACAGATGATCAACGGCCAACTCGTAAAAGGTATTGTGATACTGGGCGGAAGTATATTGATTTCCTCCATATCCTGCGGCATTCTGGCGATCCCCTGCGTGGTCATCGCCGCTATCGACGCATACAAATGCGCGAAGGCACTTGAGGAAGGCAACACCATCCGCAAGTGGAGCTTCTTCGGAAAACCCTGATCGTAAGATTCTTCAGATTACCATACCGCCGCTAAAGGTCAGCTCGTACACGGGCTGGCCTTTGTATTCTATTGTCTCGTAACCGTTAAACCAGGAGACGTCTCCGTTAACGGTCATTCTGTATTCATATGACCCGTCCGTATAATACCCGGGGCCGCGGTACGGCTTGTCCGGAAGGCACTGCGACAGCGCGTCCTTCAGGAAGTCGCCGGAAAAAGGGGTGCCCGTCGTGCGCCCGGAATAGTTCATCGCCCATACCGGTTTGTCGCCGATCCACAGAGCCTCTTCACCCGTGAACCTCTCGCCGCCGAGATACGTGTCGATATAGAGAAGATCACCCTCCCTGTAACGGAGATCGTGTGAAGACGGCCTGCACGATGCCGTCTCGGCGCCGTGCCCCGCGTAGGTAGCTCTCTTGGCGCGCAGCAGAAACGCAATCTGTTCTTTGTTCAAAGGATCCATGTAATGATCCTTCCTTCCCTGTTTCAGCAGTCCGGAATCGATTCGGCGCAGGTACGGCGGCCCTTTATACGACCGGGGCTCAAGCTGCGCTCTTCCGGGGGGCCCTTTGTACGACCGAGGCGCAGGCGGCGCTTTTTCTCCGGTTTTTCTTTTTCCAGTATAGCACAAAAACGAATATATGTTTCTTTTCGAGCATATCAAAAATGTGAAAAACGCAAGTTGATGTATACTGATTCTATTCGTTTATTAAGGAGAGCTTATGGCAAACGGTGTAATGATCCAATATTTCGAGTGGTACCTGCCTTCGGACGGCAATCACTGGAACCGATTACGGGACGATGCTGCCCATCTGTCTTCGCTCGGCATTTCCGGTGTATGGCTTCCGCCCTGCACCAAGGCGACATCTACCGACGACGTGGGGTACGGAGTATACGATCTTTACGATCTCGGAGAATTCGACGCGAAGGGTACGGTCCGGACCAAGTACGGTGACAGGTCTTCCCTCCTCGCCGCCGTTCAGGCGCTACACGCGTGCGGCCTCTCGGTGTATGCGGATGTCGTCCTGAACCACAAGGCCGGCGCCGACCGGACAGAGGACATTACCGTCCTCGAGGTAGACCGGCAGAACCGCGACAGAGTCGTGTCGGCTCCGTTTCAGATCTCCGCATGGACCGGGTTTGATTTCCCCGGCCGTGCGGACAAATATTCGAACTTTCATTGGGGATGGCAGCACTTCACGGCAACCGACTATGACCAGAAGACCGGCCGCTCGGCTGTTTACAGAATCGTCGGAGAGAATAAGAGTTTCTCGGAAAACGTCGATCAGGAATACGGCAATTACGACTACCTGATGTTCGCCGATATCGATTACCATCACCCGGATGTCGTGAACGATACGATCGCCTGGGGCAAGTGGTTCACCGACACACTGGCCCTGGACGGCATGCGCCTTGACGCGGTAAAACACATCAACGAAGATTTCATCGAGCGATTTGTGGATGAAATGCGCGCCTATGTGAAGCGGCCTTTTTTTACGGTAGCCGAGTACTGGAAGGACAATGACGGTCTCCTGCAGAAATATTTATGTGACGAGGAATACTGTCTGACGCTCTTTGACGTGCCTCTGCACTACAATCTTTTCGAGGCGGGCACAAGAGGACGCGAATTCGACTTAAGGACCGTATTTGACGGCACTCTGGTTAAGAGCAATCCGATGAACGTCGTCACCTTCGTCGACAACCACGACTCGCAGCGTCATCAGGCTCTCGAGTCCTGGATTCCGGCATGGTTCAAGCCTTCCGCCTACTCTCTTATCCTTCTTCGAAAAGACGGATATCCCTGTGTTTTCTACGGCGATTATTACGGTATCGGCGGCAATGATCCGCTTCCGGGTATGGGCGGCGTTCTGGACCGGCTTCTTATGATTCGCCAAAAATATGCGTACGGCGAGCAGATCGATGTCTTCGATCATCCGAATGTCATCGCATGGCAGCGAATGGGCGACGCGGAGCATCCCGGCTCCGGCCTCGCCGCGGTAATCAGTACCGGTGACGACGGCTATAAGGATCTCTCCTTCGGCCCGGCTGCCGCGCGGAGTGTCTGGACGGATATGACCGGAAACCTCGCGGATACGGTTACGCTCTCTGAGAATGGCGCGGGGCGTTTTCCGGTAAAAGGCGGTTCTGTCAGCGTGTGGATTCGCGCTGCTCTCACCGAATAAGTGCGCTCCGGATTCACAGATCGTTCCGTGTCCGGGGTCTTCCTGTGACGTAAAAAGGCTCCCGGTAAGGAGAAACCGGAAGCCCTTTTCCCGAAAGAATTAAAGGAGGCCATGAAGACTCAAAATCCTTGTCACATTCACAACTTCAGTATATCATCGTCAAATATATTTGACGATTTCCGTTTGTAACATTTCTATGAAGATGAGCCGTTTTTTCGAGATATCTACGGTTGCCCAATACTCCGTTTATGCGACAAACAAATTCGTTCATGGTAACCAAGCGGGGCTGCCTCTCAACTTCATTCACCATGAATGTAAAGTTAAGAGACAGCCCCTTTTGCGGCCATACGAGGGAAACCGGACCCTTTATACGCCCTTGAACGAAAATGCGAAAGATTTGTGCGAACTTGCGTCCAGAAGAAACTCTTTATGCGTCTGAGCTCCCCAGCTGTCGTCACCGGCCAGTCCCATCTGCATGTCAGCAATCCGGACCACCGTATGGTGGACGGGAGGCAGCTCGTAGGCATGTCCGGCATTTTCGAGCTCGTGCGGCGTATAGGGAAGCGCCGAGAAGTACATCGAATCTCCCGTGAAAAGAAGTCCTCTCTTCCGGCGGTCCGTCAGAAGCGCCCAGCGAACGCCGGACTTGTTTCCGCACTCCTGCGGCACCAGATATTTCGCCATGTTGCCTGAAGGTGTTCCGCTGTAGATTCCGAGCTTTGCGCCGCGGTTTCTGTCCGCGTAGGTGTCGTCCGGACCTAAGCCGAACCACTTGATCTCGTTAATATCCGCATCGAATTTAAACATCATTCCGAATTCCGGCATGTCGTGAAGTTCAGCGACCGGATCGTAATCGAGCTTAACCCGGATCGTCCCGTCCCCGTACACCTGATATGTAACGGTGCATTCGGCGGCCGGCGTCGTCGGAATCAGATAGCGGTACTCGATTTGCGCGGAGTCGTGGAACACGGTCAGCTTCGGCTCGATCAGGGCCTTTCCGTCGGCCGACCGGTGCGATGTATAGAGGCTCGCGAGCTTCCACTGGCCGTACCGGGCCGTCATGTTGTTGCCGTGATCGTTGTCGTTCGGAGCGCGCCAGAAGTTCGGCATCGGTACCTCTTTGATATACTCCCGGCCGCCGTATTTGTACGAGACTATTCCGCCGTTCAGGCCGGAGAACAACACCTCGAAATTCTCGCCGCGGACTCCGAGATTGAGATAACCACGAACCACCTCGAACGGCTTCGCGACCGTCGATACCGTTTCCGCGACTTTGTATACATGCTGACCGAATGCGATCTCATGGCCTGCATCCGCCCATTTGCAGCCGTTCTTCAGTACGAAGGAAACCGTCACGGCGTATTCGCCGGAATCGACCGTTTCCGGAAGCGAGAGTTCGTACGTCTTTTCGCACAGGGGGTCGACATCGGTGGCGAGCTCTTTTTTGAGAATCGGCTCTCCGTCCTTTTCGAGAAGTACGAGACAGGTGAATTCCCTTGTGTTCACGAAAAGATGCCTGTTGATCACCTTAACCGAGTTCTTCGAAACGACAGCCGTGATGTTCTGGTAATTGAATTTGACCTCGGACATCTTGGGTGAAGCGTCGCGGTCGCGGCCGTAGACAATACCGTTGCCGCAGAAATTGTAGTCGCAGGGACGGTCGCCGAAATCGCCGCCATACCCCTGATACTCCTCGCCGTACCGGTTCTTCACGGTCATCGTCTGATCGATATAATCCCACAGGAAACCGCCCTGATACAGGGGCTCGGAATCGCTGAGATCCGTGTATTTGTACATCGCGCCGCAGGAGTTGCCCATAGCATGCGCATACTCGCATAAGATAAACGGCTTATCCCGGTGCGTTTTCAAGTACTCTTCAATTTCGGCCGCCGGCGTGTACATGCGGCTCTCTATATCGGATGTGCCGTTGTATCTGCGATCGTGCGAGATCCCTTCATAATGGACCGGCCGTGTCGGATCGAGCTGCCGGAAACGTTCCGACATCTCATAGATGACGCTCCCTCCGTACGACTCGTTGCCGCAGGACCAGATCAGGACCGATGCGTGGTTCTTATCACGCTCGAAAAGCGCATTCACACGGTCAAGCAGCGGCTCCCGCCATATCGCCTGGTTGCCGGGAATCATCTCATCCAGCGAAATCGACTTCCGTTCATACGCATCCCAGGTACCGTGCGATTCAAGGTTCACTTCGTCGATCAGATAGAGGCCGTATTCGTCACAAAGCCGGTAGAAAGACGAATCGTTCGGATAATGCGACGTCCGTACCGAATTGATGTTGTTCCGCTTCATTGTGAGCACGTCGATAAGCATCTCTTCTTTAGAAACGACACGTCCGGAAACGGAGCTGAATTCATGACGGTCGACGCCCTTGAAAACAATCCGCTTCCCGTTAATCCGCATGATTTGGTCTTTGATCTCAAAACGCCGGAACCCGACACTCTGCGCTGCGAGCTCGGAAATCCCGCCGTCTTCCTTGTATACGGTGATGATAAGTTTGTAGAGATATGGTGTTTCGGCGCTCCACAGCTTCGGCGATTTGACCTTAAGTTCAACCGTCGATTTGCCGTTCAGCGGCGCCTCGCCCGATATTACTTCCCGGCCGTCCTCGAGAAGTGTGAACGCTGCGCGGCCGCTTCCTATTGTGTCCGTCGCGACTTGAAGAACAGCATTCGCGAAATCCTCGTCAAGAATCGTCCTCACAGAGAGATCACGGATATGCACCTCCGGTATTGCATACAGGAAAACTTCACGAAAAATACCGGAGAAGCGGAAGAAGTCCTG
Organism: uncultured Mageeibacillus sp.; assembly: GCA_964617375.1. Classification (GTDB taxonomy): domain Bacteria; phylum Bacillota; class Clostridia; order Saccharofermentanales; family Saccharofermentanaceae; genus Firm-13. The sequence goes on along the minus strand of CAZTXQ010000026.1, from coordinate 32,253 downwards.
ATCCTCACACCAGGAGGCCGCCGTCCACTTGAAGACCTGCACGGCCAGCTTGTTTTCGCCCGCCTCGAGAAACGGAGTCAGTTCGAATTCGGACGGAGTAAAACTGTCCGTTGCGTATCCTACATAACGGCCGTTCAGCCAGACCGCCAGCGCACTCTCCGCGCCCTGAAAAGATATGTAAACCTTTTTTCCCTGCATGGCGGCCGGCACCTCGAAATACCGGACATAGGAAGCCGTCGGGTTGAATCGCATCGGCGAATGGCCCGGCTTCACGGATTCGCGGCCGTCCCACGGATATTGGACGTTTGCGTATTGCGGGACATCGTAACCTTCGGTCTGAATATGCGCCGGTACGCGGATATCCGCCCAGGTCTTTGCGTCATACTCATGCTTTTCGAATCCGGGAATTGCCTCACTCGGACTCTGCGCGTACGCGAACTTCCATAGGCCGTTAAGAGAATAGCGATAATCCTGAATCTCTCTCTCCATGCTCTCGAGAGAGGAGAAGAATGCGTGATCGGAGTGTGCGGGCTCCGTATTTACCGCGAAAATTTCCGGATTATCAATAACGTTCAAATTAAATTCTGTCATAGTAACCTCCGGCGGCCGGGGGGCAGCCTTATCAAATTTAATAGAAAGAACAGATTTACTTGACGGCGCCGGTAATACCTTCTGCGAAGCTCTTCTGCAGGAAGAAGAAGATAATGACTGTGGGGATCGTACAAAGAAGAACGCCCAGCATCAGTACTCCGTAATCCGTGACATAGCCTTCGACCAGGTTCGCAACCATCATAGGCATCGTGATACTCTTGTTGTCCGTCATGATAACCTTAGGCCACAGATAGCTGTTCCAGGCATTCATGAAAGTGATTGTCATCGCGGCCGCATACGTCGAGCGCATCGTCGGTATGAACATCTTGAAGAAAATCTGCGTCTCGGTGAGCCCGTCAATTCTTGCGGCCTCGATAATGTCATGCGGGAAGGACCTTGCACTCTGGCGGAACAGCATGATCAGGAACGGTGTCGAGATCGTCGGAAGGATGAAGCCGGCAGTGCTGTTTAAGAGGTGCACCGAGGAGAACATCTGAAACAGCGGAATGAGCGTTGCTGCGAACGGGACCATCATGGCCAGAAGGATGATGCCCATGACCGCGTCTTTACCTTTATCGTGATAGATCTCGAAGCCGTATCCGGCCAGCGAGCAGATGATCAGCGATAAAAGCGTAAGTACAATCGCGTATTTAAAAGAGTTCAACATTGATGTTGCGAGGGGCTGAGACTTTAAGAGTTTGCCCCAGTTCTCGAGAAGCGCCGTTCCCGGGACCAGAATTCCGCGCGTTACATCGACGCTCTTGTTCGTCGCAGAAACCAGCATCCAGTACATGGGGAATATAGAGATCAACGACGCAAAGGTGAGAACGATATAGCTGACTACATTCTTATATTTCAATTTATTCACGCTTGTCACCTACTTTCATCTGAATAAATGCAAGCACTCCTACCAGAATCAGAATCAGGTATGACATAGCCGCTGCATAACCGAATTTGGGTACGTATTTGAAAGAAATATCATAGATGTAATGGGACATGGTAATCGTCGTATTGGACGGTCCGCCTTTGGTCAGGTTCACCGATTCGTCGAAAAGCTGCAGCGTACCGTTGGTAGACATAATCGTAGTAAGGAGAATAACCGGCCTTAGCAGCGGCACGGTAATTTTCCAGAAAATCTTCGCTGTTGATGCGCCGTCAATTCTGGCGGCTTCGTAAATGGAGTAATCGATATTCTGGAGACTCGCCAGATAGAAGACCATATTGTATCCGGTCCAGCGCCAGACAAGGGCAATAATGATAACGATTCTCGCGGAGGTGGTATTGGTAAGAAAGCTATACCCCGTATCCAGGATTCCCAGGCTCATCAGGAGACGATTCACCAGACCGTCATTCGCAAACAATGCGCGGAAAATAATCGCGTAGGAGACCAGAGAGGTTGCGCACGGAAGAAAGATTGCCGTACGGAAGAAGCCTTTGAATTTCAGGGATTTGTTGTTCAGCATAGATGCCAGAATCAATGCCAGGATGAGCATAATCGGGACTTGAACAATCAGATAGATAAAGTTGTTGAAAAGCGCCTGCATGAAGATCTTGTCCTGAAACATCCGGACGTAATTCGTGATTCCGTTCCAGTTCAGCTTCGCTCCGGATCCTGTTTTGAATGAGAGCAGAAGCGCCTGTATCATCGGGATAAAGCTCATGATTGCGATCATAATCGCAGCCGGTGCCAGAAAAGCCCATCCTGTCAGATTCTGTTTTTTATTGAGTGTGATTCCCCGCGGCTTACTCACTCGTGATTCCTCCTTTGGTCCCCTGAAAAAGGGGGCGTCCTTACTTAGGGCGCCCCCCTTGCCTTTTGGGTTCAGATGATGTCGACGGATGCTTTACGATCAGCTCTCCATCAGGAACGTAACCGAATCCTGAGCGGCCGCGAGTTCCTTGTCAACGTCCGCGCCGCCGATGATGTTGGTCAGAGCGGTTGCGACTGCATCACGTGCTTCGTAGTAGTAAACACCGGTATTGTTGCTCGGTACTTTGGAAGCAAATTCGGTGATTGTGGAATAGATCGGAAGATTGTTGAAGAATGCCTGAGGTTCTGCATATACCGAGCTCGATCCTGCCGGGATATAGGTGGCAAGAGCACCGGATGCGGGGAGAATGGTCTCGTAGAAAGGAACACTTCCGGCAAAAGTTTTCGAGAAGAAATCAGCTGCGAGGGTGATGTTCTTGCAGTTTGCCGTAACAGCCCAGCTCGAACCGCCGTTGTTGGAATAGTTGGTCGCGCCCTGTGCGCTGTCCAGCTTAGGCATGTTCGTGATGGCCCATTTTCCGGACTGGTCCGCAGCGGTCTGAATGGATCCGAGAATCCAGCAGCCGTTGATTGTGCCGGCGGCGGTGCCGGTTGTCAGTGTTCCGATATACTCGTCCCAGTTGTTGACCTGTGTAAGAACACCGGATTTAACAAGCTCGGAATATGTGGTGAGAACTTCTTTAAGAGCGGCGTTATTGGCAATATTCGGCTTGCCTTCCGCGTCGAAAAGGCTGGCTCCGCAAGACTGCATCATCATCATGATCAGGTCGGACTCACCGGCCTGCATCGAGAGCAGCGGCATACCTGTCTTGGCGAGAACGTCCTTGCCGAGTTCAATGTATTTGGACCATGTGATGTCCGTAAAATCTTCAACCGTGTAACCGGCCTTCTCAAGAACATCGGTTCTCAGGCAGCTGATAACGGCACCGTTGTCAAACGGCACACCGTAATTCTTGCCGTCAACCGTAGAATAAGCAACTTTTGCGGCGCCGAACTGGTCAAAAGCAATTCCGGTACCGGTAAGATCCTGGAATTCTTCCGGGAATGTAATGACGTTCTTCTGAAAAGCGTTGTCCTGGCAAAGAACGATGTCGGGAAGCGTGCTGTAATCTCCGGAAGATCCGGCGACGGTAAGAGCGGTCTGAATATCAGCCCACGGTGTCTCGACGACGTTCAGCTTGAAATCGGGATTCGTCTGCTGATAGACTTTCGCCGCTTCGTTCATAGCATAGATATTGAATGCCGGGTCCCAGCACCATACGGTAAGGGTGTTGTCACCGGCGGCAGCGGTTGTACCCGCAGCGGTCTGGCCGGCAGCGGTTGTACCGGCAGCTTTTGTAGCATCCGTTTGCGTCGTTGTACCGTTACAGCCGGCAAGAGAGAGACAGAGAGCCGAGGCCAATAAAATGGCAAAAAACTTCTTCATGAATTTTCCTCCTCAAAACGCTTAAGTGTCATTTCGCCTGTGAAAGTAAGTTAGAGCGCAACGTTTCGCTCTACTTTTTGTGCATTTGCGCAATATTTGCACACTTTCATTGGCGATTTATGTGCACATTATTACACGCTTTAAAGATGCTGTGTTTTCGTATCCGTGCGAAAAATGAGCATATTCGACCATTTTAGGTGTAATTCGTTACCATCCCTTAAGTGCTGTTATCTTATAATTCAATAAACGCATGCGATAGTTATCCGCCGCGGTCTTCCATTTATAGGGGGTAACTCCGACAAATTTGAGGAAATTTCTGTTGAATGTGGACTGAGACGCAAATCCGACCCGTGCGGCTACATGCTCCATGGAGTCGTTCGAATCATTCAGATATTCACACGCTTTCCGGATCCGGACAAAGTTGATATAGTCGACGGGCATCATATGAATCGCGTCTTCGAACACACGCCTGAAATGCGTTTCACTCATGTGGCAGATGTCGGCGAGTTCCGCGATCTTGATCGCATCACGGTAATGTCCCTCGATGTAGTCCATCGCTTCCTGTATCGCTCTCATCCGCTTCTGCGGATGCTCGTTCTTCTCTTTCTCCGCCGGATTCAGGCGGGCGATTTCCAGGAGAAGCTTCTGAACCATGCACTTCTCGATCTCCGCTCCGTACTCGCGTGCTTCTTCCTTTTCGAAAATCAGACCCTTAATACATCCGGCCAGAACCGGATATTCCTTTTCGGACAGCACAAAAGACCTCTTCTTGATGCGGTCGATCAGCTCATAGGCCAGAATGGTATCATTCTTATACAATTCATGCAGGAAAAGATCCTCATCGATAAACAGATATTCCCAGAAATTCGGTTCTTCGCCGAAGCTCCACGTGGTGTGCGGGAGATTCGACGGAATAATCGTAAAGGATCCGCTCGCGTACTCATCATGCGCCATGCCCTCGAAATAAATGAGTCCTGCGCCGTCATGACAGTATCCGATCTCCATAAGATTGTGAAAATGAAGGATTTCCGGCGGATTATGGTAATTTCTGCGCCAGCTTTGGCCCAGAAGCGCCAGAGAGTACTCGTTCTGCGGGATCTCGTAGTACCGCATTTCGACTTGCATCTTCTTCTTTTTGGGCATGTTCCCTCCTTAAGGCATCCGCGCATTCCGCCGATTGTCACGCCGTGCGCCGCAAGCCTCCGAGCCGCCGCCTTTTCACGCGAAAAGACACGATGTTTTGAGGTTCTAGCGCGGGGGCTGTTGATGCCGCTTTCCCGTGCGAAAAGACACCGCTTTTAAAAAAATTATAACGCATGCCGCGGGGTGTGGAAACAATAGAAAAAAGGGGCTGTCACAAAACGAAAGTTTCCGGTGAGCGAGATCCAGCAGTTGGAGAGTAAGAGCCACCTTCGCAAGAAAAATGCTCCCGGATTTATGAGATATTTGAACGCATGGACTCTCCCCTGAAAGATTCTATTGTAAGCCTGAGCGGAGAGTCGATCGGTAATCCATTCCGAAGCGCCCGGAATCGGGAGCTAGTTCATCCATTCCAGTGATTCAAATCGCGAGACAATAATCGTTGCATTTTGGCGATTCTAGTCCGGCGGTTACAATACCGCCGTTAATCAATGGAGAGCAACAGTTGCGTATTGTCCTCCGTGATGGGAATCAGAACCGTTCGTTAATGAATAGAAGTTCAACCTACTCAAACACACTTAGATGTCGATTGAGTAGGCTTATTAATGATAAGAAACGCCCTTCGGGGCACCGTCGCACCTACTCAAACGCGCTCAGATGCTGATTGAGTAGGTATATCAATGATAAGAAACATGCTCCGGGAGGCCGGCGTACCTACTAAAATGCACGCAGATCTCGATTGAGTAGGCTCGCAATGATAAAAATCAACGCATCGGGGCACCTGCGTACCTACTCAAATACACGCAGATCTCGATTGAGTAGGCTCGCAATGATAAAAATCAACGCATCGGGGCACCTGCGTACCTACCACGCCGGTGTACAGAAGAATTCCGCCTAAAAATCACGGAGCCAATTCAGGCGGTGTTCTCGCCTCAACGCAGGAAAGAATCAGAAAAATACTTAAAAAGACTGCCTCATCCGACTTGGGTTACATGAAGTGTACCCCGAATGGCGGACTCTTCGTCCAACATTTGGCATGCGCTTCCTTCAAGTCTTTTGTGACAGTCCCTGTGAAAATCTTTTATAGGATCAAGCGGTTAAAATGCCGTTCTGTACTCCATGTACCGGGCCGTGAACACGTCTTCGATCAACTTCTGCCCTTCCTCCGTCGGATGAATTCCGTCCGCACAGAGGAGCTTGCTCAAGTACTTCTGGTTCAGGAATGCGTCGCGGACGTCGACTAAGGGGAGCAGGTTCTCATACGCAAGCCGCACGATGGCCCGTGAATATCTTTCCTGATGGCGGTATATAAAGTCCTTGTCTCCGAGAAACTCCAGGATGTGATCCGGATTCACATTATCCGGTTTCGTAATCCAGTCAAAATAGCGGATGGAATCGATCGGCGGCAAGCTCATCAGCACCGGCGTGCAGCCCTTGCTGCGGCAGGTCGCGATCATCGTCTGCATCGCCTGGACAAACTCTTCGTAGGGCGTATTCGGGCTGTGCTTGCCGGTCGGATTTTTCGAAACTTCAGCCCAGTTGAAATCACAGTCGTTGCCGCCGAATTCGAGAAGTACCAGATCCGCGGCGTTGTCCGTCGCGAGTGTGCGTTCCAGCGAAGCAAGTGCTTTCGGAGCTGTGCAGCCGAAATGCGAATGGTTCTTGACGTCTATGGAAAAAAGCTGCGAAAAAGCTTTGACAGCTCCGGTCTTCAGCAAACGGTAGCGGCCTCCGATGTCATCCAGAACAACACCTTTCAGAATCGAATCTCCGATTACGTCAATTTTCGTTATTATAGACATACAGTCACCGCCTTGTTATTATCATTAACACAAGTGTAACTCGCAACCTCTATAATTGCAACATCTAATTTTAATAATTACGTGTCGCGGCTTTTGACATTGTAAATTCTCAGAACTCCGCATGTCTTTCCAGGAACTCGTCGTAGTCCATACGCTTATCGAGAAGACCCTGAGGACGAATTTCAAAGATACGGTTCGCGATGGTTTCGACAAATTCACGGTCGTGCGACGTGAAGAGGATCGTTCCCTTGAACCCTTTAACGCCTTCGTTGACCGCGGTAATGGATTCGAGATCAAGATGGTTCGTCGGATCGTCGAGAATCAGCACGTTGGATCCGGAGAGCATCATCCGGGACAGCATACAGCGGACCTTCTCGCCTCCCGAAAGGACCGAAGCCTGCTTCAGGGCTTCTTCGCCCGAGAAAAGCATCCGTCCCAGGAAGCCGCGTATATAGGTCTCGTTCTGATCCTTGGAATACTGGCGCAGCCAGTCGACCAGAGAGAGCTCGCATCCGTCAAAGTATTGGGCATTGTCCTTCGGCAAATACGACTGTGTGGTCGTGATGCCCCACTTGTATTCGCCCTCGTCCGGTTCGACCTCGCCCATCAGGATCTGGAAAAGCGTCGTGTTCGCGACCTCGTCATCGCCGACCAGCGCGATTGCATCGCCCTTTTCGACTGTGAAACTCAAATTGTCGAGAACCTTTCTGCCGTTGATCGACTTCGTAAGCCCGCGTACGAAGAGAACGTCATTGCCGATCTCCCGGTCCTGGGTAAAGGAAATGAACGGGTAGCGTCTCGAAGATGATACAACCTCGGGCAGCTCCAGATTCTCGAGAAGTTTCTTACGCGAAGTCGCCTGCTTGGACTTCGAAGCGTTGGCCGAGAATCGCTGGATGAATTCCTGCAGTTCTTTCCGCCGGGTCTCGATCTTCTTCGTCTGATCCTTCATCTGACGCAGGGACAGCTGCGTATATTCATACCAGAAGTCATAATTGCCCTGGAAAAGCGTTACTTTCGAGAAATCGATGTCCGCGATATGCGTGCAGACATGGTTCAGAAAGTGACGGTCATGCGATACGACCAGAACGGTGTTCTCGAAGTTGATCAGGTAATTTTCGAGCCAACGGCAGGAATCCAGATCAAGATAGTTCGTAGGTTCATCGAGGAGCAGCACGTCCGGGCTCCCGAAAAGCGTCTGCGCGAGAAGTACTTTCACCTTCTGTGAGCCGGTCAGATCCGACATCTTTTTCTCGTAAAGGTCCTCGCCGATACCGAGTCCCTGCAGAAGCATCTCTGCGTTGCTGTCGGCGGACCAGCCGTCAAGGTCTGAGAACTCGCCCTCAAGATCGCCGAGTCTGATTCCGTCTTCGTCGGAAAAATCGCTCTTGGCATAGAGCTTCTCTTTCTCGCCGATGATCTCGTAAAGGCGCTTGTGGCCCATGATGACGGTCTCGCGGACCGGGTACTGATCGTATTTAAAGTGGTCCTGTTCAAGGACTGCCATGCGTTCTCCGGCGGAGAGCGTTACCCAACCCTTGCTCGGTTCGATATCACCCGAGAGAATTTTGAGAAAGGTCGATTTGCCGGCGCCGTTCGCGCCGATAATTCCGTAGCAGTTTCCTTTGGTAAAGGAAATATTCACATCTTCGAAAAGTGTACGACCGCCAAAACGCAGTGTCACTCCGGTTACATCAAGCATATTGTTCTCCTTATATTCCTATAAATCCACCGTACATCATACCGTCTAAAACATAAACGGGTCAACACATATTTCCGGATTCTGACAGACTATTTTCCGTAAATGCCTTCGTTTTACCTGCCTTTTGCAAATTGTACAAGATATCATGTTTAGATGTAACCAAAACGACACCCGAGTAAAACTTTAAAAAGTACGAATGCGTATATACTAGACTTCATAAATGTCCTTTTGTGACAACGTACAGGGAGACTCTCTCATGACCGACCCGAATGACCGTCCACACCGCCGGCCGATCCGGCCCCATACATATGATATAGAGCTGACCGGGCGCAGCGATCAGAACCGGTATCAGCCTTCTGCCCGCGATGCGGGACGCCCTCCGGTACGGGATGCGTCATCCCGTTTCGGCGCTGCTTCGCGCGGCCGCTCCCCGCAATCGAACCTTTCCCCGAATCCGAACCGGAACGCGCAGCCGAACGGCAGCCGAACGCCGCCCGGAAGACCTCAGCCCGCCAGACCGCGCAAGCGCAGCGGCGGGAACCGTTCACGCGGTATCTTCGTTATCTTTCTTATTCTTCTTATTATCTCAGGCGTCCTCCTTTTCGAGCACTTCAAGGATTCGTACGCCGGGGCTTCCACGGCTGTCAGCAACGATGCGCATGCGAATCCAAATCCGACGGGCGGCGATGCGGCCGTCGATACCAGCCGTCTTAATTTTTCGAACGACGCGGGAAAACCCTTAAGCGGCAAGCTTATTCTTCTCGATCCGGGGCACGGCGGCCAGGATTCCGGATGTGTCTACCCGGCCACCGATCCGGCGTACCTCGAAAGCACGATCAACCTTGCCATTGCCGAAAAGACGAAGTCCGCCCTGGAAGACCTGGGGGCAACCGTCGTTCTTCTGCGTTCGGATGACGCATGGATTTCACTCTACAACCGTATTTCGAAAGCCCACCTCTATAGTATCCAATATGCGGATCAGATGGGGATCGACACCTTGACCGACATCGACAAAGCCCGTCTCATCGACGAACTTTCCGATACGATATCGATCAACTCGGACACGGTCGATTCGGGCGGTATGGGAATCATGGCGGGTACCGGAGTCGGAACGGATCTCTCTCTTCTCATGGATCTTGAGTCAAGCCTCGACGACGTGCTCTATTTGTCCATTCATATCAATTCGAATCAATATACGGATCTTCACGGTACGCAGATCTATTACGTCACGGATGATTCCGTTATCAAGAGCGAAGAGAATACGATCGCCAATGATGCCACGCTGGCCAATAATCCCGATTTTCCGGTTCGCGATCCGTATTACGGACGCGACAACGACCGGAACGCCGCGTTGGCAGAGTGCCTGTATCAGGCGATCACGTCGTCCGCGCCGGAGATGGAATCCAATGCCGGAAGCACCAACGAAGACAATTACGCGGTTCTCCGGGAACACAATCTGACGGGGGCTCTGATCGAGGTCGGATTCATCACAAACAAGAGCGACCGCGGCTATTTAACCGACGATCAGGTGACGGATAAAATATCTCAGGGCATCGCTGACGGATGTGTAAATTTCTTCTCCGCGAATTCTTAAAGTATGATAGTATCGAAGTAGCCGTAAGCTTGCGGCACCAATTCCCATAATCATTCGGGTGCTGCGTTTTTTGGGGGGTACACAATGAATATTGCGATTATTACAGGCGCGTCTTCCGGTATCGGCGAACAATTTCTGCGTCAGATTGTCCGGGAGAGAAGTTCTTTCGGCAGCGTTCCTTTTAACGAAATCTGGGTGGTTGCCAGACGTTCCGAGCTTCTCGAAACACTTAAGACCGAACTTGACCCGGTACGTATCCGTATTTTCACGGAAGATATTACCTACGCGTCCTCCCTGAACCGGATCCGCGACGAATTGTCTCTGGTTAAGCCGTCGGTCGGACTTCTCGTCAACTGCGCGGGAGTTGGACGTACGGGCCTTTTCGAGGAGGCGGCACGCGAAGATGCACACAATATGGTTGCGCTCAACTGCTCGGCTCTTGCCGAACTGACCTCGATTTGTCTTCCCTACATGATTCCGAACGGCGATCTTTGCAGCTACGCGACAGGGCCGAGAATCATCAACATCGCGTCCTCGGCCGGATTCCTGCCGCAGCCGGGATTTGCCGTATATGCCGCTACCAAATCGTTTGTCATCTCGTTTTCACGCGCGATGCACGCCGAGCTCCGGCGCCACAACATCGCGTCGACGACCGTCTGCCCCGGCCCGGTCGCAACCGGATTCGTCGAGAAGGCAACCGGGAAGCCGGGTGCGAAGACTTCGGGCTTCAAGTCCCTGTTTGTCGTACAGCCGGAGAAGCTTGTCAGGAAGTCTATCCTTGTCTCCAAAAAGGGACGCGGTCTGTATGTGTACGGCATCTCGCAGAAATTCCTGCACGTCGCGTCGAAGCTGCTGCCGGCACGTTTCATGATTTTTCTTGCATCCCATCTGTCAAAAGATGCGAAGCCGTCTGTCCCGACGGACGATGCGGCCGCACAGGTTGTGCCGGATTCTTCCTCCGCAGCTGTACAGGTTCCGGCCGTTGCCGTGACGCAAGTCCGTCCTTCCGCCGCGACGTCTCCTGATTCATCTTCCGATTCTTCTTCCGTCCGTGCTGCTGTACCGGAGAAGTCCCCTCTTTCCGGCACTGCCGGGGAACCGCAGGCTGCTCCGGCCGCAGGCACCCCCGAAACCTCCGACGCGGCCGCGCAAATTCTGGCGCGCTTCGGAAGCAAAATGCCGTGATTTTACTGCATAATAATGTGATTATTCCTTCGTGTTTTACAAGGGATTTTGAATGCTATGAATCGGAAAAGCTCAATTCTCTTTAATAATCAGTGGTAATTATGAATTCGTTATTTTCTAAATGACAGATTGCCCAAAATTTTAAATCTTTTTTGTATAGTATTAGGCACACAAATTTGTATTTTTTTCGATAAATGAGTTGCTAAATTATTGTCTGACGTGTTAGTATTTGTATGTTGGTTTTAGAAAATCAAATAATTGTTTGGAGGACACAAAAATGTACGATACTCTTGTTACTCTTAAGAGAGGACTTACCGAGATTCTTGCGCTGCAGCTTCTTCTTGAAGGCGACCAGTATGGATATCAGTTTGTCCGTCTTATCCGCGATCGCAGCGAAGGAGATGTTTCCCTGACAGAAGGCGCTCTCTACACTACGCTTTACCGTCTCGAAGCAGACGGTTACGTAACATCTGAGGACGTTCTTGTAGGTCTCAAGAGACGCCGTCGTTACTATCACATCACCGAAAAGGGCACCGAATATGCAGCAAAGGAAGTCGCTAAGTATGAGCGTCTTTCCGGCGGTGTCATGAAGGTTCTTTATTACGGTAAGTAATTCTTAATCCTGGAAAACACATAAACAGTCGTCCGGCATGCGCAACGTAATCGCCGGGCGGCTGTTTTTTTGTACTTTCTTTCCGGAATCTATTGAAAAAGAGAGCCATTCCGGTATACTGTTAGTTGAAACTAACTTTTTTAGCGTGAACCGGACACGAAAGGAGCTTCAAACCATATGGGCGGACTTAACGGAATCGACATTCTGATTCTGGCCTTAGTGGCGGCACTGGCTGTTCTTGCGATTTATCTGCGCATCCACTTTAGAAAAAAGGCCAAATCCGGCTGCGGAGGGTGCTGCGGTTCTTGCAGTATGTACTGCGGCAAGAATCAGAAAGGCGAAAAAGAATCCTAATAAGAGATCAGCAGATGTTCTTTTCGGAGCCATGTGATACAAGGCGGCGGATCCATCCCATCAGATAATAGATGAGCACACCGATCCAGAAGCCAAGCACATTCATCCAGAAATCATCAATATCACTCTTCCCCATATTCCAGATATATTGGGTCGCCTCAATCGTACCCGAAAGCAAAACGGGTACCAGAGCCAGCAGCGGCACCGGCATTTTTTTCGCATAGACACAAAGATAGAAGCCGAGCGGCGAAAAGATCAGAAGATTTCCGAAGAATTGAATAAAGATTCCGTATTTGAACTGACCGGCCAGTATATGCGGCCAGTAAACGGAAAAGGCGCCCTTCAGCGGGATCAGATTGAGGCTTCTCTCGCCTGTCAGATCCGTCGTTCGGAGGGCATAAAAGAGCCATACGAGAAGCGCCGCATAGGCAAGTAAAAATACAATGCTCGTCAGATGAAAAGCCCGTTTCCAGTCGGATAGATTCTTTTTCGAGACGCGGCGCGCGGGCGAGAACAACCGGATCAGTATGATGACGACAAATCCCGAGAACCAGACCAGACCGACGCGGAAAGCATCCTCAAAAGTCATAAACCCGGCGATCGGCCGGTTCTCAAAAATCAGGCGGTACAAATAAAGCGACATCGAAAAAACGACGCCCAGTGCCTGCGAGACGGCGCAGACCAGGTAATCGCGCAAGATAATAAAGAGCAAAGCCGTCACGGCTACCGAGCTTCCGATCAAAAAAATCTCCTGCATCGGCGATGAAAACATCCCCGAAACCGCGAGAAATCCCGCGAGCAGCAAGGATGCGGGTATGGAAAGCAGTCTTCTTCCGCCGCCCGAATCCTTCGATTTGCGGCGTTCGGGCGAAGCTTTAAGCTTGTTCATAGCATATACACGTAATGAGCATTCCTGTCATTTATTCCTCTTGTCGGTATTGTCTGTGTCATTCCTATCCTTTTTCCCCGCGAAAAAACCGACTGCGGCGGAAATCGTAACCAGAATAACAAATGCGGCCGCAGCCGTCCAGATGATCCAGCCGTCCTTCTCCGCCGACCCGGATGTCCCGGCAGGTGTCGGGCTGTTCGTTCCGGCGGCCGCTGTTCCCGATCCGGACGATGCAGCCGCGGTTGCATCCGAGGCCGCCGATGTGTCCGAAGACGGCGAAGGCGCGGACGTCGCGGCCGTCTCCGGCGATGTGATCACAGAACCGGAAAGTACGGACAGGGCTATGCCGGAAGATCCCAGCGGAATGACATGATCAAGTCCGACAAATTTCCCGTTCTCCTGCCAGAGAACTTCTTTTATAAATTCATACTTCTCCTGATCCCAGGTCTTGAAATCATCTTTTACCATGCCGCCGGTATCGCCGGAGTTGGCATTGAAGCACCAGAACGTGTGATTTAAGTGATACTCTGCGATCAGGCTGCGCATGCAGGTCATCCAGGCCAGATTCGGTTCGGTCATGAATCCTCCCCACTCGCCGATCAGGAGCGGAGCGATGTTTTCCTTTTCTATGAAGAGCCAGTTGTCGTTCCAGCAATCCTTCTGAAGCGACTCATAGGTAAAATCACCCTCGAACCAGGGCTGCATAAAGACGGCCGGACCGTAATCATGCGGCGAATAGACGATCTGGGCATTCTTCGCATCGGAGCCGAAATCAATCGGGTAATCCCTTACGCCGCGGAGGTTCCCGCCCCACCAGTTGAAATAGTAATCGCCGGAGTCGGTCGACGAGAAGTCGCCGTTCGCCGCTATGTCTTTCGGGTAGATCTCGATTCCCTCAATCATGATCAGCACGTTGGGGTTGATGTCAAGCACCGTGTTCCCGGCCTTTTCCGCGACGGCCTTCCAGTTGTTCGGATCATCGGAATCGTTCCAGATTGCCGATTCCTCGTTCGGTTTGCCGTGCGGTTCGTTCTTCAGATCAAAGGCAATCACCGTGTCGTCCGATTTGTACCGGTCGGCCAGAAAGGCGAGCGCGTCGAGATAGTCTTCGGTCGATATCTTGTCGGAGTACCAGAGATTCTTCATGTGTCCCATGCTGTCCGTCTCGGCGCAGTGAATATCGAGCATGACCTTGAGTCCGTTCTCCTTGCAGGTCGCTATGGCGAGGTCAAAGATCTGAAGACTCGTAAGACCCTCGAGCTCCGGGTTCTCCGCCCGGTTGTAATTCGCGTCCGGGTAACTCCCGTTCTTCCAGCTGAGTACGAGCTCGGCCGAAATCGGGATGCGCAGAAGATTAAAGCCGTGATCCGCGATCGAAGCCAATGCTTCGCGCATGTTGCACGACCAGCAGCCGTCGAAAATATTCGTGCCGGTATTGTATCCGAACCAGTTGAGTCCGGTAAGCCAGACCTCCGTGCCGTTCGCGTCCAAAATTTTACTTCCGTCCGTATGGAGCCAGTCGTCGCCTATCGGCGCCGCCGATACGTCGATTCCGGTCGGCCCGCTGACGGCGGATGTCGTTTCCGATGTCACCTGTGTGTCCGTATCCGAGGCGGCGGTCGCCTTGCCGGTCTCCGATGTTTCCGCAGAAGCCCCGACGGCCTCGGCTGTACCCGCCAGATCCATATCCTCTTTCATAGAGATGATAAAGCCGATGTCGCTTATCTTGGCTCCGGCCGCTATTTCCTTGTTGTAATCGACAGGCGTGATTGTGAGGACCGAGTCCTTGATCTTGAAAACACCGTTCCAGCCGCCGCCGGAGCCCATCTCGGAACCTTCCGGCACCGGAATCGTGATCGTCCAGCTATTGATCTTCGACGCGCCCTTGTTCTCGAGAGAAATCGAGTACTGCGCGGAAGTGCGTCCGCTCTCTTCCCAGCTGTTCGTCCTCGTCATCGTCATTTCGAGGGAAGCCGCCGCCGATACTTTATGCGCGGCGGGGGCCCACAATGCACCGGTAAGAGTCAGTGCGAGTACAAGGGAAAGTCCGCGAAAAAGAATCCCGATGCGACTTGTCATATGTGTTGCCCCTCGCTTCATGAATGAATATATACATTGTATAGTCCGCAACGCTATAAATCAATCATAGGCATAAGGAGTGGCCTTTTCGCGCGTCACCGGGAAACGCGGCTGTGTTTATCGCTCGCGTCGTTTTCGCATCACAAGGAACGTAGAGTTAAGACACGCGGTTCTTCGCTTCTTCCCGGCTGTGCTTCCCGTGCAGGATCGGAGACAGCGGCTTGTAGATCAATCCGGTAACGACAGAGACCGCAGTGGCCTTTACAATATTAAAAGGAATAAAGGCCCAAATGATCAGAGAACCTTTGTCTGTAATACGGCTGTTTACGGCAGTCCCCATACCAATGATCGCATCCATCGTCCAGAAACGCGCGTATATGTCAATCAGGATATAATAGTTCAGCAGGGATGCAGCGGTCGTCATGATCAGGACACCCACTGCCATAGCGAGAATTGCGCCTTTTCGGTTCTTCATATAGCGGTAAACAAGTCCGGCACTTCCCGCAAAAAAGGATCCGATCAGGAAATTGGCAAGCTCTCCGACACCGGCTGTCTGCGTGACCGTAAGATGCAGGAGGTTCTTGATCAGCTCGATCATTACGGCGCTTAAGGGGCCGAATGCGAAGGCGCCGATAAGCACGGGTATTTCACTGAAATCCAGCTTCAAAAATTCGGGTACGAAGGGCGGCAGAAATTCCATAAGCATGAGGACAAATGCGAGTGCGGACAGTATGGCAATTGACGTCATTTTTCGCGTCGTAAACCACGTGCTGCGGCCCTTCATACCCGGTGTCAGAGAATTTTTTCCAGACTGTGTGTTCATTTTCTTTCCTCCATTTCCATCCCCGGGATAAAAAAAGCTCTCCCGCAAAATCTTCGGGAGAGCTAACATACAATAATTCCCGGTCGCATATATGCGAGACCGGTCCTTACTTCTTTCATCCGGACTATACCGTCGGCACCGGAATCCAACCGGCTCAGCTATATCGCTCGCGGGCTCGTCGGCATTTGCCGCATTACCGCCGGTGGGGAATCACACCCCGCCCCGAAGTTATAACGTGATTATAGGTGAGGTATTTTTTACTGTCAATACGAAAATATAGAAAAGCGGCAATGCTTGTAATATACTTTATGTAGTTTAATTCGTTTCTCTTTATCTGTGAGGTGCCTGATGAAGCTTATCCCGAATGCAGCCCGAATTCTTCCAATTCTCCTTTGCTCTCTGTTATTAACCGGATGTGCCGCCCATGCGGTGTCCGAAACCATAAATCCGCCAACGGTTCCTGGTGCAACGGAATCCACCGCACTTTCAGCGGCGACCTCCGCTCCGACAGCCGTCCCAACGCCGACGCCCCTGCCCACGGCAACACCTACACCGACTCCTACGCCGACCCCCACACCGACTCCGACTCCGACTCCCGAATATGTCGAGCCGATTATCGACGGCCCGGTCTGGTATAACGGCTATGTCGATCCCCGCTCGATCCGTGCGGAGATCGTCACCAATCCGGAAGATATCACGGTTCTGATCGACAAGTACTACTCCATGCCCGAAGACTATGTGCCCGAGCTTGTCGACGCGGCATCCTCCGCATCACAGCGCCTCCGCCCCGAAGCGGACGACGCGTGGGATCTCATGCGCGCGGCCTGCAAGGAAGCAACCGGGTACGAACTCTATCTCGTATCGGGATATCGTTCCTGGGCCGATCAGACCTACAGCTTCTCGAACGCCATCGTGCGCCGCGGCATCGACAAGGTCTGCGAAAAGAACGCCTATCAGGGACGATCCGAGCATTGTCTGGGACTCGCGCTCGACATCAACACGGCAGACGACCCGGAAATCCGCGACGAATTCGCGGAATCGGTCGCCGGCCAGTGGGTCAACGAGCACGGCCATGAATACGGATTCATACTCCGTTACCCGCGCGAAAAGGGCTCCATCACCGGATACGGTTACGAGGCCTGGCACTATCGATTTGTCGGTGTAGAGCTCGCAACGATACTCTATGAATCCGGTCAGACCCTGGAAGAATATTACGGAAAAGAACAGATCATGCCGTAAATACGGCAAACCATTCCGCCGGTTTGGAGGAAACGCTTCTATGTCGCCTGTTCTCAGTGTCCGAAAAGCTGATTCACGGGACCTGGATCCTGTGTTTGATCTATTCCAAAAAGCGATCCGGGTCATGGATGATTTGGGAATTCCTCAATGGGACACTTTCTACCCGACGAAAGAAATCCTCGCGACCGACATATCCAAAGGACAGCTTTTCGCGTGTGAAACGGAAGGCAGGATTGCCTCCGTCTTTGTTCTGAACGAAGAATATGATGACGAATACGACCTCGCCGACTGGAAGTATCCGGACGGACGCTTTGCGATCATCCACCGGCTCTGTGTCCATCCGGATTTTCAGAGGATCGGCGTCGGAAGCGAGACACTGCGTGTCATCGAAACTCTTGCACGCGAACAGGGGTACTCCTCTCTTCGCCTCGATGTCTTCAGCCAAAATCCATACTCCAACCGGATGTACGCGAAGCTCGGCTACGAGAAGACCGGCGAAGCGCACTGGCGCAAGGGGATTTTCTGGCTGATGGAAAAGAGAATCGGCTAAATTTGATGGGGTTCGGCTATAGTTTGATACGGATTGCATGATTTGATGCGGTTCGGCTGATACATTGGGCACGAAACGCCGCAGGCTGTAATCATAGGTGAATAATCCCTGGGTCGAGGCAAAGAGTACAGCCTGAATTGGCTGTTTAGCGATTTCAGGCTGTAATCATAGGTGAATAATCCCTGGGTCGAGGCAAAGAGTACAGCCTGAATTGGCTGTTTAGCGATTTCAGGCTGTAATCATAGGTGAATAATCCCTGGGTCGAGGCAAAGAGTAGCCTGACCAAGCAGTTTACCGATTCTAGGCTGCATCCTTACGTGTGCAGCCCCAACGCTATATGGTTGCGCCATCCTATACAGTCTGTGTGCACTTTATCGCGGACAAATTGACGAATACCTTATGATCCATCGCTCATACGGCAAACAACAGAGCCGGAAAAAGCGCCCGTCCGTCCGGTCTTGTACCGGCCCGAACGGGCGCCTCACATCTGTGTATAAAAATCTCTTCAGGCCGTCTCGATCGCCGCGTCCGCCTCAAGCTTCAACATTTGAACCGCATCCTCGCGCATCTTGAATTTCAAGATCTTTCCGGCCGCATTCATCGGAAATTCCTGCACGAACGAAATGTACTTCGGAGTCTTGTGCTTTGCCATGTGCGTGCGCACAAAATCCTTAAGCACGTCTTCGGTTATCGAAGAACCTTCCTTCCGGATAACACACGCCATGATTTCCTCGCCGTACGTCTTATCGGGAACACCGATTACCTGTACGTCGCGGACATCGGGATGCGTATAGAGAAATTCCTCGATCTCCTTGGGATAGATATTTTCGCCGCCGCGGATAATCATATCCTTGATGCGGCCTGTAATCTTGTAATTGCCTTCGGCAGTCCGAAGAGCAAGATCCCCCGTATGGAGCCAGCCGTCTTCGTCAATCGCGGCCTTGGTCGCTTCGGGCATCTTGTAGTAACCGCGCATGATATTGTAGCCGCGCGCGACAAATTCGCCCGGGACGTTGTCCGGAAGAACCTCGTTCGTGGCTGGGTCAACGATGCGGCATTCGACACCGGGCAGCGGGCGGCCGACGGTCCCGACACGGACTTCGAGCGGATCTCCGACGCGGCTCTGCGTGCACCCCGGCGAGCTCTCGGTCTGGCCGAAAACGATCGTGATATCCGACATGTTCATCTTGCTGACGACCGCTTCCATGACGGGAATCGGACACGGCGAGCCGGCCATAATACCGGTGCGCAGATGCGAGAAGTCGGTCGCCGGGAAATTGGCGTGTTCCAGAAGCGCAATAAACATCGTCGGAACGCCGTTCATCGCGGTGATCTTACGCTCGTTGATCGCACTCAGGCACTTGACCGGGCTGAAGACTTCGACCGGTACCATCGTGGAACCGTGCGTGACAGAGGACGTCATGGACAGGACCATGCCGAAGCAGTGGAACATCGGAACCTGGATCAGGAAGCGGTCCGACGTCGTAAGATCCATGCAGTCGCCTATGTTTTTGCCGTTGTTGACGACGTTATAGTGCGTAAGCATAACGCCTTTCGGGAAGCCCGTCGTGCCGGATGTGTACTGCATGTTGCAGACATCGTCCTTGTGGAGCGTCTTCTTGATTTCTTCAATGGCATTCTCCGGTACACTCGATGCCATCGACATCGCGTCGTCCCAGAAATAACAGCCGTCCTGTTTCGATTCGGCCATAATGACATTCTTGAGAACCGGAAGACGCGCACTCTTCAGCTTGCCGGGCTCGGATGTCTTGAGCTCGGGGCAGATCTCGTTGATGATCTCTACATAGTTGGAGTCCTTGAATCCGTCGATCATGACGAGCGTATGCGTATCAGACTGCCGGAGAAGATACTCGGCTTCGTGAATCTTGTAGGAAGAGTTGACCGTGACGAGCACGGCGCCGATCCGGACAGCCGCCCAGAACGTAAGGAACCAGTGCGGCGTGTTCGTTGCCCAGATCGCGACGTGATCGCCCTTTTTGACGCCCATCGCAAGAAACATGCGGGCCGTTTGATCGACTTCACGTAGGAATTCCTTATAGGTACGCGTATAATCGCGGGTCGTATAGGCAAATGCCGTCTGGTCCGGGAATTTCGCGGCGACCGTTTCCAGAAGCTCGCCGAAGGTCAGATCAATCAGCGTATCCTTCTCGAAAAGCCGCTCGCCCTTACCCGCTTCGACATACTTGCATTCCGAAGAAACGAAAGCCGCTTCTTCGGCGCCCTTCCCCGAAGCCGGCGCTTCCGCGACGCTCTCGGTCTCGCTCTCACCTTCGCCGGAGACCGACTTTTCGAGCATACGCACATACGAAATAAACTGCGGGAAAACGACAGCGGCATCCTCGAGTTCATTCGACCAGCGCTTCACCCATTCGAGTGAGACGAATCCGTCGTATTTGTTCGCGGCCAGCACTTCGAAGATCGCCTTCAGCGGGAGGTCTCCGCTGCCGAGCATGCGGTAGCAGACTTTGCCGGACGATCCGACAACGGAATCCTTCAGGTGAACATAGCGGATGGAGTCACCCAAATTCGCCCAGGTCTCGGCCGGTGTCTCGGAGAAATACCGGTACGGGTGATGGACGTCCCAGAGTGCGGCTACCGCCGGACTTGCGACGCTTTCAAGGAGTCTTTTGAGGCGCCTGGTATCCGCATATACGCCGTTCGTCTCAACGAGAAGCGTTACACCGGCTGCTTCGGCGGTGGCCGCGAGATTCTTGAGGATGGCGGCGACAGCTTCGTCGTCGACCTCGCCTTCCGGTGCCGGATTCGCATCCGCCAGTACGCGGACGAACGATGCGCCGACCTTGGAAGCCAGCCTTATATACCCGCCGATTTCTGCGGGTGCGGCGGCGGCGCCTTCTTTGGACTTGAGTACGCAGTTCGATGAAAAGCAGGGTATCGTGAGATTCAGCTTATTGAGTGTCTCCACCGTCCGGTCGATCTCGTCCGGAAGGAAAGGCTTCGCTCTGGAGGCGGTGATCTCTTCGCCGAGGCCTCTTATCTCAATGCCCGAGTAGCCGAGATCATACGCCATCGGGTAGATTTCCGTCCATGTCCATTCCGGACAGCCGAGCGTTGAAAAAGCAAGTTTCATGGTCATATTGATATTCCTCCGGAATCCCTTTTATACGATACATTTAGAAAGACATTCGTATTAAAAGAATAAGGGATCGAAGAACACAAAGCAAACCGCTTTTCGTGTAATTCCCTTGCTCAAAAATGACTATATTTTAGAATTCAGCCGGGAAGTGCGTCATTGCCGGTATCCGCAGGGATTGCTGTCGTCCGTTTCTTAGCAGCCAGCAGAATCAGACAGATCGCAAGGATCAGGACCGTCGCCCATACGGACCGGACGGGAAAAAGGTCCGTCAGGATGCCGCCCGCCACGGCTCCGACCAGAAACATAGAGATGACAAGAAAATACCGGCCGGCCTTCCGGCCCTCGGCCGCGTCGTGCTGCGTGACAGAAAGGAACATCGCGCGCGAAGCATACCTCAAGTTGCCGGTGCACATCGTCGAGCTGTACGGCGAATCGACCAGTTTGCGAAAAGACGATACCTGAACGGACGCGATAAACGAAATCGTCACGGTAACGACGATGTTGGGTACTGTTTGCGGAATGAATCCGACGACGAAAAGAACAAGAATCTCCAGAAGCAGGACGCCTTCGGCCCAACCCCGAATCTTTCCCCGCGTGTCGAGAGTCTTAATCCCTTCCGATGCCAGAACGCCGATGATAAAGGCGGCAATCGGAAGAATTACGCGTACGGCATGCTGCCATTCGCCTTTCGACGCGTAAATTCCGAGGAGCACAATGTTGCCCGTCTGCGCATTCGCGAAAACGCCGCCGCGGCCGATATAGGTATACGCATCGAGAAATCCCCCGACGACCGCCAGAAGGAGCGCGAGCCCTAAGGATTCCTCGATTCGGATACCGGATTTGGTCTTCATATATCAGTCAATCCCCGGCGTGTCTTCGGCCAGAACTTCGGCCTCTTCTGCGATTCTTCCCGGCGGCGGAAGCTCTTTCCTGCCAAGCTCTAAAGTCTTCATAAGCCAGGCCATATTCCTTCCGATGGTCTTCATGATCTCGATCCCTTCCTTGTCGGAAAGGACTTCGCCCGAATCCATGCCGTGCATGGCGGGCCAGTAGGGACCGGGGACGATAAGCATATCTTTGAGGTTCATATAATTAAGAAGCTGATGGTATGTGTCGACGGCTCCCGATCTTCTAAGAGTCACAATCGCGGCTCCCGCCTTATAGGCCACTTCGGGACCGGCAAAGAAGAACCTGTCAAGAAACGCCTTCATCGATCCGGCGATTCCGCCGTAATAGACAGGCGAGGCAAGGATCAGTCCGTCGGCGCTCTGAATCCTGGCAAGGCACTCGTTCAGCGGGTCGTCCGTAAAAACACAGCCTGCATTCGCGCCGCTCCGGCAGTATCCGCAGTCGATACATCCGTGAATCGTCTGATCCCCGATATGTACGATTTCGACCTCGATTCCCTGCTCTTCGAGTTCGTCGGTGACCAGGCGAATCGCCGTATAGACGGCGCCCTTCTCGTGCGGGCTTCCGTTGATAACGAGAACTTTCATATCCGTACCCCCTTAGCGCCGATTTTGTAACCGGCCTTGTGCCCGCCGCTGCCGCTGCGGCAGACGGTGGAAGTGTTCTACCGATTATTATAACAAGGATACCCGCGGCGTTAAACACGTTTGTACAACATAGTAATATGCGAATCCTATGTATCGGGTACAAAAACCGCCCCTGCGAAATCCATCACAGGGGCGGCCATCGATCTTAATGACTTAAATTCTCTTACGCCTTAGGCGCTGTGTCGGCAGACTTCGCCGTGACCGAAACGGCCACAGGAGCGATCGTCTGGTCCATCTCACTTGCCTTGGCGATATCGGCGATGGAAACGCCGAGCTTGTCGAGCGTAATGAACTTGAGAAGCGCATCGAGAACCGTTCCGGTTCCGCCGGCGCCATCCTCGGATCCGCCCATGTTGACAACCGTCTTCGGAACGATGTCGACCTTGGTGGTCTTGATCGCGTCGGTAAGCTTGTCGGTGACTTCCTGAATAACACGGAACTGAGCTCCGCCGTAGGCCTTAACCTGTGCGTCAATCGCCTGAGCTTTTGCAAGACCGACGTTCGACTCCTTGGAAGCTTCCGCTTCACCTTCAAGGCGGATACGCGTGTTGTTCGCCTTAGCGAGTGCGATGATCTGGTTGGCTTCCTGCTCAGCCTTGCTGGCAAGAGCCGCACCGGCGTTGCGCTCGATCTCGATCTGGATGTTGGACTTGGTCAGGAAGCTCTGCTGAGCTGCGATAGCCTCGGCTTCACGGAGAGATTTCTCGCTCTCGGCCGCGGACTGCTGCTTCTGGTAGGTGACCTTCTTCTCCTCGGCGATCTGACGCTCACGGAGCTGAGTAAGGATGTTCTCGATCTGAATGTCACCGACCGCTGCCTTCGGCGTTCCGATCAGAACTTCCTCGAGCTGCAGATTGTACTTGCTGAACTTGTCACGCATCTCGAAAACGGCTCTCTCACGGATCTCGCTGCGCTCCTGGATGAGCTGAATGATGGTCTTCGTCTGAGCGACATCCTTGAAGTACGCGCTGACAAGCGGGTCAAGGGACTGGTTAACGAGCATGTTGATATCGCCGAAGCGCTGGATAACCCACGGGGCCTGCTTGTAATCGATGTGCATAACGACGGATAGCGGAAGCGAAGGCTCGAAAGCATCCTTGGTGATGATATCGACTTCGGTCAGGTTCTCATCGTACTTGTGATCGCCGACTTCGGCCTTGTTCCACTTGAGGATGATGTTGGTGGTCGGTACGAGAACGACTCGGCCGGCATCGGTATTGAACGCATACTTGCCGGGCATCAGAGGCTTCTCAAGAACACCCTTGCAGCCGTTGGCGACAAGTTCGCCGTGCTTGTAATCCGCTCCGGTCGTATCAACACCTTCCTTGCCGAAGAAAGAAACGACGACGCCTACAAAACCGATCGGAACCACTGTCTTCGGACGGAATTCCACGGTCGCAAACAGACGGTTAATGTAATATGTACCGTCGATCAGAACCTGAATCTGCTTACCGCGGCGCCCGCCGAGAGCAAGGAACTTCTCGGGATCCTGGAAACTTGCGTGTTCTTCACCGACATAAGGCGCAATGATCTCACCCTCGGGAAGAGGAAGACCGTCATGAACCGTGACGATACCCATCAGGTCCGACGTCTGATTGGCCGTACCCATGATGATAACGGGGCTGAACGCATTGCGGGCGATCAGGGTCTGCTGCATAACGGCAAGCTCGCCTCTCTCCTGCTTGGAACCCGCGTTGAAAATCGCCTTGATGTCGGTGGCGGTAACCACGATGAACTGGGCGAGGTTGATCGCGTACGTACCTTCTCTGATGATCCCTCTCTGAGGACCTCTCTGTCCTCCGTTCTCAAGGAACCCCATGATGTTCTGGAAGTTGTTGGCCTCCGGAATAATCGTGCCGAGCGTCTGCTTCGGATCGAGCGGCAAACCGTCACGCGCGAAAATGTACGCGATCTGGCCCTGCGGGATCGTGATCAGAGGATACTTGTGGATACGGTACATAAGGGCCGACTTGAAGTGAATACCTCCGCGGAGAAGATTCGGGGAGTAACCCGCTTCGCCGTGCAGCGCGATGATCGAGTCCTTAAGAGAACCCTTGAAGCTCCACCATTTCTCTATGACGGCGACCTCGTTGGAATTGATGACTCTAAGACCCAATATTTTGAAGATCAAGATATACAGAACAAACAGACCTACAACAATTGCAATGATCCAATAAATTGGCGGCATATGTTTTCTCCTTGTTTTTCATTAGTTTACGATAATACAGCAACTATTATTCTAAATCTAATTCTGAAAAATGTATATGGATAGGCATGCCCGGAAATGAAATTTAAGCACGTCAAAGGAACGGCAGAATGGCCTTGTATGACTCCAGCAATTCCCCGTACAAGATGCGTGCGTTCGCGGGACTGGTCGAAGGAAGAGCCCGCGCCCCGATTCCGGTCACGGGCAGACAGTACCGGTTATATAACGTGAAGGCCTTTGTTCCCGTCGTAAAAATCGCTCTGATATCCGTTTTTTCGAGAAGCGGCTTAAGATCATTCGGCACAGGTTCGCGGATGCTCGAATCGTCGGCGCCCTCGATCTCGCAGGCGGAAAGGACATCCCAAAGCGCGATATGATGCCGAAGCAGAAATGCCTTTCGCGCCTCTTTGTCCCCGGGAAGCGGCTCTCCGAACAAATCGGACAGCACGCGGAAAAAGCGGTTCTGCGGATGCCCGTAATAGAACCCGGCCTTTCTGGACGCGGGCGAAGGCATTGTCCCGAGCATGAGAATTCTTGAGTCGGAATTATAAACCGGTTCGAGCGTATGGAGGACTCTTTCGCGCATCTGTTCCCTGACCTTTCGCCTCAGACAACGGCCGCCGATTTCCCGCCGTCAAGAAGCAGATCCATCGCATCATCGCGAAGAGGTGTCCCCCAGATATAACCCTGTACGTAGTCGCAGCCGTTCGCGTCCAGATACCGGAGCTTCTCTTCGGAATCGACGCCTTCGGCAACCACGTCCATATTCATCTTGTGTACAAGCGAAATGATCGAGGCGACCAGACAGTGGCCGTCACCTTCGAGACTGATGGAATCAATAAAGGACTTATCGATTTTCAGTGTGTCGATTGGCAGCATCTGAAGGTAGCGCAAAGACGAATATCCGGTTCCGAAATCGTCGAGCGCGAATCGTATGCCGATTTCTTTCAGTTCGTTGATGATCTTCACGACATAATCAACGGACGAGATAAAAACGGATTCGGTTATTTCGAATTCCAGATAATGCGGATCAAATCCAGTCTCCGCCAGTATGGTCCGCACGGACTTTACGAAGGTTGGAGACATCATCTGGATCGCCGAAATATTGACGGACAGAATCGGATTTATCCCGTAGTTTTCCCCGATTTCCCTGAATCTGCGGCAGGCGGTACGAAGAATCCATTCTCCCATCGGTATAATAAAGCCTACGGATTCGGCGACACTGATAAATCGCGAGGGACTGACCAGTCCGAATTTCGGAGACTGCCATCGCACAAGAGTTTCAAAGCTGCGCAGGTTCTTTTTCGAGGCTCCGTAAATCGGCTGATACAGGAGGAACAGCTCACCGTTCTGTATCGAGGAAAGAAGGCTTGTTTCGTAGGTAACCCTATCCAGGATATCGCTCTTCATCTCTTTCCTGAAAAATTGTACGCCGTTCCTTCCGACTTCCTTTGCCTTGTTGAGCGCCGTATCCGCGCATTTCAGAAGATCCGCCGCGTCGGTACCGTCCTGCGGATAAAGAGTGATACCGAAGCTCGCGCTGATCGAATACTCACCGCCGATCAGTACGAACGGACTCAAGAGTGATATCCGCAGTGCCTCCACGTAGTTCAGGATCTCTTTCTCGCTGATCTGACGCTGAACGATAACGGCATATTCGTCGCCGCCCATGCGTCCGAGCATGTCGTCCGGGTGAATCATATCTTTAAGTCTGGCCGCCACGGCCTTCAGGAGCATGTCGCCGATATTGTGGCCGAGCGAATCGTTGATGACCTTAAAGTTGTCAAGATCGATCATAATCAGCGAGAAGGTCATCTGCTGATGCGAAAAGATGCTTGTGAGAAAGACCATCTGGGAGAGAATCTTTTCGCGGTTCGGAAGCTCGGTAATCAGATCGAAATTCGTAAGGCGATACAGTTTCTCCTCGTTCTCCTTCAGGATCTGGGTATACTCCGTTAAGCGGGTATTGTTCCTGGCAAGCTCCTTCTCCTTGGTCTCCAAATCATGGTTCAGAGATTCGAGCTCGAGGGTCTGCCGCAGGTTCTGTCTGAACCTTAATTGAAGAATTCTGCCGGAAAAGGAAATAATTGAAATAACGACGATGGTACTGATCGGAACAATCACTCCGGGCAGCGCCCTTATTTCGCCGAAAGCAAGAATACGGTAAGCAACAAGTCCGCTCCAGAGAAGATTGGCGCCGAAAGCTGCAATGTATCCTGACCGAGGCACATTCAAGACAATATAGACAGAGCAAAGGACCTGAACCTGTGCAAGTATTCCGCTTATTTCCGGAGATTGGTATATGCTCTCACCGATTACGCACAGAAGAAAAACGACGACACAGGCAATCAAACGCAATATCTTAACGGATTTTTTATTCGCGTATTTTTCCTGCCTTTTTTGAATAAATCTTAAAAGCTTTCCGTCGTCGTTCATAAAAACCCCGTTTCATCTGATCTGTCCGTTGATGTAAAATAGTCTATGAAGGAAAACGCAAGGCCTTCCCGCCATTCTTCCTATTTACAAAATTATAATTGAGAATCAGGAACAAAGTAAAGGGATCTATGCTAGTAAAAGAAACATTTGATCAGAACACATGATCCGGCATAGTCCGGGTGCCGCGGCCATTTTCAAACGACGGTGAGGTAACGCAAATGATTGACAGTAAAGGCGCCATATTTGATCTGGACGGGACGCTCCTCAATTCGCTCCACGTTTGGGCGCAGATCGACATCCGCTTTCTGGGGAAGCGGGGCATATCCGCGACCGAAGATTACACCAAGGCCGTGACCCCGCTCGGGTTTGAACGCGCGGCACAATATACCATCGAGCGCTACGGCCTTTCCGAGAGCCCGGATGAAGTCATCGCGGAATGGAACCGTATGGCCGACGAGGCATATGCCACGGAAGTGGAGCTGAAACCGAACGCCCGCGAATTTCTTATGTCCTTAAAAAAACGCGGCATCAAGCTCGGCGTCGCGACGGCACTGCATCCGGCCAGTGTGGAATCGACGCTCCGGCACAATGGAATCTACGAACTTTTTGACTCGTTTACGATGCTGCACGAAGTGACCCGCGGCAAGGACTTTCCTGACATCTATCTTCTGGCCGCTGAGAAACTCGGGATTGCGCCGGCGGAATGCATCGTTTTCGAGGACATTCTCGCAGCCGTCAAAGGTGCGCGGGCCGGCGGTTTCCGGGTATGCGGGGTCTACGACTCCTATGCGGAACACGAATGGCAGGAGATCAAGGAACAAGCCGATCTTCATATATTCAATTTCCGGGAACTGATGGAAGATTGATCTGCCGGCGCGAAAAGAGCACCGGGGGCTTTCCGCCCTCTTTCTTAGTCTTTATTCACCCCGTGAACTCCTCTTGTCCTCGTACATCAGGGCATCCAGACGCTCCAGGTATTCTTTTGCCGAGTTCTGATTTTCGATATCGAATATCTCATAACCGATACTGAACCGGATCTCGCAGGGAAGCTTCTTCTTCTCGTTGTATTTCTGTACATTTTCGCGAAGTCTCACGATATCCGCCTCGGCCTCCGCTCCATTTTTTCTATCGATCAGAACGATGAATTCATCGCCGCCGTACCGGCAGATCATGTCCGATTTTCGAAAAGACGCCTTCAGAATCTGCGCCGCTTCTACGAGAACCTGATCTCCCGTCGTGTGCCCATAGGTATCGTTGATCATCTTAAAATGATCAAGATCCAGCATAACGCCGATCGGAATCACGCCCTTTTTCCGGACTCGCAGACGCTCTTCAAGGTAATAGTCGATTTGGCGCCGGTTATAAAGACCGGTCAGGTAATCCGTATAGAGGTGTCCGTTCTGAATACCCATAAAAATAATCTGCATCAAAATCGTAAGGCTCGGCCAGACCAAGTCGAGACCGTAATAGAACAGCTGTAAAATACCACAGACAAGCGGAGGAATCATCGCAGCCAAAAGCGGAAAAACGTGGCGTGATGGGACTTTCCTTCGATTGGAGACCAGAAAAATAAAAGAATACACAGCGTAGATGAGCCATATCAGCGATATCAGAAAAAAGTACTTTCCGCGGTGATAGACATTATGACGGTCATAGTAGAAAAGGAATCCGCCGAAAAGATTCAAGATCGTGAGAACCGTGTTCACGAGAATCGGCAGAATCAGGAAAAGCACCGTTTTCTTGCCGATACTGTGGCGGTCACGAATTAAAAGCGTCGAATACAGGGCGAACATCATAAAGAAAAGCGGCGAAATAATCACATAAAGTAAGGTCGTTCCCTCAATGATAATGGTCGCGGCAAATCCCGTCCTCCCGTCGATCAGCCAGACAATCGTATCCAGAACAAGATTTACGGCAAGCGTCAGAATCATCAGGGCAAAAAGCTTCTGCCGAAGCAGAAATTTCTCCTGAAGATAACGCATATTGAAGTACATAAGTACCAATATCACAAGCGCAAAAGCGCATATTTCTATGTAGAGTAAATCACGCATCTGTCTTCTCCGCTTCTCCGTCCGGTTCCTCCAGTCATTGTAATACGGCAAGCGTTACTTGTGCAAACACTGTGATGCCTGAATCACATGGTTTCCGCGGCATTTCGCAGCGCCGCGATCAGGCTGTCAACGGCGGCAGGCTCCGTGGCCCAGGACGTACAGAACCGCACGGCCGTGTGGGTATCGTCCGTTCTCGCAATGATCGAATACGTAAACGAACCTTCGAGCATCTTAAGTACGTTGTCCGGAAGAATCGGGAATTGCTGATTCGTCCTGGATTCCATCAGGAAAGGATACCCGAGCTGCTCAATCGCGGAGCGGATCCGGAGCGCCTCATGGACCGCGTGACGGCAGTACCTCAAATACAGATCGTTCTCGAAAAGCGTCAGAAAGGAAATGCCGGCTATGCGGCCCTTCGCCATGACCGCGCCTTTTTGCTTCATGATGTACGTGAAGTCCGCCTTCAGATCTTCGTTCAGAATCAGAAGAGCCTCGCCGAACAGCGCACCGATCTTCGTCCCTCCGAAATAGAACGCATCGGTCAGGCTTGCGATGGCGGGTAGATCCGGAATGTCCCCGCCGGCAGCGAGCGCATACCCGAGTCTGGCTCCATCAAGATAGAGATACAGGTGATTCCGGCGGCAGACAGCGCTTAAGGCCTCGAGTTCCGCAAGCGTGTAAACGGTTCCGAGCTCTGTCGGCTGCGAAATGTAGACCAGCTTCGGCTGCACCATATGCGTATGCGTGCCGTCGCCGTAGAAGGAATCAATAAACGTCTGAATCTCTGCGGCATCGAGTTTACCGTCGGCTGAGGGAATCGTCAGAACTTTATGCCCGGTCGCTTCGACCGCGCCGGCCTCGTGCACATTGATATGTCCGGAAGCGGCTGATATGGCACCCTGATGCGGGCGAAGCGCCGCAGAGATCAAGGTCAGATTCGTCTGCGTTCCGCCGGCGAGGAAGTATACGTCCGCATCTTCCCTTTGGCATTTGCCGCGGATCAGCGCGGCTGCGCGCCGGCTATAGACGTCCTCGCCGTACCCCGGCGTCTGCTCCAGGTTCGTCTCTGTCAGACGTTTCAATATTTCCGGGCAGGCGCCCTCGTTGTAATCACTTTCGAACAGTATCATCCGGTCCATCCCTTCCCGTCCTTTGGAAATCTTTTTACGGTCTTTCCTTTATTTTGCCACACGAAAAGGCAAAAGCAATCCTTGGGAATCCCTCATCCCTCCCGGATCCGGCCGCTGATATGATTTTCACTTTTGCAATTTTATGCGGTATTCTTTTCGGAATCGCTTCGTTTATTTGCTTTATGATTGTTGTTATTTATCTTTTAAAAAGCCATTTATCAGTGGTTTCGAGGTTTTTCGAGAATTTTGTGCGCAAGCACATTTATGCAACCTATACCAAAACTAAATTCAATTTTATACAAATAAGCATTTGCATTTGGCCATACTCGCGTTATAATCGTTACTAGACCGTCTTAATCGATTTCTTCAATGGCGAAGTGTTTGTTATGAACAACAATAATGAGTGATGGAGGATTTGTCATGTCTTTTAAAAATGCTTACCTGAACCGTGTTTATGATGATGTCCAGAAAAGAGACCCGAATCAGCCCGAGTTTTTACAGGCAGTGAAAGAAGTATTCGAATCAATCGAGCCCGTCGTAGACCGTCATCCCGAGTTCGAGCGTGAAGGCCTGATCGAGAGAATGACCGAGCCGGAGCGCATGCTTGCTTTCCGTGTTTCGTGGGTCGACGACAATGGCAATGTCCAGCTCAACAGAGGTTACCGCGTTCAGTTCAACTCGGCAATCGGACCGTACAAGGGCGGCCTTCGCCTTCACCCCTCTGTCAATCTTTCCATCATCAAGTTCCTCGGTTTCGAGCAGTGCTTCAAGAACTCTCTTACCGGTCTCCCTATGGGCGGCGGCAAGGGCGGTTCTGATTTTGATCCCAAGGGCAAGAGCGACCGCGAAGTTATGCGCTTCTGCCAGAGCTTCATGACGGAACTCTGCAAGCACATCGGTCAGTTCACGGATGTTCCGGCCGGCGATATCGGCACGGGCGGAAGAGAAATCGGCTATATGTACGGCCAGTACAAGAGACTCCAGAACGAAGTTACCGGCGTTCTTACCGGCAAGGGCTTAAGCTTCGGCGGATCCCTCGCACGTACAGAAGCTACCGGTTACGGTCTGTGCTATTTTGTCGACGAGATGCTTAAGGCCAAGGGCACATCTTTTGCCGGCAAGACCGTCGCAGTTTCCGGCAGCGGCAACGTCGCCATCTATGCAATCGAGAAGGCTACGGCTCTCGGCGGCAAGTGCGTAACAGCATCCGATTCCAACGGCTATATCTATGACGCCAACGGAATCAATCTCGATATTCTCAAGGACCTTAAGGAAGTAAAGCGCGCTCGTATCAGCGATTACGCCAAGCTTGTACCGGGCTCCGTTTATACCGAAGGCAAGGGCGTATGGACTGTAAAGTGCGACATCGCTCTCCCCTGCGCAACACAGAACGAGCTTGATCTCGAAGATGCCAAAGTACTTGTTGCCAACGGCTGCAAGTATGTCGCAGAAGGCGCCAACATGCCTACGACACCCGACGCTACCGCATATCTCCAGAAGAACGGCGTATATTTTGCTCCCGGCAAGGCTGCAAACGCCGGCGGCGTAGCCACTTCGGGTCTTGAAATGTGCCAGAACTCCGCACGTCTTTCCTGGACGTTCGAGGAAGTTGACGCAAGACTCAAGAGAATCATGCAGGACATCTTCGCCAACGCTACTGCAGCGGCCACAGAGTACGGCAATGCCGATGACCTCGTCATGGGCGCCAACATCGCCGGTATGATGAAGATCGCAGACGCTATGTTAAGCCAGGGCGTCGCTTATTAATCAGCCGCTCTTACATCTGTAAGATAAGAAGAGAATCGTCGTATTCGGGGCAAAGGCGTCCCGGACGCGGCGGTTCTTTTTTGTGCGCGAAGCGGTTATTCGCGTATTTGTGTTCTTTAGATCCTATACAGGTGGTTCGGTGTCTTTTCGTACGCATGCCGGACCTTGCCGGGCGGCCTTGATGACAAAATTTGCGTACGAAACAGGTCATGCGGTGCTTTTTAGTACGCA
>CAZTXQ010000025.1:0-42316 GCA_964617375.1 uncultured Mageeibacillus sp. | reverse complement strand
TTTTTTATCAATGAGTACAGCCTGGATCGGGAGAATCGGCGATTCAGGCTGTATTAGAGTGTGCTATACCGCGAAAATGGATCGTTTCTTTTCAATAGTTACCTATAAAGACAAGGAAATCGGAGTTCTTATATGTATAATTATGTGCTGCACCCACTTTTCTGTTCAATGATTACCGGTTCATTCGACCAGCCTCGAAGTTTGGGTAATCTGCGCAATTTTCAGCCAGCATCATGGCACCACCACGCTGGTGTACTCGAAGTTTGGGTATGTATTGGATGTGATGATAAGACGTTTGGTGCCGAATACTCATGACTTGGGTGTTGCGGAGCCCCAATACGAGTGGTCGTTGTTATTCATATCGTGGTTCTATTTTAGTAACAGGCTGGTTCAAACTCTTTAACATCGTTGCTCATAATGCGGTAACATTATGGACAAAGAAACAGGGACTGTCTCTCAACTTTCGTTTTGAGACAGTCCCTTTCGTATCTTGAAAATATCTGTGAATTACTTGCTGGCTTCTTCAACCGAAACAGCGACTGCGACGGTAGCGCCGACCATGGGGTTGTTGCCCATGCCCAGGAAGCCCATCATCTCAACGTGTGCGGGAACCGAAGAAGATCCTGCAAACTGTGCGTCGGAGTGCATACGGCCCATTGTATCGGTCATGCCGTACGAAGCGGGACCCGCACCCATGTTGTCGGGGTGAAGAGTACGGCCTGTACCGCCGCCGGAAGCAACGGAAAAATACTTCTTGCCGAGATTCCAGCATTCCTTCTTGTAGGTGCCGGCAACCGGGTGCTGAAAACGTGTCGGGTTTGTCGAGTTGCCTGTGATGGAAACGTCAACGCCTTCCATGTGCATGATGGCGACGCCTTCACGGACGTCGTCGGCACCGTAGCAGCGAACCTTGGCACGGGGACCGTCAGAATAAGGTGTCTCTTTAACAACGGCAACCTTACCGGTAGCGTAATCAAACTTGGTCTGGACATAGGTGAAGCCGTTGATACGCGAAATGATAAAAGCGGCGTCTTTTCCAAGACCGTTCAGAATGCAGCGGAGAGGCTCCTTGCGGACACGGTTGGCAGACTGTGCGATCTGGATAGCGCCTTCGGCAGCCGCGAAAGATTCGTGACCGGCCAGGAAAGCGAAGCACTTTGTCTCTTCGCGAAGCAGCATGGCGGCCAGATTGCCGTGGCCGATACCGACCTTGCGGTCGTCCGCAACGGAACCGGGGATACAGAAGGCCTGAAGGCCGATGCCGATTGCTTCGGCTGCGTCGGCTGCTTTGGTGCAGCCTTTCTTGATGGCAATGGCGGCGCCGACAACATAAGCCCAAGCAGCGTTCTCAAACGCGATCGGCTGAGTGTCCTTGCAAATCTTATAAGGATCGATTCCCTTGGCATCGCAGATAGCTTTTGCCTCCTCGATCGAGGAAATACCGTACTCCGTAAGAGCGGCATTGATCTGGGAAATTCTTCTGTCATAACTTTCAAAAAGTGCCATGATATTATCTCCTTCCTCGCTCTTATTCTTTTCTGGGGTCAACGTAACGGGCAGCGCCTGCAAAGCGGCCGTATGTGCCGATGTTCTTGTTGTAGGCTTCGGTTGCGTCAACGCCCTTCTTGATCTGATCGACCATCGGTCCGATCTTCAGGAACTGATAACCGATGATCTGATCGTCCGTGTCAAGAGCGAGCTTCAGGATGTATCCTTCGGTCAGCTCAAGGTAACGGGGACCCTTGTCGAGTGTGGAGAAGATGGTTCCGACCTGGGAACGAAGGCCCTTGCCGAGATCTTCGAGAGAAGAACCGACCGGAAGACCGCCCTCAGAGAAAGCGGACTGTGTACGGCCATAGACAATCTGAAGGAAGAGCTCGCGCATTGCCGTGTTGATGGCGTCGCAGACGAGGTCTGTGTTCAGGGCTTCGAGAATGGTCTTGCCGGGGAGGATTTCTCCTGCCATAGCAGCGGAATGTGTCATGCCGGTGCAGCCGATCGTCTCGATCAGTGCTTCCTGAATGATACCCTCTTTAACGTTGAGAGACAGCTTGCAGGCTCCCTGCTGAGGAGCGCACCAGCCGATGCCGTGCGTGAATCCGGAAATATCGGAGATCTCCTTGGACTGGACCCATTTTCCCTCTTCGGGAATCGGAGCCGATCCATGGTTAGGCCCCTTTGCGATACAAGTCATTTCTTCAACTTCATGTGTCTTTAGCATGTATGTATCCCCTTTCAAAATGATAACAATGTACTGATATGTCCTTCGGGAATAGCCTCAGGACAGTTACGCCGCATTTAATTATAGCAAAATCAGATGAATATACCAGTCGTTATTTTCTTCAATCTTCTTTGACAGGAAAGCGCATGATATAATCAATACGTGCACATAACGTACCCGTTTTACGTGAAATAAAAGTCATTTCGGAAAAGGAACAGGAAAACACTATGGAAATTATGGACGACCGGCTCAAAGAGATCAGGGACAGATACGATGAAATCTTATCGTCGCTGTCGGATCCTCAAATAATCGGCGATCAGCCCCGATACCAGAAGCTGAGCCGTGAGCTCGGTGAAATTGAGCCTTTGATCAGCGATTATGGCCGTCTTGTCGACTTAAGGAATGAACTTGCCGACGTTCGGCATGTTTTCCGTACGACGGAAGAGGAAGATATCCGTGAGATGGCCAGGGAGGAGCTCGTACATCTTGAAACGACGGTTCTTTCCCTGGAACAGGATATGGCCGAGAAGCTGACGCCCAAAGATCCGAATGACAACCGGTCCGTTATCGTCGAAATCCGTGCCGGTGCCGGAGGCGAGGAAGCGGCTCTCTTTGTCGGCGTCCTCTATCGGATGTACGGCGCATATGCGCAGTCGAAGGGCTGGCGTACCGAATATATCGACAGCAACGAGACGGAGATCGGCGGTTATAAAGAAATTGTCTTCTCGATCGAAGGCAAGGGTGCCTTCAGCAAATTCAAATATGAGAGCGGCGTTCACCGCGTACAGCGTGTTCCGGTTACGGAATCCGGCGGACGCGTCCATACTTCGACCGTGACGGTTGCCGTATTGCCGGAGGCTGATCCGGTCGAAGTCGATATTAATCCGAACGACCTAAAAATTGATACTTTTCGCGCATCGGGCGCGGGCGGACAGCACGTCAACCGTACGGAATCGGCGATCCGTATCACCCATCTTCCGACCGGGCTCATCGCACAGTGTCAGGATGAGCGAAGCCAGTATAAGAATAAGGATAAGGCGATGGCCGTCCTGATGAGCCGGCTGATGGAGCGCGAGACCGCTTTGCACGACGGAGCGATTGCCAGAGAGCGCAAATCGCAGGTCGGAACGGGTGACCGGAGCGAACGGATAAGAACATACAACTACCACCAGGGCCGCGTTACGGATCACCGGATCGGCCTGACACTTTATCGCCTCGACGAGATTCTTGCCGGCGATATTGACGAAATTGTTATGGCGCTTACGATCGCCGACCGCAAAAACACACTCGGTTCGGGTGCCGGGGAGGCCGAAGAATGAGAAAATCAGGGATCAGTCCGTGTGTGCCGGCAGGCGTGACGCTGACGGTGAAGCCCGTAAAAGATGAGGATTATGTTTTTCCGGCATCTCTTCTGGCATCCGGCGAGCTGGTCGCTTTTCCGACCGAGACGGTTTATGGCCTCGGAGCCGATGCGACGGACGAATTGGCCGTCGCCCGCATTTTCAAGGCGAAGGGGCGTCCGTCGGATAATCCGCTGATTGTCCATGTGTCGCAGATCTCGGACATACCGCCGCTTGTGAAAGAAATCAGTCCGATTGCGGAAGCTCTGATGAAGGCCTTCATGCCCGGACCGATCACGCTTGTTATGAATAAGAGCGACCGGATTCCCGATCTTGTCAGCGCGGGACTTTCGACGGTCGGAATTCGCGTGCCGTCACACCCTGTGGCGCAAAAGCTTATCCGATTGGCAAAAGTACCGGTGGCCGCGCCGTCCGCCAACCTTTCCGGAAGCCCGTCTCCTACGAGGGCCTCACACGTGGAGAAGGATCTGAAAGGCAGAATCCCGTGCATCGTGGACGGCGGACCGTGCGAGGTTGGACTGGAATCCACGGTGGTCGACGTGACCGGCAGCTGGCCTGTCATACTGCGGCCGGGTGCCGTTACGATGCCGATGCTCGAGACGGCGCTCCAAAAGGCGGACTTTTCGCTTCCCGATAAACCTATGACGGCGCACGAGCATGCCGAAGCGGGGGAAACGCCGCGCGCCCCCGGTATGAAGTACCGCCATTACGCGCCGAAGGATCCGCTTGAGATTGTGATGCCGCAGAAAAACGGCACGCGGGATACCGTGTTTCTTGCGGCCGCGCGTGACGCACTTGCCCGCTTTCAGAACATCGGCATTTTCTGCGGGGACGGCGAGCGGGAGTATTTACGGAATAAACTCACCGATGATGAGCTCCTGCATACTCGTTTCTACGGTTTCGGCGAGAATATGGATATAAAAGCGGCTGCGCGCGACCTGTTCGACGGGATCCGCACGCTGGACAATTCGGAGGCGGAGTATATTCTGGCCGCGGGCTTCTCGGGCACCGGACTTGAACGCGCCTATATGAACCGTCTCGAAAAGGCGGCCGGCGAGAAAAAGGAACTGGATCCGGCCGGCATGCTTCCCGAACCCGTTGAAAAGAAGATTCTTTTTGTCTGTACCGGGAATACCTGCAGAAGTCCAATGGCAGAAGCGATCTTCCGCGAAATGATTGGTTCTCGCAAGCCGTTATGCGAGAGGAACAGTCCTTTTTCTGACGTCCGCATAATAGTTTCCTCTGCGGGAATTTTTGCGGATAACGGCAATCCGGCCTCGCCCTATGCGGCAGAGGCGGTCCGTGAGCTGTACCATGCCGATCTTGACGCACACAGATCCAGAAAGGCGACAGAGGAGCTTCTTAAGGAGCAGGATCTGATATTTGCCGTTACCGGAGAGCATGCGAATTTGCTCCGGAGATTCGTGCCGTCTGTTGCGGACCGTGTGTATTCTTTTTCCGAGTATCTCGAAAAGAAGCA
This sequence comes from uncultured Mageeibacillus sp., assembly GCA_964617375.1. Lineage (GTDB taxonomy): Bacteria > Bacillota > Clostridia > Saccharofermentanales > Saccharofermentanaceae > Firm-13. The sequence continues at coordinate 37,254 of CAZTXQ010000025.1, read as the reverse complement.
GTCCGCAGTCCCGGCCGGCAGCGGAAAAGGGCAGATTCCGGATGTTTCCGATCCGTTCGGTCAGAACAAAGACATATACAGGGGGACGGCGGAGCAGATTCACGGGGTGCTGGAAGCGGCATGGCCTTTTATTCTGTCGGATCTCGGCATCATCGAAGTTTCGGGAAAGTAAAATTTCCGATTTTGCATATATCATATAGCAAATACAAGATCCGGAGATTATTATGGTGTTAGTAAAGGGTCCCGGCACGAATCGGAGCCCCGGATCCTGATAACAGTCCAGAGAGAGAACGAGCGCCTTGCGGCAGCAGGAACGTGCCGTACGGAGAACGGAGCGATTGACAATATGCCGTGAAGAAGTTCCTGGGTATCGAATTGTCCTTATGGTTATGACTACATACTTGACGGGTGAGTTTTCGTGTGCTATCCTTTTTCAAGCTGCACAAGGATGCGGCAGTTTTAGATAGTAATCCTCGCTCTCGAATTCTTTGAGAGCCGTTTAGTCCAGGAGGAGGTGAATTTTTAGATGGCAAACAAGTATGAATTAATCGTTGTTTTGAGCCCCGCCCTCGGTGAAGAAGGTTATGCTTCTACTACTGCGGTGATTAAGACCAAGATCGAGTCCGGTGCTACAATCGAAGCAACCGAGACGATCGGCGTCCGGCGTCTGGCTTATGAGATCAATGACCAGAAGGATGGTTATTACCTTCAGTTCAACTTCACATCAGAACCGGATTTCCCCAAAGAAATCGAGCGTGTTCTGAAGATTACCGAAGGCGTATTGCGATTCCTCGTTATCCGTATTGACGCGTAATCACGAAAGGGAAGTGTAAGTATGAACAAAGTCATTCTTGTCGGAAGATTAGTCAAGGACCCCGAAGTCAAGACAACACAGAGCCAGATCTCCGTATGCAGCTTCACCATAGCTGTGGATCGGAAATTCAAGGCGGCGAACGGCGAGCGGCAGTCGGATTTTATATCCTGCGTCGCATGGCGTCAGCAGGCCGAGCTTCTCGGGAAGTATTTCCAGAAGGGTTCGCGTGTCGGTATCATCGGCAATCTCCAATCGAGATCATATGATGATGCGAACGGTAAGAAAGTGTATGTCACAGAGGTTATCGTGGACGAGATCGAGTTCGTGGAATCCAAGCGCGAAGGCTCAGCAGCCCCGGCGTATGAAGGCGCACGTGCTGTTTCTTCTTCCAATCCGCCTCCGGCACCTTCGGTTGACAACGGTTTTTATCCTGCCATGGATGACGATACGACACTCCCGTTTGATTTATGATTGATTTCACACGTTAAGTGTGCCCGCACCTTGTGAACGGTGCGGATTATTTCGAAAGGAGACTAAACACATGGCTGAAAATAGAGGCCCTCGCACGGGCGGCCGTGATTTCGGCGGCGATCGCGAAGGCGGACGCGGCGGAATGAGACCGAGACGTACACGTCGGAAAGTATGCGCTTTTTGTGCCGATAAAGTGGAAGTGATTGACTATAAGGATGTCGCCAAGCTTCGTAAGTTTACGTCTGAGCGCGGTAAGATTTTACCGAAGCGTATGACCGGCAACTGTGCAAGACACCAGAGAGAGTTGACCATTGCAATCAAGCGTGCGAGACATATCGCACTTCTTCCGTATGCAGTGGACTGACCTTAAGGTTCGCAGCAAAGACAAAATGCAGAGCGTATTCATTGCGTAACCTGTGAACAGAGTTTATAATTATTAGGCATCTTCCGCTTTTTTTTCGGAAGATGCCTGATTTTTTATACCGACTGATGAAGGAGGATGGTGTGCGGGTATATTTCCGTGCACCGGATGAAGATGAAAGTAATACTGCTGACAGATGTAAAAGGCCTCGGGAAAGCGGATGACGTTCTTGAGGTGAGCGACGGATATGCAAGGAATCTTCTTTTCAAGAAGAATCTTGCGCTTGAAGCCACGCCGGCCAATATGAATACGATCAGACTTCGCAAAGGTTCTCAGGCGGAGAAGGCCAGGAAAGAGCTTCTGGATGCGAAAGAGACTGCGGGTAAGCTCGACGGGCGCAGAATAACTGTTGAGATGAAAGCGGGAGACGGAGGCCGTCTTTACGGTGCCGTTACAGCCATGGATATCGCCGCAGCGCTCGATAAGCAGGGCTTCAAGATTGACAAGAAGCATATCGTAATCAAGAACCCGATCAAAGCGGTCGGATCGTTTGAAGTTGTACTCAAGCTTCATCCGGAAGTTTCGATAAATATCATGGTGGATGTTAAGGCTCTGGCCTGACATTTGCTGTATTAGTTGGAGGAAAAATGGCAAAGGCACCCGCAAATATAACGGCAGGCAGGCTTCCGCCGCAGAATAATCATGCGGAACAGGCGGTTCTTTGCTGTTGTCTCGACAGCGAAACGGCTTTAACGGTTGTAACGTCGATTCTTGAACCCGACGATTTCTACCGGCCGGATCACAAGCTGATTTTCAGCGCCATTATGGAGCTTCTGTCGATTCGCTCCGCGGTTGATATCATAACGGTATCGGACTTGCTTGCGAAGAAAGGACAGCTCGATACGGTCGGCGGTACCGCCTACATCAGCCAGCTGTCGGACATTGCTGTTATCCGGTCCAATGCGGCCGAATATGCCGCGATTATCCGCCAGAAATCCATGTTGCGGAAGCTGATCCAGTCGCTCGACGAAGTTATGAAGCTGTCCTATGACGGGGTTGAGGAAGCCAATAACCTTGTGGATGTGGCGATCGAGAGATTGTCGAATTTACGGGAGAACCCGACCGGCGGCGGATTCGAGTCGGTTCATGATATTCTGAAGAGAACTCTTCAGGAGATCGTAGACATCAGCAAGGGCAAGAAGGAGCGGCGTGCGGTTCGCACCGGATTCCCGCTTCTTGATCAGGCGATCGGCGGCTTGCGTCCGGGATCCCTGATCATCGTAGCCGCACGTCCGGCTATGGGTAAATCTGCTTTTGTTATCAATATCGCCACCAATACGGCGATCAGCTACAATACGCACGTCGCTTTATTCAGTCTTGAAATGTCCAAGGCTGAAATCGGCAACCGTATTCTCGCTTCCAAATCGGCCGTCAGCACACATGCTCTTCAGAACGCCGATATCAAGGAGAATGACTGGGCTCAAATCAGCACGGCGATGTCTCTTTTATCTCCGGCACCATTCTATATAGACGACCGTTCCGGCATCAATACGATCGAGATGATGGCAAAGTGCCGGCAGCTCAAGAATGAGAACAAGCTTGACCTGATCATTATCGATTATCTTCAGCTTATGAATTCGGCGGGAAGCCGGAGCAGCGGCAACCGGCAGCAGGAGATTTCCGAGATTTCCCGTTCCTTAAAGATTATGGCCAAGGAGCTAGATGTTCCGGTTATCGCCCTTTCACAGCTGTCGAGAGGCGCCGAATACAGAGAAGACCGTCGTCCGCTTCTGGCCGATCTTCGTGACTCGGGTGCCATCGAGCAGGACGCCGATATGGTTATGTTTATTTATCGTGACAAGTATTACGAGACGACGGGGGAGAAACCCGAAGTTGAGGATGCCGAAATTATCATCGCCAAGAATCGCCAGGGAGCCACAAAGACGGTCATGGTGAAGTGGTGGGCCAAGAGAACTCTTTTCTTTGAGGAGGACAAACTTGGGGCACCGCAGGAGAGCCAGATTCCTGCCGCGCATTCGAACAAATCCGCGAACCAGGCACCGGGCGGATCGACTGGATATGCCGAGAACCCGCCTCCGGAGATGCCTCCGGAGATGTACGCCGGAAGCATGCCGCCGGATTATGAACCGGATACGGCTCAATATGAGAGCGATGACCCCCCGGAGGATGAAGTATTCTGATGACCCTATTGTCCACATGTCGGGATTACTGCGAGAATCATCGCCTTCTTTCCTGCAAGACTATTCTTGTCGGGGTTTCCGGCGGCGCGGATTCCATGTGCCTTCTGGACATTCTCGATTCGATGGCGTACGGGCGGACAGAAGATCCGAAGGAGAATCCGTTCCCCGGAATCGTTGCGGTTCATGTGAATCACGGCCTTCGCGTTGAGGCGGATGCAGACGAAGAATTGGTCAGAATCTATTGCGCGAAAAAGAACATACCGTTTGTTGCCGGCCGGTTCGATATCAGAAAGCTTGCAGACGATAAGAAAATGAGTCTTGAGGAAGCGGGCCGGGACCGCCGGTATGCTTTTTTTAACGAGATTGCCGGAGAGTACGGCGGTGAGAGCGGTTCGGTCCGGATTGCCGTGGCGCATCACCGCGAGGATCAGGGCGAAACGATCCTGATGAACCTCTTCAGAGGTGCCGGTCCCGACGGACTGACCGGAATGCAGCCGCTCTCCTCCAATATTATCCGGCCGCTTCTTTTCGCGTCCAAAAAAGAAATTCTCGATTATATGGAAGAGAACGGGATAACGTATGCCGAAGATCTTTCCAACCGGGACAATACATATTCCCGGAATCAATGGAGAAACCGCGTTTTCCCGATCCTCGAAGAAGTGTGCGGAAAGGATCCTGTGACACCGCTCCTTAGAACGGCGGATCTTTTTCGCGAGGATCAGGAGTATTTCGCGGCTGTGATCGATGATCTCAAATCACGCTTCAGGAAAGATGTGATGAGCGGACTTTACGGACTGCCGGTGAGCCTTCTCATGGATACGCCGAAGTCCGTGTCTTCGAGACTTGTAAGGCGTATGTATACCGATGCGTTCGGTGCCGGAACCGATCTGGAATCCATTCATGTTTCGGCGATTCTGGGGCTGGCCTCAGGCGGTGAGGGCGGCCGGGAACTTTCGCTTCCTCACGGGAGACGATGCCTGTTGTCGGGCGGTTATCTCTATTTTTACGGGCAAGACGTATGCGGCGATGCCGTGTCCGGCCTGTCCCCGGGAGACCTTCTGCTGACACGTGACGCGTCTGTCGAAATCCAGATCGAGCCGCCGGCGACGTGTGCGATAACGATTATGTCGATTCCGCAAACTTCTTTTGAACTGGAAACAATCGTCGTTGAGAATCCGGAACAGGTAGTTTATAATAATCGGACATGGTATTGCACAAAGAGCATTTTGCCGGGTGCAGTATTGCGGACAAGGCGGTCGGGCGACGTTTTTACACGGGCCGGATCCCTTGGAGGCAAGCCTTTGCGCAGGATACTGACGGACCGAAAGATCCCCGGATTCCTGCGGGACCGCCTGCTGATTGCCGCAGCTGGAAACAGGGTACTGTGGATTCCCGGACTGTCACACGGCGCGGGATTTGTAGACGGCGCATCCCGTCTCAAGTTTAACGAGTCGTTGGGAGTCGGTCCGGATCAAATTACATATCCGAACGACATACTATACAGAATTCGAATACAAGACAGAAACGAGGAGGAGCACTAGATGGCTCATTACGTAAAAGAAGTTCTGATTTCGCGCGAGGAGATTGACAGGATGGTAACCGGTCTTGCCGATCGGATCACAAAGGATTATCAGGGCAGGGAAGTGGTGATGGTCGGGATCCTGAAGGGTTCCTTCATCTTCATGTCGGATCTCGTCCGCAAGATCGATCTTCCCATGGTAATTGATTTTATGTCCGTATCAAGCTATTACGGCGGGACAAAGAGCTCGGGTGTCGTTAAGATTGTCAAGGATCTTGACAACGATATCGAGGGCAAGCATGTCATTATCGTCGAGGATATCGTAGACTCGGGTCTTACTCTCGGACATCTGAAGGAAATGCTGCTCACCAGAAATCCTGCGAGTCTTGCGGTTTGCGCCGCGTTTGACAAGCCGGACAGACGCAAAGTCGATATTGCCGCAGAATACACGGGAAGTCAGATCCCGGATGAGTTTATAATAGGTTACGGCCTGGATTACGACGGGAAATACCGGAATTTACCGGACGTATGTATTCTGGCGTTTGATGGAGGTAATGAATGAATCAGACAACCCCTAAAAAATTCGGCGGAGCACCCTTTTATCTCCTGCTGCTACTGATTATCCTGGGTGCCACGTATTTTCTATTTAATCAGGACAACGCTGCGAAGAAAGATTCCCTCTCCGAGGTACTTACGTATATCGAGTCAGGGACCAACAATCCGAAGGATGTATCGCTTGACGGCTATACGCTCAAATTCAGTTACGAGACCGAGAACGGCACAATCGTGAATGTCAGCAAGGAGGTTCCGCCCTTTTCGGAGGATACCGTCTTTCAGATTCTGCGGGAAGCCGATAAAGCCGGAAAGATCGACGGGTTTGATTATGCGGAGCCGGCCGATTACAGTACGATCTTAAGCGTTGTTACCATTGTCATCATGGTAGCGGCAATGGGCTTCTTCCTGTGGTTCTCTTTCTCGAGAGCGCAGGGCGACGGCAAGAGCGCGATGAGCTTCGGCAGAAGCAAGGCGAAGCTTAACGATCCGAGCAAGAACAAGATCACTTTTGGTGATGTTGCGGGTGCAGACGAAGAGAAGGAAGAACTCCAGGAAGTCGTAGATTTCCTGAAGAACCCGAAGAAGTATTCCGAGCTTGGTGCCAAGATTCCGAGAGGTATTCTCCTGTTCGGAGCTCCCGGTACGGGCAAGACTCTTTTGGCGAAAGCGGTAGCGGGCGAGGCGGGCGTTCCGTTCTTCTCGATCTCCGGTTCCGATTTCGTGGAAATGTTCGTCGGTGTCGGTGCAAGCCGTGTCCGTGACCTTTTTGAGAACGCGAAAAAGAATGCTCCCTGCATTATCTTCATCGATGAAATCGATGCCGTAGGACGTCACCGCGGTGCGGGCTTAGGCGGCGGTCATGATGAGCGCGAGCAGACCTTGAACCAGCTTCTCGTTGAGATGGACGGTTTCGGACCGAATGAAGGCGTCATCGTCATCGCGGCTACCAACCGTATGGATATTCTTGATCCGGCACTCCTGAGACCCGGCCGTTTTGACCGCCGCGTCATCGTCATGCGCCCGGACATCAAGGGCCGCGAAGCCATTCTTAAGGTTCATGCCAAGAATAAGCCGCTTGCCGCAGATGTTGACCTGCACGAGATTGCCAAGATCACTCCCGGGTTTACCGGAGCGGATCTTGCGAACCTTCTGAACGAAGCCGCACTTCTTGCGGCCCGCCACAACAAGAAGGAAATCGTGTATCACGATATCTCCGAATCCGTTTTCAAGGTCATGCTTGGACCGGAGAAGAAGAGCCGCATTATCAGCGACAAAGAGAAGAAGCTCACCGCCTATCACGAAGCCGGACACGCCATTGTACTTCGTACCGTGTCGGATACAGATAAAGTGGAGCGCGTTTCAATCATTCCGGCCGGCACTGCGGGCGGATATACCGCTCACAAGCCGGATGAGGATGTGTATTACACGACCCGCCAGCAGCTGATCAACGACATCATGATTTCACTCGGCGGCCGTGCTTCCGAAGAGATCATTCTCGGCGAGATCAGCACCGGTGCTTCATCCGACCTGCAGAGCTGCAACGGCGTTGCCCGAGACATGATCATGAAGTACGGCATGAGCTCGACGCTTACGAACATGGTTTTCGGCAGCGACGAGGAAGTGTTTATCGGTAAAGACTACGGTCACATCAAGAATTACAGCGAGCATGTCGCTACCCTGATTGATGAAGAGGTCCTGAAGATTATCGACGATGCTTATAAGAAGGTTCTCGACATTCTCAAGACCAAAATCACGATCCTTCATGTGGTCGCGCAGGCTCTTCTTGAGAAAGAAAAGATCGAAGGACCGGAGTTTGAAGCACTTTATATCTCCGACGGCAAGGACGCTCCCGTAACCTTTGCCTGATCCTTTGTTCCGAACAGTATGCAAAAGGCCGGCTCATATGCTTCACAAGCATTTTGAGCCGGCCTTCTTTTTGCTTTAACGGAACAGGACTGAAACAGAGTATCAGAGATTATGGGTTTCTTCAGCCTTAACCAGTTCATCCGCCATTTCACGGATATCCTCAGGACCGAGTACAAGAATCAGATCTCCGGCGGATACAAGCTCGTCAAGGCGTGTTTTGATGTCCTTCTTGTCCGCGAAGAACTCAGCATTGCCGCCCAGTTCGTTTATTTTATCGGCCAGCATGGAAGAGGATATTGTGCCCGGATTGATTTCGCGGTCCGAAAAAATCTCGGCGAACAGGACGTGCTCGCAGGGGAGAAGGCTTCGGACAAAATCATCGAAAAGTACTTCCGTACGGTTGTACGTCAGCGGCTGAAAAACGACCCATGTCTTGTTGTGCGGTATAAGGGATGCTGCGGCGAGTGTCGCTCGGGCAGCGGCAGGATGGTGGGCATAATCGGCAACCACGACTGCGCCCTTATAGGTGCCCTTCACGGAGTAACGGCCTTCCGCTCCGGTAAAAGAGGACAGAACTTTTGCTGCGGCTTCGGGTGTTCCGCCGTTTAAATAGGCACAGGCTATGGCGGTCAGGGAATTATAGATGTTATGATCGCCCGGAATCTTAAGCGTGATATGTGTATAGAAGTCATTGTCGATGTATACGTCAAATTCCGGATAACCGCCGGTATAGCGAATGTTGTCGGCATAAACGTCGGGAGCTTCACCCGTAAGGGCGAAGATATCGCCCTTGATGCCGGTTGTTACGATCTGCGGCATCGCGAGTCCGAGCTTTTCGCGATGAGAAGGCATCCTTCGTATCGCTTCGACCGTGTTAGCGTCAAAGGCCGGAGCGACCAGGAATCCGCCGTCCGATATTTTCTCGGAGAAAGAGGCGAATACATCGATGACCTCGGAGAGACTGGAGTAACAGTCGACATGATCGTAATCGACATTCGTGATTGCGGCCGTTGTCGAGTAGAATTTAAGAAAAGACCTCTGATACTCGCAGGCTTCGGATACTAAGAGCGCATGCGGAGTGCCCATTCGCACGGTGCCTCCGAAAGCGTCAAGTTCCGCACCGAGATGAACGGTGGGATCACAGCCGGACTCGATCAGAATAAGCGACGTCATCGAGGTGGTGGTTGTTTTGCCGTGTGTGCCGGAAATATTGATCACGCGCTCGAAACCGGCGGTTATATATCCCAGAAACTGTGCACGGTCGACGGATGGGATCTGGTGCTCCGCAGCATACAGAAGCTCCGGATTGCCCGGAAGAATCGCTGCAGTGTGTACGATCAGGTCAGGCTTGAATTCGATCAGGTTGGCGGCATTATGCCCTTCATACACGCGAATTCCTTTGCTTTCCAGATAATGCGTACGGTGGGAAAGATGCATATCGGAACCGGCCGCCCGGTATCCGAGGTGCGTGGCTATCTCGGAAAGACCACTCATACTGATGCCGCCGATACCGACGAAATATATATTTGCATTCGGGGAAAGAAAGGACAGGTCGGTTTTACCAATCCCTGAATTTGCGGCTGCTGTGCTGGAGTTTTCGGACATCGTATTGTTCTCCTTACATGTGATTGGCACGCAAAATACGCGCTCTTCTCAAAGTGTCCTCTTGATTATACTCAACGAAACGGGTTTGCACAGATAAATCCTCAACTTTGTGCATTCTATACAATCAAATTTCTTTTATTTGTCGCATAAATAGAAATTGATTTTCGATAGTACATTTCTTAATAAAACAAGAGTACAATACACCCAACGCCGTGTATATTATTGATTAATTAGCTAGCGAGCGGGTCGACACCGTGCTGACAATAAGGCGAACCGATGGAGGTATTTGAACATGCAGATTTCCGGGATTATCATTCGTAGAATTTCTTTAGAGAGCAAGATGAAAGCGATCGTTTCGATCACATTTGACAATGCGTTTGTCGTCCATGATGTGAAAGTCATTGAAGGTTCAAACGGATTGTTCATTGCGATGCCCAGCCGCAGAACGCAGGAGGGGGATTTCAAGGATATCGTTCATCCGATCAACTCCGAATTCAGAGAAGAGCTTTCGTGTGCGGTACTCGAGAAGTATCAGGCAGCGCTTGCCGATTATCTGGCCGACGAATCACATCGAGTGGATGCAAGCCATCTGGAGAAAACAGCAGCTGCAATTGATACTCTTTGAGATTTGCGTATAATTGTATGTAGAAGAGCAGTCTGTTCTTTGGCAGGCTGCTCTTTTGTTTTCAATTTTTCGGGATAAGGGAAGGCAGGTATCATGACATCAACCAAAAGGCTGCGATATGCCGGTTTCATTCTTGTAGCTGCGGCGGCGCTTCTTCTCCTGTTCTTCTGTTCGATCAGTGTGCGGAACAGATATAAGGCATCACCCGATCATTATGCGGTTCTGGTTATTACTGAGAATACGGATGTTTTTCCCGTAACAGATTATGACGTTCTGTTCTCGAAATTGGAACTGCCGTCTTCGTATTACGCGCTCGATGCGGCAAACAGCATCGAGATGCAGACCGCCGGGATAGCCGATGCGGTAAAAGCAACCGGTTCAGAGCATGTTATTCTTCTGGCATATGGCGATGCCGCGCTGCCGGTGCTCCATGCTTCTCTCGGACAAACGGGCACAGCCGCCGTTATTCTCCTTGCTCCGACGCTGAAACAATCCGACTCTATGGAGGCTTTCGGCACGGCTAGTCCTTCCGCGCGGACCGCGGTATTCACTTTCTCATCGGCTTATTCTTCGGCACTTTACGAACGGCTGTCGGGTGAGGACACGACTCTTTTCCCGGGCTTAAGCAGCGGCGGCGTTCTTTCTTCTACGGTGTTCATTTCTCCGGATGCATCCCGGTACATAGAGTCATGGAATCTGACGGGACATCATTCGATTGACCGGACCGTTCTGTCCCTGCTGCCGGATGCGCAGGTCAGAGTCGGCGAGTACATAAACAATTACATTCTTCCCGAAGAAGCGAGAATCGGGTCGGATCTGAACAGCACGGCTGCGCTTTTTCAGGCATGTAGAATGATTGCTTCCGCATTCCTCTTAACGGGACTTATGCTGTTTTTTGCTTCGATCCCCAAATCGCCCCGCAAGGAGAGTCTTCCGGCTGGTACGGTATCTCCGTTTGTGCGCGAAAAGGATAGCGCCGCACAATCCGTCTTTCTCAGGGCCGCAAAAGGCTCTCTTGTTCTGTCGGGTGTGGCCGGTGTCCTTGTTTCGGCCGTTGTTCTTATCCTTTACGCGAACGGCTATCCGGCGGCCTCTGTCCTTCTTTTCTTATGGCCCCTGATATTCTATGCGATTGACGCTTTCTTTCATTTGCGTTTCTTTACAAGAACCGCGGCGATCAGCGGAATTCCGGCAAAGCGACTGGCCTTAAGCGGCTCGCTTATGCTCTTCTTCCTTCTCGGAAGCGCTGCGGTACGATTCATGTATACGGCCGGTCTGTCGCGGAAAAACGGCGTACTATCCGTCGTGTACACAGCAGGTGCCGCTCTTTTACTTTTCCTCCTGGTATGGATATCGTCCGTTGCCGGCAATCAATCAAAGACAATGAATGATTCCCGTCTTGACGCGGCGCATTTTTGGCGTAAAATAATTCTGTTCCTGCCGTTCATTGCAATGATTATTATTCGATTCGCGACCGGCGCTTTCTTTGAGGCGGCCGTGTCCGTATCCATTGCCGTTATGCTCCTGTTGTGTCTGTGGATTCGAAGAATTTTTCGTCGAATCTCGGGCGAGGATTGGGGCGGAGCAATTGCGTTCACGGTTTTGTACGCAATTATCGTGATTATTTAGCGGTATTTAATGAATTCTATTGCGTGAACCATGCCGAATGGATATCATAGTAATTGTGAAAAAAACGTTACGTGCAGACATAATTCCTGCATAAATTACAAAAATTACGCACGATTGTGCCGAGTGGGAGGACATTGGTCATATGCCTTCAACAATTAAAGATGTGGCAAAAAAGGCAGGCGTCTCGATTGCAACCGTTTCCAAATTTATCAATGGCGGTAATGTGTTGGAAGAGAACCGTATGGCCATCGAAGACGCGGTTCGTGATCTGAATTATCAGGTGAATACCGTAGCCAGAGGAATGAAGACGAGAAGGAGCATGACGGTAGGCGTGCTGATTCCCAGCCTTGCCGACTATTTTGGCGTATCCATTCTCGCAACCATCGACAGCGAGCTTTTTAAGCACGGATACAGCACAATTATCTGCGACTATTCCGAACACGATCCCAAAAGTGCACAGGCAAAGCTCGAATTCCTGATGAACAAGCAGGTCGACGGCATCATTATGCAGCCGATCAATGTTAAGCCGGAGGACCTTGCAAGAGCGGAAGAGCAGAACACGCCGATCGTTTTTGTCGACGTTCAGGTGGGCGATCATATCCACGACAGCGTTATCATTAACAATAAGGATATTACCAGCCAGATCACACAGCATTTTATCAACTTCGGACACAAGAGAATCGGCCTGATCAGCGGCGCTGCCGGTGTTCTTACTACGGATGAACGTGTCGCAGGTTACCGTAAGGCGATTGAGAAGGTCGGAATTCCTTTCGAGCCGGATCTTCTGTATCTGATCAATATTTCGGAAGACTCGGGTTACGACGGCATGCGTCATTTCATGCGCCTTCTGGAACCGCCGACGGCCGTTTTCACGACCGGTCATGATTTGACAATCGGTGCGCTGATGTATATGAACGAGAAGGGAATCCGGATTCCGGAAGATATTTCCTTTGTCGGATTTGAGAATCAGACAATCGCGAGGATCTACCATCCGAAGCTTACCATCGGTGTCCAGCCGATCCGGAAGATCGGTCATACGGCTGCGTCCATGCTGATCGAGAGAATGTCCGGTGATTATGAAGGCGACGCACGTATTGTCGAGCTGAAGGCGTCGATCGATTACGGCGCTTCCGTTCAGGATCTCAACACGAAAAGGAATTGACAAGGAATCGTTTGCATGCTATTCTTGTTCGGTGACCGCGTGCGCCGGGCTTATAAATGTTGCAACGCAACTGCCTTGGAGGGTCAGCGAGACTGGTAGAACAGGAGGGAAACGATATTATGTATGCTGTAATTGTAACAGGCGGCAAGCAGTACAAAGTTACTGTCGGCGAAGAGGTTTTTATTGAGAAGCTTGAGGGTGAGGCCGGTGATGCAGTGACTTTTGACACGGTTTTGGCCGTGAGCGATGAGTCCGGTATGAAGGCAGGCGACGACGTGAAGGCTGTAAAGGTCTCCGGCGAGATTGTCAAGCAGGGCAAGGACAAGAAGATTGTTGTTTACAAGTACAAGGCTAAGAAGGGTTACCGTCGTAAGAACGGACACAGACAGCCTTATACAAGAGTTCGTATCACGGCGATCAACGCCTGATAAGAAGTAGAGAACTTTGACATGATGATTGTAGAGATTCATAAGAGTCCTTCCGGTGAGATCCTGTCACTTATGGCATCCGATCATACCGGGTTTGCGGACGAGGGCGAAGATATTATCTGCGCGGCGGCTTCTACTCTTGTGTATACGGCCATAGCGTCTCTCGAGACGCTTTGCGGCCTTGAAGACTTCTACAGGATTACTGAGGATCATGACGGTGACACCGTTCCGTTTACGGAGATTATTCTTCCGGATAAGAATCTTACCGAAGAGCAGCACAGCACTTCACAGATTATCATGAAGACGATCGAGACGGGTTTCATCCAGCTTCAGGAATCCACTGACGAAGACTACGATCAATCATTCATACAGATTAGAGAAATTATTGATGACAAGTAGGAGGTGTAAGCTATGATCAAGATGAATTTACAGCTCTTCGCACATAAGAAGGGAATGGGATCCACCAAAAATGGCCGTGATTCCGAATCCAAGCGTCTTGGTGCCAAGAAGGGCGACGGACAGGCTGTTCTTGCAGGTAACATTCTGGTCAGACAGCGCGGAACGAAGGTTCATCCGGGAACGAATGTCGGAATTGGTTCCGACGATACTCTCTTTTCGCTGATTGACGGATGTGTTAAGTACGAGCGAATCAACCGCGACAAGAAGAAGGTCAGCGTTTATCCGGCTGAGTAATTCGATCCGTTTTCGGAACAGATGAATTTCAACAAGAGGTCCTGTCCGATGATCTGTTCATTGGCTGGGCCTCTTTTATTGTTTTCCTTAAGGAGATAATCATGTTTATAGATCACGCGAAAATTTATATAAAGGCCGGTGACGGCGGCAACGGTGCGGTTTCTTTCCACCGCGAGAAATATATCACCAACGGCGGCCCCGACGGCGGCGACGGCGGAAAGGGCGGAGATGTCGTTTTCTATGCGTCCGATGACATTTCGACTCTGCACAATTTCCGTTTTAAGCATAAGTTTGTCGCGGAGGACGGCGGAAAGGGACTCGCGCGCAAGATGTACGGACGCGGTGCCGAAGATTTGCGCATTCCCGTACCGGTCGGAACGATGATCTATGATAACGAGACCGGCAAATTGATCTGCGATCTTGCCGAAGATGGTCAGGAAATGATCGTCGCAAAGGGCGGACGCGGCGGCCAGGGAAATATCCATTTCTCGAATTCGGTTCGTCAGGCGCCGAACTTTGCACGTGCGGGTATCCCCGGCGAGGAATTCAATCTGAAAATCGAACTGAAACTGATCGCGGATGTCGGGCTTGTCGGATTTCCGAATGTCGGAAAATCGACGCTGCTGTCGGTCATTTCTTCCGCCAAACCGAAAATTGCCGATTATCATTTCACGACGATCGAGCCGATTCTCGGGGTTGTTACCGTTGGCGACACGAGCTTTGTTGCGGCCGATATTCCCGGTATTATCGAGGGCGCGAGCGGCGGAGCAGGACTCGGACATGATTTCCTGCGCCATATTGAGAGAACACGTCTCCTGATTCACGTTGTAGACGTATCCGGATGTGAAGACAGGAATCCGATTGAGGACTTTGACAAGATTAACAGTGAACTGGAGCTGTTTAACCCGCTCCTGGCGGCGCGTCCCCAGATTGTCGCCGCGAACAAAGTCGATCAGACCAGTGAAGAGGATCTCGAAGCTTTCATTTCGGAGATGACCGTAAGAGGCTATGAGGTTTATCCGATTTCTGCCGCGATTGGCGAGGGCACAGGTAAACTTATTGAAGCCGCGGCCAGAAAGCTTCAGACGCTTCCGAAACCGGTTCTTGTCGCAGTGACGAATGAAGAGACGATCTACAAGTATGAGCCGGAAGAGCTTTTCACGATCGAGAAGAATAATGACGTGTATTCTGTCGTCGGCCCGTGGGTCAAGAATCTTGTGGACTCGACCAATTTCGATGATTCGGATTCGCTTCAGTACTTCCAGCGCATTATCCGCAAGAAGGGTATTATCGACGCGCTGAAGAAGGCAGGGATCCGTGAAGGCGACACCGTATCCATGTATTCGCTTGAATTTGAATATATCGAGTGATCCTTTTTCGGCAAAACATTTACATGGATTACAATTTGTTCATGTTTTTGGAGACTATATTGTGTATAATTGAATCATAAAATATGCAGGAGGTCTCCGATATGCAAAAATATGTATGTGATCTTTGCGGTTACGAATATGATCCCGAACTGGGTGATCCCGATAGCGGTATTGCGCCGGGAACATCTTTTGCGGATTTACCGGACGATTGGACATGCCCTGTCTGCGGAGCGACCAAGGACTCCTTCAGTGCGCTGTAATCCAACGTGTGACGGTTGATTTCGTATTACGATAATCGACGCAAACAGATCTGAAGAGAGGCTGTACTTAATCGGTATCAGCCTCTTTTTTCGAGCAGACCATTCTTTACGCATTGTGTTTTTTATTTTCGTGACGTAAAATGTAATGCGTATAAATTAGTAAGGAGGACAATATGCAAACTACAACAATCAGTGAAGATATTCTTTACGTGGGTGTGCAGCATCCCGACAGGAAGATGTTTGACTGTCTGATGCCGACGCCTCACGGCACTTCATATAATTCCTATATTGTTTCGGGTACGGAGAAAACGGCTTTGATTGACACGGTCGATCCCGAATTTTTCGACACTTTCCTGGAAAACCTTCACACGCACGGCATTCGCAAGATCGATTATATCGTTCTTCTGCATACGGAACAGGACCATTCCGGCAGCGTTCTGAATCTCATAAACAAATGTCCGCATGCGAAGCTTGTGGCGACGGCTGCCGTAACCAAGCTTATTAAGACGCATCTTCATATCGCGGAATCCGAGTTCATTATTATGGACGAGGGCGATGTGCTGGACTTAGGCGGTCACTCGCTTATGTTCCACAAGATTCCCTTTGCCCACTGGCCGGACAACACGATGGTCTATGACAAAATGAGCGGCATCCTGTTTTCGAGCGATCTGTTCGGGTCCCATTATGCGTTCGAGCGTGTATTTGCCACAAACAGTTATGAGATTAAGGAAGCAGCCCGCGCCTATTTTGCGGAGATCATGATGCCGTTTATCCCTCAGGTCCGGAAATATGCGGAGAAAGCTGCCGCGATGCAGCCACGCATGATCGCACCCGCACACGGACCGATCTGGAACGATCCTTCGCTCATACTGAACCGTTACATGAAGTGGACGGGAGACAAGTATGACAAGACGGTTGTCATTCCGTATGTCAGCATGCACGGCAGCACCGGTGCCATTGTTGACCGGCTTACGTGGCGGCTGGCCGGAAAGGGGATCTCGGTACTTTGCCGCAATCTCGGCGAAACACCGGAAAGTCTTGCGGTTGAGACCGGTCATGTCATTAATGATATGGTTACAGCCGCGGCTGTTGTTTTCGCGATGCCGACCGTGCTCGGCGGCCCTCATCCCGCGGGCGCGTACTGCGCGATCGTGATGAATGCGATCCGGCCGAAAACGAAGTTTCTCGGACTTGTCGGATCGTACGGCTGGGGCACGAAGATCGCGGAGACCTTTTCGACTCTTACAAGCAATCTGAAAAAGACCGAAAGGCTCGAACCGCTTCTTCTGGAAGGACTTCCGACCGAGGAAGAGATGCTGTCCATCGATGCCTATGCCGATCTTCTTGCAGAAAAGGTTCTTGGTTTAGGCGATCAGTTGCTTTGATCCGGATTTAAGGAGATTAATAGAGATGTGTAGATGCCGGCGGTGGATTCTTTCCAGCGCCGGCACATTTTTTGTGCGGCGTCCTCGTTCGGTGCGAATAAGGAGAGATCGGCGGTTATCCGTGTACCGTCCGTCAGGGTCAGGCGTACCTTGTAAGCTCCGTCCGTATCGGGAACATAGTTTGCGGTAACGCTCGCGTCGGCGTGGGCTTTCCGGCTCCAGCCGGGAGCGGCGCTGCTTAAGTAAGCGCGTATGGGAGAAGGAAGAGCCGGAAGAAGCTGCAGAAGGACAATCTCTCCCTCGGGAGTGATGTCGCAGAGTTCCAGAGGGCGGCCCGACGGGTCGGTTCTCGACTCGCCTTTTCGTACGGCTTCCGTCATCAGGTGATCTCTTTTCAGTTCCTCTTTAGCCTGAACGAAGGAAAAGTAGTCCAGATACAGCGACTCCACGGCCCAGTTCATAAGCTCCGGCGAAGGAACATTTTTAACCTGGTGAAGCATATAGAGAAGAATCAGTTTCCCGTTCGGAAGATCGATACCGGCCACGGTAAATCCTCGCTTTCCATTCAGATGATTACCCATTATATCTGATTTGTGTTTAGACTTCCATTCCGGGAAGCTTGAAGAGACGCATTCGGATTTGGTGCCGTCAGCTTTTCGCAAGAAAAAAACAGTCCGGGTTCTATTTCTTGTACACAATTTTGCCGGTGAGATGCTATACTATGGAGAAGACACGGGCGGCTTCTCGGAACGTTTCGTTCTGCTCGTTATGCAGACCCGCGTAAATAAAGTAAATTACAGGAGTTAACCATGATAACGCTGGATACCACAAATGTACTTCCTTTTATCAACGAAAACCAGATCTCAAATATGGAGCCTCAGGTCAAGCTTGCACACGATATGCTGCACAAGAAGAACGGTCCCGGGAACGACTTCCTGGGATGGCTTGACTTGCCGTCCAACTATGACCGGGAAGAATTCTCGCGCATTCGTAAAGCAGCTCTCAAGATCAGGAAGGATTCGGACGTTCTTCTCGTAATCGGCATCGGAGGATCCTATCTCGGCGCACGCGCCGCGATTGAGCTTCTTTCTCATTCTTTTGCGAATATTGCATCCAAGAAAGTCAGAAAGTCGCCGCAGATCTTGTTTTGCGGCAATTCCTTGAGCGCCAATTATCTTCAGGATCTCATGGATCTTCTCGAAGGCAAGGACGTTTCCGTCAATATTATCTCCAAGTCGGGCACCACGACGGAGCCTGCTATCGCTTTCCGTATTTTCCGCGCCTACATGGAGAATAAGTACGGCAAGGAAGAGGCGAAGGGCCGTATCTATGCGACGACCGACAAAGCCAGAGGCGCTTTAAAGGGCCTTGCCGACGAAGAGGGATATGAGACTTTTGTTGTGCCGGATGATGTTGGCGGGCGCTTCTCTGTCCTTACGGCCGTAGGTCTTCTGCCGATTGCCGTAGCCGGAATTGATATCCGCGAGATTATGAAGGGTGCCAAGGACGCATCCCTTGCCTATAAGAAGGTTTCGGTCACCGAGAATCCGTGCTACCGCTACGCTGCGGTTCGGAACTGTCTCCTGCGCTCGGGCTATTCCACGGAGATCATGGTTAATTACGAACCCTCATTCCACTATATGACAGAGTGGTGGAAGCAGCTCTTCGGCGAATCCGAAGGCAAGGACGGCCGCGGCATTTTCCCGGCCGGCGTTGACAATACGACGGATCTTCATTCCATGGGACAATACGTCCAGGACGGCCAGCGGATTCTGTTTGAGACGGTTGTCGCCATCGATACACCGCGTCATACATTCGAGATCCCGAACGACAAAGACAATCTGGACGGACTGAACTTCCTTTCCGGAATGGATCTGAACGAAGTCAACAAGAAGGCCTTGCAGGGAACGGTTCTTGCACATGTCGACGGTAAAGTTCCGAATCTGATCGTTCATGTTCCCGCGCTTACCGCATACTGGTTCGGCCAGCTGGTTTACTTTTTCGAGAAGGCATGCGGCATCTCCGGATACCTGCTTTCCGTAAATCCGTTCAATCAGCCCGGTGTCGAGGCGTACAAGAAGAACATGTTTGCTCTCCTTGGAAAGCCCGGCTATGAGAAGGAAAAAGCGATCCTCGAGAAGCGTCTGGCTGGAGAGGAATAAGCTTAACGACCGGAAATTCATACAGACATAAGGGGGCCTTTTTGTCGTAAAAAGTATGTTCCGGCCGGTGCCGATCCGGACCGGCCGGAGCATTCAAAGGACAAGGCAAGATCCTCTTTGTCTGTATTTTTCATTACAGGAGGTATGCTTTTTGTATTCGGCAAAGGTCAAGATCTGCGGCTTAAGACGCATGGAGGATGTTCGGATCGTAAACATCGCGAAACCGGACCTGATCGGCTTCATTCTGACTCCGTCCAAACGGCGTGTCGAGCCGGAAATGGCCCTGAAACTGACCGGTGCGCTGGATCCTTCGATTCTGCGCGTAGGCGTTTTCGCGGCGGAGACGGCTCAGGAGATTGCGGAGACGGCCGGGAACCTCCGCCTTCATGGGATACAGATCCATATGGATACCGTTCCGGCCTTTGCGGAGGACCTTGAAGCGCGCCTTTCCAGGATACCGAAGGACAGGCGGCCCTTTGTATGGCAGCGCATTCCGGTCCCGGTTTCGGCCGTGTCGGGAGACGATATCGGAAGACGGATCGGAGGCTTTCCCGCTCTTTCCCGATTCGACGGATTGCTCCTTGATACGTGGAAGGACCGTGAGGACGGAGGAAGCGGAACGGTGTTTCCGTGGGAGCCCGCGAAGTCTTTTCTTGTTGAAAATCAAATACCGTCCGCGAAAATCATTGTCGCGGGCGGTCTTGACGAATATAATGTTGCGAAGGCCGTATCTTTTTTCAGGCCTTATGCCGTGGATGTGTCCAGTCGGGTTGAGACGGACGGATTCAAGGATCATAATAAAGTCATACGATTTATCGAAGCCGTAAGAAAGGCACAGGTTCTTTAATGCGCAGAGCGAACAAATATGAGCAGGTCTTGCTCGAACAGGCCGATCTCTTGAGTGTCATGAATCCCGCACGCTATTCCGGGGGAGAATGGGGCATTACCGTTAAGCAGGAAGTTCTTGACGAAATAAGCCGTACCGGCGAGACAAGTTCTGTCCGGTTTGCTTTCTGTTTCCCGGATATCTATGAGATTGGAATGAGCAATATCGCTCTTAAGATTCTCTATAATGTTCTGAACGAATGTCCTTACGTCTGGTGTGAACGCGCTTTCTCGCCGTGGCGCGACATGGATCAGATCATGCGCGAAAAGAAGATCCCTCTGTTTTCGCTCGAATCCCGTACGGCGCTTTGTGATTTTGATATTCTCGGGTTCACGCTTCAGTATGAACTCTGCTATACGAATGTTCTGCAGATGCTCGATCTGTCGGGCATTCCGCTTCTCTCGAGTGAGAGAGGCGAGGACGATCCGATTATCACCGCGGGCGGACCGGTCGTTTACAACATCGAGCCGATGGCCGATTTCCTGGATCTTGTCATGATCGGCGAGGGCGAGGAGATGATTCTTGAGCTCATGGCGGAAATGAAACGCTACAAGGACTCGAAAAATACGGCTGAACCGATGAGCCGCGGGCAGTTCCTGATGAATGCCGCCCAAATCGAGGGCGTGTATGTTCCGGCTTTCTATGACGCCGCCTATTTCGAAGACGGCACGGTTAAGAGTGTGATGCCGAACCGTCCGGGCGTTCCCGCGACAATACGAAAAAGGATCATCCTCGATCTGGATCATTGCTCATATCCGACAAAGACCGTTGTGCCGAATACAAAGATCGTGCATGACCGCGCGTATCTCGAACTGTTCCGCGGCTGCATCCGCGGCTGCCGCTTCTGTCAGGCGGGCTTTATCTACCGTCCTGTCCGGGAGAAGTCAGAGAAGGTTCTCTGCGAGCAGGGAATCGAGCTTGAGAAGAATACCGGATATGACGAGATCGGAATGCTCTCGTTGTCGACCAGCGATTATACGGAGCTTCCCAAGCTGACAGACGATCTTCTGGAGGCGTATGACGGACATCATACGAGCATGTCGCTTCCTTCTCTTCGGGTGGATTCTTTTTCGCTTGAACTGATGGAGAAAGTCTCGAACACCAGGAAATCCGGCCTGACATTCGCGCCGGAAGCCGGGACGCAGAGACTGCGTGACGTCATCAACAAGGGAATTACGGAAGAGGACATCATGTCGTCGCTGAAGCTCGCCTTTGAAGGAGGCTGGAACAGCGTGAAGCTTTATTTCATGCTGGGACTTCCCACGGAGACCGCGGAAGATGTCGAAGGAATTGCCGATCTGGTCCGCAAAATCGAGAAGCTCTATTTCGAAGTCGGAAGAGACTCCGGTCACAGGATGAGAAAACCGGAAATCACGGTGTCGACCTCGATGTTTATTCCGAAACCGTTTACTCCTTTTCAGTGGGAGAAGCAGGATACACGGGAAAGCCTTTCGCAGAAGCAGATGATTCTTCGCGAGAAGCTGAGAAGCCGGAATATCAAGTATATCTGGCATGATCTCGATACCTCTCTCTGGGAGGTCGTCATAGCAAGAGGAGACCGCCGTCTCGGTCCGGTTCTTCTCGAAGGCTATCATGCGGGCAATATCTTCGATTCGTGGGATGACTGCTTTTCCATCGATAAATGGATCCCCATTCTCGAAAAGCATGGCATGACGCTGGATTTTTTCGCGACGCGTGAACGAGGCAGCGAGGAAGTGTTCCCGTGGGATCATATCGACTGCGGCGTTAAGAAGGCATTTCTTTACAGAGAGCGGGAGCGCGCATATGCGGGCGTCACGACGCCTTCCTGCCGGGCTAATTGCGAGGGCTGCGGCGCGGCTTCATTCGGAGGAGGTGTCTGCTATGAATCTAAGTGAACGCGATAAGGCAATGACTCTCCAGAAGCATCAGCCGGCCTTTATACAGAGACTGCAATTCCAGAGAAGCGGAAGTCTCAGCTATATCGGGCATCTTGACCTGATGCGGACCTTTGAACATGCGCTCCGCCGGGCGGAACTGCCGATTCTTCATTCACAGGGCTATAATCCCAGGCCGATGCTCGTTTTCGCGCTTCCGCTGGGCGTCGGCATATCGACAGAGGCCGATTATATGGATGTGTCGTTCTCCGAAGAGATAGCCACAGACATCGTTATTGCCGCACTGAACGCCAACCTTCCCGAGAATCTGAAGATCCTTGACGGATGGCCGGTACCGGAGTCGGCCGGCAGTATTATGGCGCTTGTTTCGGCGGCATCCTACCGGCTGAAGGCCAAAGGAATCTCACCGGCCGTGAAGGCGCTTATGAAGCGGGAATCGGTTATGGCCGAAAAGAAGTCGAAGGGACAGCTAAGAACCATCGATATCCGGCCTCTTATTCTGGAAGTTCGCGAGAGTGTTCCGGACGACGCGGATGAGATCACGGTATTTGTCCTGGCAGGATCGCACGAGAACCTGCGTCCCGATCTTCTCCTTAACTCCCTGTCCGTATACGAGGGATATCCCGAGAGAGACGGTCTGAACTGCGAGGTTATAAGAACCGGACTTTTTACCGGCGTGTATCCCGATATCCGTACGCTTAAGGAGAGCCTATAAATGCTGCGTCTTTTCGGTGAGGTTACGGAGTCCATTACAGACGGACCGGGGCTTCGATATGTCATATTCACGCAAGGGTGTCCGCATTATTGTCCCGGCTGTCACAATCCGGAAAGTCATTCTTTTACGGACGGATATCTCGTTGAAGAAGAGAAGGTTATTGAAGAGATCCTTAAGAATCCTCTTCTCGACGGCGTTACCTTAAGCGGCGGCGAACCTTTTATGCAGGCATCCGAGCTGGCTCGTGTCGCAAAGGCCGTGAAAGAGAAAGCACTGTCGGTGATTGTCTATTCGGGATATACTTTCGAGGAACTTATTTCGCTTTCGAAGGAGCGAAAAGGCTATACCGATCTTCTTACCTTTACGGATGTACTGATCGACGGCCGCTTCGAGATCGATAAAAAGTCCATGGACTTACGATTTCGCGGTTCCCGTAATCAGCGGGCAATCGACGTCCCTGCATCGCTCGCCGCGGGCAGCGTTGTCCTTTATCCACTATGACTTTAACAAATAACTTATATTGTCTTTTTTTTCGAAAAACGGTAAGATGAATTGAGTACACTGTAAAAAAGTGTCAGCCGATCATGCCAAAGGGGGGACGCATCATGAATACAGCTCAACATGATTTTGCCGAAAGCCTCTTGCGTATTTTCGATAATGTTCTTCTGACGGAAGAAAAAGCCTTGTCCAAGGGCTATTTTCCGGATTTGTCCATTGCGGAGCTGCATACTCTGGATGCCGTGGGTCCCTATGAGGCCAGAGCGATGAGTGAGACCGCCGGAAGATTGGGAATTACCACCGGTACACTTACAGTTGCGGTTGACCGTCTGGTTCGCAAGGGCTATGTGGAGCGCAATCGGGATACCAAAGACCGCCGCGTCGTCCGAATCCGGCTGACGAGGAAGGGCAAGCTTGCATACCGGATTCACTCTAAGTTTCACACGCTTCTGGTTAGAAGGATTATGGAACCGCTTGACGAGGAGAAGCAGGATATGCTGGCCGAAATGGTTATGAATATAGATGAAATGATTACCGAACAATACAGGAAATACAGCGAAGAAAGAGATTTCAGGACCGCGTTGGATGACTCTAGGAGGTCAAAAGAAAATGTCTGATCATGTGCCCGAAAAGCAGCAGGTTGATTCCGATAAAAGCGGAGATCCTCGAGAACGTAACCCCGAAGACGGCAATGACATCAAAAGGAGAGACCGGATATACGACGATATCATAGCGATGGTTACGCGCATGATATCGGTGTCGCCGACCGATATTTCTCCGAATACCGATATTACATATGATATTGGTCTGGATTCCCTCCAAATCTATGAGTTGGTCGTAGACCTGGAAGACGGTTATTCGATCCGGCTTCCGGATGAAGCTCTTGAAAAATTACATACGGTTCAGGATGTAGTCGATCTCGTTTATAATCTGTCTAAATAACAGGTATCATAACCTGCATCCGGGGGCGAGTTGTATGCACTATGCATTTCTTTTGAACTTTTTTGCCGACAAGAAACGTCTTGCAAAAGTAAAAGATGCGATTCGCGAACTGGAAAACCGGATCGGAAGCGAGTTCGTCCATGTGCATACCACGGAATACGCGGGACATGCAGGCATTCTTGCCGGAGAATATGAGGCGCGGTATGGTGGTGACGTTCTGGTCGTGGCCTGCGGCGGCGACGGCACGGTTCATGAGGTATCCACTGCGCTGGTATTTACCGATACTCCGATGGCGGTTCTCCCTATGGGATCCGGCAATGATTTCGCCCGTTCTGTGCTGCCGGATGTGTATTATAACAAACCGGAAGAGCTGATATCCCGGATCGACCGGCATGAGATCAAGCCGATCGATATTATGAAGGTAGACTGTTACGACGCGGCAGGCAGTCCGATTCCGGACATGTGCGGTTACAGTGTCAATATTACGTCATTCGGCCTTGATACCATGGTACAGTTCGAAGCGAAAAGGATCATAAAGGGCGCGAAGAGACTTCGTCTGATCCGTAAAAATGCATATACGCTGGCGTTGATTGTCTGCGTAATCCGTGGCTGGGACTTTCGAATGAAGTACTCGTTTCAGCTTGCCGACGGATCCGGAAATGCCGAAGGGGAGACGGATTACATACTTTCCGGTATCTGCAACGGTCAGTATTACGGCGGCGGCTATCATCCGGCTCCGGATGCCGAGCTTGACGACGGCGTTCTCGATGCCTGCATCGTAGAGGATATTCCGCTTCGAAAAGTTCTGCCGGTTATACCGAAGTATAAAAAAGGGACGCATCTCCCGCATCCGAATATCCGTACGTTCCGTATTACCGGCGGCGTGATATCGGCTGAGGATGATAAGCATCCCTTGAAGGGCAATTATGAGGGCGAAGATTTCTGTGCGGATAAAGTCGCGATTGAGATCAAGCCGAAAGTTCTTCAGTTCGCATTCTTTTCCATCTGAAGCATCCATTCGGTAAGGGCCGCGGTCATCTGATGCGCATCTTTGCCGTAATCTTCGGGAAGCATCGGCTTTCCGAAATGAACGACGATCTTCTTTCTTCTGTGAGCCGTATGATCCCAGGTCTGAGGCTTCTTCATGTGACGTGAGTAGGCTTTGAAGCCACCCTCGATATAGACGGGAAGAAGGGGAACATTCGCTTTGACAGCCATGTAGGCGGCACCGTCTTTCAGCTCCGCGACTTTGCCGTCGTGTGTTCTTGTTCCTTCGGGATGAACCAGCATGATGTGGCCGTTCTCGATTTCCTTCTTCGCTTTTATGAGACCGCGGACCGGATTGCCGTAACGGTCAACCGCAATACCGCGTCCGACCCGCATGATGAGACGTCCGAGACGTCCGTGATCGGTCTCGAGGTCGGATGCCGCCAGGCAGCACATTACGCGAAAGTGTTTTCTCGAGAGATAATGGGCAATCCAAAGACCGTCGACATAGGTCTGATGATTGGACGCGATGACATAGGGAGCTTTCTTCGGTATGTTTTCCTTACCTTCGGCGGAAAATCGCAGGAGCAGGAGTGTACCTGCCAATCCGACATAGTAGGCGCAGTATCCGGTAAATCCGCGTTTGGTTGGGTATTTGTCCTTTACGGCGGCTTCCGCATTCGTTTTATGTGCCGTGTCCGATGATGAATTCACAGTGTTGGGAACCTCCGGAAGTGATTGTTAAGAGACGGTTTTGACCGTTCTGTTCTTCTTACGTTCCCTATGCTAGACCAGAGAACATGAATTGTCAAACACCGTCTGCGCAAAATACTTTGACTCTCAAAATAAACGGTTTTTCGCATAGACGAAAACGGGTGTATCGTGTTATCATCGTTTTGTCCGGGTCTTCTTCAAGTCTTTTATAAAATATGTATTTCGTTATACGAACCGGCTCATTTTCATGAATGAGCATATTGGGAGGCTATTATGCAAGTCGTTACAGGCAAGGGAATTCGCGAGGCGGTTCGCTACGATAATCTTCGTGACCTGGTACTGGATACCCGTACCAGATATCCGGCAAAAGATGCCTTCATTTTCCGAAAAAAACCCAATCTGGCCGAAATACATAAGACGTTTACCGATTTTACCGACGATGTGGAAGCATTCGGAACGGCGCTTATCGACATGGGCCTTCTGGATAAGCATATCTCTGTCGTCGGAGAAAATGCGTACGAATGGGTTGTAGCCTATTCGGCAATCGTTGGCGGAGTCGGTGTCGGGGTTCCTCTCGACCGTCTGCTTCCCGAAGTGGAGGTCATCAACCTCTTAAGACGCGGCAAGGTCGAAACGGTCGTGTATCATCCCAAGCATCATGAAATGATGGTTTCCATACTTGGGAAGATGGATTCCGAGAATCTTCATATCCGGCATTTTATCTGTATGGATACCGATTTGATCAAGACGGAGATGCCTTCCGATCCGCGTTTTATGTCGTTCACGGAGCTCATAAATAATGGCCGCAAACTGCTGAAGAGCGGTGACCGTCGATTCCTGGACAATCCGATCGACGAGGATCAGGTACGTATTATCCTTTTTACATCCGGTACAACGGCTGCCAGCAAAGGCGTTATGCTGACGCACAGGAATATCTGTACGAACGTGTACTGCATATCGACCACGCTCCATGTCGAGCCGGGCGAACGTGCCTTCTCGATACTTCCCCTTCATCATACGCTCGAAAACACATGCGATTTCTTCCTGCTTTCGAGAGGATGCACGATCTGTTTTTCGGACGGACTGCGCTACCTTATTAAGAATATCCAGGAATGGCACGTGGAAATCGTCCTGTCGGTCCCGCTGCTTTTCGAGAACGTACATAAAAAGATCATGGAAGGCATTGCGGAATCCGGCAAAACCAATCTGATCTCCGCGGCTGTTTCGGTAACACGGTTTCTGAGGAAGATCCATATCGACCTCCGCAGGATCGTTTTTGCCGATATTCTCAAGAAGTTAGGCGGCGATTTAAGACTCGTCGTTATCGGCGGCGCGTCGATTGACAAGACAATCATCAGTGACTTCAACAATTTCGGCGTGGACTTCCTTATGGGATACGGACTCACCGAGACGTCGCCCGTTATCAGCACGACATCGCCGGAGAAGAATGTTTTCGGAAGCGTCGGAGCTCCTCTAAAGGGGATTCAGGTAGGAATCGATACCGAGGAGACGAAGCGGGGAGCCGTAGGCGAAATCCTTACGAAGAGCGATTGTGTCATGAAAGGCTATTATGAGAATCAGGCTGATACGGACGAGGTTCTGCTTCCGGACGGCTGGTTCCGGACGGGAGACATGGGATATCTCGATAAGCACGACTGTATTCATATTACGGGTCGTGTCAAATCCATGATCGTTCTGACAAACGGAAAGAAAGCTTTTCCCGAAGAAATCGAATCGCTGATCAACCTGATACCCGGCGTCAGGGAGTCAATGGTATGGGGCGAAACCTCCGAACGCGATGCGATTGATATCTGCGCCAAGATGCTGATTGACCGTCAGGAAGTCGGGAAGCACCTGCCGATTCCGGAGAAGAATCCGGGCGACCTTGCGATCGGCTCCTATTTCAAAGATCACATGAAAGAAGTGAACCATCAGATGCCCTCATATAAAGGCATACGCTATTTCGTTTTCTCGGAGGGCGAAATGGTGAAGACGACAACCCTCAAGATCAAGAGACCGCAGGAACTCGCTATGATTCACGCAGCGCTCGAGAAAGCGGGATCCACCATGAAACAGGCGAACGGCCAGAATCTGGATATCCTCTGAGGAGGTGCTTTAGTTGGGACTGGAAGTTCTTTACAGTGAGCATTCGGGCGATTTAATCGACGCCTGTCTGGAAGAGATATGCAGGGAATCGTATCGCTGGCCCGAGAAAAGGGCGTATCTGATTGTCCCGGAACAGACAAAGGCCGATATGGAGAGACGGTATCTGGAAGTAAGGAACCGCCTCTGTGACCGTTCGTGTCCGACACCGCCGGAGTCGAAAAACGCACTGATGCTGGTCGATGTCGTCAGTTTCTCAAGGTTCGCCCACAGGATTCTGTCCGAGGTCGGAGGGTTCCCCGAGGAGTATCTCGACAAAGCTTCCGAGACGATGCTGATCCACCGGATTCTGTCCGAGGGAAAGGCTGATTTCAAAGTGCTGTCGGCACTCTCGGACCGGATTGGATTTGTTCCCGAAGTGCAAAATGTTCTGGGGGATTTTCTCCGCTATCATGTGACGCCCGAGTCCATGCGCTCGCTCGATTCCGCTTCGCTCGATCCTTCATTTCTCTCGAAGATATCGGATTTTTCACTATTAATGGAACGCCTCGCCGATAAGACGGAGGAGCTCGGCTACTGCGCGCAGGGAATCGAGCTTATGCGTCTTGCCGAAACGCTGGAGATTTTGGGGAGCGGAGCAAGGGAAGCATCCATATGGCCTTTGAACCGGCTATCCTACCTTGCGTCTACTTCCGTCTGGATATTAGGCTTCGGTGAAACCCGCGACTTTACACCGGAGGAGAGTACGATCATAGAAGGTCTGGTACGCCTCGCCGCGAAAACGGTCATCACCGTCGCCGCAGATCACGTGCCAACGGGCAGGATTTCGATCGCGGACGGTTCCCGTGCGTTTCGCTTCGGCCGTCAGACGATCTGGAACCTTCTGCAGAGATTTCCTGACACCGGAATCCGGAGAATCCCGGAATCCGACCGGAAGCCTCCCGCACTTCGGTATCTTTCGGGTGCCTTTTCGCAAAGAAGCATGAAAGCATACGAAGGCGATTCGTCGCCGATTCATATTGTCTCTTTTAAGAACGGTATGGAGGAGCTTACCTTTGCGGCCGGTGAGATCCGACGGCTCGTTCTCACGGAAGGATACCGTTACGGAGAGATCAGCGTCGTTCTGTGCAACCCCGCGGCCTGTGAATCCGACCTTCATGCTGTCTTTTCGGAATACGGACTCGATCCGTTCCTCGATAAGCGCCGCCCTCTAAGCGGTACGGTTCTCTTCCGCTTTGTTCTTTCCATGCTTGATCTCGGCGTCAACGGATGGTCTTTCGGGCCGCTGATGACATGCCTTAAATCCGGAATGTGCCATATTACTGCGGATGACACCGACCTTCTCGAAAATTACTGTCTCGCACATGGACTCTTCAAGGGGTACCGCATCTTTTCCGATTCGAGTTACGGGGAGAAAAACGATCCTCAAGGGTATATGGCGGGACTCGTTAAACGCGTACTTCTTCCCATTAAGAATTTCCTGGATGCGATGGCCGGGACTTCGACCTGCAGCGCTAAGGCAGCACTGCTTCTTGATTTTCTGGATACGTACGGCCCTTCCGGAGAGGATTCGACGCTTCGGGGCATGGCATCTCAGGTAGAGTCGCTCTCCCGCGAGTGGGCGGATGCCGGAGATCAGGACGCTGCGCTGGCACTTGTTTTATCCTTCCGCGAGCTTACGGCGCTTCTTACGTCTCTCGAAGGTCCGATCGGCGAGACGCCGATGAATCTCCTCAATTTCAGAAGCATGCTTTCTGCGGGCATGGGAGCATCCTTCTCGGGAGCCATACCATCGTACGTGGATCAGATTGAGATTACAGACGCGCGGCGGGGCGCGATGAGGAACTGCCGCGTTATGTTTCTTCTCGGTGCGTCGCGAAAAGTATTCCCGTTTCAAACCGTACGGGAAGGCTATTTCCGCGGGTACGAACGTGAGCTGTTGGCCGCTAACTTAAATATTCCGTTTCCGAGCCGCTCGAGGGATCAGGCATACGCCGATTTCTACACGGCATATTCGCTTCTGGATTGTCCGTCCGACCGATTCTATATTTCGTGTCCGAGAACGGAAGAACCATCAACGGTCATCGACTTTATCGGAACGGTATTCCCGTACTCCCGGCGTGTCGGGGGCGGTTCTCTGACCGTGCATGATCCGCGGCTCTTCTCCGGAAGTGCGATGAGGCGCTTCGTACACGCAGGTCTTGCGGGCACCGTCGACGGCATCGGACCTAAGGATCTTGAACCGATTCTCGAACTTTTCCCGGAACTAAAGCCGGAGAAGAACGCGTCAGGCGAATCGTTCGAAGTGCGGATCCCGGAAGACATCCTGAATCGCAGATATCGGATGACCGAAAGAATGAGCGTATCGCAGATCGAATCCTACGCGGAATGCCCGTTTATGCATTTCGGAAGATATGTCCTAAACCTGCAGCAGAGAAATGTCTGCCGCTCGGCATCGAATCTCGTCGGATCCATTCTGCACACGATTCTGGAGAAGTCGCTTGCGGCCTATTCCGAAGAGAGCCGGGCAGCCGGTACACCGGAGGAGAAATCAGAGGTTTACAGGGAATACCTTTCGAGGGATTATCGCAGCATGGCCCAATCCATCCTCAAAGATATTGTCTCGGATTCACCTGCAGTCGCGCTTAAGGACCCTTCCTATCTGGTGGTTGCCGATCCCGGGTTTCTCGCGAATGACGGAAACCGGATTCTGAATGTGGCCGCTCATTCCCTGCGGACGCTTTTCCGCGGAATCGCGCCGGACGGTTTCGAACCCGAGCACATGGAATGGACCTTCGGCGGAGAAGACGATTCCTATCTGACGACACGGCTTCCCTCCGGCCGGACCATCCGTTTCCGCGGGACGATCGACCGTGTAGACCTTGATCACGCCGACAACGCTTTCCGGATCATTGATTACAAGAGCGGGAACAAAAGCGTCGACTACACAATGCTTTACCACGGACTTTCCGTACAGCTACCGTCCTATCTTTTCGCGTATCAGGCCTCGCATCCGGATGCTGTTCCGGCGGAGGCAGGGTATTTCCATCTGACGGCGCCGATGATCTCTTTGGGCAGCTTAAGCGGGAAGCCGGAATCGGACAAACTCACCGGAATGATCGAAAAAGAATACAGGCTCCGGACGCTGAACGTCGATCGGGATCTTCTGCCGCTTGCCGGCCGGCATGCGATGGCGAAAATAGAAGGGCACTGCACGCGCCTCTTTGCCGGAGATTTCTCGGCGAGGCCGCGTCTTTTGCCCGATAAGGGGGCCAAGCCGGCCTGTACATTCTGCGATTATATCGCGGTATGCGGTATTGATCCGTCGAATCCGCCGTGTCTAAAGCTCTCTGAACTTCCGTTTACCGGAACGCCGGACCAGAAGAAGCCCAGGAAGAACGTTATATTCGGGGATCTTCTTAAGGATGAATTTTGCGAAAAGGACGGTGACGAAGCATGAACATGACTCCGCAGCAACAGGAAGTCGTCCGTGCAAAGGTCGGAAATATGCTGGTGAGCGCCGCCGCAGGCTCGGGTAAGACCAGCGTCATGACGGAGCGTATTGCACAGAGGATTCTGTCCGGCGAGCTCGACGTAAGGCGCGTTCTCGTCATGACTTTTACCGAAGCAGCCTCGTCCAATATGCAGAAGAAAATCGAGGACAGGCTGAACGCAGAGCTGTCCGTCGAAGAAGATCCGGAACAGAGAAGACACATAGCCGAGCAGCTTTCATTTCTCCCGACGGCCCATATATCCACCATTCATTCCTTCTGTCTGGACATCATCCGTAATTTTGGCTATGACGCGAGAACCCCGGACGGCGGAATCGCCGTCGAGCCCGGTTTCTCGACGATTGACCCGACGCGGGTTAAGCTGATCTTCAGGGAAGCGGTGGAAGATGTCCTCGCGTCTCTTTACGAGCAGTCGTACAGTACGCTCGAAGCGGATGCCCCGGACAAGTACGTGAAGGTCCCTTCCGTACGGATGAAGAACGGCAAATCGGCGAAACCGTTTGTTATTACGGGCGATGAAATCTCCGTAGAACAGTGGTTTCTGGATTTTAACCGTATGACGTTGTCGTTAAGCGGGCCGCGCGACGATTCGGGACTCAGGGAAATGATCGAATCCTTCCATTCCTACCTGCGCAGCATGCCCGATTATGAGAAATGGATCGCCCGGAAACTTGACGAGATGAAGGCTGCGGCACGCGATTTCGAAAGTTCACGCGGTGCTAAGGCCCTGATGAACGATTTTACGACGGCGTTGTCTCTTGTGAAGAGCGTACTTCCTCAGCTGGAAGCGCTTCTTCCTCAGGTTGCCTTTGTAAAAGACAAAAGTAAGAACAGGATATATGCCGATTATTATGCGGCGCAGCTTTGCGTCATCGGAAGGCTCGTGCAAGCGGAGGAAGCCGGTGCACTCAAATGGGATTCCATCGTTCAGACGGCAAAGGAGCTTCCCGAGGGAAAAGGGGCCGTCGAATCGAAAAAGGGTGACAACCCGGCAAAGGAAGAGTTCTTCGAACGGTATGCTTCTGCCAAGGAAATTCTTTTTTATCTCACAGGAAAAGTATCGCCTAGGGAAGCACAGAAGAATTTCCGGACGCCGGCCAGACACCTTTTCGGAAGAACCACAGGGGAGCTTCAAGAGGACCTCTCCTATATGCTTCCTGTTGCCGAACGGCTCTTTGAAGTACTGCTTCTGGTGGACGACCGCTATGCCGCAATGAAAAGGGCGGAGAACGGGGTCGACTTCTCGGATTACGAGCATTTGGCTCTGCTCCTCTTATCACGTGACGATGCGGGAAAATATTACCGCGAGGCTTTCTCGGAAATCTATATCGATGAATATCAGGACAACAGCCGGATTCAGGATGCGATTGTATCGATGTTTTCGAGCGGGAACTGTTTTGCGGTAGGAGACGTTAAGCAGAGCATTTACCGGTTCAGGCATGCCAGACCGCAGTTGTTTCTGGATCGCATGGAATCGTACAGAGATTCGGACGACGGTCTTCTGCTCGAACTGAACCGTAATTTCAGAAGCCGCCCCGGAATTCTCCGGTTCGTAAACCAGGTATTCACACAGATACTCTCGCGCTCGTCCGGTGAGATTGACTACGACGATACGCAGATGCTGTTCCCCGGAAAAGAGACGGATGATGTGCCGGAGGAAGAACCTCCGGTCCGGATGATCCTTCTGGACCTTACCGCAATCGAACCCGAAGAGCCGAGCGGCGACGCCGGGAGTTCACCCGAAGGCACGGAAGAGGAAGCCGCTTTCGAGGATGCGGACGTATCGGACGAAGATGACATAAAGGATCTTAAGAAGATCGAGAAAGAAGCGATCGCGGTGATCGCGAAAATCAGCGAGCTTCGGCAGAAATACAATACTGCCTGGAAAGATATCGCCATACTCGCAAGGAGCAATCTGGAAGCGGCGGCCTACAGCGGATTTCTTGCCGCTTCCGGCATCCCGTCCGAAGGCGGGACAGGAACGGAATTCCTGTCCAACCGGGAACTTCTCTTAATGGAGAACCTGATGAAGCTTCTCGACAATTTCCGTCAGGACATTCCCCTGGCCGCGATCCTGCATTCGGATTTCCCGAAGGCATCCTTTACGCCGGAGGAAATGCTTCGGATTGAACTCGACGCGATTACCGCCGGATCGAATGCCAAACACTACCATGAGCACCTCCTGTACTATGCCGGACACGCCGAAGATCAGGCTCTTGCCCGGAAAGTCCGGGAATTTCTCGACTGGATCGGTTCCCTGCGAAGCCGCGCGATGTATCTGAGAGTTTCGGAGCTGATCGAACATATTTATGTCGAAACCGGCCTGCGCGAGCGGTGCGGTTCGCTTCCGGACGGCGTGGCCCGCGTATCCGCGCTGGAAACTTTTCGCGAATGGGCGGGACGATATGAATCCGGCGGACACGGCGGTCTTTACCGCTTTGTCACATATCTCGAGGATATCCGGAACAAGAAGGAGTCCCCCGATGATTTTGACACGATTACGCAGGAACGCGACGTCGTCCGGTGCATGACCTTTCATAAGAGCAAGGGACTGGAATTCAAAAATGTCTTCGTCGTCGGGCTCGAACATGCCTTTCGGTCGGAGGAGTCCAGGGCGAAGATTCTTTTATCGGAGAAATTCGGAATCGGGATCGATTACATCGAGCCTGAAGCCGGATACCGGTATCCGACGCACGGTAAAATTGCCGTCGAGAGGGAAGAACAGCTGGCCGGCCTTGCCGAAAACATGCGTGTTCTCTATGTCGCGATGACGCGGGCCGAGGAGAGACTTTTTCTCGTCGGCTGCATTTTGCGCAGAAAAGACTTGAGCATCGGAACGAGTGCGGCGCTGATACGGCTTGCGCGCAATGAGGAAGAGACGGCGCTTCCGGCCTGGCTTGTTCAGAAAGCAAAATCCAATCTCGATTTGTGCCTTCTGGCACTTGCGAGGAATGTTGAGCTGCCGCTTGACGTGCTTCTTTCGGAAGAGGAGACGGCGGACGGCCTTGCATCGGCGGTATCCGGATCGACCGGCGACCTGGAAATTACGATCCGGCCGTTTATGGAATACGCGGATCTGCTGAGCCCCGCTTCAGTGGTGCCGCTGGCAGAGGAGGATATCGCAGAGCAGGATTCTCCGGCGGTATTAACCGGACCTGAAGAGGAACGGCTCTTTCGCCTTCAGTATTCCGGCGTGTATCCGTATGAAGATCTTACGGGTATTCCGGCCAAGATCACCGTCAGTGAGCTTAAACGGCGTGTGAATGAATCGAACTGGAAGGAAGCGGAGGATCACTCCGGAATTCCTGCCGGACGGCTTTCCGAAGATATGCGATCCGTAAATATGACCGTTCGACCGGTTCGCTCCGGCGACGAGAAAAAGGAGACTCTCTCGGCGTCCGAAACAGGCACGCTGCTCCACAGTGTTTTTCAGTATGCTGACTTTGGTTCGATCGCCGGGAATGCGGATACCGGGGAGATCGCCCGCATCATGCGCGATCTTGTCTCGCACAGGATGATCCGTGAAAAGCATGTCGTTTTTATCGAACCCTATTATGATGCGATCCTCAAGTTCTCCGCTTCGGATCTTGCCCGAAGAATTACCCGGGCCGAAAAGGAACCGGGTATGGGACCTTTCCGGGAGATTCCGTTCTCGATATCCGTTCCGGCCGGAAAGGGAGGGACCTCGTTAATACAGGGAATGATCGACTGCTGGTTTATCGAGGACGGCGAAGCTGTGCTGATCGATTACAAATCGGATCAAATTTCCGGAAGCGCAAGCGAAAAAGAGTCGGTGCTCAAAGAAAGATACGCGGTGCAGCTTGCCTATTATGCGCAGGCCATCGAGGCATCGAGCGGACTTAAAGTCCGGGAGAAGATTATCTGGCTTATTCGCGATTCTCTTTCTTTTTTGCTCTGAGATCGCGAAAAAAGTCTTTCAAAATGTCCGAGCACGGCTTTTCCAGAATGCCGCCCGTATATTCGACGTGGTGATTATGGGGAAGATCAAAGAGGTGGTTTTTTGAGATGACAGCACCGGCTTTCGGATCGGCCGCGCCGAAATAGACATGCCGGATCCGTGACTGTATGATTGCTCCCGAGCACATGTAGCATGGTTCGAGTGTCACGTACAGATCGCAGTTTTCGAGGCGCCAGGAACCGATCCTGCGGCAGGCCTTCCGTATCGCCGCCATTTCGGCGTGTTCGGTCGAATCCTGCCTGGTTTCGCGAAGATTATAGGCGCGCGCAATAATGCGGCCTTCGTATACGATCACGCAGCCGACCGGTGACTCCGCCTTTTCACAGGCTTTTGCGGCTTGGGCGAGAGCGGCTTTCATGTATTTTTCATGCATCTTTGATTCATCCATTTTTTTACTATAGCATGAACAACGGTCTTTTCCCAAGTCGGTGAGCGCGTTCTTACGGGAATTTTCGAAAAAATGCGCATGCGCGAGCAAATTCATTTGCGTATCTCACATCGAACGCTTATAATTACTGTGCCGTATTTGTGGACAGGTGACTTTCCCATATCCGGATAATGAATAAAGGATGGATTTAAGATGGCGTCAGCACAGGGGATCTGTAAGAACTGCGGTTCTTTGATAATGTTAAATGACAGGGAAGAGCTTTGCGAGTGCCTATTTTGTGATTGTGTTTTTCCGAGTGCCGAAGCGCTTGAAATAGCGAAGAATCCGGGAGCGTATACGTTCCCGAATGAACCGCAGCAGAAGCGAGAAGGCGTTAAGAAATATAACGTGACTCCCGTATATCCGGATCCGATTCCGGCCGCCGTCAAACGTGCCGAAGTCGAGAAGCCCATGAAGAAAGCGGAGAAGAACCCTTACGAAGTTTCTCCCGACGATGTGAAAGCACCTAAGAAGACGCTTGCCATTGTAATCGGAGCCGCTGCCGGCTTGATTGTGCTGGTCCTTGCCATATCGTGGCCGCTTTACGCGGACAGGATGAGCCATAGGGATCAACTTTCTGCGGCGATTTCGGGCGTCTGCACCGAATTCAAGGTCGATTCGACGAAGACGGACGGATACTATGTTGGATTCTCGTTTAAAGGCCAGTCCAACAACAGTCTTTCCCTGACTACGGAAGACACTGTTACAAAGGAAGATCTGGTGAAGACGGTTGAGAATTATGCGAACGAACGCGCGAAGGAGTACGGTATCGGCGATAGCAATCGCTATGACAATCTGTCACTCACCGTTTACGCTTCCAACGGCGGATTCAGCATAAGCCTCTCCGGAGCCGACGATCTTTCCGTGGACAATGTCAAATCACTTACATAATCCAGTTCCAGACAGCAGCGAAGAGAAGAATCCGAATCAGATCCGCTCCAGGATCTTGAGGTCTTTTTTGAGCTCGAAGGCAAGAGGAGGAAATCTATGCCGAATGAAAATCGTTCTATTCTTCAGGAAATCGAAAGCATCGCTCGCGGCAATAATAACCGTATCTCGTATAAAGACGTTATGTCGATTATCGAGGCGAACGACGTAGAACCTGAGGTAGCCGAGAAGATATTTGACTCGCTTGAGGCAAAAAGCATTGAAATTCTTCCGGAGACGAACGTCGAAGAAGAGAACTTGAATGATGTTGATCTGAACGCCGGTTTCGGTGAGGGAATCGGTCTTGACGATCCGGTTCGCATGTACTTGAAGGAGATCGGTAAAGTATCTCTTTTGACGGCCGACCAGGAGCAGGATCTGGCACAGCGCATGCTTGTCGGAGATCAGGACGCCAAGGATATGCTGATCGAGGCGAACCTGCGTCTCGTTGTATCCATTGCCAAGCGTTATCTCGGACGCGGCATGCAGTTTCTCGACCTGATCCAGGAGGGCAATTTAGGACTTATTAAGGCTGTCGATAAATTCGATTATTCGAAGGGCTTCAAGTTCAGCACATATGC
>CAZTXQ010000024.1:0-44063 GCA_964617375.1 uncultured Mageeibacillus sp. | reverse complement strand
CTGAACCGGATCGACATGGGCATTGCCTGCTGCTTTTTGCAGACCGCCGCTCATCTGGACGGCCGGAGCCTTGTTTTCGAAGATGACAGGGAAGCCCCTGCGGCGCCGTCCGGTTTTGTTTACTTTATCTCGGCCAGTGAGCCCGCCAGCTCGGATTCATAGAACGTCGGACGGATTCCGAGCTTGAGAAGCGCTTCCGCCGCTTTCGCCGGCGCGGGCGCGATTCTGCGGAACGTCTTTTTCGCGTGCTCGGATTTGGCCGGATCGGCAAGAAGATCGACCGCGGCCGGAATCAGAAATTTCTGATCGAATTTCCAGATAAGAGGACGTTCGCCCCGCAGGTTCTTACGAAGTTCGGAATGCGCACGGCTTCGCAGAAGTCTGTAATTCGTACGGTCCGATTCGAACTTTTCCGTGACGATTTTCAGAAGCTTCTCCGGATTGTAGATATGATACGGATCGACGCCGTATTTCTGCGCGGCAACTTCAAGTCCGTCGAGTGCGTCCTGTCCGTATTGCCGGACAAAGCGCGCCGTACTTTTCACGGTCAGATAAAATAGATTGCCCTTGAGCTTCCCGAAAGCACGGTATGTGTCGAATTCGCCCCTCTTGATATTTCTTCGCAATACGGCGGGCGTCATGTCGAAAAGACCGCCGAGACCCGTCTGCGGCTTGATCGTTACGATATCAATGTCTTTGCAGCGCGGGCTCCGTATGATTTCAACTCCGCCTATATCCACAAGAATCAAGTGTTTATAGCCCTTTTCCGCCAGCATATCCGCCGGAATATTGTTGTAAACGCCGCCGTCGACAAATTTCCTGCCGTCGATCTCAATCGATTTGAACACGGGAAAACAGGCGCTCGCCATCACGTAATCGAATAAATTCCCTTCCGGAATTTCGGAAATGAATACCTCGGCAGGTGTCAAACCGGAAATGTCGTATGTAATTATGCCGAAATCGATCGCCGAAGCACGGACTTTATCCTCGTCGATATAGCGGGCCAGAATATCCCGGACCGGCTCCATATCAATACCCTTCTGGATCAGAACGTGCTTAATCAGCTGGTTTAAGTTGCGAATGTCAAAAAGATTGTCCGGCGAGGGAAGCTCATCCTCCAACCGGATGACTTCGGACAGATTCAGATTGCGCCACGCCTTCTGAGCGAGATTCAAATCTCCCTGCGCGAAAAGTGCTCCGTTGATCGAACCGATCGAAGCACCGGCCACCGCACCTATGCGGATGCCCATTTTCCGGATTGCGCGCCATACGCCGATCTGATATGCGCCGCGCGCACCGCCGCCGCCAAAGACAAGACCGTATACTATATCGTCTTTCATCGGAACACCTCCGCAAGTCGGATGCATATATATTTATTATATCAGCGAAAATCTTAAGCTTGTATGAACAAGTTCCAAGTCTGCCGCGGTTTCGAAATGAAAAATAATCCCTAAACTCGAAAACACACGCGATTATTAAATAACCGAGTGTGCCTTCGAGTTGGAATTACTGTTTGGGAGAACATAGACGGTTTGTTTCCGCTACATTGACATTTTAATTTGATTCTCAAGATTTTACTAGGTTGAAATTTTTTCATCCCGATTAAAAAAAACAAAGGAATGTATATTCATGAGAGTAAGGCAAACAATTCATGCATTTCAAGGGTGAAAAATTGCTTCGCGGGGCGGCTTGTCAGGCGAACGTGTGGTTAAATATACAGGATTTCTATATGCAAAAGGAGCAAGAGAATTAAATGCGCTTAACACTATCGTGAAAAAGCCCAAACGAATTAAGAACGTTTAATTCTGTCACGGAAAAGCCGGAACGAATTAAGTGCATTTAACACTATCGAGAAAAAGCCCAAACGAATTAAGCGCGTTTAATTCGCCATTTACATCAGTAGAATCTTTTGGTATTCTGAGAACAAATGATTCGAGGTGGTAAACCCAAATGGTTATTAGAGAATCCTGTCTGAGCCAAATACGGCCGTTCTACCGCTCTGAGATGATCAAGGTAATTACCGGTGTGCGCCGTTCAGGAAAATCAACGTTGCTTCGGCAGATTATAGAGGAGTTGGTACAATCGGGCATAAGCTATGACCGAATCCTCTATATAAATTTCGAAGACTATGCCTATCGTTCCTTGTGCGATGCGGACGCCCTATATGCATATATCGAGGAGAAGACCAATGGCAAGGGAACATGGTATCTTCTTTTTGATGAAATTCAAAATGTCGACCATTTCGAGCGCGTTGTTAATTCATTTCGCGCGACGAAGGATGTAAGTATTTTTCTTACGGGATCGAACTCGCGATTGCTGTCGGGAGAGTTAGCAACAGTCCTTAGCGGACGAACGCTCTCTTTTCGCGTTATGCCGTTTAATTTCCGTGAATTTATTCAATTTCGTTCAGAACAAAGCGACACACGCACTTCGGAAGAGCTTCTGGATGTATACCTGACCTGGGGCGGTTTTCCATTGGTCTGCCGGGAAGATGATGACAGGAATAAGGAGGTCATCCTATCCAATATTTACGATTCCGTTGTTCTGAAAGATGTCATCATGCGGAATAGAATTACATCTCCGGCCGCGCTCGAACGTGTTCTTGCGTATGTGATCGGGAACTCTTCGGTTACTATCTCCGGGAATTCCATTGCGGCGGCACTCTCGGATAAGAACCAGAAGGTGTCCTCGCCGACGGTTTATGATTTTATTAAGTACATCGAAGATGCCTGTATATGTGACAGAGTCGCGCGATATGATATTCGGGGAAAAAAAGCGCTCGCGTTTCAGGAGAAGATCTATGTTTGCGATCCGGGATTCTATCGATTGAAGAAGAACCGGATCAAGAGCGAATACGGCCATTTGATCGAAACTATATGTTACAACGACCTGATATCAAAAGGATACAAGGTATTTATCGGCAAAACGCTCACCGGCGAAGTTGACTTTATAGCGGAGAGAGGGGCAGAAAAATTCTATCTTCAGGTCGCGTATCTTCTTAGTGATGAACAGATAATTGACCGCGAGTTTGGGGCGTTTTCAGAGATACCTGATCACTATCCCAAATATGTCGTTAGCAGGGATCGAACGACGCTTACGCGCGACGGCATCCTTCATAAGAACCTGGTGGATTTTCTTTTATCTGATGAATAGATAATTCGCAGCAGTCGCTGTACAACAAGATCGTCGATATATTCCGGAAAGCGAAAAAAGAATCTATTCTCGATTGTTTGTCGGATATGCAGTGATTTTACGCGCGAAAAGCTGGCCTCAACCGGTCACGCATTTGTCCGCCAGAATTTCTCGTTATCGGCTTTGTCGGCAATATTGTAGGCAATGAGCTCTTGCAGCAGTGCATAGTCGATCGGACGATCCCAGGGGAACCGGATCAACTCTTTCGTATGGCTGAACCCGGCTCTTTCGATCGCTTCCGAAAAATGTATAATGCCGGCTCTTTCCGGAGCCGCCGCCAGATGCATTTTCGAGACGCTGAACCCGATAATAAACGTGCCGTGATCGGTGAACATCGGCTGATTCCAGGCGATGATGGGTTTCAAGTCGGGAAATGTCTTGCGGACCCAGAGAAGTACTTTCTCCATCCGGCCGCGATGTTCTTCTTGTGAGATGGTAGCGAGGTATTCGGAAAATGTCTCCATATGGTTCCTCCTGCCTTTCAAGTTGAATTCAGAAATTCGTAGGGAAAGCACAAGCGCATCATACCAGTTACGTTCATTATACGGACTGATTTGTAAGAAGCCTATAACGGAGGTTCTTATTTTAGCAAACGTCGCATAAATTCTGCTATCGTAAATAGTCAGAGTGAAAAAGCTCGGGTATAATGAGAAATAGCGGCCGGACATGACAGTGTTTCCGGCCGATTAAGGGACGGCCATCAAGGAGCCGCCGAATACCGGAGGAGTTTACCATGAGCTATTCGTATTTTGCGGTGACGAAAGAGGGACAGGATCTGGCGGAGCGGCTATGTGAGAAATTCGAAGGCGACTTATTACCGCTCTCGGAAGTGAAGCCGGCTTTTGCCAAGAAGGATGTCCTTATATTTATTATGGCGGCGGGTGTCGTATTACGGCTGCTCGCACCGCTGATTGAGGCGCAAAGAGCCGAACCGGCTGTTCTTCTTCTGGATCAGGAGGGAAAGTTCGTGATTCCGCTTCTTTCCGGACATACGGGCAGCGCCAACGAGCATGCCGGGGAGATCGCTGAATTTCTCGGCGCGCAGGCGGTGATTACGACCGCGACGGATCTGTGCCAGGTGCTGTCGTTTGAGGATGTCGCGAAGAGAAACGGCCTTGCGGTCGAGAATATTCCCGCCATGAAAACAATCAGCGCGCTGCTTCTCAAAGGAGCGAGCGTGGAGCTTCATACGGACCACGATACCGAATGGGAGAGCTTTAACTTTGACCGCGGTTCTATACGAATTCTTCATTATGATCCCGAAGACGAACGGGCGATCCTTAGAGGGTACCAGATGTGTGCGAAGGAAGATACGGCCGCCGTTTTTCTTACCGCGCGGCAGCTTCCGGCCCGGGAGGATGGGACGTATCCGGCCAACATTCTAATTTTACGACCCAAGGACATCGTAATCGGCAT
Organism: uncultured Mageeibacillus sp.; assembly: GCA_964617375.1. GTDB lineage: Bacteria > Bacillota > Clostridia > Saccharofermentanales > Saccharofermentanaceae > Firm-13. Next base: position 39,455 of record CAZTXQ010000024.1, on the reverse strand, counting down.
CAGCTGCCGCTCGAGAGTCAACGAAGAATATGTTTTTCAGGCATTGAAAACAGCCCTCGACCACCAGAATCTTCCCGAAAATGCGATTGCTAAATTGACGACGATCCCGCTCAAAGTTGACGAGCCGGCACTTCTGATGCTCAGCGAGCGACTGGGCGTTCCTCTCGAAACTATCGAAACCCAAGAGATCCGGAAGGTCGAGTACATGTTTATCCAGACGCCTTTCACGCATCCGTCCGTAAGCCTTGCACACGTCAGCGCCCCCCTTGCGTATCTTGCTTCGGGAAGAGGGAGAATTCTGATGGCGCGCGCCGCTTATCCGGGAGGCGTTACCCTTGCGATTGCGCAGGAGAAAACAACGATATATTTATAAGCGATATCACATCTCATAAATGATAGAAATCCAAGCGCTCCGAATCATATCGGGGCGCTTTCTTTATTTTAAGTTTGAGTACGATTAACTTAATAAATTATTGAAAAATTGAGAAATGTTTATCTCGATGAATGCCTGTGTTATTATATCTTTAAAGAGAGGGAGTGGCGCTGCTATGGACGCAACAGACCGGGAAATTCTTCGCCTGCTCAACAAGAACGGACGCGCCACTGCTTCCGAAATCAGCCGGGAGATTCATCTTTCGATCCCCGCGGTGGCCGAGCGTATCCGAAAGCTCGATGATGCAGACGTCATAGAGAACTACACGGTTCGCATCAGCCGCGAAAAAGCAGGCTGGAATATCATGGCGTTTATTCACGTAAGCGTGGATGATACGGAAAATATCGCGGGCTTCAGGGCGGAAATCACAAAGTACCCGTGTGTGCTCGAATGCCACCATGTGGCCGGCACCTATGATTATCTGCTTAAGGTTCTGACGGAAAATATGGCGGCTCTGGATTTTTTCCTGTCGAACTCTCTGAAAAGCATACAGGGGGTCAGAAGCTCCAACACGACCATTGTACTTTCTACTTTGAAGGAGACTCTGAATCCTTTCTAAAGCGATCCGATCAACAATCTACGATACGTAAATCAGATTCCCAAGAGCAATACGGAGGTAAAAACGTATGTTTGGCAGAGGGTTTAAATATGGCATGCTCGTTCAGCTGGCCGTCGGGCCGGTTTCGCTTCTTGTTTTCAAGACGGCCGGTACGGAGGGGTTCGGCATGGGGCTTGTTCTGGTTCTGGCGGTCGCGCTTGTGGACGCCGCCTTTATCGCATTCGCGTCCTTAGGCTCCGTATATCTTTTGAAGCGCGAAAATGTGCAGGCAGCCTTCAAGGCTATAAGCAGCATCATACTGATTCTGTTCGGAATATCGACGATTCTCGGCGCCTTCCATCTGTCGGTTCTGCCCGAGATCAGACTGTTCAACGGCAGCAGCACCGGAGGCGTCTTTCTTGAGGGAGTTCTGCTTACCGCGTCGAATCCGCTTACCATACTATTCTGGAACAGCCTAATCTCCTCACAGGTGAGCCGCGAAAAGATGAACAAGGCAAAGATTTTCTGGTTCGGAGCGGGGTGCGTACTGTCGACGGTCGTGTTCCTGACCTTTATCTCGGCACTCGGGACCTTCGTCGACCGCTTCCTTCCGGAAACCGTCACCATGATCCTGAATATCGCCGTCGGATTCGCTCTTGTAGGGTACGGCATATCGCTGATGATCCGGAGAAGAATGGAGAGCCGCGTGGAGTGCGCCAAGTAAAGCGGGCTCGAATGCAGAAGAACGTGCGGATCCGGTTTCCCTTCATGAAGGACAGCAACCCCATACGGACGCAATGGGACAGCAAAAAAGGCGGAAGAGGATGTTTGATGCATCCGCTTCCGCCTTTTGTATTCCTTTGATATCGTAAGCTACTTTTCCCAGAGCGGTGTGATCGGTATCGGCTCAGGTCCCGGAACACCGGGCAGACGCCCGCCAGTGGCAAGGCCCCCTTCGGCAGATATTTTCCGGTCATACGCCATGAGTTCGGCTTCGAAAGATTCGAACATATTCAGATACTTCTTGATCTTCTTGTCGGGAAGAAGGCGGCAGATGAGGCTCTTTCCCGTGATAAATTCGACTTTCACCACGGCATTCTGTCCGAAACGGTCATAGACGCGGCCGGCACTCATCGTGCCTCGAATGACGGTGTCCGGACTGACGGCGACGAAGCCGACCGGCCCGATGTAGGGCAGATGCGCGATAATCGCTTCGGAGTCGTAAGCGTTGCCGGAGTCTTTCTTCAGATAAATGATCTGACCTTCCTCAAAAGGAAGACGTTCGGCTTTCCCGGAGAAGACGGTGACTGTGAGATGGACTTTGGCCATAATCAGCACCTCCTTTTGCGCTTCAAGTGGTTACATAACGATATCAAAAAGTCGGCTAAATGTACACACATATAAGACGAAAGAACGGAAAAAAGGTAAAGAGATCCGAATTTGAAAAGATTCTCTTTCCATTGATATTGTGGATAAACTTCACAATTCTCGGGTATACAAATGCTTAAAAATAAGAGACAATGATAAGGAATTTTAAGCTTCGGCTTGAAACCTTCACGGGGAAATTTCTAGCTAAGGGGGTTACGCACAGAAGAATTTATTATTGTGACTATATCGTCACTTAGGAAGTCATCGAAAAGTCACTTGCATCTTATAGAATGCAATGAGTCAGATCTATAAATACACGAACAAGCGATAGAGAATAATGATTTATTTATAAATAAGAGAGGTAATTGCATGAACAAGCAATTCAATACGCCGATCCTTTCCCGCCTCAACCGACAGAAGATTGCAAAGAACGCAGTAAGCACCGGACTTTGTCTGGCTATGTGTATTTCCCTCGCGGGCTGCGGCGGTTCAACCGGCAAAGCAACGAAGGCCGCCGAGACGATTGCCGCGGACGCGGCCTATTTCTCTTCGAAAAGTCTTGATTTTTACGTGCCGAAGGAGGGTGAGGATTGTTACGTGCAATCGGTGACACCCTGCGGCGATAAGGTAGCCGTACTTCTCAACGTGAACTATTATCCGGATAATGGCGAAGGCGGCGGCGGAGTGATCGTGTATGGCAAAGGATCCGCTGTGGCCGAGACGGTCGCAGCCGAGACAGTCGCAGACGAAACATTCGCTCCGGACGAGACCGCTGCCCCTGATGTGACCATGGCCCCCGATGTGACAGTCGCTCCGGATGAGACAGCCGCCGGAGAGGGCGATTCGGATACGCAAGCTGCGGATACGGAAATGTTTGTAGACGAGACTGCTTCAGCAGGCGACTTGTCGAACGGCTATAACAAATTCTATGTCTTGCTTTACAATACGGCCGGCGAATTGGAATCTACGACAGATATTAGCGCTTCTGTGGACGCCAACGGTTATGTCATGACTATTTCAGCCGACACGGACGGCAATCTTGTTCTGATTGTCAACACATATGATATGGAAACCGGCGCCTCTATCTTTGAACTGGTTACTCTGGGCGCCGATGGGAAAACCACAGGCGAACCGAAGATTCTGACCTTTGACGAGATGTTCTATCCGAACACGATGATTTTCGGGAACGACGGCAACATGTACTTCAGCGGATACAAGGACACAGGCTGCATCGTAGTGACCGATAAGGACGGCAAGCAGCTCTTTGAGATCTCGAATGCCTCCATCAACGGCAGCCTCTATAAAGTCGGTGACACGATTTACTGCGACGGCTATGACGAGAAGGACAATTATAAGCATAAGTTCTACGAAGTGCTCGCTTCGTCCAAAAAGCTCGGAGATGCCATCGATATGTCGGCCTTCAACAACGGCGGTATCTATTCGGGTCTCGACGGCCTTTACATGTCTGATTCCTATGGCGTATATAAGGTCGATCTGAAAGCAAACCTGAAGACGGATGTTTTTTCCTTCGATCAGACAGACGCCTTGACGAATTCGTATAATGCCAGCAATCAATACTATGTTCTGACAAACGACAAGCTCCTGATGATCAGCACGGAGTATTCGATGGGTACAGGCGCATCTACTACGACGGCGACCCTCCTCTCCCGTGAAACAGCAAACCCCAACGCCGGAAAAGAGATTATCGTTCTGGGCGGTGTTGGTCTCATCTATAACTCCAAGATTTCGGAAGCGGTTTACAATTTTAACAAGGAAAGCACAGAGTACCGCATTGAGATCCGCGACTATGAGAAGGACGTGGACTACAGCAATGCCGAGACGAACGAAGATTATATGAAGATTCAGGCAGATATGTACAGCGCAATGAATCTGGACATTCTGAACGGTACGGGTCCGGATATTGTGTACGGTGTTTATGAGAACACTTCAAGCCTCGAAGCAAAGGGACTGTTCGTTGACATGTACGCTCTCATGGAGAAAGATACCGAATTCAAGAAAGACGATTACCTTCCCAGCGTCTTCAAGATGTGTGAGACGGACGGCAAGCTTTATAAGATTCCGACAAGCTTCATGATTTACGGACTCGCAGGCGCGAAATCGGTCATCGGCGACCGTACGGGATGGACGATGGACGAGTTTAACCAAGTCGTTAATAGTCTTCCCAAAGACATGGAAATGATGTCGATGGACAGCAGCATGACACAGTCCAGTCTGTTGACGTATATCCTGTACGGCAACATGAATTCCCTGATCAACTACAAGAGCGGTGAAGTCAGTTTTGATTCTGACGCTTTCCGTCAGCTGATGGAATTTGCGAAGACCTACGGTTCGGATGATGATGCGATCTCGGACGACGGCGGCGAATGGGTTGATCCTATGGAACGTGTCAGAAACGGTGAGGTTGCGATGGTTAACTCCTATATCTTCGGAGCGAACTCCTATAACGAAATGGTGACTGTTTTCGGTGAACCTGTTTCGGTTGTAGGCTATCCGTCGGCCAATGCGAGCGGACCCCTGTGTGCCCTTACCAATTCGTTCGCAATCTCTTCCGAGTCGGCCAATATCGACGCCTCATGGAGCTTTATCAAGTCTCTCCTGAGCGAAGAGGCCCAGACGCCGGATGATAATATGTACAGTTATGAGATTCCCGTCCTTAAGTCGGCATTTGAAGCGCAGATTGATGCGGCGATGAACCCGCCCAAGGACAGCAACAATATGTACTATTCCTCGTACACCGCGGACGGCATGCTTCCGGCGATGACGGAGGAGTCGGCGCAGGCGTATCGCGCGCTTGTTGACAGTCTTGATTCTATTATGATTATGGACAATGCAGTCAACTCGATCATTCTCGAAGAGGTTCCCGCTTATTTTAACGATCAGAAATCCGACAAGGATGTATCCGCTCTGATCCAGAACCGTGTAGAAACGCTCGTAAGAGAAAGAGGCTGATTTCCCCTTTTGAATGATTCATTTGCCCGCTCTTCCGGCTGGGGAGGAGATACCGGTTAACGGTATTTTCTCCCCGGCGGTGCGGGATAAAGCAGCATAGAGAGGCCGACAGATGTTCAACATGACAAGTAAGCGCTCGGATGTGGAAAAGCGCCATATCAAAGGAATACGAAAAAGACAGTTCCGCGACTGGTCGGTATTTACCGCGTATCTGCTGCCCAGTGCGGCGGGAGTCGCGCTATTCTTCATACTTCCTCTTATCATGCTCGCTTACAGCTCTACGATGAGAAGCACGACCAGCGATGTGTTTGTCGGACTCGACAATTACACCCGTGTTCTGGAAAACAAGGCCTTTCTTCTGGCAGCCAAAAACACGCTTCTGTTTTCCGCGATGGCCGTTCCGCTTTCGGTCTTGCTGGCCCTCCTTCTGGCACTGATGCTCAATACGAAGCTGCCCGGAAGAAGCTGGTTCAGAAGTGTTCTTCTAAACCCGATGATGGTTCCGGTGGCGTCGGTTGTGCTGATCTGGCAGGTGTTCTTCAGCTTTAACGGCTCTCTGAATTCCTTCCTTGGCGGTTTCGGCGTGGATAAGATCGACTGGATGAAGTCGGACTGGAGCCGGCTTGTCATTCTCCTCCTTTTCATATGGAAGACTCTGGGCTACAACATGGTCCTTTTCCTGAGCGCCTTGAATAACGTACCGACCGAGCTGATCGACTCCGCGAAAATGGACGGAGCCGGAAGTGTGAGACGATTCTTCTCTGTAAGCACCGTATATATTCTTCCTACGGTTTTCTTTGTCGGAATCATGTCCCTGGTCAACTCTTTTAAGATATTCCGCGAGGTCTACCTTCTTACCGGTTCGTATCCGGTCGATGCGCTTTACCTGCTGCAGCATTTCATGAACAACGCCTTCCAGAATCTGGATTACCAGAAACTTTCCTCGGCGGCTATCATTATGTTTATTGCCATGGTTATTATTGTCGGTATTCTTTTCCTCGTGGAGAGCCGTCTGGACAGTGAGGTAGAAGAATAATGAAGAAGAATAAGGAACATAAGCCGGAGATTGACACAGTCGATACCGCATATATATCTTCCAGTTCTCCCGAGACGCTGCCGGTACAGGCGGCTGATTCCGTGTACGAAGCGGAGACCGTCATATCTTCGGGTTTGATCGACGCAGTCGAAGCTCCGGATACAGACGGTTCGCAAGAAGCCCTGGAATCGGATATCAGTAAGAATTATTCGGAAATAGAAAGCGGCGAACACTTTTCGGAAACGGAAAGCGGCAGTCACGATAACACGGAGAATTTCGGGGCCCCGAAAAAGATCCGTATGAGCCGTTTCAGCACAATGTCCAGAAAAAAGGTCACCTATACGATCAGCATGACGATCTTCTTTATCATCGTCAGCATTTTTGCCATATTTGCCTTGATGCCGATCGTTCTGACGATCCTCAATTCGTTTATGTCTACGCAGGAGATCAAGACCAACTACAGTGCCGTATTCTCAAGCCTTTCCAGCAACACGTCCGATTCCAAGACGTACCTTGCGAAAGAGGCACACCTTAAGCTGATACCGGAAATGGCGAGCGTTGAACAGTATGCAACGGTTCTTCTGAAGAGCCCCGCATATCTTTGGAAGTTCTGGAATTCTCTGGTATTGGTGGTTCCGACCGTAATCGGACAGATGATCACCGGATCTCTCGCCGCTTACAGCTTTGCCCGGTACAGAAGAAAGAGAAGAGAAATCCTTTTCTTTTCCTATATTATTCTTATGCTGATGCCGTTTCAGGTAACCCTGGTTCCGAATTATCTGATCGCAGAAAAGCTCAACATCATCAATACCTATCAGGCCATTATTCTGCCCGGTATCTTTTCCACGTTCAGCGTGTTTCTGATCAGCAAATATATGCGGCAGATTCCCTCTTCGTATATCGAAGCGGCCAAGCTTGACGGTGCGGGAGAATGGCATATCTTTACGAGAATCTGTATGCCGCTTTGTAAGAGCGCACTTTACGCCATGGGTATACTTCTGTTTATTGATTACTGGAATATGGTTGAGCAGCCGCTTATCCTCCTTACGGATAAGGATAAGCAGCCCCTGTCCGTATTCCTTTCCGAGATCAACAGCGGAGAGGTCGGTATAGCATTTGCGGCTTCGTTTATCTTTATGATACCGCCGCTCCTGATCTTTCTGAACGGCGAACAATACCTGATTGAGGGCATTTCCAAATCGGGTCTTAAATAGAGAAAACAACAGAGAAGCAGCAATAGAAAAACCGTACCGGAGGGGACAATATGAGTGAGATGAAAGCATTACCGAACAGAAAATGGGTTATCAAGGTGGCCATAGGGTTTCTAGCCGTCATGCTGATCCTTACATTTTTTTCCAATACCATCATGAATTATTCCCTTCCGCAGGTTAAGGTGGTCTACTCGTCGCCGGGATCTATGTCAACGACCGTTCAGGGGACCGGCACACTAGAGGCGATCACATCATCCAAATTGATCGCGCAGGGTACAAGAGAAATCGGTGCGGTAAACTGTTCCGTTTACGACCAGGTCACAGCAGGCACTCTTCTTGCGACCTACGCGCCTGCAACCGACGAACAGAAGGCCGATCTGAATGCCGCTCAGGATGCGCTCGACGCGCTTCTCAAGGCAAAGGTTCAGGAAGATCTGCAGTATGAGGCTCCGGATTACACCATGCTCGAAAGATCCGTCGCCGATGCGCAGAAGGCACTTGATGAGGCGAACCGCACCTTATCCGCCGCTCAGGGAAAAGCAGCCGCGGTGAACAGCGCGCAGGCCGAGGTCAATGCGGCGCAAGGCAATCTGAACGCGATCAATGCCGATATAGAGACGATCAGCGGAAGCAAAGCAAGTAAAGAGGCGGAGAAATCGCAGCTCGAATCGATCATTACCGAAAAGCTCGCAAACGGCGAAGACACGACTGCAGCCCAGGCCCTTCTCGACCAGGCCAACGCCGATTTAGCCTCGCTCAAGCAGCAGCTGGCAGATAAGAATGGTGCACTGAGTGCCGCTCAGGCAGGATACAGCGCGGCTTCTTCGAAGCTTGCCGCCGCAGAGGCTCTTCCCGATGTTGCCGAAGCTCAGACCCAGGTAGATCTTGCGAAACGGAATCTCGGCGATCAGCAGAAAGCTCTCGACGATGCGAAGAAGAAAGACGCGATTCAGGCGCAGATCAACGCGATGTCTGAGGAAGACAAGAAAAAAGCAATCGACGAAGCTCAGAAGAAAGTCGACGATCTTACGAAGGTTATGGAACAGGTTGATATCGTTGCGCAAAAAGACGGGACCGTTTCCGAGGTTTCCATTACTCCCGGATCCACAACGGCTAAGGGCGACGTGATGATCAAGATTGACGTGACATCGGACGGTTACAAATCGACCGTACCCTTTACCACAGCACAAGCATCACAGATGAGCGTCGGCATGACCGTAACGGCTGATTATCAGGACGATGCCGCAACCATTGCATCGATCAAGCCGGATCCTACGAATCCCAAGAACAGCAAGAACGTCACGTTCATCATGAACAATACGGAACAGATGTACTGGTATACATCCGGCACACAGGTCAATTTCTCAATTGAAAGCCGCAGCAAGAACTATGAATGTATGATTCCGCTCAGTGCCGTACACGAGGAATCCGGTGAGACTTTCGTCTATGCGATGAAGACGCAGAGCAGTCCTTTGGGCGACCGTTATATCGCCGTCAAGGTTGTCGTACAGATCCTCGGCAAGGACGCGTCCAATGCCGCCATCGATCCTTCGGCACTTGGATCATACGGTTCCGCCGTTATTACGGAATCGAACGACAAGTCGTTTAAATCCGGCGATCAGGTTCGTCTTGTAGAAGGACTATAGGAGGAAGCGACGTGGATTTCAGCAGGGAAAAATGGATGTCGGTTCTCCGCTCCATACGCAACAATCATAACCGTCGTCTGCGCAAATTTCTTGCGGCTATGCCGTATGTTCTTCTGGCAGCCGGTGTCGGTGTAACTGGACTATCGGCCGTGCGGCTCGTACAGATCGCAGGAAGCCAGAAATCACAGATCGCGGCGGAGCTCTGGTCAGGAGACTCCGGAATAACATACCGTCAGATAACGATTATCGGCCAAGGACAGGAACAGACGGATAAAAGCGTACCGCTTTATCTGACCGGTGAGCAGAGTCTGGACGAGACGGAGATCGAAGCGATTCATAAGAGTCTCGACACCATCATCAAAGAAACGCTGGGCGTCAAGGGAGAATCGGACGGAAGCAGCAAGAAAAACACGGATTCTGCATCGGATTCTTCGGATTCGTCCGGAGAGACGGAGAGCCGGGTCTGGATCGATGCGTATTCGTCTGATGCCATTACTTCGATTACGCGGCCCAAGTCGGATGTCAAGACAGAAGTTACATCCAATGTGGAATTAACCGGAGTCGGTGGCGATTTCTATCTCTTCCATCCCTTTCATATGCTGAGCGGAGCCTTTATCGATCGAGACACACTGAATTCAAGACAGATTGTTCTCGACAAAGACCTGTCGTTTTCGTTCTTCGGCACATATGAATCCGTAGGCGAGACAGTCTTATTGAACGGCCGCGAGTATACAGTTGTCGGTGTTTGCGACACAGCGGACACCAAAATCGACAATCGAACCTACGGAGATCTTTCCCGTGCCTATGTACTCTTTTCGGAACTTCCCGCAACTGTTTCGTCAGATTCGTCCGGGCTGTCTGCCAATCCTTCCATGTCCGGCAGTGTGACGGACGATGGAGACAAGGCGAAACCGGCGGTCATGTGCTATGAGACTGTTATCCCGAACCGCCTTCGCGGCATCGCACTGCAGAATATCAAGACTGCTCTGGAGAGTGCGGGAAAGCAGTCGAAGGACTTCCTGATCGTCGAAAACACGGACCGTTTCTCGCCGATCAGCCTTTACAATTCGGTTTTCCCGATCGGCAAGACATCGGTTCAAAGAGCGGGCTATACCGTCCCTTACTGGGAACTGTCGGCCGAGACGGCAGAATCCGTGTCCGTATTCTGGTGGATTCTCCTCTTTGCGGGTACAGGCACGATCCTGACCGCAGGTCTGTCCATCTATCACGCGAATAAGAAGAGGGTATCGAGAGTATGAACCGGGGGCTTGTCCACCTGTATTACGGAGACGGTAAAGGGAAAACAACGGCTGCGGCCGGACTTGCCCTGCGCGCGTACGGCGCGGGTCTTTCGGTGCTTTTCGTTCAGTTTCTGAAAGACGGGCATTCCTCCGAAGTCGAAGTACTGCGGACAAAGCTCGGTATCCCCGTTCTCGCGGGAACCGTGACAAAACATATGACTTTTGAGATGACAAGGGATGAGAAGACACTTACAGGCGCGCTGTTGGAGGAAATCTGGCAATCCGTACTGGAGTGGACGAAAAAGGGCTCAATACGTGAGACGATTTTTTCTCCGGCAGGAGAGGATTCTTCAGCCCCGGAGACAGGGAGACTTCTCGTCCTCGACGAGATCCTCGGCGCAATCGAAACGGGCCTTTTTCCCGAAGAGAAGCTTATCTGCTTTCTCGACGAACGTCCCAACGGACTTGAAGTCGTTCTGACCGGCAGGAATCCGTCGCTTGCGCTTATTGATCGGGCCGATTACCGCTCGCAAATTGTGTGTGCGGGACATCCCTATGATCGCGGAATCATCGCCAGAAAAGGAATCGAATTTTGACGGAGGTGTACTAAGATGGCCGACAAGAAGCTGAAGAAGGCTTTATCCGAAGACAGCCTTCCCGATTATCTTGATCTTCGCCCGGATGAAATCGAGAAGGAGAGCTTTCTTCTGATTACCCGGGAGCTTCATAAACGGAAGATCCGTATCCCGTATAATCACGCTCCGATCGTTCTTCGCTGCATTCACACTTCTGCGGATTTCGATTTTGCCGAGAATCTTCTTTTCTCGAAAAACGCCGTACCGATGGCACATAAGGCATTGCTCTCGGGAGCCTGCATCGTGTCCGATACCCGGATGGGACTTGACGGTATGAACCGTGGGGCAATTAAAATATTAGGCGGAGAACCGGTCTGTCTGATGGAAGATCCGAACGTCATGGCCGAGGCGCGTCTTCGCGGCATGACGAGATCGGCGGTTTCTATGGAGTATGCCGCTTCGATAATGCTTAGCGCACACCAAAGGGGCGAGGATATTCCGTATATTTTTGTCGTCGGGAATGCGCCGACGGCACTTATGGTTCTTGATACACTGATGAAGGAGAATGCGGATTTCAGGCCAGACCTGATTGTCGCGGCGCCCGCCGGCTTTATCAATGTCGAATATGCGAAAAAGTCGATCCTCAAAACCATGGAGCAGTTTCAAGTTCCATATATCATGACCGCCGGCTGCAAGGGCGGAAGCTGTATCGCGTCTTCCATCGTCAATGCGCTTCTCGGACAGATGAAGAACGAGATCACGAAGCAGCGTGCAAGAGCGGGAGTCATCTAAAGGCGTTCCGGTTTTTCAATTCCCTTTGAAACAGCTCCGGGAATATATAATGAAAAAAGCGAAGTCACCCAAGGGCAGGCTTCGCTTTTTCTGTAAGATAACTGCACATATCGTCCGCGATTTTCACACGGACGCCCGCGCGGCGGGTATCAGCCGGCATATCCATAACGGAATACGCCCGCAAGTCCGGCGGACAGTCACGCGCCGGAGAATAAGGCCCGAGGGCCTTGATTCCGTCATTATTTTGCCATCTTGCGCCTCTCTTTGCAAGGCGCAAAGGAGACCGCTTCCGAGAGATTCCCGGCCGCGCGCAGCTTCCTCAAGAGGCCGTATTTCTGGCGCGACATAGCGGAGGTGTAGGGGAATGGCTTGTCCCGGGGAGCTGTCTCTTCCAGGAACTTTTCGAGCGATTCATAGAAATCGCTCTCCATACGGCCGGAGGAAGGAAGATAGAAATCCGCACCTAAGGGGGCGTTGTACATCCGCAATCCCGACGGCTCATACGAATAGGAAAAAACGACGGGTTGCTTCTTGTACTTTTTGAGTCTCCGAACGAGGTTCAGGCTGCCGACGGCTGCGGTATCGATCGAGAATCCGCACTTTGTGCAGATCAGGATGTCCGGCAGAAGGCGGTTTGCGCGCCCGGCATGCCCGCACGAAGGACAGGTCCGGTACAGCCTTAAGGGACTGATCGGTATCGGGGCGGGAAGGCCGGCGAGCGCTGCTTTGTAGGGAAGGAGCGATACGAGTTTTCTATAATCGGCAGCTGTCAGAACCTCCTCATTCCCGTACAGGGACGGCTTGGCCGGGATACTCAAGGGAGATGCATTTTTCCCGGGGGCAAGCGGCGCGTCATGGCCCGGTCCTTCAAAAAGAATCTGGCTTTGGTTCTCGAGCGCCGTCCCGATAATCCGGTTGGCGAGCGAATGAAGCCTTGAAGACGGTGTTACGGGAAGCGGAGGATCTTTGAGAGCAATCGTGTTTTGGACGTCGGCTTCGAGGTCGGTTATCGTCATATGAATCGAACAACCGTAACCGCGCGCGGCACCGAGATACGTTTGGGCAGTAAGGGGCTCTTTTGACTCGGCGGCGACGCTGATCGCGAGATAGAATTTACCGTCGCGATAGTTTAAGCGCGCCATGCGAAATGACCCCGGCCCCGCTTCGTCCAGAAGGACCTTTTGCTTTTTACCGTATGACAGAGGGAAAAGAAGATATCTCTCGAGCTGTTTTCGCGTCTCGAGATAGATATCCTTCTCCGCGACGTAGCGAAGGGCAAGCTTTCTGGATTCGGTATAGGTTTTTCGGAGGGGGCTTGAGGCCGGGAAAAGGTACATTTTCGCATAGTAGCGGCCGCTCAGTTCGTCTTTCAGAAGACAGAAGTCTCGGCCCGTATCATAACGCCCGAAAAGCAGCGAGCGGGGAGCGTGGTATTTTTCGAAGGCCGCCGCAATTCTGGCCGGCGATGCCTTCGGGTCCTTGATCAGGTTCTCCAGGTCTTCGTCGCCGGTAAGTACAAGTGGATAGGAGGTGTGTCTTGTACGTGAGAGGGAGAGGTAACTTCCCGTAAGCATGGCAAAATCAAGCTTTAAGGCATCCTTGAAAGGGCCTATCCCGTAGACGTTCAAAGCGTCGAGAGCATCCTTTCCCGGAATTTTCCGCAGGTCGTACTGCGCGGGAGTCTCGCCCTGTTCCCGCAATGCTCTGATCTCGGGGCGATAGCGGTCGAGGAGATATTGAAGGGCGGCTGCATAGCGGTTCATGGTAAGGAGAAGAAGTCCGCTCTTGGTGCGTCCGGGTTTATGGAGCTGCAGGGTTACGGTTCTTGTAATCATTGGAATCGGTCTCCTTTCCGTGGTAATGGAATCGGTGTAGAATGCCGTACTCAACTCCGGATCATTCAGTCTGTTGAACCGGCGCGAATTCGCAAGATTTCTTGCGATTAGTCGTTGACAATCAAAGAAATTTTATATACACTGATCTCACATTCAAATTGTACTAATAAATACAATTTGTTTAGTAATAATCAATAGCGACGGATTTGCCCATACTTTCCAGTAAATCTTTCAGCTCGTTGATTTGCTTCAGCTTCAGGTTCAGTTCAAGCGGAAGACCCGGGTTTCGATAAGCCGGATTAACCGCTCTCCCTACAAAGAACCGGACCTGCGTGCACTCATACATGAATAATTTTGCCAATGCGGTAGCCCCATCTTGCCGCTTTTCGTCGAAGCCTGTAGCTCCCCCTACAGGCTTTGGCATGTCATCAAAAGGCGAAGCCGTGTGCCGCGAGAGATTCCACTTGATATATTCGACCGCAGTCCCCATCGTGATAATTCCCTCGGTGACAAGATCGATTCCCTTCATATAGGAGATCGGGGGGACTCCTGCGTTTGATTCGTCGATACTCATATCGATGCTTTTGCCGGAGACTCGCGCGACTATCTGCGCGGTGGTTCCTCCGCATATGACTTTTTTGCCCTTGGATTTGAGGAATGTGCGTACCATTTCTTCGTCGCGATCCGGATTCACGGCAGGACCTACCATGACGGAGCAGGGAAGGTTCTTCTGTGCGGCGAACGTCATGACAGTGGTATCATCGCCGGGGGTTCCCTGGTAGAGGCATTCGCATGCGGACAGGAGAAGCGAGGAAATCCTGGCGGCGGACATCTCGGGCGTCAGGGAACTGCCGAGATATGCCGTGATATTTTCATGTTTCCAGCCCGGATTCAGGAGCTTCCCGGCTCCCGCGTAGAGAGCGCCGTCCGAGAACACGACAAGACGGTCGCCCGGCTGGATGAGAAAAGTCGCTTCCGAGATCTTTTTGCCGGCAATATCCTTGGTGCTGCGGACAAGCTCCGCCACTTTGCCTTTCCGGAGAAAGACGGCCGGAGGATTGTCGTATTCGGCTAAGTATGCGCGTCCGTCGCTATAGATCTGGATGATCGTGAAGGTTGAGTACGCGATGCCGCGTTCGCTGCATACCGGCAATGTGCTCGCGACGGTTTCGACGACTTCCTCGAGTGACGCGCCTGAGGACATCATGCTCGATATGATTTTGGACGTCATCGTGGCGAGAATATTGGCCTTGACGCCGCTTCCTAATCCGTCCGCCAGAACGGCGAGAACAAAGTCGTCCGTCCGGATGATATCCGCATGGTCGCCGCACAGCTCTTCGCCGTTCTTGTTGAGGCTTTCGTAGGCGGTTTCTATGTATACTGACATTTCATTTCCTCAGGGGTTATTCCTTATCCGTCTCGTCCAGAATGGATTTCTTGAGCTTCGTCAGCGTGATCTTCGTGTCTGCCGTCGTCTCGCCTAAAAGACTAGCGATCTCCTGCGCGACGCGCATCTGGCGGTCGATGACCTGCTGGGCGGCTTTGACCGTCTCTTCGTTGACCTTCTGACGTTCCGACCGGTCTTTCTCCTGATCCGTAATGTCTTCCATAAGAATCAGGTAACTGTCGTTGTCGGACATCTTGAGGACGCTTTGCCGTACGGTCAGACCGTACCGTTCATAATGCACCTTTTCGCCGAGGATGTTCTTGCCCGACGAGAGAACGCGCGCGTAGATATCCGCTTCAAGAAGATCAAAGATCGCACTTCCCCGGTATTCGTCAAGCCGCGGTCCGAGCATTTTTCTGGCAGCCGGATTGTATTCCTGCACCGCGAAAAGCCCGTCCGTCATAATCAGCGCATTCGGGCTCGAATCGACGACGAGGTTTGACAGACTTTCCGCTTTTTCGCGAAAAAAGGGAAGACACATTGTGACTGTGGCCTTGCCTTCGATTACCGCCTTTGCCTTGGCGCGGCAGGAGGAATACCCGCAGCAGCCGCAGTTCAGTTCCTTTTCGGGCGTGTTCTTGCCCATCGAGAGAAGCACTTTTTCGATCGCTTCATCGGATACGGGTTTGGATTCCGGGGAAAGATCGGTATATACGGCGGAAAGCCGGACGCGTGTTCCTTCTGTCATCGACGGCTGCCCGCTGCCTTTTTCCGTGACGTGACGAATCACGTGCTCTCTCGATTTGAGGCGGCTCGGACGGTTTGCGGTCATGCCGGGTCCTCCCGTACAGGAACCGGGGCAGACGGAAAGCTCGAGGAAGTAACCGGAAAGTTCGCCGTTTTCGATGGATGTCAGGATCTCGGTGCACGGCTCGACGCCGTCCGCGCTCATGCAGGTGTAGGTATTCCGTACGGACGGCGCGATGTTCCGGATGATGCCTCCCGGGACCGGGTAGAATCTCGGAAGGGGATTCTTCATCGTGCGGGCTTCCGGATCGCTCTCTTCGAATTCGATGTTTTTCTCGGCAAACCATTCGCTCAGTTCGTCAAAGGTTAAGACGGCGCTTACCGCATTCTCGGAAGTCGGGAAGGCGGCTTCGTGCTTTTTCGCAACGCAGGGGCCGATGAAGACCACTTTGATGCGGGGGCCGTATATTTCGCGCAGCATTCTCGCGTGTGCAAGCATCGGCGACGCGACGGGAGCAAGCTGCGGGATAAGGGACGGGAAGTATTTTTCGATCAGAAGTACGGTCGAGGAGCAGCATGTCGAGATGATGTTCTTCATCTTGTGCTCGCGCATCAGCTTCTCATATTCACGCGTGACGATATCCGCGCCGATCGCGGTCTCTTCGACATGCAGGAATCCGAGCTTCTTTAAGGCGGCCGATACGGCCGGGAATCCGGTTCCGGGGTAAGCGGCGGCAAAGGCCGGAGCGAGGGACACATAGACGCGTTCGCCCTTCTCGATCATCTCTTTTACCTGAGGAAGCTCGCTTACGATATGTTTGGCGTTCTGCGGGCATACGGACAGACAATGGCCGCAGTAGATGCAGTCACCGTCTATGATCTCCGCCTGATCATGCCGGAAACCGACCGATTTCACCGGGCATTCGCGCAAGCATTTATAGCAGTTTTTACAGTGTGCCTTGTTGACTCGAATTATGTCCATAGAATCCTCCAACACAATTGTACTTGCTTCTCAGAAAAAACGCAAAGCGCAGGCGGCCGGCTGCGCCGGGAAAGGGGATTTGACCGGACGTCATGCATCCGAAGGAGCCGCAGATGCCGGCATCTTCCGTACGCATGTTTGCCTTATTCTTCTTCGCCCATGTAGCTCGCGTGCATAATGTGGTGGATTTCATCGTCGGTTAATGTCTGGTAGATCGGGCCGATGACCGGATTCTCGTCCGAACGCTTAAGAAGGCATAATTTGTCGGCGCGGTAGAGTCCGCGTGCACGTGCTTTTCTTGCGGCCGCATTTGTGCGCGGCTGTCCGGCTCCGCTGATACAGCCTTCCGGACAGGCCATCACTTCGATGAAGTCGTAATTCGCTTCGCCGGCTTTGATGCGGTCGAGAAGAAGGCCGGCATTCTTGAGGCCGTGTACAATCGCAACGCGGCAGGGCTTTCCGCAGATTTCAACGGTGACTTCCTTGAGATGCGATTCGCCGCGAACGCCAGTGAACTGGATGTCGCGAAGGGTTTTGGCGCTTCTGTCCTGCAGGGCGCAGCGAAGAATTGCCTCTGTGACACCGCCGGTGACGCCGAAGATGACGCCGGCGCCGCTTCCTAATCCGAACGGCATGTCGGGAGCTTCCGCGTCGATTTCGGAGAAGACGATGCCCGCCTCCTTGATCATCGAGGCGAGTTCCTGCGTGGTAATGGAGATGTCGACATCCTTTTCGCCGTCGGTGACAAGCTCGGGACGGTCGGCTTCGTATTTTTTCGCGGTGCAGGGAGAGATCGATACGACGATCGTCTCTTTATAGGGATCCATTGCGGTTCCCGTGCTGCGGGCTTTGCGCGCCTCGTGCTTCAGGAATGCGCCGAATATCTGGATCGGGGATTTGGTCGTCGAGACATTTGGCAGGAATTCGGGATGCCTCGTCTCGACGTAACGTACCCAGCCCGGACAGCAGGAGGTGAGAAGGGGAAGGTTCGTACCGCTTTCAAATCGCTCGAAAAATTCCTTGCTTTCCTCCATGACGGTGAGATCGGCGCCGACTCTTGTGTCGTATACGTCGTCGAAGCCGAGTTTCCGAAGTGCGGCGACCAGGACGCCCATCGTGTTGACGCCGGAGTCGATGCCGAATTCTTCGCCGATCGCGACGCGTACGGCGGGAGCTATCTGAGCGATGACGCGGGTATTCTTCCTGCGAAGAACGTTCCAGACTTTCTGGGTGTCGTTCCGGATCACGATCGCGCCAGTCGGGCAAACCGAAGCGCATTGGCCGCAGTTGACACAGTCGGTCGTACCGATCGGGCGGTTGAAGGCCGGCATGACTTCCATCTTCGAGCCGCGGTATGCAAAATCGAGGATTCCCATGCCCTGCTTCTCTTCGCAGGTACGGACGCAGTCGCCGCAGAGAATGCATTTGTTGGGGTTTCTTATGATCGCGCGGCTGGAGCGGTCGATTTCTCTGACCGGAGAGGTGTTGGGAAATCGGATATCCCGGATTCCGAACCGGGAAGCGAGTTCCTGCAGTCGGCAGGAGCCGCTCTTTTCGCAGGTGGTGCAGTCGCGGCAATGGCTGGCCAGGAGAAGCTCGAGGATCATCTTTCTGTGCTTCTGAAGGGCCAGCGTGTTGGTTTTGATCTCCATACCGTCTTTCGGCGGCGTCGAGCAGCCGGCTTCTACGCCGCCCCATTTGTTCTCGAAGACGCAGAGCCGGCAGGCTCCGTACACGGAGAGCTCGGAATAGTAGCAGAATGTCGGCATATCGATGCCGGCCTTGCGGATGACCTCGAGGACATTTTTCTCGTTTTCAAATTCGACCTGCAGGCCGTCGATTGTCATGTAGCTCATTTTATACCTCCCGGATTGCCTTGAATGCGCAGGAATCTACGCATGCGCCGCATTTGATGCAGGTGTTCGTGTTGATCGTGTATGGCGATTTGACGGTGCCGCTGATCGCGCCGACGGGACACTGGCGCGCGCACTTGCTGCAGCCCTTGCACTTTTCGGCTTCGATTTCGTAGATTTTCAGAGCGGTGCAGACATGAGACGGACATATTTTGCGGACGACATGTGCCATGTACTCTTCGCGAAAATACTTGAGCGTCGACACGACCGGGCTGGCCGCGCTTTTACCGAGACCGCATAGAGCTGTGTTCGTAACGGTGTCCGCGATTTCTTCCAGGAGATCCAGATCTTCTTCCGTGCCTTTTCCGGCGACGATATTCTCGAGAATCTCGAGCATCCGCTTGGTGCCTTCGCGGCAGGGTACACATTTCCCGCAGGATTCGTTCTGTGTAAAGTTCATGAAGAAGCGTGCGATCTCGACCATACAGGTGTCCTCGTTCATAACGACGAGTCCGCCGGAGCCGATCATTGCACCGGCCTTTTTCAGTGAGTCAAAGTCGAGAGGGAGGTCTAAGTGCTCGGCAGTCAGGCATCCGCCGGAGGGGCCGCCGATCTGGACGGCCTTGAATTCCTTGCCGCCGCGCACGCCGCCGCCGATGTCGTAGATGATCTCGCGAAGCGTCGTACCCATCGGGACCTCGATCAGGCCTGTGTTGACGACGTCGCCGGTGATGGCGAACGCTTTGGTTCCCGGCGAGCTCTCGGTGCCGCACTCGCGGTACCAGCCGGAGCCGTACCGTATAATGAGCGGGACATTCGCGTAGGTTTCGACGTTATTCAGTACCGTCGGCTTCCCGAAAAGACCCTGTTCGACGGTTCTCGGCGGCTTGACACGCGGCATTCCGCGCTCGCCCTCGATCGATGCGGTCAGAGCGGAACCTTCGCCGCAGACGAATGCGCCGGCACCGGTGTTGATGTGTATGTCAAAGTCGAAGTCCGAGCCGAGTATGTTTTTCCCGAGAATCCCGGTCTCCTTGGCGCGCCTGATCGCTGTCTTGAGACGCTCGACGGCCAGAGGATATTCGGCACGCACGTAGATGTAGCCTTCGGCAGCGCCGGTTGCGACGCCGGCGATCATCATGCCCTCGATCATGAGATGCGGATTGCCTTCCATGACGGAACGGTCCATGAATGCGCCCGGATCACCCTCGTCGCCGTTGCAGACGACATAGCGGACAGGTTCCTTCTGGCCTCTGACCTGAATCCATTTGCGTCCGGTCGGATATCCGCCGCCGCCTCTGCCGCGAAGACCGCTCGCGATCATCTCGTCGCAGATTTCACGCCCGTCCATGGCGAAAAGCGCTTTCGACAGTGCCTCATAGCCGTCGTGCGCGATGTATTCCTCGATGGAGTCGGCGTCGATTCTTCCGCAGCCGGAGAGAACCTGACGTGTCTGTCTCTTGTAGAAAGGAATTTCTTCCTGCGTCGGGTAAGTCACGCCGTCCTTCTTATAAAGAAGACGGTCGACGGGACGCCCCGCGATCAGGGTCTCTTCGATAATCTCTTCGGCGTCTTCCGGCTTTACTTTAAGATAGAGCCATCCGTACGGCTCGATTCTGACGAGGGGGCCCATCTCGCAGAACCCGTGGCAGCCGCTCTTCTTGAGACCGACGCTGTCAGATTCTTCTTTATCCAGAGATACCTGAAAGGGAAGACCCTTTTCGCGCAGGAGTTCCTTAAGGCGGTCATATATGCCGAGCGCGCCGCCGGCAACACAGCCGGTTCCCGCGCAGATCAGGATTTTTCTTTTCTGGGCCGCAAGGCAGCGCGAGTAGTATTCCTTCGCGTCCGCAAGCTGTACGTTTGTTTCGATACGTGTCATATTAAGCCTCCTTGCTCATGGAAAGTCCCGCGAGTTCGGTGAGGAGCGCCGATGCTTTTTCGGGAGTCATTGCGGGATAAACGGTGTCGTTTATCATAAGAACGGGGGCAAGGCCGCATGCGCCGAGGCATGAGACCGTATCGACGGTAAAGAGAAGATCGTCGGTCGTCTTTTTGATCTCGGAAAGGCCAAGGATCTTACGGATTTCTTTTAAGATCGGGATTGATTTGCGGACATGACAGGCGGTCCCGTCGCAAATCTTGATGACGTATTTGCCCTTGGGCTCGAGGGAGAAATTCTCGTAGAATGTCGCGATGCTGTAGATTTTCGCATCGCTGATTCCGACAGCTGCTGCCGTATAGGTCATCATTTTCTCCGGAAGATATCGGAATTCGCTCTGGATATCCTGAAGAATGGCGATGATATGCGTTTTGTCGCGGTTGTGTGAATTAAGGATTCTGTCGAGTGCGGTTTTCTCGGTATCCGTCATACATACCTCCTGATCGGTCCTCTTATACTTATCGTTTCATTATTAGGGGATTCAGAATGACCGGCAACAAAGGTATTTTCGCGAAAAGAAACGCTGCGCGCGAAAATGAACTAATAGATATGGAGAAAATTATAGGAATTCGGGACGGCGTGAAGTTTGCGCGTGAATCTGCTATGATGAAAATTACGCCTATAAACGATCGAGTGAATCGGAAGAAGGAGTCAATCCATGAAAATCAAAGCACGGATCCGGTTTGTGGTCCTCATGATGGTCGGAGCCGCGCTCCTTTCCGGGTGCACCGGTTCCTCTCTGATCTCGTCCGGCACCACCGATTCCGGCACAGCGACAACGGATTTTTTCGCGATGAATACCTATATGACGATTACGGTAAACGGAAGCGATGCCAAGGCGGCTGCCGCAGCGGCCGTGGAAGCCGTAAACGAACTCGAACAAAGTCTCTCCCGGAATATCACTTCCAGCGAAATCTCCGCGATCAATGCAAAAGCCGGTGTCTCTCCGGTCACGGTCAGCGGGGAAACCTACGGACTGATCAAGTCAGCCGTAGAATATTCCGTTCTGACGGACGGGGTCTTTGATATTACGATCGCACCGGTCATGGATATCTGGGGATTTTCCGACGGGAATTACCGTGTGCCGGCGCAAAGTGAGATCGACGCGGCCCTTACGCATGTCGATTACCGGGAAATCGTTTTGGACGATGCCGGACTCTCGGTCTATCTGCCCGAAGCGGGTATGGCAATCGACTTAGGCGGAATTGCCAAGGGTTATGCGTCCGATGTTGTTCAAAAGGTCATCAAATCGTATGATGTGAGTTCCGCCATGATTTCGCTCGGAGGAAACGTCGCCGTATTCGGCACAAAAGCCGACGGCTCGCTGTTCCGGACAGCGATATCGGACCCGCAGAATCCGGATCAATACATCGGCATTCTGAAGGCGACCGACGTATCGGTCATCACATCCGGCGGCTATGAGCGGTATTTTACCGAGGGCGGGGTTACATATATCCATATTATGGATCCCGCTGCCGGGTCGCCTGTGAAGAGCGACCTCCTGTCGGTTACAATCATTACGCCTGACGGAACCGAAGGCGACGCGCTGTCAACGGCTCTGTTCGTTATGGGCCGGGATAAAACGGTCGAATACGGGCGGACGCACGCGGACTTTTCCTTTGTTCTCGTAACGGAGACGGGCGAGCTCGTCGTAAGCTCGGCTCTTAAGGATACGTTTACACCGACCGATTCGTCGGCCGTAGTTACCTATGTGGATTAACGGCTTTGAAAGGATATAAGGCATGACAGCGAAACGGCAGAATAAGGAAACCGGACCGGAATATTCGATGGATCCTTCGGCGGAGCCGCGCCCGGAGATCCTGCCGGTTACGTCTGCTGTGCCGGACATGGAGCCGCGCCGCGGTCATTCGCGGTTTGTCCCGGGTTTCCGGTTCCGCTTTGCGGACCTCATAATCCTGGTCCTGATCCTCGCTCTGGCCGGAGCGCTCTACTACGGAATCTCCGTGACCGCGGCGGGCGGCACGTCCGGCACGCCGCGTCTCGAAGCGGTTCTTACCGTATCGGGTGAGGAAGTCTGGCGCGCGGATATTTCCGACGGCGCCGCCTCGCAGAGTTATCAGCTGACGGGTGTTGACGGGCATATGACCGTCCGCGCCGAAGCGGGACGCGCCTCTATATCCTATTCCGACTGTCAGGACCAGATCTGTGTCCTGACCGGATGGATCTCGGAAGCGGGGCAGACCGCGGTGTGCCTGCCGAACCGGTGCGTTCTGAAGATCGAGGCTGTGTCCGATAGCACCGGAACGGAATCGTCGGCGACGGCCGCCTTCGATGTTGTGTCCAAATGAATACGTAAGGAATCACACGGGAAAGGAGCGTAAAAATGCGGTATACCTCTTATGAACTGACAAGACTTTCGGTCCTGACGGCGCTGGCATTGGCGCTCTCGGTAACCGAATCGATCTTTTTCCCGGCCGCGCTCTTTCCGGTTCCCGGTATGAGGCTCGGGCTTGTAAACGTCGTCACGCTGATTGCGGTTTATCTCTTCGGAGCCGTACCCGCACTGATCATCGTCGTTCTCCGGTGCGTAATTACGTTCGCTTTCAGCGGCAATCTGACAGGCTTTCTCCTGTCGCTGTCGGGCGGAGTGCTGGCGCTTTTCGTGATGCTCCTTCTAAGGAATACGCGAAAATTATCTTTTTTCGGAGTCAGCATGGGCGGAGCGGCGGCACACAACATCGGACAGATTCTGGCGGCATGCCTTCTGACCAGGACATTTGCGGTCATATCGTATCTTCCGGTGCTGCTCATAGTCGCGGTGGTGACCGGCCTGGCCGTCGCACTTCTTTCCGTGCCGGTCTATAAAGCACTCGCCGCCCTGAGGGCAGGAGGACATACATGAAACTCGAGACAAAAAACAAATACGCAAAAATTCTTCTATTACTGGCGACTCTGATCTGGGGCAGCTCCTTTGTCGTGCTTAAAAACGCGATCAATACGCTGCCGCCTTTCTTCGTGCTTGCTGTCCGCGGCAGCATCGCGGTTGTTATACTCTCGGTTATCTTCTGGAAAAAATTCAAACGTATCACACGAGCCTATATCTGGGAAGGCGCGATCATCGGCACGCTCCTGATCGCCGCTTACTCGTTTCAGACCTTCGGACTGGCCACAACGACGCCCGGAAAAAACGCGTTCCTCACGTCCGTTTACTGTGTCCTGGTGCCGTTCTTCTACTGGGCGCTTACGAAGGTTCGCCCCGACCGCTACAACGTCATTGCCGCTCTCCTTTGTGTGATCGGAATCGGCCTGGTCGCACTTCGGGGAGAATCTTTTTCGGGCGGGCAAAGCCTTATCGCGACGGGCGATTTACTGACACTGATAAGCGGCGTACTTTACGCGGTTCATATCGTGGCGCTGGCAAAGTTCACCGAGAAGAAAGATGTCATTCTTCTCACGATCATTCAATTCTTTTTCTATACCGTGTTTGCATGGATCCTGACGCTTGTTTTCGAGAAGACGCCGACGTCAATAAGTGTCGTCGACGGAGCGAGTCTTCTTTATCTCGGCGTGTTTGCGACGGCGATTGCCCTCCTTTTTCAGAGCATCGGTCAGAAGTACACGCCGGCGTCCCAGGCGTCGATTATCCTGTCGCTGGAAGGCGTTCTCGGCGTTATAATATCTGTATTAATCTATAAGGAAATCATTACTCTGAGACTTGCCGCCGGCTTCGCGATTATCTTCCTCTCCGTACTTATTTCGGAAACAAAAATGAATGTACATCCGGTTGCCTATTTACAGGATGTATATGCTAAAATAACAGATAAGAAAAATCTATAACATAGCGATCCGTATACGGGTTCATCCGATGGAGGCTAGGTATGAAACAGCCCGACAATCCTTTCTGGCCCCGTAAAAGCATCCTTCATCCGGCTCCTCCGAGGACACCTTATACGCCCGTCCGCCGCATTCGGAAATCTCTCACAAGAGAAGAGCAGAAAGCATTGGACATGGCGGCGGAAGCCGAATTCTGCGTGCCGCCGATTCTCCTGATGGAGCATGCCGGGCTGGCGGTTGCCGATACCTGCGATGTGATGGCGGGCGCGCGGACGACGCCGGTTCACATATTTACGGGCAAGGGCAATAACGCCGGAGATGCCTATGTATGTGCGAGGCTTCTGTACGGGCGGGGTTATCGCGTGACTGTCTGGGACTGTTTCCCGGGTATGGAACATACGGGTCTTGTCGCCGTGATGAGAGCATCCGTTGTTTCTCTCGGAATCTGCATACGTCCTGCCGAGGAATTTGATCCGGGCAAGCTGTTCAGCGGTGTTTCCCGCATCATTGACGACAACGTTTCGGGTATGCCGTGCGTGATTATCGACGGGATTCTCGGAACCGGGTTTTCGATGGCAAGGCCCCTTCCTCCGCCGCTTCGCAAAATAACGGTCAGAATCGAAGACGGCCATATCCGCGGTGCAAGAGTCATATCAATCGACATCCCGACCGGCGTCGACGCCAATACGGGAGACGCCGATCCGAAGGCCGTTTCGGCCGACTGTACGGCGACGTTTATCCTGCCGAAGGCCGGTATGCTGCGCGGGCGCGGCAAAGAACTCTCCGGGCAGCTCCGGATCTTTCCCTTAGGACTTCCTATAGATTTTGCCGACAGGGCGCTTCATTCGTAGAACGCCCCATTTCGTGGTCTTACCGGTCTTAAAGAAGCAATATGAGAACAAGGCGGGGTAGTGATTGTGGCATACAGCGATGATAACAGACACAAATACCAGGTATTGGAGAACTGGATCCGCACCAAGATAACGAACGGAACTTTCAAGAACGGCCAGAGGATACCATCCGAGAACGCCCTTGCGGAGCAGTTCAATATCAGCCGGCAGACAGTCCGGCAGGCGATTTCGCATCTCGAAAAGAAAGGTGTCCTTATCAGCCGCCGCGGCAGCGGAACCTACGTCGCCGAATCCGCGCGCGCAATGACCGTCGGGTTTATCGCGACCAACATCACGGATTACATTTTTCCGAGTATCACGAGCGGAATTGAAGAAGTTCTCTCGACGAACGGATACAGTATGACACTCGGTGTGACCAAGAACCGCGTGGAACTTGAACAGCAGCTTCTTCTGTCCCTCATCGGCAAAGGGGTCGACGGAATCATCATAGAGGGGAACCGCTCGGCTCTCCCGAACCCGAATCTTCCGATCTACAGGGAGCTTGAAGAAAAGGGCATCCCTTATATCTTTATCAACGGATATTACGAAGCCCTGAATCCGGTCTATGTCGTAACAGACGACCGGGGCGGCGGACGGCATGCCGTGGATTATCTGTATGAACAGGGGCATAGGAGGATCGGCGGTATTTTCAAAGCGGACGACCGTCAGGGCCACGAGCGCTATGCCGGATTTTCCGAGAGTGTCGTAAACCACGGGCTCCCGATCAACGACGACGCCGTGATCTGGTATACGACCCCCGATATCGAGCACCTGTTTTCGCGCGGAGAAGAAACGCGCCTGCTGCGGCGCCTCTCAAAATGTTCCGCAGTCGTCTGTTACAACGATCAGATCGCAATCCGGCTGATACAGTCCATGCAGCGGAACGGAATTCGCGTGCCTATGGACAAGTCGGTTATCGGATTCGACAATTCGACTCTTTCCGACCTTTCACCGGTGCGGATTACATCCCTTACGCATCCGGGTGAGAACATGGGACGCGAGGCGGCCAGGCGGATTCTCGAAATGATCGACACGGGCGGACGTGTGAAGCCTCTTGTCATGGATATCGATCTGATCGTCAAGGATTCTACCGGCCCCGAGGACAATATCAGCGAAATGTAGAAGGAAACGGTTATTAACTCCTGTAAAGGAAAAAAGAAGGAGGATGCGGGAATGAACCAGGCGGCTTTGAATAAAATCAGTTACGGATTGTTTGTTACGGGTGTCCGGGATACGGAGCACTTCGGAGGGAATATCATCGACGCTTTCATGCAGGTCACGCAGGACCCGGCGACCGTCATGTACAGTGCGATGAAGAAGAACCGCACGACGGAAATTCTTCTGGAGGGCGGCGAGTTCACGGTATCGGTTCTTCCGTCTGACGTGCATCCCTTTATCATTTCCAATTTCGGTTTCCAGAGCAGCCGTATCGCCGATAAATGGCCGAACGTACCGCATGAGCTCGTGTCGGGGCTTCCGGTCCTGAAAGATGCCGCGGCGTGGTACCGTCTCAAGGTCCTCGATTCGAGAGATTTAAACACGCACGTCCTGTTTTACTGTGAGGTTCTTGAAGCCGTCATCGGCGAAAAGGAGTCTCTCGTTTACGCGGATTATCAGAAATCCATGAAGCCCCTGGCGACATCGTCTTTTATGGAGTTCAAAAAGACCGGCATCTCTCCGGTCCTCTAATCGGATTTAATATTATTATCAATAAAGGCGGTGAATACACATGAAAATTGCATTCTATGACGCAAAACCCTACGACCGTATCTGGTTTGACGCCTACGCTCCTGAATATGGTTACACGATCAAGTATATCGAGAGCCGTCTGTCCTTAGAGACGGTCATACTCGCGAAGAACTGCGACGCCGTCTGCATCTTCGTAAACGACTCAGTCACGAAGGACGTGGTCGACGAGCTCGATGTATTGGGTGTGAAGGTTATTCTTCTCAGGTGCTCCGGATATAACAATGTCGATTTCGAGGCTGTTTACGAGAAAATGCACGTCCTTCGCGTTCCGGCCTATTCTCCGTATGCCGTAGCGGAATATGCCACCGCACTTCTTCTGTCGGTAAATCGGAAGACGCACAGAGCCTATGTGAGGACGCGCGATTATAACTTCAACATCAACGGCCTTGTGGGTATGGACCTTCATGGGAAAACCGCCGGAGTGATCGGCACCGGTAAGATAGGGCAGATTATGATCCGGATTCTCAAGGGCTTCGGGATGAAAGTTATCGCCTATGATCCGTTTCCGGCGAAAGATACCGATATCGAGTACGTTAAGCTGGACGAGTTGTGGAAGCAGTCCGACGTCATATCGCTCCATTGCCCGCTTACGCCCGAGACCTCTTATATTGTGAACGAAGAATCTCTTTCCAAGATGAAAAGCACCGTTATCCTGGTCAATACTTCGCGCGGCGGCCTTGTCGACACGGCAGCTCTGATCGAGGCGGTCAAGACGAGGAAGATCGGAGGCGTCGGACTTGATGTTTACGAGGAAGAGGACGAGTATTTTTTCGAGGACCGTTCGAACGATATCCTTGCCGACGAAGCACTGGTCCGATTGATGAGTTTTCCGAATGTTCTGGTCACATCGCATCAGGCATTTTTCACACAGGAAGCCATGCAGGCAATCGCCCGTACAACGCTCGACAATCTGAAGCAAATTGAGAAGGGCGAATTCCTGACCAACGAAATATGCTATCAGTGCGGCAAGAAGGGCAACTGCAAGAGAGACGAAACGAAGCAGAACTGTTTCTGAGCCCGGCCGCTCCTTCAGACATCGAAAGTATCTTAGACATAATGAAGGGGAGGCGAGGCGCCCCCCCTTTTTCGTCCGCACACCTGACAAGCCCCCCGGCCTACTCCTGTTCTGCCGGGATATCAGAGAGGCAGAGAAATGCCAAGATATAAGAGAAAACCAAAACCGCCCTACGTTCCGAAGCAGCTCTTGGCTGCTCCCGCAGTACCGTCCGTGCCCGCACCTGAGGAAGAAAGGCAAACGGCGATTCCCGGGACTTCTTCGGAAGCCCCCCATGTGCCGCTTCCCAAGAGGGTGCCTGCCAGATATAAGAAGACTCGCATGAAGAAACCTCCGGTTAAGGAAGCGGTCGCTTCACCCGGGCATCTTCCCGGGGAAGCACGCCGGACATCCGTGAAATCCGCGCCTGGAAAAGCGAAGCAGGTGCCCGCAAATTCCGTGAAATCCGCGCCTGAAAAAGCGAAGCAGACGTCCTCGAAATCCGTGTACAGCGCAGGAGCTTCAAAAAAGCAGCCAACCGGTGCAAGAGGGGGCCTCTTGCATGCGAAGCAAGCGCTCGTTGATACTGCACCCGTTCACGGGAATCCGCGCCGCAA
This sequence comes from uncultured Mageeibacillus sp., assembly GCA_964617375.1. GTDB lineage: Bacteria > Bacillota > Clostridia > Saccharofermentanales > Saccharofermentanaceae > Firm-13. Next base: position 10,854 of record CAZTXQ010000024.1, on the reverse strand, counting down.
AGTGCCGGAATCCGTCACGGAACCGGCTCCGGAATGGGCCGGCGAATACGACGTACTGAAGAGCAGGGATACCGCTCCGTTTACGCTTCCCGCACTGATTTTCGAGAAGGAAACCGTGCCGGAGGAATGGTCCGGACGGACCGCGGACAATATTCCCGTAACACCGGTACGCCCATTGTCCGGCGCATACATTCCGCCCGTCCGGGATTTTGAACAGAATGCCGCGTTGGCAACGGATATCAGCCGCCACAAAATCCGGAGATCCTTAACGGCGCTTGCGATACTTGTTCTGTCCGCACTGCTCTTGTCATTCGGCATCTGGTACTCCGTAAGCGGGATCCACGAATACCGGGTAAGCCACACCATTACCGTTAAGGGGAATACGTATCCGACGGACTTGAAAGCTCTCGACTTAAGCGGAATCTCTCTTTCGGACGAAGAGATCCGATCTCTTTCTAAAATGCATAATCTCACGTCCTTAAACGTAAGCAGAACCAATATTACAAGCCTTGATTGTGTATCCCGGCTTCCGCTTCTCGAGAAGCTGGAGATCCGAGACTGTCCCGGCATTTACGATCTCACACCCATTAAGAAGCTCGGAAACCTTACGGCGCTCGATATAAGCGGCTGCACAGGAATAACCGACATCGGGCCGCTCGCCTCCCTTACGGGTCTTACCGCTCTCGATATGAACCGGTGTGCACAGATTATGGACCTGACCCCGCTCTCGCAGCTTGCCGGGCTTACGTCGCTCGGTCTTGCCGGCCTTTCCTATCAGCCGGATCTTGAGATCCTGTCCGGTATGACGGGCCTTCGGAACCTGAATATCGGAGAGACCGACGTCGGGAACCTTGATGTGCTTTCGGATTTTATTCAGCTTAGCAAGCTTCAGCTGCGGATCAACTCTGCCTCGAATCTTTCGGCGCTCGAGAGCACAGTGAATCTTACGACTCTGAACGTCGACCTTAGCCGGTATGATGTAACGGATTTGAAGCTCCTCAGCAATTTCCCGAAGCTTGAAGAATTCACGCTGACCGGCGACAACAAGATACGTGATATCGGAGAATTGTCCCTGCATCCGTATCTTACCTCTCTTGTTATCGAAGACGCAGGAGGGATTCCTGACGTAAGCACACTTTCGAAACTCAAAAGTCTCAAGACACTTGTTCTTTCCCGGTGTTACCGGATCGACGATATCGGTGCCCTGAAGGGACTTGGCGCTCTTGAAAAACTCTCGCTGAGTCAGGGCCGATTCACCGACTTAAGCCCCGTTGCCGGATTGAAAGCGCTGACCGATCTTGAGATTACCAACACGCCCGTTACCGATATAAGCGCGCTTTGGGATTTGCGGCAGCTCGAAAAACTCTCTCTTGAGTCGACGGATATAAGCGACATAAACGTGCTTAAGAATCTCTCCTATCTTAAGGAACTCAACCTCCGGGGTACGGAAGTCAAAGATATAAGTGTTGTTTCCGGGTTCACCAATCTTGTTTCGCTGAATATCGGGGAAGACAGAATAGAGAATTTCAACGCCATTTCCGGCCTTCTCAAACTGACCGCTTTCTATGCCTCGGGAAGCAACTTTACGAATACTGTGTATCTTTCGCGGCTTTCCGGTCTTATAGAGCTGGATCTGTCGGACACAAATATCCGGGATATCGGCGGATTATCGGTCCTCAAGAATCTCGAGAGCCTTGATCTTTCCGGGACGGCGACGGCGGACATCAGTCCTCTCTCGGAACTTGCGTATTTACGATCGCTCAATCTAGAGAATACGCGGGTTACGGATCTAAAGACCGTCGCCCTTCTGGACCGGCTTATGGATCTGAATGCAGGAACGGGAACCGGGATTCCGAGTGCCAGTATTTTGAACGTGATCAAAGAACTTCAGTCACTCTTTGTACTGAATCTTGATACGAGCGCAGACAGAAGCGGGATCGTGTCCAACCTTAAGGTGACACGACCCCGCCTCGTAATTCATTTGGTTGAGAGTCCCGCATAGTTTATTCGGGAAGTATATCTCCTTTTACGGAAAGGGTAACGACCTGCCACGGAATCATTTTTCCGCAATTCTTCAAGGCTTCGACGGCCGCGTGTGACAGACCGCCGCAGCAGGGGACTTCCATCCTGACGACCGTGACGCTCCGGATGTTGTTCTCTCTTAAGATGGCCGTGAGCTTCTCCGTGTAGCTTCCTTCGTCGAGCTTCGGGCATCCGATCATCGTGATGTGGCCTTTCATGAAGCGGCGGTGGAAGTCGCCGCTCGAATACGCCGCACAGTCGGCAGCGATCAGGAGGCGTGCGCCTTCGTAATAGGGCGCCTTAACGGGGAGCAGCTTCAGCTGTACCGGCCACTGCATCAGTTCGGAAGCGCCGAACGGATCAAAGTCGCTGTCGGCTACAGACTCTCTCGGGGCTGCGGGCTTTGGCGAATGGGAAGTGTCGCGCAGGGTTGCCGCGCGCGATCCGGGGCATCCGCCCATATGAGCGGAAGACCCTGCACAGGCAGATCCCGCTTTCGGTGCGGCCGTTTCGGCGGCACTTTTTTTCGCGTTCATATGTTCTTCTACGGCTGCCTCGTCAAAAAGAGCGGCTTCGCGCTCTTCGAAGCGGATCGCTCCGGTCGGGCAGACCGGAAGACAGTTGCCGAGGCCGTCGCAGTAATCGTCACGGAGAAGGCGGGCCTTCCCGTTTACCATACCGATGGCGCCCTCCTGACAGGCGCTGGCGCAAAGACCGCAGCCGTTGCAAAGTTCCTCGTCTATTTTGATGATTTTCCTTTTCATGTATGTATCCTCATTTCCTGAATGCTTGTCCTAATAACAACAGTATAGTATAGTGATTGAAATTGGTTCGTTGTATTTACAACATGAGGAACAAGATTATGACGGATTTACAGAATAAAGTGCTCGAATCCTCAGAACTCTGGAAGGATATAACGCCGACCGAGCGCGTCAGCCTTCTCAGATGCATCGGTTCGGGAGTCACCGCCTTTGGCAAGGGGAGTATCGTCTGGTCAGCCGGAGACCCCGTCATGCGTATGGGGCTTGTGCTGTCGGGCGAGATCCGTATCTCCATGGAAGACATGGAGGGCAGAAGGAACGTGCTCTCCGTTCTGGGGCCGCCGGATCTTTTCGGAGAGGTGTTCGCACTTTCCGGCGTTCCGAGTTCCGTAACCGCCTATACGGATACGGGCGCGGAGGTTTTGTTTCTCGACGCGCGAAAAGTTTCTGCGGTATGTCAGGACGCCTGTGGCTTCCACCGGCAGCTGATCGTTAACCTTATGGGAATCCTTTCGCGAAAAAACGTCGGACTCAATCAGAAGATACAGTGCGTCGGACAGCGGACGACGCGCGAAAAGGTATCGGCCTTTCTTGCGATGCATCATACGCGCGCGGGTAAAAATCCGTTTGCCGTCCCCTTCAACCGGGCGGAAATGGCAGACTATCTGTGTGTGGACCGAAGTGCCTTGTCACTGGTACTTGCCCAGATGCAGGCGGAGAAGCTGATCACATTCAACAAAAACGAATTTAACATCCTCGGATTGACGGATTAAAACTTTTCGTAAAGCAAATTACAAGACACCCGGGATTGACAGAATAAATAGAATCTACGGGAGGCTTTCTGCAAATGGCAATTTCTTACAAATGTCCGAACTGTGCCGCCAATCTTCTATTTGATCCTGACGTAAAACTTTTGAGCTGCGCTTTCTGCGACGCGAAAATTTCCCCCGACGACATCGTGTCCCAGGATGCCGCGGACGGCTTCCTTCAGGGCGGAGCGTGGGAAGACGACACGGTCGGCATGATCTGCGACAACTGCGGCGCGGAGATTATCTCCGAGAAGAATGCGCTCGCGACGTTCTGCGCTTTCTGCGGAGCGCCGGGTATCCGGGTGTGCGAGCGGGGCGGCGCTCGTCCGAGCCGTATGATTCCCTTCACCTATGGCAGGGAAGAGGCGGAGAAAGAATTCCTGAAGTGGTGCGGGACCAAGAAGTTTCTGCCGCGCGGATTTACGTCGGCCGGAACCTTGAAGAAGTTGACCGGTCTTTATGTTCCGTTCTGGCTGATGGACTATATGGTCGGAGTCAACGTCACATGGATCGATCATATGGAAGAAAAGAATGCGAAGGGCGAGTCGCATACCGAATATTACGAGAAGAGAAAGCAGGGTCTTCTGGTCTGGAACAAGGTTCCGGTAGACGGCGCTCAGAAAATTGACGACATTCTGATGGAGGGAATCGAACCGTTCAACTATGAGATGCTTCGCGCCTACGATACGAAGTATCTTGCCGGATTCTATGCGGACAAGTACGATACGTCCGCCGAGAAGCTGACCCGGCGTGTTTTCCTGAGGGTCGCGAAGTACGTGAAGGAAGCCTGCGGGCCGGGACGTGTGCAGTTCACCGATAACAGCGTCTACTATCCGCCGGCCGCCGAATATGTACTCCTGCCGGTCTGGTTCCTGAATTATCACTATCAGGGCAAGGATTATGCATTCGTACTGAACGGACAGACCGGCAAGACCGCCGGAGAGACCCCGCTTAACAAGTTCAAAGTGACGCTTCTGACGGCGGCGGTGCTCCTTGTTTCCGGCGCGCTTTTCGCTGCTGCGGGAATTCTGATTTTCGGAGGTGTGTTCTGATGAAATCACGTGATATCAAACAGTTTATCCGGAACCGGCTGCTCTTTGCTCTTCCGGTTGTCACGGGTCTGGTCTACGGCGCCTGGCGTTTCGCACTCGGCTGGAATAGCAGTCCCCGTTACGGGACAAGAAAACATACCGGTAACATCTCCATCACGCCGGAAGTCGGTTTTATCATATATCTGGCCGCGGCGATTCTTTTCCCTCTCCTGATCACGGGAACGGTTTTGTATTTTGTTCTGAGGGAAGCAAAGATCGAGTCGTCCGTCGATTATCTTACCTATATTGATCAGACCACGCTCAAGGAGTTCCAGTGGAACGAGGATGCCCTCGGTCACCTGGTCGGCTCGGCCGAACAGAACCGAGTCAGTCAGATCAATGAAGACCGCTCATCTCCGCTTAGGCAGGCCGATGAAATCCGGGTTACATCGATCGCGGCAGCCAGCCTTAAGGACGATCTGTCCGATCTTCCGGAATTTGATCCGAACGGTCCGTCGCCCTTCAAAAAATGAAGACATTCGGCGCTGTTTCACGGGGACTTCCGGATTGCTCCGGAAAATCAAACGGACGCAGGCTGTAATTTCTGCAATTTGCGAACGGCATTTCACAAGAAACGATATCGGCGCTTGCATTTATATCCAAAAACAAGCGATGATATGTCGCAAGTAAATATGAGAATTCTGTTGACCTCATACCATGACCGCGTTATTATATACATCAGCAGGGGAGAATGTCTCAATGGAAAGGGATGTCTGCCCTGTTTTTATAAAATGAATTTTGCAGTCCGTGAAATTGCGTCTTGCGTATTTTGCAGAAAGATAGACGATTGACCGTCAGAACGAAGCACAGATAATGGGAGGCAGGGAAATTATGAAGGTTATGAGACGTCTTTTAAGTCTTGGTTTATCCGCACTCATGCTCACCGGCATTCTGGTCGCGGGAGCATCCTGCGCAAAGAAGGAAGACAAGGTTCTCCGCATCGGAATGGAGTGCCAGTATGCGCCTTACAATTGGACGCAGGACGACGACAAGAACGGTGCCGTTAAAATCAAGGACAGCGACAAGTACGCCAATGGATTTGACGTCCAGATGGCGAAGAAGATTGCGGAGTCCATGGGTTATGAGCTTGAAATCGTAAAGACCGAATGGGACGGACTGATTCCGGCTGTACAGACCGGAAAGATCGATGCCGTCGTTGCAGGTATGTCCATCACATCCGACCGCCTTACCGCGGTTGATTTCTCCGATCCTTACTACTATGCAGATATTGTCATTCTCACCATGAATGACAGCAAGTATGCTTCCGCTGCTTCTTTAAGCGATTTGAACGGAGCCAAGGTATCCTCGCAGCTCAGCACCGTCTGGTATACCGTTTTGGACCAGATTCCGGGCGCGACCGTCGATACCGCGATTGATACGGTTCCGACACTCCTGGTTTCTCTTACATCCGGCAAACTTGACGCGGTTACCGTTGACCTTCCTACCGCGATGGCTGCCGTATATTCGAACTCCGATATCAAGATGATCAAGTTTGAAGGCGCGAGCGGATTCACTGTCAGCGAAGAAGACACGAACCTCGGCATTGCGGTCAAGAAGAACAATCCGACCGTTCTTGACGGAATCAACAAAGCGCTCGCCGGGATCTCGGATGCCGACCGCGCGAAGCTTATGGAAGATGCCATCGCAAATCAGCCGCTGGCTTAAGGGTCAAATCCTTCCTTAATGATTTCATGTCCGGCTGGTTTTCCGCATGAACGGTGAAAATCAGCCGGCTTTTTTCGAATGAACAAGGCACAGTTATGGATCGAACACGGGGGTGTTTCTATGGCAAGACCGGACGGCTCGGGATTCTGGGAATGGGTCATTTACCTTATCACGAACAACTACATGGATTTCCTGACGGGAGCCGGACGGACACTCCTTCTTGCAGCTGTCGGAACGGTCATCGGTTGCCTGATCGGTTTTCTGCTCGGCATCGTGCAGACCATACCGGTCGAACCCGGAGACCGGTTTCTCAAGAAAGCCGGACTTAAGATTGCGAGATTCCTTTTGATGACCTACGTGGAGGTGTTCCGCGGAACGCCGATGATCATTCAAGCCGTGGTAATCTACTATGGAGCGATGTTCGCCGGCATCGATATGACACCTCTTTTCGCCGGCTTCTTTATCGTGTCGATCAATACCGGCGCATATATGTCCGAATCGGTGCGAGGCGGAATCGATTCGATCGACAAGGGTCAGTCGGAGGCGGCCAAAGCCATTGGCATGACGCATTTTCAGGCAATGATCACGACCATTCTCCCGCAGGCGCTTCGCAACATCCTGCCGCAGATCGGCAACAACCTGATCATCAACATTAAGGATACCGCGGTCTTGAACATCATTACGGTTCCGGAGCTGTTTTTCGCCGCGAAAACTCTGACGGGTTCCTACTACCAGTATTTTCAGACGTATTTTATCGACTGCGCCGTATACTTCATATTGACCTTTACATGTTCGAGACTGCTCCGCATGTACGAGCGGAAGCTTGACGGACCGGACAGCTACAATCTGGCCGGCCCCGGTTCGAAGGCGATGCCGGGCAAGCGCCCGACCGGCGTAACCATGCAGCTGATGAGCGGCAAATTTCGCGAGCAGAGGAGTGCAATGAGATGACGGAAGATACAATATCTCCTGTAATAAGCGTAAGCCATCTTGTTAAGAATTTCGGCAAGGTCCAGGTTCTTAAAGATATCGATTTCGAGACGAATTTCGGAGAGGTCATCTGCGTGATCGGATCGTCCGGATCGGGCAAATCGACTCTGCTCCGGTGCATCAATATGCTTGAAGTACCGACGGCCGGGAACATCTTCTTTCACGGCCATGACATCCTGTCGCGCGACATGAAAATCACGAAATACAGGGCCAAGGTCGGAATGGTTTTTCAGCAGTTCAATCTGTTCAATAATAAGACGGTACTCGGGAACTGCACGGCCGGCCCGGTGAAGGTTCTTAAGAAGGGCAAGAAAGAAGCCGAAGAGACAGCGATGAAGATTCTTGAGAAGGTCGGCATGGATCCCTATATCAATGCGAAGCCGAGCCAGATCTCCGGCGGCCAGAAACAGAGAGTCGCGATCGCGAGGGCTCTCTCGATGGAACCCGAGGTCCTGCTTTTCGACGAGCCGACGAGTGCTCTGGATCCGGAGATGGTCGGAGAAGTTCTTACCGTTATCCGAGACCTTGCCAAAGAGGGACTCACGATGATTATCGTAACGCATGAAATGGCGTTTGCCCGGGACGTCGCCACGCGCGTCGTTTTCATGGATAAGGGCGTTATCGCCGAACAGGGTACGCCCGACGAGATCTTTAATCATCCCAAAAATCCCCGTACGGCCGAGTTTCTGACACGGTTTACGCATAACAAATAAGAACCGGATACCGGGAATCAAGACGCGGAAAAGCATGCATTATGAGTCCTTTTCCGCGTTTTTTGAGTTCTTCTGAAATTTGCGTGAAACGGACTTGTAACTTGCATCGTTACTATACAAAGAATACAATTTAATTGGTTTCTTATAATCAGATTTTATCGGGAGGGATATGGATGAAGCTTTTGGATAAGCTGATGAGCGTAAAGTCGAAAGACGGCGATACTGCGCCCGCCGCAAGTCCCGCTCCCGAGCCCGGGAACGGGGTTGCAGATCTTTGGTTCTCCCTCTGCGACGATCCCAATCAGCAGGACAGACTCCCGGAGCTTCTGACTCTTTGCGCGAAAAAGGGCGGCCCGGCCGCTTCACGAGCTGCACTCGGCGAATTGGCCGGGATTAAAGGCAGCTGGCTTCCGCAGCTATATCTGGGCCGTTCCGCACTGGAACAGAAGGATATTGCCGAAGCGTCAAAGTGGTACGGTGATGTGCTGGGATCCGGCGAGCCGTCCGAATTTGCACTGTTTATGATTTCGGCCGATATGGGCCGCTTCGGGTATGCGATAGAAATGCCCGATCTGCTCGCTAAGTTTTACGATCCCGACAAACATAATGTCTATATCGGACTGAACCTTCTGCAGGCCTATAAGGAGAGCGGAAGAAAAGAAGAAGGGCGTCGTCTCCTAAGAAAAGTCAAGAGGAAAGACACGCCGGAAATTCACGATTATCTGGAGGGTTTCGAAGCCGATTTCACAGCGACGCGCGGCACTCCCGGTGATCTTCCGGAAGAGAACACTTCGGATGCCCCGGATACTCCGGCTGCAAGCCAGGATGACCGGAAGGCCGAAGCGATGCCGGAATCCGCACCGAAAAAACCGGCGGAACGTACCATCAACCGGCCGGTCATGGTCAACGTTCCCGTATGGAGTTACGGTTTCCCGGCCTTGCAGGACCTCCTGCCGCTGACCATCGACAAGCCCAGAGTCGGACTCTATATTTATTCGGATATGACTCCCGCAAAATCTGCCGCGACGGTTCCGGAGGGAACCGCTTCACCGTCGGATCTGGCGGTTTCGCTGCCGCTCTATCTGGGAGAAAGACTTCTTTTCACGACGAATTATGCGCCGCTTGCCCTGTTCCCGATCGATCGGGAAACCGGTCCGCGCATGGACGGACTCGAGCCGGACGTACAGAGCCTCTTTTCCCTGTGTTCGAGGGAAGCTTTGGACTATCTCATTACGGGTACGATCTCTCTCGAAAACGGCGAATACAAGATCCGTTCCTGGGTCATTGACCGTTCCAGACAGAATGCGAGAATCGTCGCGAAAAACATGTCCGTTCAGGCTTTCGGGGAACCATTCCTTGAGATGGTGAACGAAATTCTTCTTCCTTTCGGCGACCGCCGTCAGGCAAGAGGCGCTGCAAAGAGCGATTTCCTGTATGCTGCAGCACAGCCGGATCTGATTTTCGCGCAGCTTTATGCGGAGAGTCTTCTTCTCCTGCAGTACCTCGTTCAGCAGAACGAGTGTGCGCCCGGAATCCTTCCGGATCCGAAGAAGGCGCTCGACAGCTATGCGTGTCTTGCGGGAACGGACCCGAAGAACCAGGTGTTTATGATGATTCTTCTCTCCGGAATGCGCCTCGACAAAAAGGGCGGCTCCGAGATGTACAAGTACTACCGTCAGCTCCTTTACGACGTCGCCGATCGGAACAGGATGAGTCCTGCGGTGAAAGCTACGATGCCGGAGATTAACGTGCTCTTAGTCGACCCGGAATAAGACAGAAAGAACCAAGGGAAATGTATGAATACAAAATATACGGATATTAACTCGGAATTTTTCGACAAATGGGTCGCGGAAGGCTGGGAATGGGGACAGCCCATCAGCCACGAGGCCTTCGAAAGAGCCCTTAACGGCGAATGGTCTGTCGTTCTGACACCGATCAAACCCGTGCCCAGGGATTGGTTCTGCGAGATGAAGGGCGCCGAGGTGCTGGGACTCGCTTCCGGCGGCGGTCAGCAGATGCCGTTTTTTGCCGCGCTGGGCGCGAAATGTACGGTTCTCGATTATTCGGAGAGCCAGCTCTTAAGTGAAATAGAAGTCGCGAACAGAGAACACTACGAGATTAAGACCGTCCGGGCCGACATGACCAAACCGCTGCCTTTCGCGGACGAATCCTTCGATCTGATTTTCCATCCGGTTTCGAACTGCTATATCGAGGACGTCCGGCCGGTTTGGAAGGAATGTTACCGCGTGCTGAAAAAGGGCGGCGTTCTTCTGGCTGGATTCAATAACGATATCAGTTTCATCTTTGATGATGATGACGAAGATAAGATTATACACAAGCTGCCGTTCAATCCCCTTAAGGACCCGAAGCTGTATGAGGAATCGATCGCGCGCGAGTGGGGAATTCAGTTCTCACACACGATTGAAGAGCAGATCGGCGGACAACTGGAGGCCGGGTTCGTTCTCTCGGATATCTATCACGATACGAACGGAACAGGCAAGCTTCGGGAATACAATGTCCCGACTTTCTACGCAACGAGATCCGTAAAAAAGTAAGCGATAAGCGCCCTTCATTACTTCAGACTGTATTGACAGTAAATCCCTTATTTCCCCTCGCCTGTTTCGACGTAGGCCGCGATCGCATCCCGCAAGAAAAAGGCGCATCCGGGCGCGATTTTGTCGTAGTAGGCGGTGAAGCGCGGGTCGCTCACGTAACCTTCGGCGAGTCCCTTGTGCGCTTCCGGCGTTGTTCTTTTTTCATCCGAACATCCAGTGACCAACCAACAATCTGCCGATTGAATAAA
>CAZTXQ010000023.1:33063-44275 GCA_964617375.1 uncultured Mageeibacillus sp. | reverse complement strand
CTAGATATAGACAAGACATGTCTCATCTCGAAAAAAGGACACTGCTCGCTTTGTGTCCTGTTAAGCCGTGTTTGCAGACTGTATTCTTGCATCAAAAGGAGGCCACGAGACCTATGGATCAAATTAGAATCGGAAATTTCATTAAGGATCTCAGAAAAGAGAAAGGTCTCACACAGGAACAGCTTGCGGAACAGTTTCATGTATCCCGGAGAACGGTTTCAAGATGGGAAACGGCCAGCAACATGCCGGATTTGGACCTGCTTGTCGAAATGGCTGACTATTTTGATGTGGATCTTCGGGAATTGCTCGATGGAGAAAGGAAAAGCGAGAAAATGAATAAGGAAATGGAAGACACCGTACTAAAGGTAGCTGATTACAGCAACGAAGAAAAACGCAAAGTGACAAAGAGAATGCATATTTTGTTTATTGCCGGTCTTCTGGCTAATATTGCCTATTTGGTCATGCTCTTTACAGACAATTCCGATAACTTTTGGGGTGGAATAAGTCTTGGGATTTCATCCGGCATGATTCTGGTCGGTGTCATAATGACCAGCAAATACGCCTCGCGGATCCGCGAATTCAAATTAAGACTCCTTCATAGACAATAGAATGGAAGGAATCAGGCGAATATAATGAAGCATGTAAAGGCATTGCAGATTGTCTGTACACTCATTCTTGCTGCCGCAGCACTCGTACTGCTTGGCAGCAGAATAATCGGAACCGTTTTACCGGATTATGTGATACGGATATGCGGAGTGTCGGCTATTGCCGCTCTTCCCGTTTTCTCGTATACAACGGTTAAGAGTATTAAGAAGTAGGTTAAAAGAAATGTTGGATATCATAAACGGCAGCGAACAATACATTAACGAATGTACAGAGATGCTGATACATTCAGAACTTGGCAGACAGTATTTCTCCAGAGAAGGGAGTGCGCTTCATGCTGTGCGCGAGGCAGCGGAAAGCGATACCTTCTATGTGGCGAAGCGGCAAGATGCATGCGTCGGTTTTATGTATTACCTCCCGCACGGAGCGTTTCACGCCTTCCCCTATCTTCACCTGATTGTAGTTGGCGAAACGGAAAGAGGTCACGGAACCGGAACAGAGATGCTAAGATATCTGGAAAAGCTTGTGGCTGCCGGGAAGCTTTTTCTTGCAGTTGCAGAGTTCAATTCGGAAGGAAAGCATTTCTACGAGAAAAATGGATATGTTCAGGTTGGGAAAATAGACGGTTTGTACAGAGCAGGGGTTACGGAATATCTGATGATGAAAGAGCTAAAATAGGGGTGAATGCTACTAACGGATTTCCTGAAAGAGATAAAAAAGAGGTATTCTATGCTGGAAAAAATCAATCTGAAAAAAACGGCCCTGGCAGTCGAGAAATTGTACGTTTATGAGAAAATCGGACGTCTCAACGGGCACATCTTAAGCGTCGTCAATGTGGAGAACCGCACGCTTGATTTCCATACGCACGAGGGCTCGGACGAGCTTTTCCACGTAATCGAGGGCAGCTTCGAGCTCGAGACCATGGACGGATTAACCCGGGTTAACGAAGGCGAGCTGATCATTGTTCCGAAGGGCGTCTTGCACAGGCCTGTCGTTACTTCTCTTTGCAGGTTCCTGATGATCGAGCTGGACGGCACTCTGAACAAGGAAAACAGCGGCGATCTGTACGAAGAATAAGTACTCTTAAAGCAGTACGGGCCTGACGGATCATAATGACCCGTCAGGCTCTCATGTCTAGTCTTCTCTTCACTCCCACCTGAAGAACTTGATTGCGACAATCACACATACAACGGCCAGTACCGTCATTATGACGATCGGCAGCAGGACATTTTCTGCCGGAAGCCCGAGGGATGCCGCTTTCAGAAGCTTGATGCCCTGTGTCAGCGGCATAAAATCGGCTGCTTTCTGCATGACCGGAGGCATGACTTCATATGGCAGGGTAGCACCCGAAAAAATCAGCATGGGAAAGTAAAGGATACTGGCAATTACACCGGCAATCTTCGTGTCACGGGCAATCCCGCCAACCATCATCCCGATGCTGAACATCGAGACCAGCACCAGCAGATATCCGCCGATAAATTGCGGTAACGATCCCCGGAGACGAAGTCCGAAGAATATCGCTCCTACTGCATAAAGGAGTACCAGGGAAACCAGAGAATACAGGGTGTAAATCACCAATTGCACCAGCAGAATGAGCGCCGGGCTGACTGGAGTAACCTTAAAGCGTTTCAGAATTTTCTTGCCCCTGTAATCGGAGATCACCAGCGGCAGCCCCATAACGCCTCCGGCACAGATCGATATGGCGGCAAGCGCACCGAATGACTGTTCCAGGAATGTGTATGACGCTCCGGCAAACGCAGGTTTGCTGCCGTAGATGATTCCAAGGATGACCAATACAACAAGCGGCATGCAGATTGCAAAAATAAGCATGTCCATACCGCGGAGGGACAGCTTCAGTTCGGTTTTTAACATGGTATTAAAGGCTCTCATCGATTGTGTCCTCCTCGTCTGTATACCAGAGGTATGCGTCCTCCAATGTGCTTTTCGAACTGCCGGAAACCGCTTCGGCAACCGTTCCGTAAAAAACGGCTTCACCGTGCTTTAAAATGCAGATTGTATCGCACAATGTCTCGACCTCATCCATAAAGTGTGAAGCGAGAAAAATGGTAAGACCGCCTGTTTTCAATTCTTTCAGCATTTTCCAGACATCGCGTCTGGCTCTGGTATCGAGTCCCGTGGTCAGTTCGTCCAGAAATACGACTTCCGGATCCGGGATAAGAGCCAGAATGATAAACAGTCTCTGCTTCTGTCCCCCCGACAGCTCAGTGACCGGAGCCTTGATTTTATCGGAAATGCCAAATCGACCCAGGAGCTTCTTGTAATCGGCGGCATTCCGGTACAGAGACTGTGTCACCTCGCATAATTCGCCTACGGTAATTTTGTCCTGATAATTGGCCTCCTGAAGCTGAACGCCTACCCTTTCGAAAAGCGTCTTTCTGTCTGTGTGCGGATTCATACCAAGGACGGAAACCGTACCGGAATCCCGGCTCTTAAGACCCAGCATGCATTCGATTGCGGTCGTCTTTCCCGCACCGTTTGCGCCGAGCAAGCCAAATACCGAACCTTTGGGTACCCGGAGACTTAAGTTTCTTACCGCGGGCAGATCGCCATAGGACTTTACGAGCTGCTCCACTTCGATCGCATCTTTCATACACAAATACCTCCTGCCATTTGAGAGAAAGATTACCTCATCGCAGAAGTCTGGTGGTTAAATGTATGGTTATGAATATTTGTTTTGCATTTCAGTGATCATTTCGACCATTTCTTTGGCATTGCGTTCTGCTTCGTTCAGGGAAAGAATCAGTCTGTCGCACACGGAAATAATGTCTTCATCCTGATTCGGGGTGTTGAGAATCTTCTGAATATTAACGGGGCGTCCCGTGGAAAGCGCGTTCAACATGCGCAGTATGGATTCTAGGGAGTAATTCGCACATTTGAGGGATCGGATGATTATGAGCCTCCGGATGTCATCATCCACATATACCCGATAGCCGTTTTCTTTTCTTTTGACGCTGAGCAGACCGTTCATTTCCCAATTCCGCAATGTATCCATCGTAATCCCAAGATATTCCGATACCTCTTTGCGTTTCATTGTTGTGTTCATGTCTTGCGTATCGCCCGATAAAAGATGCGTCACAATTTCTACGGCGTCGGACGCGTTCTTTATCTCCGTCTGCACCCCGAAGATATAGGCTCTTGTCAGACGCAAGGCCGCGTCGAAGTCTCCCCGGGCTGATGATTTAACCGCGGAAACGATTTGTTTGCGCAGGCCGTTTTGCAGCAGCTCGATTTGAAAAGCCTTGCGGGCGAGCCGGAACTGATCGATATGAATATCCGTAAATACCCTGTAACCGTTGGCCTTGCGCTCTGTCACAGGTATTAAGGCAAGTTCCTCGTACATTCGAACTGTATTGGGATGAACTCCGATCACTTGTGCAACTTCAGATGTCCTGTACGTTTTCATCGTCTCACCTCCTCTTCAATATCAACTTTACCTGCTGTAAAAGTATGGTGGTTTAATGGAGGGTTTGATTTCATTATACAGGTCTCTCCACAACATCGCCAATCTGTTATAAAATGTATTTGTACATATCACTTTTCGCGCTGATTCTTCGAATACAATGTCGTCTCCGGGACGGCAGTTTCCAGATAAGGGGATTGTATCCCCGGAATATGAGGTTAACCGATGATTACAAGAACCGACATTGACAACGGCAACGCATTTGACTGGGGAAAGGCGTCCACGGATTATGCAAAATTCAGAGATATATACCCAGAGGAATTCTATGAAAGAATCGTCGGTCTCGGACTGTGTGTCGAAGGCCAGAGAGTCCTGGATCTCGGCACCGGGACGGGTGTACTTCCCCGCAACATGTACAAACACGGTGCCAAATTCACCGGTGCGGACATATCGGAGAATCAGATCCGTGAAGCGGTCCGGATGTCCCTCGAAGCAGGTATGGATATCGATTATGTTGAGGCGTCGGCAGAAGATGTGCGTTTCCCCGACGCATCCTTCGACGTGATTACCGCCTGTCAGTGCTTTATGTATTTCGACAAATCCATCGCGCTTCCGAACATTCACCGCCTGCTTAAGGATAACGGCCGCTTTGTGGTTCTGTTCATGTCTTATCTGCCCGGCGAAAATGAAATCGCCCGGAAGAGCGAGGAACTGATTCTCAAATACAATCCTTCGTGGAACGGCGCCCATCTGGTCCGTCAGGAACCCGAAACACCGGACTGGCTCGGCGACCTTTTCGAAGTCAATAACCTGATCGTATACGATCTCCTGGTCCCCTTCACGCGCGAGAGCTGGCACGGACGCATGAAAGCATGCCGCGGGATCGGGGCATCTCTCCTCACGCCGGACGAGATTGCCTCATGGGAAAAGGAACACCGCGATTATCTGTCTAACATGCCGGAGAGTTTCAACATTCTTCATCAGGCTAGCATTATTGATTTGCGCAAGCGCTCCTGACAGAGGACTCAAGTCGTCTGCGTATTTGTGTATTTTCGAAAAAGGCACGATTATTTAACAAGCGCCTGCGCGCCGAAAACGGCCGCAATGCTTAAGATTACGCTGAGTGCAATGTAGGAAAGTGCGATAAAATACTTACCGCTCTGGAAAAGCTCC
Source organism: uncultured Mageeibacillus sp. (assembly GCA_964617375.1). Classification (GTDB taxonomy): domain Bacteria; phylum Bacillota; class Clostridia; order Saccharofermentanales; family Saccharofermentanaceae; genus Firm-13. Next base: position 39,078 of record CAZTXQ010000023.1, on the reverse strand, counting down.
GCGGTTTCCAGAGAAAAGGTCGAAAATGTTGTAAACCCGCCGCAAAATCCGACTTTCAGGAGAAGCAGCAAGGAAGAATCCACGCTCTGGTTCTTAACGGCAAAAGCGATAATCAGTCCGATCAGGAATGCTCCGCCCACATTAATCCCGAGTGTTATTAGCGGAAATCCACTTTGGGGTTTGTACGGAAGCAGGCTCAACAGGTATCGGCTCACCGTACCGACCGCGCCTCCTAAACCGACTATCAGACAATTTCGCAATAGCTGCATACATATCTCCCGAATGAAAAACGTAGAATCTTATTCCCGCAGAAGCCATATAATCTCCTGCGAATCCGTAAACATCATAGAACCCGAGCCATGCGAATGTCCAGTATAATTTCGTGAAACCTTTCGGTTTATTTGTTTGTAAGGCGTGAAATGAAGTATAATTCATAATATAAAGACATGAAATCGGATTGCTTTTCTCTACGTGATACATCTGCATACTATCATTTAATACGCATCCGGAGATGAATATGAGTGCAAAGATTCTGGTTGTTGACGATTCTCTGACAGCCCGCAAGCTGATATCCGGCATGCTTACCGCATATACGGTTCTGACCGCCTGCGACGGAAAAGATGCGCTTCGCATGATCGATGAGAATCCCGATATCGATCTCGTTATTCTGGATTTGAACATGCCGGTGATGGACGGATTCGAAGTGCTTCGCATATTAAAGTCCGAGATCCGTTATGCAAAAATCCGCACAATCATCCTTACAAATTTTGACGAAATCGATAACGAGATCAAGGGCTTGAATCTGGGCGCGATCGACTACATCCGGAAACCGGTGAATTTGGAGTCCCTGCTGATCCGGATCGAGATTCATCTGAATCTGAAGCAGGCGCAGGAACTTCTCGAAAAGGAAAACCTGCTTCTGGATCAGGCAGTCCGCGAAAAAACAGCCGCTATTGAGGAAATTTTCGAGAAAACAAGAAACAGTGAAATTCTTTTCAGAAGCATATTCAATCAGGCGCCCATCGGAATCGCCTTTGTCAGTGAAAGCCACTTCATTTCTTATACTGCAGATCAAATTCCGTGCATCAATCCGACGTTCGAGAAAATTCTGGGACGCAGCAAAGAAGAACTTGATCAGATGGATTGGGCTGAAATCACACATCCGGACGATTTAGACGAAGATCTTGATCATTTCCAAAAATTCAAAACGGGCATGATTGACCGCTATACGATGCAGAAACGGTTTGTTAAGCCCGACGGATCCGTGATTTGGGTGAATATGATTGTCGCTCCGTTAAGCCTGTCTCAAGAGGCTTCTGCTTATCATTTATGCCTGATCAATGATATAACCGAACGCAAGACTGTTGAAGCCGCGCTTTCGGAGAGTGAGCGAAGCAAAAAGACCCTTCTGGCCAATCTTCCGGGCATGGCTTTCCGATGCTCCTGCAACAGTCGCTGGACGGTCGAGTATGTGTCGGACGGCTGCTATGAGCTTACCGGATATGATCCCGAGACGATTCTTAAGAACAAAGATCAATTCTTTCACGACCTGATTCTGCCGGATTATCTGGAACCGATTCGGAAAGAATCCCTCCGCCTTCTGGACCTGCACACGCCACTTCGGTATGAATTTGAAATCAGGACAGCCAGCGGCAGGATCAAATGGGTACTCGGAGCCGAGCAGGGTGTTTACGACGAACACGGCAATCCCGAGGCCGTCGAAGGCATCCTCATCGATATAACGGCACAGCGTGAACAGGAGAAGACAATCCTGCATATCAATTACCACGATTTTCTCACGGGTCTTTATAACCGGAGATATTTTGAGGATTCGCTGAAAAAACTCAGTGAATCCGAATACCTTCCGCTGTCTATTGTTCTGGTCAACATCAACGGCATACGGCTGATCAACGATGCGCTGGGATTTGCCGAAGGCGACAAAATGATTATCGATGCATCCGGTATTCTGAGAAGCTGCTGCCGTGAATGTGACGTTTTGGCCAGAACCGGCGGCGATGAATTCGGGCTTCTTCTTCCGAATACCGACAATGAAACGGCAGAAGAGATGAGAGATTGCATCACGGAAGCGTGTACCGTATTCAATCAGCAGAAAACCGACAAGCTGTATGCGATCAGCCTATCGAGCGGGATGGCAACACAGGAGAGTCCGGATCAAGACGTGACGGAAATCCTCAAAGCCGCCGATGAATTCTTACGGAACAGTAAGCTATTGAACCGTAAGAGCATCCGGAGCGGGCTTATCTCCTCCATTCTTGCAACCGTTTATGAGAAGAGCCAGGAGACCGAAGAGCACGCCAGGAGAATATCCGAAATGTCGAAAATGATCGGACAGAAGCTCAACCTCTCGCCGAACCGGATCGGCGAACTCGAGCTGTTTTCCATGCTTCACGATATCGGTAAAGTCGCGATCGACGACCGAATTCTTAAGAAGCCCGGCAAGCTGGACGATGACGAATGGATCGTTATGAAGACGCACAGCGAAATCGGTTTCCGGATCGCGAGCGCCGCGACGGAACTCGACCATATCGCCGACTACATTCTGACTCATCACGAGCGCTGGGACGGTAAGGGTTATCCGCAGGGACTTGCCGGAGAGGCAATACCTCTTCTTTCTAGAATCGTGGCCATAGCCGATTCTTACGACGCGATGACTAACAACCGCGTATACCGGAAGGCGATGTCCACCAAAGAAGCTGTGGAAGAAATCAAGCGAAATAACGGAACACAGTTCGATCCGCAGATAGTAGCAATCTTCCTGAATATAATCGACGCGTATCTCGCGCGGGAATCCGAACAGAATTCAGGCGCAGCTGTCGCCGAATCCGGTAACACTCCGGAGAATTGATCGCCGGTCGGGTCGTTTCTTCAACCGGTCACTTCTTCCCTGCCCTTACATTTAAGAGTCCAGGACGATTATTTCGCGCGCGCCTCCGGTCAGGCACTCCGGACCGTCCTTTTTTATGACATACGTCTCTTCGCATCCGACCGTGCCGACTCCTTCGATGCCGCATTTGGGCTCGAGAGCGATTACCATATTCTCCATAAGTGGTCCGGAACGGCTGTTTGCTATGACCGGGAATTCGTCGATCTGAAGACCGACGCCGTGTCCCAGAAAGCGGACGCCCTCATTCCCGTATCCCATGAAGTTCTTCGAGAGACACTCCGGAAGACCGGTCATGCATTCGCGGTAGATATCAGCCGGAAGCATCCCGGGGCGCAGCATTCCTTCGGCATTTCTCATGACGTCAAGACAAGCGCCGTGAATTTTCAGCACTTCCGGGACCGGAGGCGCACCGAAAGAATATACTTGCGTCTTGTCGCTGTGGTATCCCATAATTCCGTAGCCGATATCGGCAAATACAATATCGCCTTTCCTTAAGTACCGGTCCCGGCGTCCGAGCAGCGGGACGACCGGGCTCATGCCCTGCATGCCGCCGGGTCCGTCAAAGCTCGTCGGGTATATTGAGGTATCTCCGAAACCGAGCTGTCCGATGATCATCTCGATCTGGAACATCGAGAAACGGGATACGCCGTGATGTCCGAGCTTCAGCATTCTCATATAGAGTTCGCCAACGAAGTCGATTTCACTCATCCCTTCCCGAAGAATCTCCGGGACAAGTGTTTCGAGCACATACCGGTGCTGTTTTCCGGATTCCCGGATAAATGCAAGCTCATATTCGCTTTTAACGGCGCGAATACCTAAGAGAATCCGGTCGATCGAATGGATTTCCCCGAGGACAAAGTACTTCCGGAGCCGTTCTAAGAGTGCAACCGGCACTACTTCCGTATCGACATAGGTACTGCCGAGATCTTCGGGAAGAACGGATCTCATATCTTTATACGTGTTCATTTTGTAAATGAAGTCCAGCGGGGATTCCATTTTCGCGCGGTCATAGCTCTTCCTGACGAAGAAAGCCGCAGTCCCATCTCTTCGAAGCACCAGGACGCCGTCCTGCATCGTACCTGTAAAGTAGTACTGGTTCACCTTTCCGATGATCATCGCCGTATCAAAGGCTTCCCCGGCCTTTCCCAAGCGCTCGAAAAGCTTGTGTATCCGTTCTTCAAGGATCTCAGCGGTTGGATGATCAAACATCTTTATCCCCTCCTCACGGGTCATTCCTGTATGCCGGACAAATCATGAGTCTGACCGGATAGAAACATCATAGTTGAATACAAAGCGGGAATACAAGGCGTTTCTCTTAACAGAATCAAACCGGGCTGAATCCGGTTGCTTTTTTGGATGAAAAATGACACCCTTTCGAGTGTCATTCCCTTTTTAATGTTGTTAATAGAAATCTGCAGGAATTATACCGTTTGTCTTTTTTTCTGTCTCCCAAGAAGAAGCGCCAGGACCAGGAAAGCTGCAGCAAAACCGATTTGTATCAGCATGCCAGCATAGATACCTTTCAGATCGGCAAAGGTATAGGCCGATAGCTCCGAAATATCGCGAACCGCCGTCACATACCAGTAAGTCGGAGTGAAGCTCGCCACATACTTGACCGTTGCTCCCAAAAGTTCCTGCGGAACAAATACGCCGCTGATGAAGCTCGAACCGAGTGCGACGACGTTGGCGACCGAATGCTGTGCGCCGGGACCGCGGATTAAATACCCGAGAAGGAAGCTGAGGCTCAATGCCGTGAAGGAGAAAACGCAGGCATTTCCGATCATCAGAAGGACCTTTGGATTCATGAGGCTTGACCCCGTCAGGATGAGGCAGGCGACGATCAGGAAGAGCCAAACCAGTACGGCCAGGCAGACATTTCCGAGGAAGAGCTCGAGATTGATACGCGAAGCCTTCTCCGGCGAACACTGCATGCGGTTCTTCAAATCGCGTTTGTTAAAGACCTGCATGATCGTCGATACGGCAAGAATCATAATAGAGACGATGGTATAGGACATATAGATAAAGAAATAGATCGTCTTGCTGAGCGAATCAACCGGTGTTGCGCCGTCCGCCCACTTAACTACAGTCTCGTTTCCGAGATCAGTCTTAACCTTTGCTGCCGTATCGGTGAGGGCCGCCGTATCGTCCGTCCGGATATCGGATGCTTCCGTATAGAGCCGGAAAAGACTTAAGTACTTTTCGATTGCCATGTCCATCTGGACACCGGACGTGGAGTTGCCGGCCGCCATTTTCCCGACAGGAAGGGCGTTTGTTCCTCCGACAAAGTCGTCTGTGAATCCCTTCGGGATTTTAACGATATAAGCCGCATCTTCGTAGAACAGGGCATCCTGTATTCCCTCTTCGGTCTTCGCCGCCGGGATGACATTGCTCTTGGAGGAGAGATATTCGATGAGTCCTTTTGTCAGAGGCGTGTCTCCGTCTTCGTTGACAATCATAATATTCTCTTTGGTTTCAGAAAATGTCGTACCGGTCGTGTTTGAATTCGACATCGTAAGCAGAATGGCAAAGACAAAGAAGATGCCGATGTATATGAACAGCGTAGGCAGGTTCCGGTAGATGATTTTGAAATAGGCCTTAAAGACTTTCATACTGCTGCCTCCTCATAATAAGGTATGTGATGAAATAGAATACGAAAGAGAAGGCGAACAGGAGTCCCACGTTCAGAAGATACCGGTTGTATGTCTCATAGTAATAGAGCGAATAGAAGGCGTCGGCAATCAGATTACCGGGATTGATGTAGGCCAGAATCGGAAAACTCTTGGTCGCCGTATATTTGATTTTCGCGTTCATAAGGCCTGCCAGGAAGGACATCAGCATCGAGGATCCAATAGTTACTCCGGTCTTGATACCGTCACCCTTTTTGACGATCGCTCCGATCAGTGCGCCGAACGATACGCCCGTACAGCAGCCTGCAAAGGAAGCCAGGAGAATGTATCCTGCCTGATTCCCGAAATCCACCTTCTGCACGAAAATCAGATAAGCAATCAGTATAAGAATTGAAAGATACTGAATCAAAGTCGCCGAGCAAAGGGAGCAGGCGAACACTTTCAACTTGTGTACCGGAGCTAAGTTGACACGGGCAGCCGTTG
>CAZTXQ010000023.1:0-32963 GCA_964617375.1 uncultured Mageeibacillus sp. | reverse complement strand
CCGGCGCTTCGGATATAGAGCTGCATGGAATCCTTCTCGAGAATATAGCCGGATATGGTTTTCTCGCGAAGAGCATTTGCCGCATCTTCCTGCGTGTCAAATACAGTAAGCTCGAACATCGGATCATCGGATGCATCTGAAGCCTCTTTCAGATGCGTCTGAAAATTAGTATCGGCCTTGTACTCGGCCGTATTGACAATACCCATCTTGATCGTTTCAAATTCCGTGGCAGCGCCGATATTTGCGAAAGCCATTCCGAAAAACGTCGCGAGAATAACGGGAAATCCGAGGGTCCAGAACAGTACCTGAAAATCGCGGACCGTACTCTTAATGCGGTATGTAAATATATGCCAAAACACGTACGTATCCCCCTTAATCTCTCAGTTCTTTGCCGGTAATCTCCAGGAACACATCGTTCAAGGTCGGAAGCTCGCAGTAGACTCGTCCGACATGAATTCCCTTGTCGTGAATCGCGGAGAGGATACCGGCCAGACCGTTATGGCCCCGTTCGGTCGTTAAGATCAGATTGTTGTTCTGCGTGGAAGCGGATGCGATAAACGGAAGCTCCTGAACCCAGTCCTTATAATCTTCCGGAGAACCCGTAAGAAACTCGATCGTAATTTTCTCGCCGATCCGGATCATACCCTTCAGGTCTTCTTTGGTTCCGCTCGCGATAATACGGCCCTTGTCCATGATCCCGATCCGCGTGCAGATCTGCTCGACCTCTTCCATGTAATGCGACGTGTAGATCACGGTCGCGCCCTCCCTGTTCAGGCGTTCGATGCCTTCCAGGATATTGTTCCGGCTCTGCGGATCGACCGCTACCGTAGGCTCATCCATGATGATGAGCTTCGGCTTATGGGCAATGCCGCACGCGATGTTGAGTCTTCTTAAGAGTCCGCCGCTCAGCTTCCTGGGGTAGAATTTGCGGAAATCCCCCAGGCCTACGAACTCGATCGCTTCTTCCACAAGCTGCTTTCTCTTCTTTTTTTCGGGAACATATAGTCCGCAGAAGTAATCGATGTTTTCGTAGACGGTCAGCTCCTCGATGACCGCCACATTCTGCATGACGATTCCGATATCCCTTTTAATATCATACGAGGAAGGCGTCATCTTCCGGTCGAAGACTTCGATTTCTCCTTTATCAAAACTTAAGAGAGACAAAATACAGTTGATGGCGGTCGTTTTGCCGGATCCGTTCGGACCTAAGAGTCCGAAGATTTCCCCTTCTTTTACATCAAGCTGCAGATGATCCAGTGCGATCAGATCGCCGTATCTTTTTACGAGATTTGAAACTTTAACAACCATATTTCCTCCTATATTCATAAACACTTTCGACTTTTTCTATAGACTCATTCTACCCGAGCGCATCATGCCGTCCAAGTGACGAAAGTCTATACCCGGCATGACAAATGTCATATGTTTTATTGCGGGAACGGCATGATAGAATAGAAAACATAAAGTCTCCCGATATCAAAAACAGCCAGGGGAAGGATAAGCATGAATCTTCTGATCGATAAGCTGATACTTTTGGCTTTTTGTACGACGCTGTACGTATCGAACGAACACGGTACCTATACGGTCGTGCTGTTGATTTCCGCTGTCATCCTCGCAACTCTCTCAAACATCATCGACAGGGAGTATTTTACTCTCGGCCTGTTTTTTACGGCAGTCCTAGCGAGCCTGTTCATTCCCGGCGCTCTCTTCTTTCTTCCGATTTTTGTCTACGATATCATGAGGACCCGGTATCAGTGGTTCTTGCTGCTGGTACTTATTCCGCTGATTGCACCGCATGAGAGTTCAGGTCTGGATCTATACTTTGTTGCTCTTCTCATCCTTCTTTCGGTTATGTTAAAATACAGAACATCCGTTTCCGAAACGAGACGGCATGACAATTATCTTCTGCGCGATGCGCTTACAGAGAAGCAGCTTCAGCTCGAAAACGCGAACCGCGATCTTCTCGAAAAACAGGATTACGAAGTACATCTGGCCACTTTGAAGGAAAGAAACCGCATCTCCTCCGAGCTTCATGACAGTATTGGACATGTACTGACGCGTTCCCTTCTACAGACCGGTGCACTGATCGCCATCTGCCGTGACGAAGACTTGAAAAAGAATCTGCTCGCGCTTCAGGAGTCCCTTTCCGGTGGCATGGATGAAGTCCGGACCAGTATCCACGATCTTCATGACGATGCGTTCGACCTGGAAAGCGAAGTTCGAAAGCAAGTCGGAGAGTTCCTTTTTTGTCCGGTCAGCCTTCGTTATCAGATCGATGTCCAGCCGGACAAGAAAATCCGTTATGCACTTCTTTCTGTGATGAAAGAAGGTCTCTCGAACATCGCCCGGCATTCGGACGCGACCGCGGCACAACTGACATTTATAGAGCATCCTGCTTTTTATCAGATGATCTTAAAAGATAACGGGACCAAAGGAAAAACGGGCGAAGTCAGTGTCACGGAGTCGGAAGGCATGGGTCTCCCGGGCATCAAAAAGCGCGTCGACGGTCTTGGCGGCCATCTCGCCGTACACAGGAATCCGGGGTTTGAAATATTCATAACGGTACCAAAGGAGAAGCTATGAACGTCGTAATAATTGATGATGATCCGCTTGTTTCCGAAGCTCTTCGAACGATCCTTGAGACCGATCCGGATGTTCGGGTCCTGGCACTCGGAAAAGATGGCTCCGACGCACTTCCCCTTTACGAAGAGTTCAAACCGGACGTCCTTCTGATGGATATCCGTATGAAAAGCATGACGGGACTCGAAGCCGGCGAGGAAGTCCTTTCGCGGTATCCTGATGCGCGGATTCTGTTCCTGACGACTTTTTCCGACGATGATTACGTAATCAAGGCGCTCCGAATGGGGGCCAAAGGTTATCTCTTGAAGCAAAAATTCGAAAGTATAGTCCCTTCTCTAAAGGCCGTTATGGCTGAACAAAGCGTCTTCGGGGAAGAAATCATCGCAAGACTCCCTCTATTCAGGGAGAACAGCCAACGAAAAGCGCCTTCCCTTGAGGAATACAGGCTTACTCCCAGAGAGCTGGAAATCCTCTCGCTTATCGCGGAAGGAATGAGCAACAAAGAAATCGCAGAAAAACTCTTTATAAGCGAAGGCACGGTAAGAAATGCGATCAGCCTGCTATTAGAAAAGCTGCGCCTGAAAAGCAGGACGCAGCTCGCGATTTTCTATCTGAAAAACACATCGGAAACCCGCTGATTCTCGTTATTTCAGGTTGGAATAGTGCTGGAGGAACTGCCGCGTGCGCTCGTTCTCTGAGGAGAAAACATCTTCCGGAGATCCGTTCTCGATAATAATTCCTTCGTCCATGAAAACAATACGGTCGGACAGCTCATTCGCAAAGGCCATCTCATGCGTCACCACGACCATCGTCATATGCTCGTCGGCCAGCTCGCGAATGACTTTCAGAACTTCTCCCGTAAGCTGCGGATCCAGAGCAGATGTCGGTTCGTCAAAAAAGAGCATCTGCGGATTCATCGCGAGCGCCCGCGCGATCGCAGCGCGCTGCTGCTGTCCGCCGGAAAGCTGGTACGGATACGCTTTTGCCTTGCTGTCGAGGCCGAGCTTGGCAAGAAGCTTCATCGCATCGTCTTCCGCCTTTTCTTTCTCCGTATGAAGTACCCGGATCGGTGCTTCCGTAATGTTTTGCAGAATATTGTAATGCGGAAACAGATGAAAGCTCTGGAACACGAGCCCGATGCTGAGACGGATATTTTTGAGGGTCTCCTTGTCCGAATACTCGGCATTTCCTGCAGAGTCATTCCGGCAAAGAATATGACCGCAGACATCGATTTCGCCGCCGTCCGCCTTTTCGAGCTGGTTGACGATGCGAAGAAGCGTCGATTTGCCGGATCCCGACGGACCGATGATCGAAACGACTTCACCCTTTGAAACCGACATGGAGATATCTCTAAGGACCGAAAGTTCGCCGAAGCTTTTTATTATGCCGCATATCTTAAGAATTTGTTCGGATTCCATCGATTCGCCTCCCCCATTATCCCTTGTAGTAATTCAGTTTCTTTTCGACGCGCGAAAACGCACCTGCGACTACGCTGTTCATAACAAGATAGAACAAGCCGGCAATCACCAGCGGGATGATCGAAGATTCCCTATTCATCACATTGCTGGCATTTCTCATCAGCTCCGCGACGCCGATCACCTGCGCGAGGCTCGTGTCTTTTACAAGAGTCATAAACTCATTCGCACAGGATGGAACAATTCTTTTTACGACCTGCGGCAGGATAATGCGCATGAAGGTCTGCCACGCGTTGAGTCCAAGGACGGATGCCGCTTCGTATTGTCCGGCCGGGATCGATTCAATGCCTCCCCTGTATATTTCCGCAAAATACGCTGCGTAATTCAGGGTAAAGCTTAACACGGCCGCTCCGAAACGATCGATCGGAAGACCGAAAAGCAGGGACGGCCCGTACATGAAAAAGAACAGCTGAAGCATGAGAGGAGTTCCTCTCATGATCAGAAGATACAGCTGTATCGGCTTCTTAATAAACCATTTCCGGGAAAGGCGAAGCCTTGCCACCAGGAGACCCAGTGGCAAGGACAGCACAATCGTAAGACAAAACAGTTCGATCGCCTGAAGGGCACCTTCGAGAAGGTATGTTAATGTCGCGCCATAATTCATGATTGAGTCACTTTCGCTTAAATCTTGATGTCCGATCGGTTCCGGGTCCGTCGATAAAGGCAGATCCGTTCCGGATATGCTGTGAAAGGCGGAATCGGAGATCAGGCGATGGTCGTAATATCTTTACCAAACCATTTCATGGAAATCTCGGCAAGTGTACCGTCGTCGGCCATAGCCTTAAGCTGCTTATTGACTTCTTCGGCAAGTGCCTTATCCGTCTTCCTGAAGCCGATGCCGTATTCCTCATCCGCAAGAGACTCGTCGAGGATCACAAAATCTTTTTTGTTCTGTGTGATGTAATAGGCCGCAACGATTTCATCCATCAGGATCGCGTCGCTTGTCTTTCCCTCAAGTTCCATAAAGGCGGCGACATTATCGGAAAGCTCGACGACTTTTCCCAGGGAATCCTTAAAATCGGTGTTGGTGTCAAGAGCGTCGGCTGCGCTCGAACCGGCCTGCAGGCAAAGGGTCTTTCCCGCGAGATCGGCAAGAGAAGTAATACCGGAATCGCTTCTTACAATAACAACCTGGCGGTTCTTCATATAGGCATCCGAGAATGTCATCTGCTTCTGTCTGTCGGCCGTGATTGTAAGACCGTTCCAGATGCAGTCAATATTGCCGGAATTCAATTCGAGAACATTGGAATCCCAGTCAATCGGCTGGCACTTGAGCTCTACGCCCATACGGCTCGCCACTTCTTTGGCGACATCAATATCAAAACCCGTGATCTCATTATTCTCATCACGGAATCCCATCGGCGGAAATGCGTCATCGAGACCGAGCACAAACACTCCCGATGTCTTGATTTTGGTCAGCGAATCGTCCTTTTTTGAACATCCGCAAATCATTACGGAAGCAGCCATCAGCGCTGCAAGAACCAGTGATAATCCCCTCTTCATATAACGTCCTCCTGATATAATTGGTTTCGCGATTTATTCTGATAGTACGTTAGCATTGTAAAGCAGGAAACCGCTTTGGTAAAGAGTGAAGCAGCCGCCTTTTCGCGCGAATCATCCGATTTCGTCTTCTCTTTCTTAAATAAACCTTAAAACGAAAATACGCGACGACAGCGCCGGCTTTCTGTACTATAATATGAACAATACTGCGTTCAAGGGAGAACCTTATGAATATTGCCATTTTCACGGATACGTATTTCCCGGATATAAGCGGCGTCGCCTCGTCCGTGTACACTCTTTCGACCGAACTTAAGAAACGCGGACATAATGTGTATATCTTTACGGTTTCCGATCCGGCTGCTTCTCTTGAAAAAGAGGAAGAAGAGGAATTGACGGCTGTTTACCGCTTCCCGAGCATGCCGATCCTTTTCCTCAAACCCAAGCGTGCGGCGTCGCCGTTTTCCATCCGCATTATGCGTTTAATCCACAAATTCAAAATCGATGTCATTCATACGCAGACCGAGTTTTCCATGGGGTACATGGCAAGGGGCGCGGCAGCACCCTTCCGGATTCCGATTGTCCATACCTTTCACACAATGTACGAGGACTATCTTCACTATATCGCCAACGGCAAGCTGATTACTCCTTCCTTCGCGCGTCAGTATACGCGCGCCTTCTGCAACGCGACGGCGGCTGTCATCGCCCCCACCGAAAAGACGGCTGATTTTTTAAATCTCTGCGGCGTCACAAAACCGATTTATATTATACCGACGGGGATTGATTTCACACCGCTGGCGAAAGAGAATCATCCTGCAGAAGAAACACTCGCCCTGAAAAAGAAGTATCATCTTGATCCTTCCTGGCCCCTGATCTTGTGTCTGGGTCGAATCGCCAAAGAAAAGAGCATCGACGTTGCGATCTCTCAGATGCCGGCGCTTCTCAAAAAGCTGCCGGAAGCACGCCTTATCCTGATCGGTTCAGGACCCGACCGCAAAGAACTTGAGGATTTAGCCGAATCCATCGGCGTTCGTGAGCACGTTATTTTCCTCGGAGTCATACCTTACCAGGAGATCGGTTCCCATTACAGGCTCGGAGATGTGTTTCTCTGCTGCTCCCAAACCGAGACGCAGGGACTTACCTACTATGAGGCTATGGCGGCCAGTCTTCCGATTGTCGCGAGAAAAGACGAGTGCATAAGAAAGATCATCAGAGACCGCGTTGACGGCCGGCTTTTTGAGCAGCCGGACGAAATCCCCGAAATTCTTTATGAGGTACTGACCGACAAGAAGACATCCGAATTGTATACGAGAAATGCCATCGCCGCGTTGATCTCTTACTCGGCCCCTACTTTCGCAGAACGTGTTGAGGATGTCTACATCCATACAATCGAACGCCGGCGTATACGGCACGAACAGCGGATCGACTCAATGATGCATATTCCTCGTGGACGTGATCTGCGCAAGCTTCGCCTTGTGACGACTCAAAGCTCGAATCGCAAGAGAAAGCAGCAGCATCCCCGCAAGAAACGAAGCTAATACGACCATGATCATCAGATTCGAACTTTCCTCGCCTGCCGAGAAGAAGCGGGTAATGATACCCGCAAAAGCCCACACAGAGGTCAGTCCGAAAACATAATCGGCATACTTGATAATGAAAATCTCAGATATGGCAAACAGAATAAGCAGGACGGCAATGCTCCATGGAAGCATGCCCAGACCGAACATGTCGCTGCTTAAATCGTGTATGAAGACGGTCAGATTCAAAAGAGAAGCCGCCGAGATCCACGCTAAAAAGATACTGATCGGACAAAGCAGGAACAGCCGTTCCTTCATCGTGCGAATCTCCGGGAGCAATCTCAAATAGAGAAAAACCAGAGCGATCCACAGCAGAACTATCACGAGCAGACTCAGGAGCAGAAGCTCATAATGCCACATGACCAGCCATATGATATCAATAACGCATACGACCGGTATAAGGGATTTCACCGCATAAACCAAATCCGGATTATCGGCATCTTTTTGCGCATGAAAAAGTCCGATCTGATACAGTCCTCCCAATAAAAGCCACAGATAAATGATTCCCCATATGGAAAAAGTGAATCCGGGCGGGGTCAGGATTGTATCGTGAGCGTTTGAAACCTGCGCCGTCGATATTCCGTTCAGCGGTAAAATCTCAAAAACAATGTTGGCGGTTATCATAACGATTACAGAGATTAAATTCAGGATACGAAACGGCATGGCTTCTATTTTGTGCAGCATATAAAATCCTCCGGTGACTACCGTACCTGGACTGCCCTCACTTAATTAGAACCTATACGCACATTATATAACAATATGAAATCGCAAAGTAAATAGACAAAGTAAAAAAATACCGCTTGAAGAAGTTTTTGTGTGTCCGGGAGGGAAAATGTCCCTCTCAAGGCCGGTTCACAAATTTCTTCAGCGGTATTCTCTTGTCTGATGATTCGGGTTACGGCAAATTAAGCCGCAATCCGGATATTTCCCGAGGTAGCTTTTACGGTAAGACTGTTCGCAGGATCTGTTCCGAAGTCGCCGTGGGCATCATTCTTGTTGTTTCCGGTATATGTGAGCGGAATATCGGAGTTGATATCGCCGGACACTACGGATGCTTCAATTTGATAGGCAGCTTTCTCACTCAGACTAACTTTGATATTGCCCGAAGTGGTGCCGATTGTCATGTCACCGGTTGATTCCGAGATGACGACTTCCAGGTTGCCTGACGCACAATGCATCGAGCCGCTTCCCTTCCATTCTCTTACAGTCGAGTTCCCGGACGATGTCGTCAAATCGGCCCGTCCGTTCAGTATAAGAATAACAACATTGCCGGAAGTTGTTTTGAGCGTGCCATCCCCTGTGAGTTCATCGACATTTGTATCGCCGGAAGTTACACGAATGTCGAATTTGTCCGTCTTAAGCGTGCCAATTTTGATGTTTCCCGAAGTACTACTCAGAACAAAGTCGGCGGTACTCATGCGGTCGATGTTAATATCTCCCGAGGTAACGTTCGAATAATACGATGCAAAAGTGTAATCACCGTCGATCGTAAGATTTCCGGAACTGTTCAGGACGGAGAGTTCACCGGCATAGCTTTCCGGAATCTCGATCTCGACAAGCCTCTGTGTAAAATTCCAGGAGAACAGGTAAAAGAAATTCGTTTTCTCCTGCATGACCTTGAGTTCTCCGTCTTTTACTTCGACGGTTATGTCCGGATCATCCTTTTTGGATTCAGGTCCCTTATACGTCACGGTAACTTCTTCCACATCAGACGGTACGATCCGAATATCGGCACTGGCAAGATCAAGTGATATTTCATTTATGCCGGTCATCGATTCTGTCTTACTGAAGATCTCCACTTGCTTTTCGACTCTGAAGAAATTGCCGAAGTTTATTCGCCCGAGCGAAAACAATACCATAACGCCAACCAGAAGGACAATTCCGACAATGAGCAGGATCAGACTGACTATTCGTAATTTTTTCATATGATCACCTCTTTTTCATATCAAGAACGAGCGAAATAATACCTTCGCAGAAAATACCGATGATAAAAATGATCCAGGAATATGCCCATGCAAAGAAGAAGAAATTGATCGCGAAATAAACAATGACGATGAGCGACCAGAGAATCAGCGACAGAGTCTTGCGAAACGTCTTCTTCTCGTTTGTACCGCTTTTCCATTCCTTAAAATCCTCGACCATCGAGTCCTCTTCTTTAATATACTTCGGGCTTGTCATTCCGTTATAGATGAGAAGTCCCGTTGCGACGGCGATCAAGAGAAACATAAAGAACGGTCCCATATTGCCGGTGACCAATATCGCACTGAACGGGGCAAGTATGTAAAGTGCGACTGCGACTGAGACAAAGATCGCACTCCTTTTTCGAGCCGACGAAGGGATGCTTTTGTTAAAGGCCGACTCGTTCTGGATTTGACGCACCAGCTCCGAAACGTCTCCGATTCCGGCGATTACCGTGCGATAGGCGTCATCCGGAGAAGTTCCGCCCGCGACCAGATCGTCGTATTTGCTGTTCAGATTCGCAAGAAGCTCTTCCTTCAGGTCAAGTATTTTCCGAGTCATCGGAGCGCCCTCGAAAAGTCCTTCCACATGTGTCCTTATCCGTTCGTTCATATTCATTCCTCCTTCAGTAATCGGTCGATTATTTCTTTTGTTTCTTCCCAGTCTTCTTTGTTTTTCAGATATGTTTCCCGCCCAAGCTTGGTTACGGAGTAATACCTCCGTCGCGCGCCCGTGCTTTCGTCCCCCCAGTACGAAGAAATGGATCCGGTTTCTTCGAGCCGCCTGAATGCGGAATAAAGTGTTGCTTCCTTGAGTTCGTAGCGATTTTTTGTCTTTTCCTGAATGGATTTATTGATCTCGTATCCATAGCTGTCTTTTCCGAGCAGGTGGGCAAGAATGATCGTTTCCGTGTGCCCACGTAACAGGTCCGAAGTAATTGCCATCTTTTTCACCTCCGAGTTATATCTGACGTCAATGTAAATTGTAAATGGAGATACTGTGTCTGTCAAGGTACTTTATGAAATTTTCTTGATGTGTGATAAAATATCAAAAACAAGACAATTATTGGGGGCCTTGTACAGTGAATAAGGACATGTTTTTAAAAGAGGAATATCGCGAAACAACGAAATCCATGTCGTTCCTAAAAGCAAATATCGTGGCACTTCTGTATCCGCTGCCATTCGTGGTGCTATACATTGTGCTTTTTGCCCTAAGCGAATCCGTTCGGCGGAAGAGCGAGGGCACCATTTCTTCCGGGAATCTGCTCGAACTCCTCCTGTGGCTTCTCTTCTATTTCGCCGCATTCTTCGGACTTATCGTATTGCATGAGTTTATTCATGCGCTCTTTTTTCTCAAAGGCTGCGATTATGGATGGAAGAGTATCGTTTTCGGCGTCAAATCCGCGACACCATACTGCCACTGCTCGGAAGTAATTACACTTAATATCTATAGACAAAGCCTGTTGGCACCGCTCTGGGCCGTCTGCGTGCCGCTTGCAGCCGCCTCGATGCTTACCGGCAATATTCTGCTCACGTTTTTGACCGTCTCGATGATTTTCGGCTCCGGCGGAGATTTGGCTATCTTTTGGATGACGCGGAAATACGCCGGGAAAACGACATACGTCTGGGATATGGAAGATGCGGTTGGATGTATCATCTACGAACGTATTTCGCCCGCCCCGCAAAGTGAAGCGTGATAACCAATCATCAGGACACCATGGGAAATACCCGGGTTACCAGTAATATCATCAGGGGAAGCGTGACCGCCATTAATGTCATGCTCTGAAAGACCGCTTTGGATGCAAATTCCGGAGCGCAGTTGTATTTCTCGGCAAAAATAACATTCATCGTCCCGCAGGGTAGCGCCGCCATCAGAACACAGACCGATGCGGTTACAGGCGAAACTCCGATGAGCTTCAGAACCAGAAGCATAATAAGCGGAAAAACAATGAGACGGATCAGCGATACCAGATAGGAGTATTTGTCTTTAAGGATGCTGAAAAGCGGGACTTTGGCAAGGCTTCCGCCCATGATCATCATGGAGAGCGGAACACTCATGCTTCCCACATCGGCAATCGGAGCAGAGATGATCTCGGGAATCCGGAACGGCGACACAAAAATCAGAATGCTGATTACGGACATGATCGTTACGGGATTCCTTACGATCTTCTTCCAGTCGACTCCGCCCTGTCCGCTCAACATGTTGATTCCGTACGTATACATGAAAAGATTGTAGGACAGATTAAAGATAACGGCCATAAGAAGGCCCTGTTCGGCAAAGAGAGCGCTCATAACCGGTATGCCGACAAATCCGGTATTCTGAAAAACGGTCATCGTAACGAAGATCCTTTGCCGGCTCTTTTCGAGCGGCAAAACACGGCTCAGGAGTGTCATGGCAAACAGTCCCGCAGCATAAAAGCTTACGGATACGATTGCCACAACGACCATACCGTGAAACAGTTCGCTGTTATATGCGTAGTGAGCCGAATCGAGAATGCTGAGCGGAAGAACGATTTTTAAGAGAATTTCTGACAATCCCTTTTGTACTTCTTCCGTGATAATGTTTCTTTTACGGAGCAAATAGCCGATTGCAATCATGAAGGCCATTTTTACCAGAATGCCAAGGATCGTTTCAACCGACATATTTACTCCTACTTTTCTGTCAGGTTATATTCGGACCGGAAATCATTATTGGTCGGAACCGATCCACTTGCCGGAACGAAGGACCGCCCTTTTCCACTGTTCATAATAGCGGTCGCGGCGGACTTCTTCCATATGCGGCGTATAAATCGCGGCACTCTTACGGAGCGCTTTTAATTGTTCCAGAGAAGTCCAGATTCCGCATGTCATACCGGCCAGATTGGCAACACCGAGAGACGTCGTCTCGACAGTGCCGGCGCGGTTCACGGGTATTCCCAGAATATCCGCCTGAAACTGCATAAGAAAGTCACTGACCGATGCGCCGCCGTCAACGCGAAGTTCCCGGATCGAGTGCGTACTTTCCGTCTGCATCAGCTCGACGAGATCCCTTACCTGATAAGCAATGCTCTCAAGCGCCGCCCTCGCGATATGCGCACGGCCGGTTCCCCTGGTAAGCCCGATAATGCTGCCTCTGGCATACATATCCCAGTACGGCGCTCCGAGTCCCGTAAATGCGGGAACAAGATATACGCCATCGTTGTCGGTCAGGGTCTCCGCCAGTTCGTCGCATTCGCGCGGTGTCGAGATGATTCCGAGGCCTTCCTTAAGCCAAGAAATCGCGGCTCCCGCACTAAAAACACTGCCCTCCAAAGCATAGGAGAGATTCCCGTTAATCGACCACGCGACAGAAGACACGAGACCGTTCTCCGAGCGGACACGCCTGGAGCCCGTGTTCATCAGCGTAAAGCAACCCGTTCCATAGGTATTCTTCGTATCACCCTCCGAAAAACAGGTCTGTCCGAAAAGCGCCGCGGATTGATCTCCCGCAACTGCCAGAATCGGTATGCCCTCCAGTTTCTCGATGCCCTTGATGCCTTTCGCGATTTTTCCGAAATTCGTACATGTCGGAAGTACTTCGGGAAGCATGGACCTGGGAATCCCCAGAAGCCGCAAAAGCTCGTCGTCCCAGGCAAGCTTTTCGATATCGAAAAGCATCGTCCGCGACGCGTTCGAATAATCCGTCACATGTGAAATTCCGCCGGTCAGATTCCAGATCAGCCATGTATCGACTGTTCCGAAAAGAAGATCGCCCGCCAAAGCCCGCTCGTTTACGCCCGGAATATGATCCAGGATCCATTTAATCTTCGTTGCCGAGAAATAAGCGTCGACGACAAGTCCCGTCCGATCCTGAATAAGGCCGGACAGCCCTTCCATTTTGATGGCGTCGCATAAAGGCGCGGTCCGCCGGCACTGCCAAACGATCGCGGGGTACACGGGAAGACCGGTTCTTTTGTCCCATACAATCGTGGTTTCTCTCTGATTCGTGATCCCGATAGCGGCAATATCCGTCGCCGAGAGCTCACTTTTGGAAAACGCCTCCCCCATGGAATGAAGAACCGATCCCAGAATATCCATGGGATCCTGTTCCACCCAGCCCGGATTCGGATAATGCTGGGCGAAACCGTACTGCGCCATGGTTAGGGCCGTTCCGTTCCGGTCGAACAGCATGCATCTGGAGCTTGTCGTACCCTGATCGATTGAGAGAATGTATTCGTTCATACTTATACCCCGTGCACCATGCATCTGCGATATAACCGGTTCAGTTCGAGGAGCCAGGCAGTGTTCATCGACTTGAGCGCGTCGGCCGTCACGCGGAAAGTCCAGTTGCCTTCCGGCGTGCCGGGAATATTCATGCGCGTATCTTTTCCGTAGCCCAGTAAATCCTGTGCAGGAACGATCGCGAGCCCCGCATGAGACTGCCAAACCTGGCGAAGCATTGCGCGGCAGGACGGACTGTCGGGGCCGCCCGTACCCCAGTCTTTATTCGTGACATTGCAATACTTAAGGGCGAAATCGCGTTCCTCCGGTGAAGCATCCCACAGCCATCCCAATATGGTGTTGTTGTCATGCGTACCGGTGTAGGCGACGGAATTCTTCTCATAATGATGCGGCAGATTGGTGCTGTCACCGTTCGGATCAAATCCGAATTGCAGCACGTGCATACCCGGAAATCCGGCCTGTCCGAGAAATTTGCGAACATCGTCGTCGATCTCGCCCAAGTCCTCCGCGATAATCGGCGAATCCGGAAAAACCTCGTTGACCCTGTTAAACAGATCCATCCCGGGGCCCTTCATCCATACGCCGTTCCGTGCCGTCGATTCCTTTGCATCGACAGACCAGTAAGAAGAAAATCCTCGAAAATGATCGATTCTCAGCTGATCAAATCTTTCAAAATTAACCTTCAGCCGAAGAAGCCACCACTCATAACCGGTTGTCTTATGCACCTCCCAGTTATACAGCGGATTCCCCCACAGCTGTCCGTCCGCACAAAAATAATCCGGCGGAACGCCGGCGACGCTCGTAAAGGTATGGTCCGGATTGACCAGAAACAGATCGCTGTTCGCCCATACGTCCGCACTGTCATCCGAGACATAAATCGGAATGTCCCCGATAACCTGAACGCCGGCATCGTTGATCTGCTCTTTTACGGACATCCACTGTCTATGGAACTCATATTCGACATAACAGTGAAAAAAGTATTCGTCATGACGGCTTTCCCGGATGTCATCCATCGCGGTCTCGCTGTGAAGCCGAAGCCCCGGGTCTGTCCATTCCCACCACGGCCTCTGCTCTTCCCCGTCCTTGATCGTCTGATAAAGAGCGACATCATCCGCCCATGGATTCGCGCTCAGGAAGAGTTCCGTCTCGCGGACAATATCCTCCGTGATATTGGCGTAGGCTTTGCGGAGAACCGCCAGTCTGGACTTCATGAGCCACGGAAAATCAACCGAGTACGGCGGTCCCTTATACATTGCCTCTTCGAGATCGGCCTGCGTGATGAGTCCCTGTTCCATAAGTTTCCGCGGATCAATGAAATAGTAATTACCCGCAAATGCCGAAAAGCTCTGATACGGGGAATCTCCGTTCCCGGGCTGTGAGAACGGCAGAACCTGCCAGTAGGAGAATCCCGCCTCGTGGATCTGCCGCGCAAATTCCACGGCCTCGGAACCGAAGCACCCCGCACCGAACGGTCCGGGCAAAGACGAGATATGTAGCAAAACCCCGCTGCCTCTCTGCATTCTTACATGTCCTCCCTGTTGCGGATGTAGATCAGTGTAACCAGAGGATTCTTGTCGTTGATCCGTTCCTCGCTTTCGACTTCATCGATGGAGCGTATCATATGAGACAGTTTGGCAAATCCAAAATTACGGGAATCAAACGACGGCTTCTTCTTTAAGACCAGATTCCCGACGGCTCCCAGAAAGGCCCATCCTCTATCGTCCGCGAGGTCGGTGATCGAGCTGGTAATCAGGGCGATCGTCTGCTTGTCAATCGTAGTGACCGGTCTGGTGATTGAGGAAGTCGTGTTGTTCTTCACAGAGCGGTCTTCGTTCCAGACCGGCTTCTGCACCGTGTCCTGCGGCTCCCGCGTCTGCTCCAGTTCCACGGGATTTACCCCTAGAATTTCAAGGAAGATAAAGCGGTCGCAGGCGGCGATGAAGGGTGTCGGAGTCTTTCTCTCTCCGATTCCGTACACGATCTTGCCGGCTTCCCGAAGCCTCGTCGCCAGCCTGGTAAAATCGCTGTCGCTCGATACGAGGCAGAAACCGGAAACCTTCTCGGAATACAGAATGTCCATCGCATCGATGATCATCGCGGAATCCGTCGCGTTCTTGCCGGTCGTATATCCGAATTGCTGTATCGGCTGGAAGGCATAATCCAGAAGTACATTCTTCCAGCTCCCCAGATTCGGCTTCGTCCAGTCTCCGTATATCCGTTTGATCGTCGGATTTCCGTACCTCGCCAATTCTTCGATCATAGGCCGTATATAGTTCGCGGAAACATTATCCGCATCAATCAGAACCGCCAGTCTTGTCTCACCAACATCAGGCATATATTTTCCTCTCTTGCTTGCCACATACGTGACAAGACTGCTATAATTATTCGGCTTAACATAAATGAGCAGATTACTTTTAGAATTTAATTATAGCTCATTTTAAAACCCGTTCATATACCGTTTGACGCTTTGTCCCGCGATCGCGGGAGACGACCGTTCGCTGAGGAGAATTTTCATAAATGGACAACGCTATCAAGAAAGAAATAGACAGAAGACGGACCTTTGCCATTATATCGCACCCGGACGCCGGCAAGACGACCATGACCGAGAAGCTACTCCTTTACGGCGGTGCCATTCATATGGCCGGTTCCGTCAAAGCGCGAAAAGCGTCCCGCCATGCCACTTCCGACTGGATGGAGATCGAGAAGCAGCGCGGAATTTCCGTTACCTCTTCCGTTATGCAATTCGAATATGACAATTACTGCATCAACATCCTCGACACCCCCGGGCACCAGGACTTCTCGGAAGACACTTACCGGACGCTCTGCGCCGCGGACGCCGCCGTCATGCTTCTCGACGGTGCCAAGGGCGTCGAGGCACAGACGATCAAGCTGTTCACCGTCTGCCGCAAGCGCGGTATTCCGATTTTCACGTTCATCAACAAGATGGACCGTGCTGCAAAGAATCCTTTTGACCTGATCGACGAACTTGAAAAGGTACTCGGAATCCGCTCAACGCCGATGAACTGGCCGATCGGAACGGACGGCGACTTTAAAGGTGTCTATAGCCGAGCGGACGACCGCGTCTTGCTCTTTGATACATCAAGCGGCGACCACGGAGCGAGCGTGGTAGCCATGAGCTCCGCAGGCTCTCATGACGACGACTTAAAGCAGAAGATCGGAGCACATTATTACGATGCGCTGCGCGCCGATATCGATCTGCTCGATATGGCGGGAGATCCGTTCGACTTGGAGAAAGTCCTGAATGGCGAGCTGACCCCTGTATTCTTCGGATCTGCGATAACGAACTTCGCTGTGGAACCGTTTCTAAAGAGTTTCCTGGCCATGGCACCCGCACCGGTCGCACGGCATACGGACAAGGGCATCATATCACCGTACGATGATTTCTTTTCCGGTTTTGTATTCAAGATTCAGGCCAATATGGACCCGAACCACAGAGACCGCATGGCCTTTATGCGCATCTGTTCCGGCAAATTCGAGAAGTCCATGACGGTTAAGCACGTACGCGCCGACAAGAAGATTACGCTCGCGCAGCCGCAGCAGTTTATGGCACAGGACAGAACGATTGTCGAGGAAGCATATGCCGGAGATATCATCGGCGTTTTCGATCCCGGTATATTCCGGATCGGAGATACGCTAACATCCTCCGGTTCGTTTCAGTTTGAAGGCATCCCGGTCTTCCCGCCCGAATTTTTCGCGAAAGTTATGCCGCTTGATTCCATGAAACGCAAGCAGTTCCTGAAAGGCGTCGACCAACTTTCCGAAGAGGGTGCGATTCAACTTTACAAGCAGCCCGATATCGGAACCGAGACCTACATCATGGGTGTCGTCGGTGTTCTGCAGTTTGAAGTCCTCGAACATCGTCTTAAGAACGAGTACGGGGTCGACTTGCTGCGGACCAACTTAAGCTACCGGCACGCAAGGTGGGCCGTGCAGAAGGATCCGTCCAATCCGATCGATTTGAGGAAGATCACCATTACGTCAACCTCTCTTCTCGTCCTTGATAAAGACGAAGCACCCGTGATTCTTTTCGAGTCCGAATGGGGTATATCGTGGGCTCTTGAGCGCAATCCCGGACTCTCTCTCGAAGAAATTCACGCCTGATAAAACAGTCGTTTTCATCTTCAAAGACAGGCGTTTTCAATGCCCGTCTTTTTTTGATTATCACAAATTAGCTGCGACTGTATTACCTTTTTAGAACATATTTGAATATAGCTTTTCAAACGACACAAAAAATTCATATATTTCTTACTCAATAAACTAAATTGTTGAGTATAACTTGTAGACTAATGCTGAAAGTTTGGTACAATGAAATTGGAATTATTGGTTATTTTCTTATCATTTTTATTAGAGAGGTGAGAAATATGCAAGAGAACATGACAAGAAGCGGAACACCTGAAGGTATGCGCGAGAACTACAAGAAGGCAACGGTTGAGATGCTGATTCTTCATCTTCTTTCTGAGAGTCCCATGTATGTATATCAGTTGATTCAGTCTTTTGAGAGCCGCAGCAAGGGTCTTTATAAGGTAGCGACTCTTTATCCCGCAATTTACAGGCTGATGAAGTTCGGTTACATCGAAGAATTCGAGAAGAAGATTTCCGAAGACAACCGTCTCAGAAGGTACTATTCCATTACCGATACCGGAAAGGCGTATCTTGTGTCCCTTAAGGAAGACTTCAGCGAGCTCAACAAGGGCATTTCGCTGATTATCAAAGGGTAAGCATCCGTTTACGAATGCATGACAGGTAAGCAGTCAGACATAACGAACGCCCCGTATCTTAAGCAAAAGATACGGGGCGTTTTTTGTATTGACTGATTCCTTTATTTGTATTGACTGTTTATTTTAGCAGAATGGATAAGACCTGATCTTTCATCTGCTCTTTCTCGATAACCGCGCTGTGAAGTACCGGTTTTTCGCCCAGATTGCTGAGTCCTTCCGGAACCGTCAGCGAGCTTTCTTCGGAAAGCTCACGGATAATAACCTCGGAGGATCTTCCCTTGCTGTAACCGTTTCCGAAGATCGCATCCATGACGGAATCGGCAAATTTGAAAGGACTGGCCGTCGAGACAAAAATTGTCTTGGTCTCATCCGCCGAACGGTGATAATAACGGCCGTATACATTGAAGCCCACGGCGGTATGTGTATCAACAATATGGTCACAGCGGTCATAGATCTCGCGGATCGTCTTCAGAATACCGGTCTCGTCGGCAAATCCTCCGACAAAAACGCTCTGCATGGCGCGGAGTGTATTCGCGTCTACCGTATAGGAGCCCTTCCCGGCAAGCTCATTCATCCATTCATTGACTTTTTCTCCGTTCTTTCCTGTCAGCTCGAAAAGAAGCCTCTCCAGGTTCGAAGAAATGAGGATGTCCATTGACGGAGAGTTGGTCTTAAAGAATTCACGGTTTCTGTCATAGACCCCGCTCCGGAAGAAGTCTGAAAGCACCTTGTTTCTGTTGGAGGCACAGATCAGCTTGTTCATCGGAACACCCATCTTCATCGCATACCAGGCGGCGAGTATATTGCCGAAATTGCCGGTCGGGACAACGATATTGACGGGTTCTCCGACTTCGATTTTCTCCATCCGGATCAGCGCGGCGTACGAAGCCACGTAATAAGCTACCTGCGGAACAAGTCTCCCCCAGTTGATCGAGTTGGCGGAAGAAAGAAGAACGCCATTCTCCTTCAGCTCTTTTTCGAGCTCTGTGTCCGCGAAAATCTTCTTGACGCCGGTCTGCGTGTCGTCAAAGCATCCGTTTACCGCAACGACATGCACATTGGAGCCTTCCGTTGTGACCATCTGGAGGCGCTGTGCTTCCGATACGCCGGCCGAGGGGTAAAAGACCACGACTTCGGTACCCGGAACGTCTTTAAAGCCTTCCAGAGCCGCTTTGCCGGTATCTCCCGATGTGGCGGTCAGGATGCAGATCTTTCTCTTCTCTCCGGTCTTGGCAATCGCCCCCGTCATCAGATAGGGAAGAAGCTGCAGCGCCATATCCTTGAAGGCCGCGGTCGGTCCGTGCCAGAGTTCAAGAATGTACTCGCGCTCATTGTATTTGTTCAGTTGAACCAGCGGCGCCGGCTCGGGGCCGAATTTGGTCTCGTCGTACGCTCTCGCGCAGTAATCCTTCAGCTCGGCATGCGAGTAATCATCGAGGAACAGCGATAATACATCGGCTGCCGTATCCACATAGGACTGCCCTGCCATCCTAAGGAAATCGTCTTTCCCGAGCTTCGGAACGGATTCCGGAACAAAAAGCCCACCGTCGGGAGCAATACCCTGTTTGATGGCCTCCGCTGACGAATACCCGTAGTTTGTTCCGCGTGTGCTTACATATTTCATGTTTCTCCTCCTGATTTGACATCTGGGCTTATACCGATGCTGTTTGCTGTTATCCGTACAAGCGCGCTTCATCGAAGAAGCGCGCTCTAATGGGCTTAAGGGGTCGGACTTGCGCTTCCTGCCGCAGCAGTCGTTTCGGGACTGTCTGTACCGGTCGGAGCGTTATCCGTTCCGGTCGGTGTGAGGCCGCTTCCCGCCGATGGAGTCGCAGCCGCCGCTGCCGGGGTTGCTGTCGAAGTCATGGTATCTGTCGTCTCTTCGGATGCTGCGCCGTTTGCAGCGGCAGGTGTCGTCTGTGCACCGCTGTCCTGTGCCGCGAATGCTGCTTTGTAATCGGAGAGAATCTTCTCAACTTCCGGATCACTTTGGTTTGCTTCCAAAGCGGCAACAAGGTATCGGAGCTGCCCGGCCGACCGTTGATTCTCATTCATCGTATATATCCCGGGTATGACAAAGAACCAAATCAGAAACCCGAGTCCCAGCGCGCCCACGACGCTTCCTAATACAATCGCGGTAATCCGCATCTTCTCGGCCGGAGTCTTCGGTATCGTCACGTCGATTTCTTCGTCAGAAGCGTCACCGCCCGCATTCGCCTGCATCAGTACATCCCGCCGTTCCCTGTCGGAGGCAAGCATCGCTTTCCCCGGCGAACGCGACGCACGGGTCAGGATCGGCGCCTGCATGTGGCCCCTCTCCTCGGTATCGATTTCTTTAAAAATGGAGCGCTTGTTCCTGGGCGGTAAGATGGTCGAAAGAAAACTCTTCTTGCCGTCTTCCAGTTCGACAGTCTTGCGTTTGTTCTTCGCGTAGTCACCCGCGGCTTCGCGGCTTCCGATCTGAGCGAGATAAGTAAGCTGCTCGGTTATGAGACCTGCGGAAAGCGCATGTTCGAAACTTGCGCCCGCTCTCTTGTACTTGCCGTCAATCGCCAGGCAGATTCCAAAAAGAAGCGCGGCTTCTCCCCAGGCCGGATATTCGGTAAGGAGCTTTTTTAAAGCAATCAACGCAATGTCGCTGCCGTCGGATCTGGCATTTAAAACGGCACGGTTAAAAAGGACCAGCACGTATTCCTGCTCTTCCTTTGATAAATTAAGACGGCTTAAATCCTTTGCTTCAAGAAGCGGGAAGGATTCTGCGGCCTCGCGCCAATCCATAAATCTTATCTCCTTACAGCCTGTTTAGAAGCGTACTTCGCACTTCGCCGGCGAGATACAGCGAACCCATGCACAGAATCGGTGCACCGTCCGATACGGATAAGGCAATCGCCTCGCTGCAAGCCTGAACGGCATTGTCGCAGGTTAAAATCTTATCTTGCCCATTATACATATCCGCAGGATTCTTGTAAAACAAATCCTCGCCCCTATAATGTTCCGTGATGAAGCCTTTGAGTGCCTGTGCCGTCAAGGCTCGCGGATTATCCGGCGTCACGCAGACGATTTCACAATATCGATACGGAAGGTCTTTGAAGAGAACCGCAAGAATTCCGGCATAATCCTTATCCGCCATAACGCCGAGAATCAGTCTCGGCGGATGGTTGATGAAGTCGTCCGCGAAAAGCTGATCGACGGAACTTCGGAAGGACAGGGCGCCCTGCGGGTTGTGCCCGCCGTCCAGAAGAATGAGCGGGTTCTTCCCCAGGATCTCCATTCTTCCCTTCCAGACGGTGTTCTCAAGGCCTTCCCGGATACCGGCATCAGAGACAATTCCCTTCAGCGCCCTGACCGCCAGTGCCGCATTTGTCGTCTGATACATACCCAGAAGGCGGATTCTCAGCTCATCCGGGAAAAAGGATGCGACAAAGGTCTGCCCGTCCGCTGAGGAAGACATTACCCTCACATCCTCCGATGACACGACGGTGAGCATCGATCCGTTCCGGTCACATGCTTCCCGCATGACCGCGGCTGCTGCTTCGGCATCTCTCTCGGAGAGATCGGTATCGTTTGGCGAATAGAGAAAGACCGGGGACCCGGGCTTTATGATCCCTGCCTTTTCGCGCGCAATTTCGGTCATCGTATGGCCGATACGGTCTGTATGGTCAAATCCGAGAGCGGTAATCACAGAGCAAACGGGGTTTCTGATGATGTTCGTCGAGTCAAGACGGCCGCCAAGGCCTGTTTCCAGAACGACGTAATCACACTTCTGCTCAGAGAAATAAAGGAAGGCGACGGCGGTAACCAGTTCGAATTCCGTCGGGTGTTCTTCCCCGTTTTCGAGCATATCATGAACCGCGGACTCGACCCGTCCGGACAACCGGAACAGAGCCTCTTCCGGGATTTCGCCTTCCGAGTCGTCCGACAGCATCCTGCGGACCGAATCCCTGCCGTCCAGAAACCGGATCCTTTCGGAAAAACGCTCGAGAAACGGCGACGTATATACGCCGGTCCGGTGTCCGTCCGAAGCCAGCGAGGAAGCGATATAGGTGGTCACGGAACCCTTGCCATTGGTTCCGGCAACGTGTATACACCGAAGACGGTCCTCTGGATTGCCGAGGCGGCGCATCAGACTCTCCATCCGGCCGAGACCGAGATGAATGCCGAAACGCTGAGATGAGAGCAGGAATTCGGGTACTTGCGGGATACTCTTATGCGTCTTTGCCACTCTCCCCGTCTGTTTTCTTTTCCGCGGATTTCGCTCCGCGAAACACAAACAGCTTGCTCAGGACATAATTTCCGATCACGACAAATACGGAATTTAAAATTTTCCAGATATATAAGTACTTAAAGTCAAAAGGCCCTATCGCCCAAATCGAATACCTTGACAGCCCGAAGCCTTGCTCAAACAAGAGGACAAGCAGCTCCATGGTTCCAAGCTCAAATACGAGTAAAGTGACGACGCGCGATGCAAAAAAGCTCAGCATCTCCTTGAAGAACGGACTCTTGGAGGCAAAAACAAGCGTGCGGTTTGTCACAAAGGCAAAAAGAACAGCAAGTATCCAGGCAACCGTGTTGTTGATCGCTAAGAGAACATCGTGGTTTATGTTACTCTTTCCGCCAAAAATAGAATCGAACACAGTAAACGAGATCAGGTTTACCACAGTGGTAAGAACGCCGAATACGAGGTAAAGAAAGATCTCACGGGTTCTTTTCTGTGCGGCCGACAGAGAACTGTCGCCCTTGATTAAGGCTTTTATATCCATATCAGACGTGTCTCACTTCCTTCGGCCGGTTTCTTTGCCGTACCTGATAAATAATATAGACAATCATGAACAACTCTGCAACCGATATAACCGCGGTAATCACGAATGGTATCAGGAAATTGGCAGCCTTGGCCGGTGCAATATACGGAATATAATCGCCTTTTACGGAATCGATGATATAGAAATGGCTTGTCCCGTCCTCGTCGGTAAGGTAGATCAGCATAGTCTTCCCGTCCTTCGACGCATATCCGATCGTCTTAACATCGCCGATCATTACGGAAGTTTCGGTGAAGCCTTCCGGAATCTTTACGTCTGACGCAACCTCCGTAATCACAAGCATCTCTGCGGAACGAAAGAGGGTTATGGCGGCATCGAAGGGGTGAATCTCGCCCGTATCGGGGTTATAGATGTAAAGAGCCGGCGCAAGATCCTGATCCTGCAGGTATAGAAGTATGCTCTTCATTCCCTGTCCCGCAAAGACCGGAACCGTCAGAGTGCCGAGAATTCTCGTTTCCTGCACAAATCCGGCCGGAAGAGTAAGCGACTGCGGAAGCTCGGCAAACGTATACACCTTCCCCGCGGTGTCCGTAATCGTCGCTCCGTCCGGTACGAAATTCTCGGCACGGGTTATTGTGATTACATACTCGACGGCGGTTTTCCCGTCCTCGGCTTCGACTTTAACCACAACACTGTTTTCGCCGACGAGAAGATTATCGTATCCCGTAACGGTCACCTGCGACTTCAAATCAGCGGCTGCGGCTTTCACGGACACACTCGTCACACTTCGGTCGACATTTGCGGTATAGCTGAATACGGAAGGCGAAAAATCGGGAGAAAGCTTCACGCCGTCAATGGAAAGCGACGCAAGAGACGCATCCGCCGACAGAAGGCTTGTGACCGGCACCGTGACGGTATTTCCCACTGTAGCTGTCACCTGTGCTCCGGTATTGTCCTTGAAACCACCCAGATTGCCGAGCCAGAAACGCGCATCACCGGTCGGTGCAGTATCAATCACCTTAAAATACAGAGTACATATGGTAACCGGCGAATCAGAGTGCATGCTCGGATCGGCAGGCGGCGCAATGGGATTGCCGGCTTCGTCGACTGTGGGAGCCGTCTGATTGGCCGCCAGCTGATTCTCAACGGTCTGATCCACGCCCGCTATCGTAATCACGCTTGTCGTCGGGGTATAGTTGATCGCGAAGGTCGATGGCATCGAGCCGCCTCTGTCTGATCCCGAGAAAGAAACATAGGAAGGGTCGAACTGGACTTCAATCGGGCCGAATCTTGTAAGATTCGGGAAATTGCCTAAGTTCACGTTGACGGCGACCGTATCGCCCGCTTTGACCGGATCGGCCGCGGCCGACAGGCTGACCTCAAGCGTACCGGCTGCGCTCACTCCGGCACCGAAAAGAACGGGTATAAGAACGGCGGCCGTCAGTACGGCTGCCAAAAAGCGGAATCTTCTCATCTGATCCTCCCTTTTTCCGGTCTGTCGCCGGAAAAATATCTTCTACGTATTATACAAATCCCGCATCGGAACTTCAATCACGCCGTTGGAATGAACCCGTAAACGGCCGGCATATCGGTATAAACCGGTATGCTGAATACAAAAGGCGATGCTAGCATGTTCTGTGACTGGTATGCCCTGAAATACCGCGAACTCTCGCTGTAGGCCATTGCAATATTCTGCGCGTACTGGTGAAGATACAGTCCGTCTTCGTTATTGATAACATCGAATTTCTGAAAATATAAAGTGTTCTGTCCGATGTCAACATAGCTCGCGGCGATCCAGAGCGCGCCGCCCTTGATGGCCAGATCCGCAGACGTCCACGGTAAAAGAATGGCCTTCTCTTCATCCGTCAGCACTTGTCCGGCCGCGTCGCTGCCCCACATGGCAAATTTTGCCCCGTTGATCAGCGCACCGTTCTCAATATCCGGATCCGGTGTCGAGCCGATATTGTAGAAATTGTAGTAACCTTCATATCCGGGAAGCGTTCCGCTCGAAAGCATGGAGTCTCCTTGACGGCCCATCTCCTGGAGGATCCGGCTTGTCAGAAAATACGGTGATATACCGGCCCCGGATCCGGCTTCGAGAAGAATAGACGAATAATCCGGCGCCGTTCCGTCAAGAAACGAGTTC
The DNA here is from genome assembly GCA_964617375.1 of uncultured Mageeibacillus sp. Lineage (GTDB taxonomy): Bacteria > Bacillota > Clostridia > Saccharofermentanales > Saccharofermentanaceae > Firm-13. The sequence goes on along the minus strand of CAZTXQ010000023.1, from coordinate 8,037 downwards.
CTGGTCATCGATTTAACGCCGTCAATGGTATGCACGGCCGGATTGAAGGACAGATTCTCAAATTGAAAAATATAGACCGGTGTAAGAAAGTTGCGCGGATCGAGAAAATACGAGACAACTTCCGCTTTGGCGGACCGCCAGGATGAACCGTCATAAACGGGACTTCCGGCCTTAACCCATTCCGGGTTATACGTATCGCTCACCAGGCTCTTGTCTTTATTGTCTTCAGCCGCCATGAGTTCGGTCCAGGATATGCCGGTCTCATACGGTACAAAAGTATACGCCGGACTCAAATTGTGAAGAAGCCAGATACCGCTCCTGTAGCTTTCCGGGAAGGCGTTTAATGTCGTTGTATCGTATCCGTTTTTATCCGCGCCGGAAAGAAGATACAGTGTATAGACATGTTCGTTCTGATCAAAATCCTTAATCCTGATTCGAATGGTGTTGCCGGAGGGAGTAACGGGAAGTGTTCCGTCACCGGAGGCGACCGTCACCGTCTGATCATCCGATACGTTCTCGACCGTGACCGAAGCCGCATAGCCTTCCGTACAGGAATACGCGACAGCAAGATTCGACAGCCCGGCCGCCGAAACATAGCCGTAAGACTTTGTCTCCTGCGCGAAAATAGGATAAACCGGAAGACTCCCGCCGCCTGGTGTATCCGAGAAGGAAAGAGATACAAGATTTCCGTTGAGCGGCAGAAACTTGAGATCGGATTTGGCATAGGTAAGAGAATTACCGTTGCTGTCACGGCATGCAACCGGCGTGTTTTTTTCTTCATCGGATACGGCTCCCGTCGGAAGCGGCGTCGGGACGACACCCACATCGCTTGTTACGGCAAGATAGTTCCCGTCCGCATCGACCGCCACTTCCTTGGTCTGTGCCATCAGATACGTGATTTCGGCAATAGCACTCGCGCTTGCCCCTCGCTCCACACGCGCGTAAAAGAGATTGCCGTAGGATGCCGCATACGGGTCTTGAGCGTCCGTCTCCGGAATAGCCTGCGCGTATCCCCTCAAGACTTCCGGCGTGATCCCGGGAAGATCGTTCGTGCCGATCCTGTTGCCGTACATGTCGTAGAGCGTAACCTTGATATCGCCTGTCGCGTTAACAAAATTGATATAGGCATTCTGATCACCGGCATCGAGCCGGTACCAGGATTCTTTTTTGGCTTCTTCGACAGACCCCGAAACAATACTGTCGTTTTCGAGATCGGAAAAAGACGGGATAAGAATGTCTCCGCCGGAGAGAATGACCGCCCGGCCGTCCGATGTTCTAAGAAGGATTTTGACGGAATGTGTGCCGGGAGACTCTTTTCGCGTATCCCAGTCCATCGAAAACGTCTGCTGTCCGGACGCGTCCTCTGTTATGTTAAAACGAACCGGTCTTAAGTTCCCGTCGATATAGAAATCGGTTCGGGAAGCGTCTCCGGCCAGCTCAATCTGTCCGCTGGCCTTGCGGATACCGAACCCGTAGCCCTCGGTGTCCGCGAGCGGCTGATCGAGGGTTACGGAGAGAAGCCTCGTCCCCGTTTTGTCCGGAGCCGCCTTATCCTCCCGCACATAGTCGGGATTTATCTCGCGAAGAGCCGCCTCGGCAACATAGACTCTGGAATAACCGGCAAGAGAAACCGTAAGGTCGGCCGCCTTGTCCTCATTGCCATAAACGGCAAAGGAAAGGTCCTTGGCAAACGCTCCGTCGTCCTTACCTTCCAGAAGATACTGAGTACCCGTAAACGAAATACGCACATATTCGGAAAGAGACACCCGTCCGGAAGCGATTTCCCGTTCCCAGACAGCGGCAGCTTCCCGGTTCCCGGTCCGTTCGGCCGTTCTTTCGATGACGCCCCGCAAATCGTCGCTCAATTCTCTGCCCGCGTCTCTGGAAAACATCGAATACACAAGGCAGACACACGCAATACAGGCGGCGGCGAAAATGCCTGCGGCGATAAGGAGATAGGATCTTCGTAGGTTATGCTTCACTTATATACACCTGACTATTCACTGATCTGATCGAGAGTCTGCCCGTAAGCCGGAACAAAGTGTTCCATAAAGTAGGCGACTTCCGGATAATCGATCTTCCGGATGGAATCGAGTATCGACTCTTTGGCGGGTGTAAACTCTCTGTTGCCGGAGCTCTCCTCCGTAATACACTTGATGTAGGCGCAGATCCGATCAGCCGCTTTCACCAGCCGGTGTGCTTCCGTCTCATCGGGATTGGCAGGATCCTGAAAGAGAAGCTTCCTGTACTCGTCCCTCAATTCTTCCGGCAGCAGGGAAAGGAGCTTGTCGTTCGCTATTCCCTCAATATCCTTATATGCCTGCGTGATTTCGGGATTGAAATACTTAATCGGAGTCGGAAGATCTCCCGTGATAATCTCCGATGCGTCGTGCAGAAGTGCGGCGCCCATCACGTAGGACGGATCGACTTCCTTTCGCCCGTTCAGACAGATACGATTCCGGATGATCGCCAGCGCGTGCGCCACGACGGCAACATCCATACTGTGCTCTTTTAAATTCTCGGTGCGGTTGTTGCGCATCAGGCCCCACCGGTTGATATACTGCATCCGGTCAAGCATCGCGTAAAAAGGATATTCGTTTGATTCGTGTTCGCTCTTTAGCATCGCTTTATCTCCTTGCGTATCGGGGAATCGTCAGACCCAGTAAATCGCCTCGTAGCACTTGTTGGCGAAAGAGTCCGTCATTCCGGCGATATAGTCGGTTACCATTTGAACCTCGGATGTATGATCTGCGGGATAGCCTTTCACGTATTCGATCAGACCGGTAAAAACAGAATTCCCCGATGCATGCGCTTTCTCGGGATCGGAAATCGCCATCATCATCGCGTCAAAAAGGCCTTCCATCGTCGTCTTTACGCGTATTTCATATTTCTTGATCTTGTCCGACTGATAAATTCGCGTTACGTTCTCTTTTAAGAGCGCTTCCATGGCCTGCCCCGACTCGTCGGAAAGCACGACGGAATCCTTATTCAGGCTGTTGTGGATAATGTCCGTAACAAGCGTATGAATAATCTGAGAATTTGTGGTTCCGAGAGTAGAGGTGATCGCCGGCGGAATATCTTCGAATTCCATAATTCCCGCCCGGGCTGCGTCCTCGATATCCCGTCCGACATACGCGATTTTGTCCGCGATCCGGACCACACAGCCTTCGAGCGTTGCCGGCATATTGCGGTGTACACTGTTTAAGCTCAGGATCGAATCTGTCTCCTTATCGCGGTCGGGTACAAGCCTGTATTCGCTGTAGGTCTCCCCGCAGTGCGACACAATGCCGTCTCTCACCTCGAAGGATAAATTGAGGCCTTCTCCCCTGTGGCCGTTCCTGTCGGCGAGCAGATCCGCAACCCTCAGGCTCTGCATCTCGTGCTCGAAAAACATGGACGCGTCGTATTTTTTGACGCACGCGTTTAAAGTTCTCTCTCCGGAATGTCCGAACGGCGAATGTCCGATGTCATGACCCAATGCGATCGACTGAACCAGATCGATATTCAGATTCAGCGCTCTGGCAATCGTCGTCGCGATGTAATTAACATATATAACATGCTCGATTCTCGAACAGATATGGTCGTTCTGCGGATTGAAAAAGACCTGCGTCTTATGCCGAAGTCTGCGAAAAGCCTGCGAATAAATGATGCGGCCGGTATCACGTTCAAAATCGGAACGTATCGTACAGCGATCTTCCTGGAATCGTCTTCCCCGGCTGTCCCTGCTCCTGAACGCATAGGGCGAAAGATATTTCTCCCGGCTGTCGCGAAGAAGCGAAAGAAGCTCCTGGTCTTTCGGATTGTCCGTAGAATCCGAAACCCCGGGCACGTTGACAAGAGCCTCACTGTATATGTCAAACAGATTTTGCTCCTTATCCCAAGAATCCATGCAGCATTCCTCCTGTTAGATACGATTATATCACAGACGGTTCTCCGGCCTTATGCGGACGGTTCCGCGACCAGCTTAGCCTGGCGTACCAGCATATTTTTGGATGTTCGATTCTCGAATAAAACACACACAAGCGCGTCTCCCGCCACCTTCTCGACGGAAACAACCGTGCCTCTCCCAAAGCGCGGATGCCGGACGGACATACCCTTGGCGATTGTTTCCGGACTGAGGAAATTGCCGGACGCCGAATCCGGCTTATTCTGCATACCGGCCGGAGAAGAAATACCGAATCCGACCGTTCCGGAACTCGCATTCCGTACACCTCCGGCCCCGTAGCCGCCGGCTCCGAAGGATGCGGCTCCGTAGGATGAAGCCCCAAAGGGTGTTGACGAGGCTGCCGGGCGTGCCGACGGATTCGTTTCGCCGTACGAGTGCCTGGCTGCACCGAGGCTCTCGAGATACTGCGGATCGATTTCCTTTATGAAGCGCGACTGCGGAAACGACTGTGTCTGACCAAAGAGAATCCGGCTTCTGGCAGACGTGATGAAGAGCTTCTTTTTCGCGCGCGTAATTGCCACGTACGCGAGGCGCCGTTCTTCCTCAAGACCTTCGTTGCTTTCGATGGAGCGGGCTCCGGGGAAAATACCTTCCTCGGTTCCGACCAGAAAAACAACGCCGAACTCGAGACCTTTGGCGCTGTGAATCGTCAGGAGCCGCACAAAATCCTCCGTGGTATTCTCGTTGTCCCCGTCCGAATACAGCGCGGCGTTTTCGAGATACGACTGGAGAAGTCCCTTAAGATCCGTCGCATACGACGTGTCCTCAACGCTCAGGTCATCCTGGATCGCATCGTCGCCGTACAGGTCTTTCAGCTCTTCCTTCTGTTCGGCCTGACTTTTGCGGCGGGCTTCAAACTCGACGGCTTCGGAAAGAAGTTCCTTAACGTTCTCGACGCGGTCAACCGTCTCCCCCTTCTTTTCCTGTTGCTCGATGATCTCCTGCATGATACCGGATTGATCCTGAACAAACTCGATGTACTCTGCAAAGGTAACGGCATTCTCAAAGAGCTTTTCGCGAAAAGACAGTATGAGCGAGTAAAACATCTGGAGCTTATGGCAGGCTCTGGACAATTCCGGATAAGCCGGCGCTCTCCCGCAAATCTCGAGGCAGCTGACACCTTCCTCAAGAGCCAGTTCGCGGACGCGGCTCACGGTCGCATCTCCGATCCCTCTCTTTGGCACATTGATGATCCGCTCGAATGCATAATCGTCGGTTGAAGAACTGGTCAGCCGCAAATATGCGAGCACGTCCTTGATCTCCTTACGGTCGTAGAAACGCTGTCCGCCATAAACGCGATACGGAATACCCTGTTCGCGAAAAGCCGCTTCCACGGTTCTGGACAGCGCATTGAGACGGTAGAGCACCGCAAAATCACCGTAGACATACTGCTTCGAACGCACCATGCGTTTGATCTGATCGGTCACATAGTAGGCCTCGGCACCGTGATGGTCCGCACAGTAATACGTGATCTTCTCGCCCGCTTCAAAATCCGTGCGCAAAGTCTTCTTTTTACGGGTCGTATTCTTGCGGATCACACTGTTGGCCGCCTGAAGAATATTATCGGTCGACCGGTAATTCTGTTCGAGCTTGATCACCAGAGTATCCTTGAAATCTTTCTCAAAATCGAGAATATTCCGGATATTGGCGCCTCGGAAAGAATAGATCGACTGATCGTCGTCGCCTACGACACACAGATTCCGATAGCGTTTCGCAAGCATCTGGATCAGCATGTACTGCGCATGGTTCGTGTCCTGGTACTCATCGACCATGATGTAGCGGAACTGTTCCTGATAATAGGTAAGGATATCGGGATTCGCGGATAGAAGTCTGACGGCATACAAGAGAATATCGTCGAAATCCATGCCGTTATTCTTCTTCAGTTTTTCACAGTATTTTCGGTAAATAATGGCAATCTTTTGTCTTCTGTAATCCGATCCGGCTTCTTTTTCGTATGTTTCCGGAGACGTAAGCTCGTTTTTCGCACGGCTGATCTCGGCGGCGACCGCGCGCGGAACAAAGATCTTATCGTTAAGATCCAGCTCCGATATGCATTCCTTTATAATTTTCTGCTGATCATCCGAGTCGAGAATCGAAAAATTCTTCTCATAACCGATCAAATCCGCATGGCGTCTCAGGATCCGCGCGAACATGGAGTGAAAGGTTCCTACCCACATATAAGCGGCCATATCCCCGATCAAGGTCCGGATGCGCTCTTTCATCTCGCTCGCGGCTTTGTTCGTAAACGTAATCGCCAGAATCTGAGACGGCCTTACATGCCGTACCTGAATCAGATATGCAATGCGAAAAGTAATGACTCGTGTTTTGCCCGATCCGGCTCCGGCCAGAATCAAGAGCGGTCCTTCGTCATGACAGACCGCCTTTTCCTGTTCGGGATTCAAACCCGTTAACATACCGGACAAATCGGGGCCCCGTTCCTCCTTATAATCGGATCCGGTTTCCCGGCTGTCTCCGTTATCCATGGATTCACCGGTATAGTCATCGAAAATATCTGATTCGCTCAAGTTAATCTTCCTCCGAAAACCGGATTTCCCGGCAAATTTGTGAAGTCATTATACCATAAAGAAAGGCTGCCCTTATTGAAACGGGCAGCCTCTCCATACGTATCAGACAAAAAATCATCTATCTAATTATCAGTTCCTGTTACCGGGAATTTACCCGGGGTCCAGGTTACCGCAAGCTAAAAACAAACGCCCGATTCGCTGTGAATCAATAGGTAGGCTCGATCAGACCGTAGTTGCCGTCTTTGCGTTTATATACAACGCATACCGTTCCGCTCTCCGCATCGAGATAAACCAGGAAGCTGTGTCCCAGCATTTCCATCTGCAGAACCGCGTCATCCGGTGTCATCGGCACCAGCGCAAAACTCTTGCGCTTGATGATTGCCTTCTCCTCATACTCTTCTTCGTCCCCGACAGCCTCGACATCGCTTAAGTACTCCTTCATGAACGAGTAGTCGTGGACCTGTTTCTCGATTCTTGTTCTCTGTCTGCGGATCTGGGATTCGAGTTTGTCAACGGTGCGGTCAACGGCCGTCAAGATCTCCTCGTCCTTCGCCTCCGCTCTGTAGATACGATTCTGAAGTCTCAGTGTAATCTCGACTTTCTTTACATCGTGTCGATCGTCACGTTCGGGACGAATCTTGATTGAAAAGGTTCCTTCTTCTCCAAAATACTTGTTGAACTTTGCGAGCTTGTCGGATATCTTCTCTTCAAGTCTCTCTCCTACGTGAATTCCGATTCCCTGTGTAGTGATCTTCATACAATCACATCCTTCCGGTTCTAATATAAATCCGCTTAAGATTTATATCTTCATTATACGTATCGGCAGGAAAAAACCCGTAACACCAAACACGGTGATTAAAAGACAAAAGTGCTATAATAATAATGTTGTGTCAGGTTCGTCAGTGTCAGACAGATTCTTTGGTCTCGGAAGTTACTTCCTTCTTTTCCGCAGCATCCGCTATCACTTCCATTGCAGGCGCCGGTATCACCGGTGCTATTACTTCTGTTGCCGCTTCGTGAACCGGCTGTACCGGGACTGTTTCGACCTGAGTCTGAACAGGAGCCTGAACAGGAGCCGTTACGGGAACGGCCGGAGGAGTCGTCGGAAGCTCAACCTGCTTGTCCGATCCGTCGGGAAACTTCGCTCCGCAAGCAGAACAGAAGGCGTGTTCGAGAGGATTCTCTCTTTTGCAATGAGTGCAAAGCTTCAAGCCCTTCTCAAAAAGAATCTTCAGTTTGTTGCCTTCGATATCAGTAAGCAATGCCGTAATCGCATCACATCGTGAGTTAATATCCTTTGAGACGTCTGCCGCGGTATCCCGGTACTGCCCGTAATAAAGTCGACCGATTTCGTCAAAATAGCGATTGATGCTTGCAGTTTTCTCTTCCGTGGATCTCTGCAGTTGAGCAATCGCCTTTGCCTTGGGATCAAACAGTGCCATATGCTATTCCTCCTTGTAATTTCCGTAATATCGGATAAATTCCGATAGATATATTATATGCCTATTTTGCGTAAACAAAAAGGGAAGCCTTCAAGAATGGTACTCCATTCCGAAGGCTTCCCGT
>CAZTXQ010000022.1:43566-44901 GCA_964617375.1 uncultured Mageeibacillus sp. | reverse complement strand
TAACGGACTTTCACCGTCAAGTTAATCGCCATGCGTGGCGCACCAACAAAAAAGCACCCCGGTCAAATGGACCGGAGTGCCATATTATGAGTGCCTATAAGCCGTTACAGCTATTTGTTTCCGAGATTTCGTTCCATGGAAATACTCAGAATAATGCCAAGTGATATGAAGTTTACCAGAAGTGCCGAACCTCCGAGACTGATGAATGGGAGCGGAATACCGGTAATGGGAAGAAGCCCGACGCACATTCCCATATTCTCAATATAATGGAAGGCGAATCCGGCTGTAAGTCCTATAATCGCGTACGAATATGCCTTCTGTGTTGCTTTCGAAGCGACATAAAGGCATCGCATCAGAAACATGAAGGAGAGTATGATAACAGCTGTCGTTCCGATAAATCCCATGTGCTCTGATATGGCGGTATAGATGAAATCAGATTCCTTAACCGGGACGCTGACTACCGTACCCGAGGTATTGCCCGCGATTCCTCCCGAGGCGATCGCGCTCTTCGCCTGATTCAGATTGTATTCGGCCTCGGGATCCGAGCCCGAGAAGAGGAGCGACAGAATTCGCTTCTTCTGTATGGCCGAAAAATAGAAATTCCATACGAACGGTGCCGCAATGATCACCGAGGATACACCGAGGAAGAAGTAGCGATACTTCAGTCCCCAGATGAAGAGGATGCAGATAAAGGAAAAGACAATGACCATGCCGGTCCCGAAGTCCTTCTGCTGGATGAGAATCATGACCATATGCGGCGCATAAACAAGAGCCAGATAAAGGAATCCCCTTTTCTTGGTGATCCTCTTCTCGGCCATGTCTTCCAAAACAAACGAAACAACAAGTATCAGTCCGATTTTGGACAGCTCCGAAGGCTGAAATGTGCCGATAACAGGCACCCTGAGCCAAGAATCAGCGCCCCATTTCGCCTCCATTGAGAATCCGTCGATCGGGACGAGTAAAAGCAGAAGAAGTGAAAATGAATACACGCACCAGCCGATCAGCTTGAGGAAGTGCGTTTCCACAAGGCAGATGACAAGCGCTACGCAAATACCCAGTACGGCAGCGCCGGCCTGCTTGTAGAAATTCTGAGGATAATCCTTATAACCGCTCGATAATACATGATTGAGAACAAACAGACCGATCATCGTAAGCGTCAGTATCGGCACAATCAGCCAGTAATCGACAGCGCGAAAATAGCTGTTCCTGAGCTGCTCGATACCTGATCTTCCCGTATTCATGCCTTATCGTCCGAATCCAAATCGGTATTGCGATTCTCCGAATCGCTGGATTCGGAATCGCTGGATTCGGAAGTCGTATCACCGGCGTTTTCTG
>CAZTXQ010000022.1:0-43466 GCA_964617375.1 uncultured Mageeibacillus sp. | reverse complement strand
GAATCGCTGGATTCGGAATCGCTGGATTCGGAAGTCGTATCACCGGCGTTTTCTGATTCGTCAGTATCGCCTACATCGCCGAGCTCGCCGGTTTCGCCGGTCTCGTCGGTCTGGTCCCCTTCATCGGGAGCCGTCTCTTCAACCGTATCATTCAGATCATCTCCGGCTGTATGAGCGGCCAGGGCTTTCCTGTCAGCCTGATAACGGCTGAGCGCAATGATGCCGAAGCCTACAACAACGAGTACCGCGGACAGAACCTGAGATGTACGAAGACCCGTATTCCCGATATAGAGGGAATCCGTCCGAAGTCCCTCGATAAAGAAACGCGCCGCACCGTACAGAATGAAGTACATGGCAACCGGAACAAGCGGCAATTTGATTCTTTTTCTCACGAACAGAAGAACGAAGAAAATAAGAAGCGTCGCAAGGGATTCGTATAGAAAGGTAGGATGAACCGGAAGATCCGGATTGAGGCCGGGACAGTAAGCGCTAATATAGGCAGATGTATCGGCACTGATCATTCCCCAGGGCAGCGTTGTGTTGGTACCGAAAGCTTCCTGATTGAAAAAATTGCCCCAGCGCCCGATCGCCTGACCCAGAGGTATGTAAACGATCAGAAAATCAAATATCGCCGCAACGCTTTTCTTCTTGAACTTCGTCAGTATATAAACCGCCAGAATGGAGAAAAGCACTCCGCCCAGAACCGCAAGGCCGCCGTTCCGGATATTGAAAACCGATATCGGATCGGCCGCGAATTCATCCCAGGCCGAAGCGACATAGTACAACCGGGCACCGACGATGGCAGACGGGATGACCACAATACTAACATCGATCACGTCGTCCGCCTTAAGTCCGAATTTGGATGCCTGCCACATCGCAAGCCCGATGCATAAACCAAACGCAAGAATGATGCAGATACCGTACCAATATACGGGAAAAGATCCAATCGTAAACGCGACTCTATTTAACGGGATATTGTTGAGTCCGATCCCCGGGAAGCTCACATCGGTAGTTGTCAAGAGCAAGGGAAGATTCATAATAACACCTCTTATACTCTATATTTTTCCGGCCCGGCCAAAACAAGGGGGCCCGAATACGCTTCGCTTATCATATCACACCTGCTAAAAGAATCGAATAGTCATTGGCATGTACCTCATGATAATGCCGCACTTCTGCCATATCTTTGTGTACCTGTTCCCGAAGTTCGGCAACACTATCGAAGCGTTTTTCCGGTCTGATATAGGAAAAAAGAAATACGCGTATGTGTTGTCCGTAAAGGTCGACCTGCTGATCGAGTATCGTCGTCTCGATCATCGGTTTATCGTCCTCTGGATTTACGGTCGGCCGAAATCCGATGTTAGTTACGGCCGGATAGCAGCGGGCGTTCGCATACAGTACCGATGCATAAACGCCGAACGCCGGAAGCAGCTTACCGGCCTCACATTCTATATTGGCAGTCGGAAACCCGAGAGTACGGCCGAGTTTCTTGCCTTCTGCCACATTTCCCCGATAGGAAACCGGATATCCTAAGAGCGCGTTCGCCGTCTGAATTTTTCCGTCTCTCATGCAATCGCGAATCCAGGAACTGGAAATAATCTGTCCCTTGTAAGACAGCGGCGTAATCGACACCACTTCGACATGATTCTCTTCGCCCCATTTTCGAAGAAGAGAGATATCGCCGGAACGATCCTTACCGAAACGATAGTCTTCTCCCGCGACGACCACCCGGGCGTGAAGTGTATCCCGAAGCCATATGTTCAAAAAGTCCTCGGCCGAAATATCGGACACGGAAGGCGAAAACGGAAAAACTACGGCCTCGTCCAGCCCGATCCGTTCAAAAAAATGATATCTCTCGGAAAGAGTGGTCAAAAGGAGACTCTCTCCTTCGCCATTGCCGTTCTTTGATTTTGGAAGCGAGGAAAAAGTATGAACGGATGCCGTCAGATTTCTCTTCCGGGCCAGATAACAGAGTTTTTCGAGAAGTATGCGATGACCCGCATGTACACCGTCAAAGTATCCGAGCGCGACGGCACGTTCTCTGTCCGTCCCTTCGAACGAATCATCCGGCGAGGCCAGACTTCCTTGCTCTGTTTCGATGAATTCCCAAATCCGCAATTAAACCAACACCCTTTCAATTCTAAGAATCTCTCTTCCTTCCTTTTCGTCAGGAAAAACAACCGCAATCAGCTTCCCGTCAAAATAGACCGAATGGTGAAGTTCGGCGCCGCTTCGGTCGCCGGTGTTAATCATACGTCCTTCAAACTGAGCCAGATCCATCTGCTGTCCCTGTCTGATCCTTGAGGCTTCCTCCGGATTTACCGTAAGCCGGGGCATATCTTTGATGGCAAGATCCTCCGAAAGCAAGAACGCATCGGTCCGGTTCTCCTGCATAAGACGTTCGATGTCTTCTATATTATAAGAGTTTTCGAGCAAAAAAGGACCACAAACCGTTCGGCACAGTGCATCGGCATATGCGCCGTAACCCGTATCGACGCCAAGTCCGTTGCATATCGTCCGGATATACGTTCCCTTCGATACCGAAACCGTAAAATCCGCGGATAGAAATTCATCCGCCGCTATGCCGTGAACGTCACAGCTGTAAATCCGGATCCGCCTCGTCTCGCGTTCGATAGTGATGCCTTTTCGGGCATATTCGTAAAGCGGATGTCCGTTCTTCTTAATCGCGGAATACATAGGCGGAAGCTGATCCTTCTCGCCCGGAAGCTCCGAAAAGAGCTTACGGATACCGGAAAAATCGTCCGCCTTCATCGCGGCAAGTTCATCCTCCGCAGGCATTCTCCCGCCGATTATCTGGCCGTCCTTATCCTCCGTATCGGTAAATGCGCCAAAACGAACCGTACACCGGTACGACTTGTCATAACCGTCCATGTATCGGACAACACGCGTCGCTTTCCCGACACACACGGGAAGAACACCGGATGCAAAGGGATCCAGCGTTCCGCAATGTCCGGCTTTTTTCACATTCAATATTTTACGAATTCTCGCAACTGCCTGAAAAGAAGTCATTCCGACCGGCTTGTTCAAATTAATGATGCCCGAAAGCTCTTCTTTTCCGTTTACTAATTGGTTTCCGATAAAAACTCACCGGCCCTCTCAATTATCATTTTACTCACTTCGGTCGCCGTCCTGTTCAGAACGGTGAATCCGGCGGCGCGTTGATGTCCCCCTCCGCCGAACTGTGCGGCAAAGGCGGCAGCGTCAAAAGGAAGATAGCTTCGGATGTTGACACGTATTTCCCCGTCCGCGGTTTCCCGCACGGCAAAAGATGCCAGAACGCCCTTGATATCGCGCAAATTGGACGCCAGGCCGTCGGAAGCATCCTCCGTTGCCTGGCATTCACGGATCATATCCTGCGTCACAACAGTCAGCGCCAATCGGCCTCCGTAAAAGAACTTCGCACCGGAGAGCGCTCTTGCGGTGAGCCGCATGCGTTCGACGTTGGTTAAATCAAATAGATTGTACGCGTTGATATAGACATTGGCCCCTTTTTCGAGCAGCTCGGCGGCCGCTCGAAAAGTCCCGGGCGTCGTGTTCTGATAGGAAAAGCGGCCCGTATCGGATTGCAGACCTACCATCAGACAGTTCGCTGTCGGCGGATCGATCAAGTCGGTTCCGGTCATCTTTTCCAGAATGTGTATGACATTCAGTACGAGCTCTGCCGTCGCGGCCGCATCGGCGTCGATATATCGGCAGCCGTGCGAACTCCCGCTGGAAATGTGGTGGTCGATGACCATCCGATCCGAAGCGTTTGCAAACAGGGTTCCCGCACGTCCCATTCGCGTGCTTTCCGAACAATCAACGGCTATCACGGCTCCCTGATCGATGAGATAGGAATCCCATTTGTTTGAATCAAAAATCTCCATGAGCTCCGGCCGGATCCCGACAAAGGACAATCTGTCCGGTATCGGCTCATCCATGAACACGCGGGCGCGTATCCCGAGCCGGTTCAGGACCGCGGCCAATGCGGCTGCGGATCCCAAACAATCGCCGTCCACCCGGATGTGCGGGAAAATCTGGATTTCACGGGAAGAATCGCGATGCTTTAACAGCTCCTCCGCAATTCGATTCGAGCTATTCTCCACGAGCCTTGTCCTCCCGAACGGTCTTATCGATCAGATCCATAAGACGCATGCCCTTTTCGATCGATTCGTCGAACACATAGTGCATTTCCGGGGCAACCCGCAGATTGACTCTTTTGCAAACTTCGCGCCGGATGAATCCGGCCGCGCTGTTTATAGCATCCTTGCAATCTTCTTTGCCCTTGGCATCTGCCATGACGGAAAGATATACCGTTGCGTGCGTCAAGTCATGTGACATACGAACTTCAATGACCGATGTCATCAGAGGAATTCTCGGGTCTTTCACTTCGTCTCTGATTATTTGCGAAACAGCTTTTTGCATCTCGTCCCCTACGCGGGATGAGCGATCTATCCTCATATACAACAACTCCTTAATTCCCTTTGACTGTCCGGTAACCGATCTGCGTTACTTTTTTTCGATTTCACGCATTTCATATGCTTCGACGATATCACCCTCACGGATGTCGTTGAAACTCTCCACCGAGATACCGCATTCATAACCGGCAGCAACTTCCTTGGCGTCATCCTTAAACCTCTTGAGGGAGGCAAGCTTTCCGTCATGGACCACGATACCTTCACGTACGATACGTACTTCGGAAGAACGCAGCACCTTACCGTCGGTAACGTACGCACCGCCGATTGTTCCGACGTTTGAGACCTTGAAGATCTGACGGATTTCAATGTGTCCCAGGATGACCTCTTCATAGGTAGGCTTGAGCATACCCTTCATGGCCGCCTGAACATCTTCGATCGCATTATAAATAACGCGGTAGAGCTTAATGTCAACGCCGATATCTTTTGCCTTTTCGGCAATGTTGGTTCCGGGACGGACGTTGAAGCCGATGATAACGGCGTTGGAAACGTCGGCAAGGACAATGTCGGTTTCGGTTATGGCACCGACCGCTCCATGAATAACCTTGACTTTGATCTCATCGGACGAGAGTTTTTCCAAGGCCTGAATAATAGCCTCGACAGAACCCTGCACATCGGCCTTTACGATCAGGTTCAGATCTCTGACCTCTCCTGCCGCAAGCGTCGCCGCCAAAGTCTCCAGCGACATACGTGAACTCTTCCGGAGCTGATCTTCTCTTTGCTTGACTCTGCGCTTTTCAACGAGCTGTCTTGCTACTTTCTCATCGGTTACGGCATAGAAAATTTCGCCGGCTTCCGGAACTTCGGGAAGTCCCAGAATCTCGACGGGAATGGACGGTCCGGCCTTCTTTAAGGTCGCGCCCTTTTCGTCCGCCATGGCACGCACACGTCCTACGATCGGACCTGTTACGATTGTATCTCCGGAGTGAAGCGTACCGCGCTGTACAAGAACGGTAGCAACAGGTCCTCTGTTCTTATCGAGTTTGGCTTCGATAACGGTACCCTTGGCCTGCTTGTGCGGATCTGCCTTGAGGTCCATCACGTCCGCCGTAAGGAGAACCATCTCGAGAAGCTCGTCGATACCGTCGCCGGTTTTGGCGGAGACAGGAACCATGACGTTGGAGCCGCCCCACTCTTCGGGAATTACACCGTGAAGGGAGAGTTCCTGCTTGACCTTTTCGGGATTGGCTCCCGGTTTGTCCATCTTATTGATCGCCACGACGATTTCCGTGTTGGCGGCCTTTGCGTGGTTAATTGCTTCGATAGTCTGAGGCATAACGCCGTCGTCGGCGGCTACCACAAGAATTGCGATATCCGTGACCTGCGCTCCGCGCTGACGCATCGTCGTAAAAGCCTCATGTCCGGGCGTATCGAGGAAGGTAATAAGTCTTCCGCCCTTGAGACGAACGGTATAAGCACCGATATGCTGTGTGATACCGCCCGCTTCGCCCTTAACAACGGACGCCGAACGGATCTTGTCGAGGAGTGACGTTTTACCGTGGTCGACGTGTCCCATAACAACGACAACCGGCGGACGCGTGACAAGGTTCTCATCGGTATCTTCCGTGTCGTCGAAGAGGATGTCCTCTTCCGTGACCTCTATGATCTTTTCCGTGGTAATTCCGAATTCGGAAGCGATCAGAGTCGCTGTGTCAAAATCGATCTCCTGGTTGATGGTCGCAAGGAGACCGAGCTTCATCAGCTTCTTGATCACATCGGACGATCTCTTCTGAATACCTTCGGAGAATTCCTTGATGGTGATATATTCGGGAAGCTGAACGTGTGACAGAACAGCTTTGGGCTGCATCGGTTGTACGATAAAAGGCTTTTTGCGCGAGTTGCGCTTTCCCTTTGCCGAAGACGGATACAGATTATCAAGCGCATTGTCGTCCTGCAGAATTTCGGACGCACCGCGGCCGGAAAAAGCTGCGTTTACGGCATGCTTTGTGCCGCCTCTGCGATCTGCAGACGGCGCCGCGGGCTTAACCGCGTCTTTCTTTGCGTCCTTTGCGGGCTCTTTGCGACTCTTTTCAAAAGCGTCACGTGCCGCAAAATTAGCCTTTTCCTTCTCCTTAACATCGGTCGGAACATCCGTATCACGCTTCACAGGACCGCGAGCGCCGCCCCTTGCCTGACTCTTCGAACCGTACCCGTTATCTTCTTTGGACCGGACAAAATCGGAATCCTTGGACCCGCCGAAGCCGTCGGGTCTCGGGCGAGCGGAAAAACCGCCCTGTCCCTGCGGACGAGGACCGCCGAAACCGCCCTGTCCCTGCGGACGCGGGCCGCCGAAGCCGCCCTGACCCTGCGGGCGATTGCCCTGATAGCCGCCGCCCTGATATCCGCCGCCCTGGCCCTGATAGCCGGTGCCCTGCGGACGCGGGCCGCCGAAGCCGCCCTGTCCCTGAGGACGATTGCCCTGATAGCCGCCGCCCTGATATCCGCCCTGACCTTCCGGACGTGTGCCCTGATAGCCGGTGCCTTGAGGACGGTTGCCCTGATAGCCGCCGCCCTGATATCCGCCCTGGCCTTCCGGACGGTTGCCCTGATAGCCGGTGCCCTGAGGACGCGGGCTGCCGAAACTGCCCTGGCCCTGAGGACGATTGCCCTGATAGCCGCCGCCCTGGTATCCGCCCTGACCTTCCGGACGGCTGCCCTGATAGCCGCCGCCCTGGTATCCGCCCTGACCCTGCGGGCGATTGCCCTGATAGCCGCCCTGGTAACCACCCTGGCCCTGCGGACGATTGCCCTGATACGCTCCGCTCTGCGGCCGGTTTTCAACGGGTGCTTCGCGCTTTTCTGCGGCAGGCGCCGACTCGGAAGCGGCCGGTGCCGATTCACGTACCGGAGTCTGAGGAGCCTTTATTCCGGCATCCATTGCAGGCTGTGCTGCTGCGGAGACCGGCTTCTGAGCAACGGCGGATTCTGTTTTAACCGCCGTCTCGTGTTCGGGTTTAACTTCCTGTCTGACAGGTGCCTGAGGCTTGCTGTCATTCGAGGGCTCCGCCGGATGTTCCCGGACCGGAGCAGTCGCTGCGGCTTTTTCCGCGGTGACGGGAGCGGTGACGGGAGCGGAAACAGGTGCCGGTGCAGGAGCTGCGCTCTGTGCGGCATGAACTTCCGGAGCCGTTTGAGGCTCGCCTTCCCTCACATCGGTCTGTGCGGCCGCATCTTTCGGGCGCTTATTAACACGTCCTACCCTTAGGGTTTTCGTTCCCGAAATCCCGCTCACAGTGATTCCAACACCCTGAGGCTCAAGAGCTTCTTCCTTATTTTTCTCTGAATTTTCCGGTGCCGGAGCACCCTTTGTTTTATGATCAGTCATGAATTCCTCCTATATTTTCCCGAAAATCAACAATCACCGACTCTTTATGCGTTCGTAACTTCGTATCCGTCCTTTAACATCTGAATCAACCTGCCGGCAAATCCTTCGTCCGTCACGCATGCAACCGCGCGATCCGTCTTTCCCATGAATTTTCCGAGCATTTCGCGCGTTGAAAATCGGCAGTACGGTACACCGGCTTGTCCGGCATAATACCCGATTTTTTCGGCTGTACCTTCCGATGAATCTCCGGCAACCAGAACAAGGCATGCGCGTTCTCTTAAAATCGTCTCCAATACGGCATCTGTTCCGGAGACCGTTTTCTGCGCCTTGGTCGCAAGTCCGAGAAAAGAGAGAATTCTCTGCTCGTTTCTTTCCTTCTTTATGTCCGTTGCCTCAATTCTGTCTTCTTCTGTCATTTATCCTCCCAAAATGGTATCTGATTCATCGTTATAGCTTTCGGCATCCGTTAATAGTTCGGCAATAAGCTCAGGCGGAACCTGTGTTTTGAGGCCTTTGTCAAACCGGTGAGCCTTGACCGCCTGTGTGAGGCATTCATTGTTTTTACAGACATATGCGCCTCTTCCGGGTTTCTTCCCGGTCGGATCGACCGTTACCTGTCCATCAGGCATCAGAACGACCCGGAGCAATTCTTTCTTGTTCTTTCTGGTTCTGCATGAGACGCACATTCTTTGCGGAATCTTCTTCACAGAAGGGATCACCTCCGTCAGGCTTCAGGAAGCTGATCGGCATCCTGGATGGAAGAATCCTGTGAGGATTCCTGTGTCTCATCCGCCGTTTCGTCTTCGGCAACCGTGAATCGGGACATAAACTCGTCCTGAATCAACTCGCGGAACTGAGACTCACTCTTGATATCGATTTTCCAGCCCGTAAGGCGTGCGGCGAGACGGACGTTCTGACCGGCGCGGCCGATCGCCAGTGAATACTGATGATCCGGCACGATAACGCGCGCGGACATTTCGCGTGAACCGTCTGGTTTGGTGTTGTTATCGGTATCAACGCGCACTACCTTTGCGGGCAGGAGCGCATTCGCGATATACATGGCCGGGTCCGAATTCCATTCGATGACGTCGACCTTTTCGTTGCCGAGTTCATCCATGACGGCCTGTACGCGGGCGCCCCGCTGACCGACACAGGCGCCGAGCGGATCAACGCTTTCGTCGCGTGATGCGACGGCAATCTTGGTTCTGGAGCCGGCTTCACGGGCGACCGATACGATCTCTACAATTCCGGACGCTATTTCGGGCACTTCCTGCTCGAAAAGCTTCTTGACCAGATTCGGGTGACTTCTGGAAACATAGATCACGGGTCTTCCGTTATGCTCTTCGACCTTCAGAATGAGAAAACGCATATGATGATTGTATATATACTTCTCATCCTTGACCTGCTCCTGCTTCGAAAGAGTCGCTTCGGCGCGGCCGATGTCGACGAAAACAAATTTGTTATCCATTCTCTGGATTACGCCGGAAGCCAGTTCGCCGATTCTTCCGGAGAACTCATCCTGAATTCTCGTATGTTCTGCAGATCTGAGCTTTTGATTGATGGCGCTTTTCGCGGCATTGGCTGCCAGTCTTCCGAGAGATTCAACCGGGATGGTCATCTCAATGCTGTCGCCTTCCTCAAGCTCGGGATCAATTTCTCTGGCTTCTTCCAGAGAAATCTGTGTTTTGGGATTGTCGACTTCCTTCATGACCGTGCGAACTTCAAATACGTACATTGCACCGGTCTCACGGTCGATTTCAGCAAAAACATTATCATTAGACTTAGCGTCAGAAAATTCACGCTTAAATGCGGCAACAATCGCCTCTTCTATCGCTTCGAAAAGCACCTCTTCTTCAATGCCTCTTTCCTTAGCGAGCAGTTTGATCGCCTCGATCAATTTCTCATTCATCCCTATAGTCTCCTTCCATACTGCGCATTCATTTTTTGTACTCTCTATGATTCGTCGTCCGTAATTATGTCGATACCGGTAATAAACGTAAATCAGAACTTGATGGTTCTTTTCGCGGATGCAATCACGTCAAAGGGAACCTCGCAAGGAACGCCTTCCGATTCAAACAGAACTTTATCGTCAAAGACGCCCTTGATGATACCGGTAAAATGCTTCGTCCCGTTCACAGGCCGGTAAAACGATGCCTCTACTTCTTCGCCCTCGTGCCGTTTAAAATCAGACAGCGAGGTAAGAGGCCGGGTAAGACCGGGTGAAGATACTTCGAAATAGTCCGGATCGGCATGAAGTTCCTTGTCAAAAATCGAGTCGACGGCCTTGCTTACAAGCTCGCAGTCATCTATGCCGATGCCGCCGCGCTTGTCAATAAAGAGCCTTAAGTAATAAGAACTGCCTTCTTTTTTGTATTCGGCGTCGACCAGGTCGATTCCCAATCCCTCAACTACGGGCAAGGCAAGATCAAATGCCTGCTGCGCGATTCGAGAGCGTTCTGACATAAACTCCTCCGTTTTCATTGCAAAAGAAAGAGCGGGCACAACCCACTCTTCATCAAAAACACCACATTACGAGAGAATTTTACCACTAATAAGATTAGAGTGCAACAATATCCGGAGAAACCACAAGCAACCGGTACGGACTTTTTTTCGATTGAACATTTTTACCAAACATTCCTTCAAAAAAACCCCTCTTAGCTATTCATTTCGGCAAGAGAATCGGGTAGAATGAAACTAGTCCAAGATAATGTTTGGATAATCAACAAAAGGGAGATGATGCCAATGATAAAAGTAATCGCAGGTGCCAAAGGCACCGGAAAGACTGCACAGCTGGTTGATGACATCAATGAGCAAGCGGTTCAGGAGAACAATAACATTGTGTGTATTGAGAGAGGAAATCGCCTTGATCGTTTGTTGAAGTACAAGATCCGCCTGATCGATGTCGATGAATACCCCTGTGAAGGTTACGAACAACTGTTGAGTTTTGTCGCCGGAATCACGGCTAAAGATTATGATCTGACACATATTTACATTGACAGCGCCTTTAAGGTCGCCAAAGATAACAATGTCGAAGATCTCGCCAATTTCATCACAAAACTGGACACGTTTCTTTCCGGCAAGTCACTGGACGCCACGATTATTTGCAGCAGCGATGTTCAGAATCTTCCTCCCCAAATCCAGAAGTTCTGCTGATTTTTCATTCTGATAACGGTATTTGAAGAGGGGCTGTCTCAAGACGAAAGTTTTAAGAGACAGCCCCCGTCTTTTATGAGGGGCAGCCCGGCGATACTGCGCCTTTCTTTTTATTGGTCCGTATGTTATAAAAGGCTTATAAATCAAAGGAACAGCAAGTAAAGTAACCAGGAGGATTTGTTATGTGGAAAGAGTTTAAAGAATTTATTTTTCGCGGAAATGTTATGGACCTGGCAATTGGTGTCGTTATTGCCACATCGTTTACGGCGATCGTCAATTCTCTTGTCAAGGACGTTATTATGCCTTGTGTAGGGATGCTCACATCCGGGCTTGACTTTGCCTCGCTAAAATATGTCATGAAGGCTGCGGTTCTTGATCCGGCTACACAGGAAGTCTTAAAACCGGAAGTTGCAATCGGCTACGGTGTCTTTATCAATACCATCATTCAATTTCTGATCGTTGCAGCCGTTATCTTTCTGGTTGTTAAACTGATCAACAAAGCGCGCAAGACTCTTGAAGCCAAGGCAAAAAAGGCCAAGGAAGAAGAAGTACCTGCTGCGCCTGCAGTTCCTGAAGATGTTGCTCTCCTTACCGAAATCCGTGATCTTCTGAAAGACGGGAAAAAGTAATTCGGGAAGACTATGAAAAAAGTGATTCGGGAAGTCGGATCCGCAAAGATCCGACTTTCGTATCTTTTTCTGGTTGAAAAACAACCAGATGCACCTTCGGGCAGCTTGCCTTGTTGTGTGTGATAAATAATCATGATACCTTAGGGAAAACGAGGAAAGAGGTATGAGCATGCGTCAGAATTTGTCCATTCTTGTTGAGAACCATTCGGGTGTTCTTGCGCGTGTCGCAAACCTCTTCGCACGCCGCGGATTCAACATTGAGAATCTCGCAGTCGGCACCACACAAAATCAGGAAATATCACGTATCACCGTAAGCGTCGTTGCGGACGAAGAACAGATCACACAGATCGTAAAGCAGCTTCATAAGCTTCCGATCGTGCTGAAAGTCAAACGGCTCGAACCGGATGCGCACCTTACCAGGGAACTCGTATTTATCAAGGTGAAGTGCGATGAAGTGTCCCGTACGTCGGTACTACAGATCGTAGATATTTTCAGAGGCCACATCGTCGATGTATCGCCCTCTACGGCAACCGTCGAAATATCCGGGAACGACGATAAGATCACGGCTCTTTGTGAGCTTCTGAAGCCTTTCGGCATTCTCGAAATGGTCCGTACCGGTCTGATTGCGATCGAGCGCGGCGAGCGCGTCCTTTCGCTCGACTGATCAACTATCCCTCTCCCCCCCTAAGCAAATCATTTGATTTGGAATAAATTTTGTCGCATCGACAACGGAGGCCACCATGAAAAAGATTTACAAAGACTCGGAATGTCAGACACACGCTTTGGATAACAAGACGGTAGCCATCGTCGGTTACGGAAGCCAGGGACATGCTCATGCCTTAAACCTTAAAGAGAGCGGCTACAATGTCATCGTGGCTCTTTATCCGGGCTCCAAGTCCTGGAAAATCGCCGAAGATGCCGGACTTAAGGTCATGGCAACGGCGGAAGCTACAAAAGCGGCCGATGTTATCATGATTCTGATTAATGACGAAAAGCAGCCGGATATGTATGAGAAGGATATTCTTCCTAACCTTACGGAAGGCAAGGCTCTCGCCTTTGCCCATGGCTTCAACATTCATTTTCAGAGAATCGTACCGCCCAAGAATATCGATGTATTCATGATCGCGCCTAAGGGTCCCGGTCACACCGTCCGTTCCGAATACACGATCGGCCGCGGTGTTCCCTGTCTCTACGCCGTATTCCAGGACTACACGGGAAACTGCCGTGACATCGCGTTCTCTTACGGACACGGTATCGGCGGCAGCCGCGCAGGTCTTCTTGAGACATCTTTCCGCGAAGAGACCGAGACCGATCTTTTCGGTGAGCAGGCCGTTCTTTGCGGAGGTGTATCCGAGCTGATGAAGGTCGGATTCGAAGTGCTCTGCGAAGCCGGTTATGATCCGGAGAACGCCTATTATGAGTGCATGCACGAGATGAAGCTGATTGTTGACCTGGTTTACCAGGGCGGATTGACCCGCATGCGCTATTCCATCTCCGACACAGCCGAATACGGTGACTATTGTGTCGGCAAGCGCATCATCACAGCCGAGACCAAGAAAGAGATGAAGAAAGTTCTGGCCGAGATTCAGGATGGAACTTTCGCCAAGAACTGGATTCTCGAAAATCAGTGCGGCCGCATGAACTTCAACGCGAGAAGAAGACTTGAGTCCGAGCATCCGATCGAAAAAGTCGGCAAAGAGCTCCGTGCTCTTATGAGCTGGAACGAACCGAAGAACTGATCCGCCCCGTAAAAACTTTGCCATGCGGTGTCCGTTTCCCTTTGAGTCGGCTATACGGCCTACTCAAAGAGAGCGGACACTTTTTTGTGTTAGAAGCCTTCGATAGGACAGCCTTAACTGTTTTTTCTGTGAGGAGCTGCATTTTTACAATAAAACCGCCCTCTTCTTCCCGCGTGTTCGTTAACGGGAGAAAAGGGCGGTTCAGATCAGACAAAAGTGCTGTTGGGATTCGGAATACGATCAGGCCTTGAAGAGTCCGTGCAAATTGCAGTACTCATATACCTCAAAGCCGGTCTTCCCGTCCGGAAGCACAAAGACCGCGGCCGGTGCATCCTCCGGTGTCAGGAACTTCGTATACACTTCACTGTCCGTAACGAGGGCGATCCACTGGATATAGTGTTCCGGAGTCATCGGATGCGCGACGCTTCCGACGGCCACATCAACCTGGTTTCCGTTTGCGGTTACGACCGGAATATGCTTTTCTTTCGCGGCCGCATCGTTCTCGCCCGCCACAAGAAGCTTCATGGGCTGACCGCAGCAAACGAGTGTCCCGCCGCCGCTGTGAAGAACCGTTACGATATTGCCGCAGATCGGACACCGATACACTTTAAATTCACGTGCCACAATGATTACCTCCTTCGTACTTAAAAAAATCATTCTTAATAGTTCTTGGACTGGATCTCAAAATAGGACTGGGGGTGCTTACAAACCGGGCAGACCATAGGTGCGTTCTTAGCGATATGAATATGTCCGCAGTTGATGCATTTCCAAATGACGATTCCGTCTCTCTCAAAGACTTCACCTTTGTCGAGTCTGTCTGCAAGAGCTCTGTAACGCTCCTCATGTACCTTCTCGATCTTGGCGACCCCTTCGAATAAGGCGGCGATCTGGTTAAAGCCTTCTTCGTGTGCGTCTTCGGCAAATCCCTTATACATCTCGGTCCATTCATAGTACTCGCCGGCTGCGGCATCCAAAAGGTTGGTCTTGGTATCCGCAACTTCGCCGCCGTGCAATGCTTTGAACCAGAGCTTGGCATGTTCTCTCTCATTACCGCTTGTTTCCGCAAAGATATCTGAAATCTGGACATACCCGTCTTTCTTGGCCTGGGAAGAATAATAGCTGTACTTGTTGGTAGCCATCGACTCCCCGGCAAACGCCGTGTTCAAATTCTTTTCCGTTTTTGAACCTTTCAATTCCATTTTTTCTACCTCCCTAGAAATATTCCGAATGCATATTATGCATATACGGCAGATATGTTAAATGGCTCTATGCGATTCCTATTGCAAATTCTTACATTTGCCGCACAGACCCGCAGCACGAACATCAAATTCTTCCATCTCAAATTCTTTAAGCGACTCCGGAGTATGGCATCCTTCGAGCGAAAAATCGAATACAGACTGACACTCTCTGCAATAGAAATGTCCGTGATTATCGGTATAACCGTCAAGCCGTACTTCGCCTTCGCCCATTTTGACAACACGAATCAGGCCTGCCTTTGTCAGTGCATCGACAGTATTGTAAATTGTGGTCTTGGAAAGCGACGGGTTGTCCAGTTTAAGAGAACTGTAAACAGTCTCCACGGTTGGGTGAATTCTGTTTTCCAGAAGAAAACGGTATACGCTGATTCTTTGAGGAGTTAACCGAATATCATTTTCGGAAAACCGGTTGATAATCATTTGAACAATATCCGGATTTGTCAAAAAATCCCCTTCTTTCTCCACTAGCCATCAAGATTGTAATGTTTCCATTATAATAATGCTTACGCTGTTTATTGTCAAATCCTTGCGATGGTTTACGGGAGAATTCAGAGCTTCTTTTTCTTCTTTTTCTTCTTTTCCTTTTTCCCGGATTTCTCCTTCGAAAGATCCTTCTCTTTTTTCTTATTCTTCTCCGGCTTAGGAAGGACTTCTGTCTTTTCGGCCGGTATCAATTGTACCTTCTCGGCCGGTATTGCGGTTATTGCAGGAGTGGCTTCGAGAAGCGAAGAGAAAAATCCGATTATGTCCTCAAGCCCCTTTCGGGACACGCTGTAGAATACCCGGCGTCCGCTTTTTCGAGCATCGACAAGACGCTTATCCAATAGCACGTTCATATGGTGCGAGAGCGTAGGTTGCGTAATCGGGAAATGCGTGAGGATGTCCTGTGCACACAGCTCGCCTTTTTCCGATAACAGACGGAGGATTCGTATACGATTTATATCGGACAGCACCTGAATGACTTCGAAATTTCTGCCCGGCAAACTGTCCGCCGCAGTCTTCTCCTTGCTCTTCGCCATAATTCTACTCCATTCCCGACCTTATGCGATCAGTTGGTCCTTGAGTGCTTCTTCAAATTCCGCAAGATTGGCCATTGCTACGATTTCCGTATTGTCTTCGAGCAGTATTTCCTCTTCGCCCTTTACGAGAACGGTAAAAGGAATCCCCATTTTTCTCATCAGTATCAGCTGAAAATCCTTGCTCTTTCTGGTGCTTAGATAACGGTCCAGCATGCGAATAACCTGCTTGGCATCTTCCAAATAGATTCCCGAAAGCCTCATCAGATGGTCGACTACATAAATGCTGAAAACATCGTCGAATTTCAGCTCCTTTTTGCCCGGGAAAACGGAGGTATACGCGGTAACGGCGAGTTTGGTAACAAGATGCAGACTCACAAAATCTTCGAACGGAATCTGAAAGCTCTTCACATTAGGCGAAAAGATCTCCTTCATCTGTTCGGAAGTCAGTTCCTTCTTAAGTTCCTGAATTCTTCCGACACGATTCAATATTCTGGTCTTCGGAAAAAATGTTTCCTGACCGGTATGCGTAGATTTATGGATAAACCAGGACTCCGGAATCAGACTCATTCGTTTCCAGCGATATAGAGTCCCGTATGAGATTCTTGCTGCCCTCAATAAATCATGTTTGGAAATCAGTTCTTCTTCTGCCATATTGCCACCCCGCATAAAATAAAGCTGCAGCGCAGTTCAACACACGCTACAGCTTGATTTTATAGTAACAATGTTACAGGCTATGTACGGGTGTGTGGCAATATGCTTGCCGCTTTGCGACAGCTTAAAGATCGAAAAAAGTATTCCCGAAATAATTGCCGAGGCTGACCCAGTTATCCGCGTTAAATATGTTGACGAGCTTATCCTGGAAGAATATAAATCCGATCACAAAACTGATGCAGATCAGAATCACGAAGATGAGCCATCCGATCAGAATTGCCCTGGAGAGGCTCTTCTTGCTCTTGTTCTTTCCGCCAAAGGAAAAGGAAAGAAGGAGAATAAAACCGATTACCGGTATGCAGGTCAGAATAAAATACCAAAATACACCGGCTGTAGAGAGCGGTCTGTATTCCTTGGACAAGATCGGGTTCACCTCTCCCTTAACCGGCGCGTTCTGTGCCGTCTGTCCAGACGAAACCTCCCGGGGCGGTGCGGCCGGTGTCCGGACCGGAGCCTGCACGGCGGCCGGTGCGGTTGGTGCTGATATCGGCGCAGAAGGAACCGAGGGAGCGGGTACAAACTCGACGGCCGCAGGAGCTGCTGAAACCGGTATTACCGGTGCGGGCGCCGTCCTGACACCGGCCGGTACAGAAGCCGCAGCAGGTGCGGATTTCGGTTCATCGCGAAGAAACACCGAGCCCGGCCTTACAGAAGCGTCAGCTACCGGAGTCGTCAGCAACTCCGGTTCTGTCGGCGCGGCAGGACTGGAAGGATAGGCAAAATCCGGTGAATTCTCGTTGTACAGGTTGGAATGTACGGCCTTTTCTTCAAAAGGAACCGTCTCTATATCGGAAGAGGCATCGTCTGTAATTTCAGCCTTTCCCATAGCCGGCTCTGCGGGGACTTCAAAATTCATTTCATTGCCGCACTTGGGGCAAAAAGAAAATCCATCCATAACATCTGCGGAACAGATCGGGCATTTCATATTATCTACCTCCATTATTTGCGGATGATCCGTTATTAATTACATTAATTATAGCATAGCTGCGGTCAAACACTAAATAATCTTATAGACTGCCGGAAAACGAAAAAAAATCCCTCAGACGCCTACGGCTTCTAAGGGATTCTGTGTTTGGTGGGTAGTATTGGGCTCGAACCAACGACCCCTTGCATGTCAAGCAAGTACTCTAACCAGCTGAGCTAACCACCCAAACGCTTGATAATTATAACGGATACCGAAGAATCTGTCCAGTATCAATTTCCATTTTTCCGGGAAAGTCATCCGCCTTTCAGGCATCGTATATTGTATCGATTGTTTACTATTCAGGCATTCTGGCGACGATAACCTGCCCCGGCATCAGATTGATCCGGTTACCCCTCTGCCCGAGCTTGGTCTGCTGAATAAGCGTACCGTCACTGGCGTATCGGAAAAGATCGTCTCCGTTAAGAGACCAATCCGCCTGCAGGACAAATGCGATGGTCTTGTCTGTCACATTGGCCGCAACCAGATAATACGTGTCTTCCTTATTAAACGCATAGGTCATAAGACCTTCCTGGGCATTAAGGACCTGTACGGAAGTTCCTCCGACCGCGTCATTTAGAAAGGACGCCGTTGCCAGCAGTGTCTTGTTATTTACGGCAGACAGCAAGATCGACTCGGGTGAATCACCAGCCGTCGAGAACTGAAGCGCCGTATCCGCATAGAGCGGATTCCGGCTGACCGGAAGGTTCGCCATGACGGCATATGAGTGATTTCCGATATCAGACAACAGCATTGCCGCGCAATCTGCGGCGGTAACGGGCAGTTCCGTATTAACCTCTTTATCCGATATGGTTTTATTCAGGCTTACAGCGATGGATGCCGATCGAATCCACTCGTCGGACACCTGCTGCACGTGTAAAGGTGTCCGCGGAATCTGGTCGATATACATGCTGTAGCTTAGTGCAATTGCCTCTGCTGACGAAAGATTTGCGCCCTGATCCTGAGACTGGTTCGTGACAAAAAGAGAGCTCGTGTGATAATCGGCCGATGATAACATGATCCCGCCTTCGTAATTCATACCGTCCAGAAACACAATCTTATCTTTGATATCAATATAGAAAGGAGAAGATTTGATCACTTCCATCATATGGTTCACGTAAGCCGATCTTTGAAGATCCGTCGAGAAAACGCCGTCCGCGTCCGAAATTTCCACGACCATCTGAGAAAACAGCATGCTCCACGGATATGCCATACCGTTCTCGACCCGCATCTTGCCATATGGATCCTTAATACTTCCGCACAGATACTCCAGTAAATTGTCTACATCTTCTTCGCTTGCGGAAGATCCGATTACGAACCACGGAGACGCGGCAGCATCGCGCACGAGCTTTAACGAGGATTCGAGCGAGCGCACGCCGGAAGGCAACACCTGCTTGTCGATATTGTCCAATCCTTCGTTGCCTCCGGCCAGCGTCCATGCTTTGGAATCAATTCCAGACTGGCCAATCGCCACATTTTCCAGCCGGATCAGATCCGGTGAAGCGTCGATTACTGCCGAACTAAACGCGTCGGGAATGACCGATGCGGCGGTCTTCTCAAGTCCCAGATAAACCCTGTCAATATTGAGCTCGCCCTCACCGGTAAATCCGATATTCAATCGGATTTCTCCGGTAGACGTCCCCGTTACATCCGAGGGCAGTGCAAAAGTATACGTATACTGCTTCCATCCGTTTCCGACGTCGGTAAATGTAGTCCCGGCCGAAGTGAAATTGCCGGAAATCCAGACCATAACCTCACCCTTCGCAATACCGCTCTGCTTAAGCCAGACATTCATCTGATATATGGATCCCGCCTGAAAAGGGGTCTCTCCCTTTGCCGCGATTACCTGTGATATATAATGCGGCTGCTTGACTTGATCGGCTGTTTTCCCGATCAGGTGCAGCGAAGACACTCCTCCGCCGGAAGGTGCCTTATCCTGTATCTCTATCATGGTCTGTTCGCCGAAAGCCTGCCAGCAAGAAACGGCTTCCGAAGGCAAAGCCGTTACGGCCTGTGTTTCGGTTATGGCGGCAGGATCGGAAGATGCGGCTGATACGGATGGAACCGATGTGGACGATGCGGCAATATAACACATATCACCGTCGCGAAAAGTATTCTCGCTCTGTACATCGGCAAAGCGTATACAAGTGAACAGCTGCGTTGTCTGCGAAGAGATTCCCTGAGAAAGGATAATTTTACCGTCCGAAGACCCCATGGCTTCGATCAAATTGTCTGACAGCGCCGATAATTGTTTCCATTCATCCGTATCGGTATTCGAGCAAAATAAGGAACCGGAAGAATCAAGAATAATCATCTCGCCGGAAGGAAGCAGCATGATTTTCTTGATTGCCAGAAGGGTTCCGGAAGGATCCCTGGCCGTTCGTGATACAAAAGAAAATTTGCCGTCCGCGGCAGAATATGAGCCAACTGCAAGTTCGCCGTTGCTCCCTCCGAGAACGAACACGTCATTCAAATAATCCGCGGAAACCCAGTCTGCAGATTCGTAGTCAACGGGCATCTCCTCCCGCGAAAGGACCCGGAAGAGTATTCCGTTTGACGTCGTAACGAGTGCGCCGTTTTCACCGGCAAAAAGCACCTCGCTTCCGTTGCCGGCAGAGGTATGAAGCGTCTCCGATGTCCTGGAATCCACTCTTGAAACGATGCCGTCCGAACACATCAGTACCGCGCCGTTTTCACCGGCGGCCAATCCTATTTTCCCGATAGCGGAGACCGTCTGAATAAGAACCGGATCTGCGGAATCAGACGAAAATGTATTCCAGGCTTTGCCGTCGGTGGAGATCAGGAAAGAACCGTTTGCTGTTGCGGCGTAAAACCGGTCGTCTATATAGGTAATTCCGACAAAATCCTCCGTCAAGCCGGTGTCGATGACGACAGGCTGAGCGGATGTGACGCCCGATATGAGGAGTCCCTTGCTGCCTACGCCGACCGATAAGGCGGGAGACGAGGAAAGTGCCAGAATGGACTGCCCTTCCCTGGTGTCTTCCGGCACAGCAAGAGTATTCCACAGCCCCAGCTGATTCATTTCAAATCCGGTTACATCCGAAACCAGTTTCGTTATCATTTCACCGTTTTCGTCGAGTGACATGATGCGGATCTTTCCGCCCACGAAAAAATGATCGGCATAATACGTATCCGAAACCTTGTCCGGCAAAACGAAGACCGAATTTGTTGTGGCACCGGAAACCGTATAGATTTGATCATACTTAACGTCTTCAAAAGACGGATTCACGACAAGATTGGATGTGGGAATATAAGGAATATTGATCCCGATTCCGCTGACCGTATTTCCTTCCGGCGCGGCCTTTACAGACACGACCGGCAAATCGGATGTAGCACCGAAAATATCAAGAACCGCAATTAGACCTGCCGATGCCAGAAGGACAGCTCCAAGTACAATACAGGCGACAATAAACGGCCTCTTATGAATTCTTTCCGGTATATGAAACATGGATTACCCCGCCTCAACTTTTCGCTTTGTATAAGACGCTCTCAGATAAAGTATACAGATAATCAGAAGAAAAGTAGACGCCAACTCAATATAACCGAGGGAATTCAGCCATTTTTCTTTTGCGGAGACGAGCGTCGGCAATGCTCCACCCAATATATTGAATATTACATGTATCGCAATGGATACAAAAATGCTGTTTGAATACAGATACGCATATCCGAGAATGAGTCCGCAAACAAAGGCGTACATGATCTGAAGCGGCTGTAAGTGCATACAGGCAAAAATAAGGGATGTCAGAACAATGGCCAACCCCGGTCTCATTGACTCAAGAAATTTACCAAGGATAATGCCGCGAAAAATCAGTTCCTCCGCGATCGGAATCAGAAGGCTGATTCCGGCGATATAAAGCACGGTTTCGCTGCCGCCTTGAGGACTGATATCACCGACATTTATCTGATAATCATTATAAAGACCCTGAATAACATAGAAGCGCGGAGACAGCCATTCAATCCCGATAAAGAACAAATTCACCAGGCCAAGCATCCCGAGCCCGATCGGCAAGGACATCAGGAGCGGACCGGGTCCCGGCATCCGCCTTCTTATCAGATCTCTTGAAGGTTTGCCGGCGGCGATAAACCAGATGGCTAAGAATACATATGTCACGATAGCGACCAGATCGGTGTAGGTTCCGGCCCGGGTTGATAAAAGAGAAGCTGCGCCGTCTTCCGGATAGATCACAACGGTCAGCACGCCGGCCACAAACTGGGCATAATAATAGAGTGCCACTCCTGCGAGCGGCACTAAAAAAGTTCCTATATGAATCTTTTGCGGCTTATTCATCCCCTCAAGTCCTTTTTCAAAGAAGAGGAAGCGGAAAAGCGGCCGATAAAAACATTAAAAGCCGCGTCCAGTTCGTTCTTGTCTTTTATTGAGAAAAAATACTGGTCACCCGTTCTTGCAAACTCCGTTCGCATAATTACGAGTTCCGGATCCGAATGATTGCCGTCGTCGGGTTCATAATTGTACATCACAACGTATTCCCGACCGGAAAGGGAAAAGGAATCAATAATAGACAGATAATACTCCTTGCCGTTCGACGCATCGCGTAAAACGGCAAGGGCATCATCTGCCTTATTCAGCCCCGCAGCAGGAACAGGCCTGCCCTGCGGTTTACTCTTCTTCGTCTGTGTCGTCTTCATCGTCAATTTCCGCTTCTTCGCAAAGGCGGTCATATTCGGCGTAAACTTCATCAGCCTCTTCATCTTCAAGGCTCATCAGGCCTTCTTCTTCGCCCTCAAGCTGAACTACCTTGGTGATAACAAGTTCGGGCTCTTCCTCATCAACGGTTACAAGAACACAGTATGCCTGATTCTTATATTCAAAATCGTCGACAACAGCGAACTGGTACTCTTCCCCGGTCTCCGCATCTACCATTGTGATGATCGCCTGCTCCTCATTGCCTTCGGCACAGTCGTCTTTACATCCGTCATGACCGCATCCGCAGCCGCAATCTTCAAAAAACATATTCTTCCTCCTGTTATGCTCTGATTCAATAATTGTCTCTATAAAAAGGACAAACTTGGCTCATTATATCACGAATCACTTGTCAACGCGACGACTTTCAAGGTACTCGCGAAGAATGATTTCTGCGGCGACCTGATCGACAACCTTCTTCTTCTCTTTCCCGGACACTCCGGTCGCGAGAAGATACCTTGACGCAAGAACCGTCGTATATCTCTCGTCGCGGTATTTCGGCTCAATACCCGTTACCGACTGCAAATCCGTACCGAACAGCTGTGCCTTGCGTTCGGACTCACTGGTCTGCCCGTCGGTTCGTCTGGGCTGTCCGATCACAATCTCCGTCACGTCTTTGTCCTTAACGATATCCCGAAGCCGATCCAGTGCATAACGGCTGTCTTCGCCATTCCAGGAGATCGTTTCATATCCTGAAGCCGTAAGATGCAGCGTATCGCTCAGGGCTACTCCGATCCGTCTGGTACCGAAGTCAATGGCCATTATTCTCCCCATACTGTCTACATTTACCGGTCCAAATTCTGGCAATACTCACGTATGATTACTTCCAGAAGCTCGTCCCGCTCCATCCTTCTGATTATTCCCCGTGCACCCTTATGATTTGTAATATAAGTCGGGTCCCCCGACATAAAATAACCTACCAGTTGATTCACCGGGTTATAGCCCTTCTCCTGAAGAGCCGACAGGACATACCGCATCAATTCGCGCGCGTCTTCCGACTTGTCCATATTAAAAGAAAATCTTGCGGTCCCAGAATCCACCATCAGAACACCTCCCATACCGAAAAAATTGAGAGAACGACTGTTCTCTATGATTGTATCATGTTTTAATAAAAAAAACCAAAAATCAGTCCCTTATTTTTGATACAGTTCTTCCGTAAAGCACGCCTTCCGCACAGGAATCCACAACAACCGAAACCGTATTCCCCTTCTCAAGCGACACGTCCGGCTCGATGTGGACCCGAACGTAATCCCGGGTATAGCCGGTGAAAAATCCGTCCTCGTCTACGGTTTCCAGAAGCACGGAAACGGTTTGTCCGACGAAGGTCCTGCCGTACGCTCCGGCCAGCCCGCCGGCAAGAACAAGAAATTCGTCGCGCCTTTTTAACTTGATATCCTGCGGGACCTTTGGAGTCATTTCGGCCGCCTTTGTCCCTTTCCTCTCGGAAAACGGGAAAACGTGGATGCCCGAAAAGCCGATTTCCCGGCAGAAGGCCAGACTTTCTTCGTGCTCTTCCCCGGTTTCGGTCGGAAATCCGACGATTACGTCGGTACCAACCGAAAGATCTTTAAAATACCGTCTAAGCCAGCCGATACACTCTCTGTACTGCTTCGTGTCATATTTCCGGTTCATCTTGCGAAGAACACCGTCCGATCCGCTCTGCAGGGAAATATGAAAATGCGGACAGATCTTACTCATACCGGCTATTCTCCGGACAAAATCCTCCGTCAGAGAATTCGGCTCCAAAGAACCTAAACGTATTCTCTCGATGCCCTGAATTTGCTCGAGCCCCAGAAGGAGATCTCCCAGCGCCGAAATATCTTCTCCCCTGTCTTTCCCGAAGGAACAGATATGAATGCCGGTCAGAACAATTTCCCGAAAGCCCCTGCCCGCAAGCTCTTCCGCTTCGCGGAGAACCTCCCTTGTCTCTCTGCTCGAAACACGGCCTCTTGCATAGGGTATGACGCAGTAGCTGCAGAAGCTGTCACAGCCGTCTTCTATCTTAATATAGGCTCTGGTGTCTTCCTGGGACAGTACCGGTCCGAATTCCTGATACTTGTCGCCCGATGCATAAACCTCTCCGTACGCAAAGCCGGTCGCATCCGGATCCTGTGAGAACTTTCTTTTTTCGAGAAGTTCATGCGCAAGACGAACGGCGGAGAGTCTGTTCTTTGTGCCGATCGATATATCGGCCTCCGACTGGCCGTCCAGCATTTCGACGTGGCATCCCATGGCAACGACAATGGCTCCGGGATACTTTTTTTTCGCGCGCCGGATCATCTGGCGCGATTTCCGGTCGGCCTCCGCCGTTACCGTACATGTGTTCAGCACATAAACATCGGGGCAGGTGTGTCCTTCTCCTTCGTTCTGTGCGCAAAACCCGGAAGCCTCGAAAGACTGCCGCACGGCATCCGTCTCATAGCGGTTCACCTTACAGCCGAGTGTCTGAAACATAACAATATATGGGGTATTATCATGATTTGTGCTGCTATTTGTTAATTCCGGCAATTTCCTTCTCCTAATATGTTTTTTGGCTTGCTTTGATTGACATGATTTTCGCCTGTGATAAACTTATTAATTACGGGGGTTCCAACCCCCGGCCTATCACACCTATTACGGGGGGGCTTACATTATGGTTCGTTTTACGGTGCAATTCAAGTCCATCACAGACGTCAAGGATTTTGTCCATACGGTTAATTCATATCCGTATGACGTAGACCTTTCTTCCGGCCGCTATGTTGTCGACGCCAAGTCCATTATGGGAATCTTCAGCCTCGAATTACAGCGTCCGATCAATATAGAGATCCACACGGACAATTGCGACGATCTTGTAGAAGCACTTAAACCGTTTCGTACGGAAGGCTGATATCAGCGCTTCCCTTATTTCCGCGATTTCCGGACCGGCTTACTGCCGTCTTTCCTATGGTGTTTTCCGATGCCTGTTCCGGCATCTTTTTTTATGTCCGTTTTTTCCCGGACGCCCCGTTTTCCCCCGCTGATCGTTTCCGCAAGTTCAAAGTCAACGCGCCTTTGAATGGTATCCGCGTTAACGACTTTCACTTTAACCGCCTCACCGATACGAAAGACTCTTCCCGATGTTTTTCCCTTCGCCTCAAGGCGTCTCTCATCAAATTCGAAATAATCATTCATCGTACGGAAAGGCACCAGCCCTTCGACGGTACTTTCCAGGCGTACAAAAATCCCGCCATGGAAAATGCTTGAAATGATTCCGTCGAAAAGATCGCCGATATGCCGAGTCATATACTCGGATATTTTCTGGTTCACCGAAGCCCGTTCGGCATCCATCGAATTGCGTTCCATCAGCGAGCTGTGATCACTCACATCGACAACCTGCGTCGAAAAATAGGTCTTTTTCCCTTCGTCATGAAGATAGCTCTTAATGATCCGGTGTATGTAAAGATCCGGATATCGACGGATCGGCGATGTGAAGTGACAATAGCATTCCGACGCGAGTCCGAAATGTCCGAGATTCTGTTCGCTGTACCGCGCTTTCGCCAGCGACCGCAGAAGGATCTGAGAAAGTGCCGGCGTAAAAGGCTCATCTTTGATCTGATTCATAAGTCCGGACAGGAAGAGCGGCGTAGGTTTGTCGTGTGTGCGCGCCTGGGCACCGAACAGTTTCGCAACATGGAGAAATTCCCCGATCTTAATCTCATCGGGATCTTCGTGCACCCGGTACACAAACGGATACTTCATACGGGAAAAGCGTTCTGCCACAAATTCATTGCACAGAATCATGAATTCCTCGATGATGCCGTTCGCATAATTGATCGGATACGCATAAATATTCGTCGGGGTCCCTTCTTCATCCAGATCCACATGCGTTTCGGGGAAATCAAATTCGATCGACCCTCTGCGCTCACGCTTTTCGGTCAGAATATCTTTAAGTTCTTTCATCGTCTGGAACATCGGCACGAAAGACGCGTACCGGTCCAGATATTTATCCTCGAAAAGAACTCCGTATACTTCTTTATAAGAAGTTCTTGCATCGCTCTCAATGATGCTTTCATAGAGATCCCCGTCGATGACTTCCCCGTCATAGCCGACCGTCATAGCGGCGGTGAGCGCAAATCTCGGCACATTCGGATTCAGGCTGCAAAGACCGTTGGACAGTCTGGGCGGCAGCATCGGTATCACTCTGTCCACAAGATACACGCTGGTCGCTCTGAGCCGCGCCTCGGTGTCCAGAGCCGTATTCACCCTGACATACTCGGAGACATCTGCTATGTGCACGAAAAGCCGATATCCCTTGCCATCCATTTTCTCGATCGATATAGCATCGTCAAGATCCTTGGCGTCCTCGCCATCCATTGTGATGGTCTTAAGCGTCCGCAAATCCCGCCGTCCTGCCGCGACGGCGCGTAAAATCTCATCTCCGGTCGGATGGATCGGAAACTTTTCCGCTTCTGCCGATACCGCTTCCGGGAAAGCCGGGGAAAGACCGTACTGCTTCAATATGGAAAGAATTGCGACATCGCTTCTTCCCGGATCTCCGAGAACCTCCAGAATTCGGCCTTCATAGGATCCGCCCGCTCCGGTGGGATTCAGGATCTCACAAACCACCTTCATACCGAATGGAGCGCCGTTCAGGTTGCGCGAACGGACCAGTATCTTTCCGTATTGGGTGGAGTTGTATCCCGCGTCCGGTTCGACGACACCGTCAAATCCGGCTTCCCGTAAAATACCGACGCAACGGTTAACAATTCCCAGCGGTCCGCGCGGCAGATTGTCGGAAACCGGCGGTACGGGCAGCGACCGCGTATTGTCGAAAGCGCCCTTCGGACGCCTGTTCTTGCCGGAGGCGTGCTCCGGTCTGGCGGTGTCCTTCGTATTTCCGGATTTGCCGGCATTCATATATGCGGAAAAAGAATGGTTCTTCGATTTATGTCCGTTTTTGGGCTGTTTTTTTGCCATAATAGATTACCTCATACCGCGCCATACTCTCTCGCGGGTGTCCTTTAAGTATACCAAATTCCCGGGCTCATAATCCGTCAGGATCCGAAGTGCCGGACGCCCTCCGATCGCGAAGCGTCTTTAGCGCGTTTTCATAAACTCTTAAAAAAATCGGGGCGATAAAAAAGTGCCGGTCTGAATCCATCAAACCGGCACTCGTTTCATCGTTGACTTGAAATTCGCGTGAATTACAGATTCCTCGCAATAATCAAATAAAGAACTACGGTAATAACTGCGAAAAGGATCGCCAGAAGAGATGTAAAGCGCTTAAGCTTCTTATCGATCGTTCTGCCCTTCTCTTTACCGAAAAAAGTATCCGCTCCGCCGCCGATAACACCCATCCCCTTATCGTTGCCTTCCTGAAATACTACAAGAAGAACCAAAGAGATACAAACGATAATATCGACTACGCCAAGTACAATCGCAAAAACATTCATCTATTAAGCCTCCAACTCATGAGTACAATCCTTAAGATCCGCTCAATTCTATCATACAGTTCCTAACCGTGCAAGCATCGAAGTCAAATATTGGACGGTCCGTCAGGCGTTTTCAGACTTGTTTCTCTTTCTTGTCTTAATCGCCTTATAGATCTCGCTTGCGGCGAACGGAAGAAACGCCAGAACCAGAATCGGAATCCAGGCGATCGCCGGCAGTGCTATGTTGTCAAAGACTTTGTTGACACCGGGTATGTAGATAACCATCAGAAGCAGCAAGGTCGAGAAACCTACGGCCAGATTCATCGATTTGTTCGAGAAAATACCGAGTGTAAAGACGCTTACACGTTCAGAACGGGCGCTGTATGCACGGAACAGTTCGGCCAGAATCAGTGTTGCAAACGCCATCGTTCTCGCTCCGAAGAGAGGATCCTTGTCATTTACAAACACAAGCTCAAGGCCTATGACGAAGGACAGGAAGACGGCGGTAAAGATGGCAAGGCTCTGTACGGCAATGCTGATCTTCATCGAACGGTTGATGATCGACTCGGATTTCTTTCTCGGAGGCTGCTTCATGATGTCCGGTTCGCCCTTCTCGCGGCCGAGAGCCAGTGCCGGGAAGCTGTCCGTAACCAGATTGAGCCAAAGAAGCTGAATCGCTGTAAGCGGAACGCCGATCCCCGGGATCAGGGATGCCGGTATGAGTGAGATGATGAAGATAATCAGAATCTCGCCTACGTTGCAGGACAGGAGGAATCCGACGAATTTGCGAATGTTGCTGTATATGATACGGCCTTCTTCAATCGCGTGAACGATCGTCGCAAAATTGTCATCGGTCAGAATCATGTCGGCCGAATTCTTGGCGACATCGGTTCCCGTGATGCCCATCGCCACTCCGATATCCGCCTTTTTAAGAGCCATCGCGTCGTTGACGCCGTCGCCTGTCATGGACGTTATATGTCCGTCCTTCTGAAGCGCGGAGACAATTCTGACCTTATGGTCGGGCGAAACACGGGCATAGACCGCCGTTTTTTCGCATACCGCTGTTAACTCCTCGTCGCTCACCTGATCGAGTTCCGCACCGGAAAGGCTCTCGTATCCGCCCTCCATAATCCCCAGATCCTCGGCGATGGCGACGGCGGTGTCTTTATAATCGCCGGTAATCATCACGGCACGTATGCCGGCTGATTTACAAATGGCGATCGCGTCCTTGGCCTCCGTACGTGCCGGATCGATCATGCCTGTAAGTCCCAGGAAAACAAGCTCGGTTTCATGTCCGAAATCCGCATATCCCGCTGCGTTATCCACCGGTTCGTGGGTCCTGAAAGCAAACGCAAGAACGCGCAGCGCTTTGGAGGCAAACGAGTGATTGACCACACGGATTTCATTTCTTTTCTCTTCGGTAAGCGCAATGACTCCGTCTTCCGTCATGATGGAGACACAGCGGTCCAGAATAATGTCGGGAGCGCCCTTGGTAAAAGATATGAGTTTGTTCTGTTCGATATTGCCGTGGTATGTGGTCATCATTTTCCGGTCCGAATCAAACGGCAGCTCCGAAACACGCGGGTATTCTTTATTGGCGATCTCCTTTACGAAACCGACCTTCCCGGCCATGGTGACCAGCGAAGCTTCCGTAGGATCTCCGATGCAGGAATACTTTCCGTCTTCTTTGGGAAAAATCACGGCGTCGCTGCAAAGCAGTCCGGACAGGAGCAGTCTCTTCAAGACGCCCTCCGCCATAGCCTCCTCGCCCGATTCGTCGGTGATCACGCCTTCCGGCGCATATCCGATACCGGATACCTCATAGGTCTTCTGTCCGTCATAGAGCTTTGTGACCGTCATCTCATTCTGCGTGAGCGTGCCGGTCTTATCCGAGCAGATTACATCGACACAGCCCAGAGTCTCAACTGCGAGAAGCTTTCTCATGATGGCGTTTCTCGAGGCCATACGGGTCATACCGATCGACAGCACGATGGTTACAACCGCTGCGAGCCCTTCCGGTATTGCGGCGACGGCAAGGCTTACCGCCGTCATCAGGGCGTCATCCCAGGCTTCGCGCTGCACAAAGACGTCGACCGCGAATACGATAAAGCATACGATGATGCAGACAAATCCGAGAACCTTTCCGAGACTGCTCAGATTCTTCTGGAGCGGAGTAACGGATTCGTCGATATTCTGAAGCTTCGAGGCAATTTTGCCGAGTTCCGTGCTGTTGGCCGTACCAACTACGATGCCTCTCGCCCGTCCGTATGTGACAGCCGTGCCCATAAAGGCCATATTCTCACGGTCACCCAAGCCGCAGTCCTCACCCAAAACAGCGTCGGCATCCTTCTCGACCGGAACCGATTCACCGGTAAGAGACGCTTCCTCAATTTTTAAAGAGCTCTGCTTAAGAAGGCGGATATCTGCCGCAACAAGGTCTCCCGCGTCCAGAATGACCAGATCGCCCGGAACCAGTTGATCGGAAGCGAGGACTTGCTGTTTGCCGTCGCGGATAACCTTCGTCTGAGGTGAACTCATTTTTTTCAAAGCGGCAATGGCCTGATCGGCTTTGCCTTCCTGATATACGCCGAGTACGGCATTGATGATAACAATAGCCAGAATGACGATAACGTCGATCCATCCCTCAAATCCGACCTCTTGAAGAGCCATGAAAGCGGACAAAACGGCGGCGGCAATCAGAATCAGCACCATCGCATCCGCGAATTGCTGTAAAAAGCGTTTCCAGAGAGGCGTGGCCTTCTTTTCGCCGAGAGTATTAGGACCGTATTCGAGAAGTCTTTTTTGCGCCTCCGCGGTAGAGAGACCCTTCTCGCCGTCTGTTTCCAGCGAAGAAAGGATGTCACTGTTCGAATGTGCATATGGCTTATCCAGCATGGTGTTTCCTCCTGAGGAATGTAATCGAAATTTGATAGGACAATTATTATAACGCATAACCCCGGAAAAAGGGAAGGCTCTGTTGATGGTTATGTCTATATATAAATGGTTTTGTTTCGGTCGTTAAGGGACCAAGTTATGAAGCATCGCATTTCCGCGGAAAAGAAAAAACCCGCGATGCTTAACGCATTCGCGGGTCTTTCTGGTGCCCAGAGTCGGAATCGAACCAACGACACGAGGATTTTCAGTCCTCTGCTCTACCGACTGAGCTATCTGGGCATATAACAAACGGTCCTTTAGGACCGTCCGTTATGGCGACGCAGAAGGGGCTCGAACCCTCGACCTCCAGCGTGACAGGCTGGCATTCTAACCAACTGAACTACTGCGCCATTTTGGTGGGAACAACAGGGCTCGAACCTGTGACCCTCTGCTTGTAAGGCAGATGCTCTCCCAGCTGAGCTATGCTCCCAAGACTTGACTGGAACCGCTCATTTCCGGAGCGCAATAGGAAGTATACCGAATACGGTTTGGCTTGTCAACACTTAATTTTTCGTATTGGTATTTTGTTATTGATGAAGCATCGCGACGTCCGCCATATCCCGTTGGGACGTCCGCCAGATCCCGTTGGGCGATCCGCTAGATCCCGAAAAGCCGGCAGGCATTATCCGTAACGACAGCGGCCATCTCCTCCCGGTCCATTCCCTTGATTTCCGCCATCTTATCGAGAACAAGGCCGACATAGGACGGCTCGTTCCTCTTCCCGCGATACGGAACCGGAGTAAGATACGGACTGTCCGTCTCGGTAAGGAGGCGGTCCGGCGGCGTCATAGAAATGACATATGGCGCCCTCTTGCTGTTCTTAAACGTAATGGGGCCGTCAAAGCCGAGATAGAAACCCATTTGAAGAAGCTTCTCCGCCGTCTCCTCGGAACCCGAGAAACAATGGCAGACACCAGGGACGCTCCGCAGCATCTTGTTTCGCTTAAAATCATCAAGAATCGTCAAGGTGTCCTTCGTAGCGTCACGCGTGTGCAGGACGATCGGAAGATCCGCCTCGAAGGCCAGCTCGAGCTGCCTTTGGAAAACGAGAATCTGCGTATCTCTTTGGGAGAGATCGTAAAAAAAGTCAAGACCGATCTCGCCTAAGGCGACGATCCGGTTTTTTTCTCTGTCCAGCAGCCATTCTTTGAGACGGGTATAGTCGCCGTCCGTAAACCCGTCGGCATCGTGCGGATGAACGCCTGTCATACACCAGACGGGAAGTTCGTCCGTCGTCTTTTCTACGGCCGTACAAATGGCCTTTTGGCTCTCTTCCATGGTTGCGGCGGCAATAATCAGTCGGGTAAGCCCCGCCTCGCGAGCGCGGCGGAGAACCTCGTCAAGGTCCTCCGCGTACCGTTCGTCGCAAATATGGGCATGCGTGTCGATCAAAGCCATCAGGAAACCCCCGCACCCGGGAGACAGTCGCGGTCGGGCATCAGAAGACGGTAACCATCCGGGGAATCGGCACACAGGAGCATGCCGCGGGATTCCATTCCGCGGATCTTCTTCGAGCCTAAGTTCGACACGAGAATAACCATGCGCCCCACTAATTCGGCCGGATCGTAATACTGTGCGATCCCGGAAAGCACCTGACGGCCTCCCATACCGTCGTCAAGCTGAAAGCAAAGGAGTTTGTCGGAGTTCTTGACCTTCTCGCAGGAAAGGACCTTGGCCGCCTTCAGATCGAGCTTGGCAAAATCGTCATATGCGATCTCGGGTTTCTGGGAGACAGCCGGCTTTTCGGGCTCCGGTGCGGCAGCAGGCTTTTCGAGCATGTTGTTCAGTTCTTCGATTTCCTTTTCGAGATCGATTCTCGGGAAAAGAACGACGCCCTTCTCCACCTTCACATTCTTCTTAAGAACGCCTCTTCTGCCGGCATTTTCCCACTTCATATCCTCTTCGGACGCACCGATCTGACGCGCGATTTCC
The DNA here is from genome assembly GCA_964617375.1 of uncultured Mageeibacillus sp. GTDB lineage: Bacteria > Bacillota > Clostridia > Saccharofermentanales > Saccharofermentanaceae > Firm-13. The sequence goes on along the minus strand of CAZTXQ010000022.1, from coordinate 11,222 downwards.
GGCGCTGTAAACGGCATTACGGGACTTAAGAGAGTCGATACGATACGAACCGTATCGAGAAGATTGTAAAGAACCGTCGCAAGTCTTGTCTTCTCGGAAGGATCTTTAGCGAGCACCCAGGGCGCGGTCTCGTCAATGTACTTGTTGGCTCTGGATACGACCTTGAAAATCTCGGACAGCGCTACGGAGAAATGAAAATTCTCGAAATTCTCCTCGACAACCGTCTTAAGGGATTCCGCCATACCGAGCAGTTCCTCGTCCAGAGGGGCGGTCACGCGCTCTTCCGGAAGAACTCCGTCAAAGTACTTGATTGCCATCGCTACTGTACGAGAGACGAGGTTCCCCAGGTCGTTGGCCAGATCGCTGTTGATTCGCTGAATCATCATCTCGTTCGAGAATGCACAGTCGGCGCCGAACGGCATCTCTCTTAAGAGATCGTAGCGAAGCGCATCGACACCGTAGCGGTCGGCGAGAACAAACGGATCGATGACATTTCCTAAAGATTTGCTCATTTTCGCGCCGTTAAAGGTAATCCAGCCGTGGCCGTAGATCTTCTTAGGAAGCGGCAGGTCCAGTGCCATAAGCATGGCCGGCCAGATCATCGAATGGAAACGGACGATCTCCTTGGCCATCATATGAACGTCGGCCGGCCAGTACTTCGAAAAGTCGCCGTAACGGTCATTCCCGTATCCGAGTGCCGTGATATAGTTCGAGAGCGCGTCAATCCACACGTAAACGACATGTCTGTCGTCAAACGTCACGGGTACACCCCAGGTAAAGCTCGTTCTCGATACACAGAGGTCCTCAAGACCGGGTTTGATGAAATTGTTGACCATCTCATTTACGCGGGTCTGCGGTTCAAGAAAATTCTTTTCCTCATCGGTCAGAAGTGCTTCGAGCTTACCCGAGAACTCCGACATCTTGAAAAAATACGCCTCTTCCTTCGCGTCATAAACCTCGCGTCCGCAGTCGGGGCATTTGCCGTCGGACAATTGACTCTCGGTCCAGAACGCTTCGCACTCGCGGCAGTATTTGCCGGAATATTCGCCTTTATAAATATAGCCTCTGTCGTATAAGTCTTTGAAAATCTTCTGCACCGACTGTACATGATAATCGTCGGTCGTACGGATAAAGCGGTCGTTCGTTATGCCGATGCGCTTCCAGAGACGCTGGAAGTTCGCCGCGATCTCGTCGACATACTGCTGTGGCTCGACACCCTTCTCCTGCGCCTTTTTGGCGATCTTCTGACCGTGTTCGTCGGTCCCCGTAAGAAACATTACATCAAATCCCTGCATTCGCTTATATCTCGCGAGACAGTCACATGCGAGCGTCGTATAGCAGTGCCCGATATGAGGATTGCCCGAAGGATAGTAAATGGGTGTGGTAATGTAATACGTCTTTTTCCCGGTCATGAAAAGACCCCCTTTATAATCTGCATATCTACTGATTATAACGAATAGAGGGGCTATTTACAAACGCCGGACGGACATTTTTAACCGGTAAACGCATGGTTCCGTTTTCTTTTTTTCGCGAAATTTCGCTTAACCCACCGAAGCGGACTGCTGAAAATACAATTTGTCAAAATCGGCCGCCGATACGGGACGTCCGTAATAAAAGCCCTGATAGGTATCGGCATTCAAAGTGGCGACCGTATTGGCCTGTTCGCGGCTTTCGACGCCTTCTATGCAGACTTCCGTGGATATGCTGTGAGCAAGCAGCACGATGGCGGAAATAAAGGAATGGTTGTAACAGTCCTTCTGGACGTCCTCGATAAAGGCGCGGTCGATCTTAACTTCGTCGACGGGAAGCTCCCGCAGATAATTCAGGGAGGAATACCCGCTTCCGAAATCATCGAGCGATATCCGGACGCCCATTTTTCGCAAATTCACAAGATTCTTTCTGCAGATTGATATGCTCTTCATCAGGGAAGACTCGGTAATTTCCAGTATGAGATTGCGGGACGGCAGGCTGTATTTTCGTAATAGAGACAGAACGCGGGCCGAATAGTCGGCGCACATCAGGTCCTCGGCCGTGATGTTGATGTGAAGAAAGAAATCGGGATCCACCCCGGAACACAGCCATTCGCTCATTTGGCGGATACCGCTTTCCAGCACCCATGCTCCGACGTTGTCCATATGTCCGGTCGCTATCAGGCCCGCAATAACCTTTTCGGGGCTGATAATCTCGCGTTCCGGCGATATCCATCGCATCAGGGCTTCCGCTCCGGCCAGCCGGCCTCCGTCTGCCGATATCAGGGGCTGATAGTAAAGAATAAAGTTCTCACGCGTGTCTCGTATGGATTTCGTAAGCTGAAGCTCAAAATCCAGCCTCTCGGTCATTTCTTTTTTATCCGAAGCACAGAAAATCGCAAACTTCGCATTCTTGTCCGATTTTAGCTTATGAAGCGTAATTTCGGCATTCATCAGAAGTTCCTCGGCCGCATTCCCGCACGAAGGAAAAAGCGAAGCACTCATCATACAATTGACAAATACGGTCTCCGAACCGGCGGAAAGCGGTTTACTGTTCTCTGCGGTAAGAAATTGCATAAAACGTTCGACCTGAACTCTCGAGGCATGCGGCCACAAGACGCCAAATGTATCGACACTCATATGATAAAGCGACGCGCCGCTCGGGAGATAATCGGAAACGCGGTTTGAAAAACCTTTGAGGATCTCATCGCCCATTGCTTTACCGAACCGATCGTTAAACGCATGAAATTCCCTGATATCAATCAGAATCAAGGCCGCGGCAAAAACATTTCTGTCATGAATGACTTTGTCGATATCCGTATTGAGACGACGGCGCCCCGGAAGATTGGTAATCTCGTGACGGCGGCTTGATTCCTCCGTAATCTCCCGATACTGGTTCATATCATTTAAATTGATGAGCATCCCGACGATCTTCGTCGACCGGAGGACGGTATCATAATACGATTTGCCCCGGTTTGCGACCCATACGATCCGGTCGCCTGCGAGAATCCGGAACTCACTGGAATATTGTGACGCTCTGCCCTCTAGCATATCGTTTAACGGCTCCGTCATACGTTTCCGGTCCTCCGGAAAGACAAATTGCGTTATGGAATCGATGACATCCCCGCCGTATTTCAGCGGAACCCCGGGCAGTATGTTATGGAGATTTTCCGAGAAAGATATCTCCCGCAAATCCGGATCATATACAAAGACAACCGCGGCAGTGCTGTCAATGATGTTCTGCTGCAAAGTCTCGATCGCTCTTCCTTCCGATACATCCGCATGGCCGACGGCACAGCCGAGAATGTACGGCGTATCCGCATCGGTCATATGCTGCAAATAGACATGAAGAAGTATCGGACCGGCATTTTGGCGGATCATCGAATGTACAAAATCTGTCTTGGACTGTTCGCCGGAAAGGACACCGTTCATAAATTCGAGATAACCCTGTGCGGTACGCGAACGATCCTCCGGACAGACGAGAAGCAGGTAATCGGAAAAATTCATTCCTTGCGAAAAGGCAAATCCTTTTCCTTCCTTAAAAAAACGGAAGGTCTTCGTATCAGGATCGACGGAAAACGTAAAAAGAGAAACTTCTTCGAGCATCGAAAACAATGAAGCTGCGGATGTTGATTTCTCAACACCGTTTTGCGCGAAAAACCCGGATGGTATCCCCATCTTTACATCCGGCATATCCATCTTCTCCCCCATTACAAATCAAGTAGTACCTTCGATTTGATTTGCTTTTATTTTATCATTTTAATGACGTATGCATATACCGTTTTCTTTGATTCATTCCACTCTTTTGATAAAATCAGCGAAATATCTTTAGTGGAATATCCCTCATTCAGAAGAAACGTGATGCGCTCGTTCTTCTCGTCCTCGGTCCATTCCTTCGCCGGTGCGGACGCGTCCATCCCTTTGCCCTCGACCACCAAAACAAATTCGCCCCGGGGCGGAACCGAACGGAAATGGGCAAGCGCCCCGTCGACCGTTAATCGCAAGACTTCTTCATACTTCTTGGTCAGTTCTCTGCAGACGGCAATTTTTCTTTCGCCGAGTCCCGCCTCCGAAAGATCCTCCAGTGTACGGATCAGCCGATGCGGCGCCTCGTAGAGGATAAAAGTATGCCGGTTCCCGGGAAGCTCCGCAATGCGTACTTTCCGGTCTTTTCCCTCGGACGGAAGAAATCCCTCGAAAATGAAACGCTTCGAATCGAGTCCCGAAAGAGCCAGCGCCGAGATGCCGGCGACCGGCCCGGGAACGACCTGCACGGGGATATCGTTATCGGCACAGTCTCTTACGAGTTCCTCCCCCGGATCCGATATGCAGGGCATGCCCGCATCGGAAACAAGAGCGATATTCTGTCCCGCCTTCAGCATGGAGACAAGCAGTTTGCCCTTCTCGGTCCGGTTGTGCTCGTGATAACTGATCATTTTGCCGTGAATTCCGAATTCGGATAAGAGAAGTCCCGTTCGTCTCGTATCTTCGCACGCGATCGCATCGACGGACGCAAGAACTTCCTTTGCTCTGGATGAAATATCGGAAAGATTGCCAATCGGGGTTCCTACTAAATACAGCATGCTATTTTGCCTCGTCCGAATAAATCGACTTCATTTCATCGGTATATGTGTGGTCTTCGTTGTATATAATCAGAGGCGGCATTACCTGAAAGCCGCCGGGTTTGCCATTTTTCTGCCCGCTCAGCATAAAGAGAGTCGCGGGTTTTTCCGGGCGCGTATGGATGAAGCGGAGCCTCATAGGTTCGATCCGGTATTTTTCGAGAAAGTACAAAACCTCGGGAAGCCGTGACACCCGCTGGACGAGAACGGCTTTCCCCTGCGGCAGGAGAAGCCACTCGGCCGCCCTGGCAAAATCCCCGAAGGTCCCGTTCACTTCAAATCTCGCTTCCAGAAGCTCCGTGGATTCCTTTTCGCGATTGGTCAGCGGACCTCTTCCGGGCACGTGATAGGGCGGATTAAAAAAGACAAGGTCGTAGGAGGCCTTCCCGATATCGGACTTCTGCTTTTCCAGGTCCCGAAGATCCATGGATATGGCGGATAGACGTCCTTCTAGATGATTCAGCAAGATGTTCTTTGCGAATATACGCGACGCTTCCGTCTGTATCTCAATCCCGTCGATCGAGACGTCGTCTCTTCTGGCCGCCAGCAGTATACTGGCAGCACCGCAGTTGGCGCCGAGCTCCGCCGCCTTTTGCCGACGTCTTTTTCTGCCCATAGTCTGCGCAGCAAAAAAAGAAAGAAAGACCGTATCTTCACCGTATCGGAATCCGGTTTTCTTCTGTATCAGCGAAAAGCCTCCCCGGCCCAGATCCTCAATCGTCTCGGATTCCGCAATCCCCGTATCCATCAAATTCATATTGGCCCTTTCGAAAAGAAGTGCGAAAAAATGCCCTCCGAGGAATCGATCGCTCAGAAGGCATCTCAATAGGTATGATTCGCGAAAACGACACCTATCAGCCTGCGGAAATAGCGCCTACCGGGCAAGCGGCTTCGCAGGAACCGCAGTCAAGACATGCGGCTGCGTCAATTACATACTGCGTGTCGCCCTGGCTGATTGCGCCTACCGGGCACTCACCTTCACAGGTTCCGCAAGAAATACAAGCGTCAGAAATTATATATGCCATATTGATACACCTCCTATTCTGTTTGGTTTATTTTAACATCCGTATCGTCGGTCTGCAAGAATGAACGCCCCTTTTGGGCTTATTCTTCGAAATCGAGGATCTCGTCATCGATTACTTCGGCGTCCTCGCGGCAGCCGCAGCCATCCTTGCCTTTTGCGTCGCAGCCCTTCCGCGGGCACTGTCCCTGCTGGGGCTTCTTGCCCTTATGGGAAAGGACTTCGGCTTCTTCGCCGGGAACCGTGACCAGATCGGGCTCGTCTTCATTGTCGAGACGGACCGTAACCTTCTCCCTCAGGAGATCGACGGAAACGACCGTTCCTCTGCCCGCCTGAATCATCACGACATCGCCCTGTTTGGGAAGACGTGAATGCGCGTCTTCATAGGCTTCCTGCTCATACTTAAGGCAGCACATCAGGCGGCCGCAGGCGCCCGAAATCTTCGTAGGGTTCATGGAGAGTCCCTGTTCCTTCGCCATTTTGATCGATACGGGGACAAAATCATTGAGAAATGCGCAGCAGCAGAGCTCGCGTCCGCAAAGCCCGAGTCCTCCGACCATCTTGGCCTGATCGCGGACACCGATCTGTCTTAATTCGATTCGCGTGCGGAAAACGGCTGCAAGGTCCTTTACGAGTTCGCGAAAATCCACACGGCCGTCCGCGGTAAAATAGAAAACCAGTTTCTTGCCGTCAAAGCTGTATTCCGCATCTACAAGATTCATCTTGAGGCCGCGGGATGCAACCTTCTCCTGACACAGGGCGAAAGCTTCCTTTTCCCTGCGCTTCTTCTCTTCATATCTCTTCAGGTCTTCCTGATCGGCGATGCGAAGAATCGGCCGGAGCGGTTTTATTACCTGTTCGATGGGGAGATCAACCGCCTCCTCCGCAATATGACCGAGATCGATTCCCTGACTCGTTTCAACGACGACCGCATCCCCCAGAGTAAGACGAAACTCAGCCGGGTCGAAATGATAGATTTTCCCGGCGTCGTGAAACCGGACAGATACTACTTTAGGCATTTTTTAACTCCTTTTGTATAGATAAAAGCATTTGACAGACTGTGCTCTCAAAGCTGCAGTTCGAAGAAAGCGCCTGCGCCGCGTGTGTAACCGCTTTTCCCGCCCGTTCAATATTCGAAACGGTTAATTTGTTTTGATTCAGGATATGAATCATATTATCCTTTTTATCACTGTTGAGCAAGGAACTCTTACCCCTCACGGATAAAAGCAATACCATATCCCGAAGTACCAGATCCATAATCAGCAGAACTTCCGGGATATGGTCCTTGTTCGAATCGAACCAGGAATACCCTTCCGTAAGTGCATAGGTCTTTCCCTCAACCGGAAGTTTGAAGAGAAACGTCATAGTCTCGCTTCTCAAGTCCGAAAACCAGGGGCTCGAAGCCAGAGCGATCGCGTGACCCGGGATCCCGTTGGAGTATCTTGCATAGAACAAAGCGTCACCGCCAGTCAGGCCCAATCGCTTTTCGAGAATCTGAAGAATTTCCTGTTCCGTATTCGGTACGAGGGAAATAACGACGGATCTCGAAACGATGGTATCGAGAAGGATTCCCGCATCGACAGCGGTCAGAATAAACACGGCGTATGGCGGCGGTTCTTCAAGCGTTTTAAGAAGAGCGTTCTGACCTTCTTCATTCAGTCCGTCGCCATCGATCAAATATACTTTTCGCTTGGATATCTGCGGATAAATATTCACATCCGCGCAGATCCGGCTCCTCACTTCGGCGACCTTGATGTTCTTCTCGCCGGATGCCAGAGCCAGTTCGCGAAAATCCGGATGCGATCCCGCTTCGATATATCGACATGCCGGACATACTCCGCATGAGCCCTGAGAGGTCGGCTGCGAGCACAGGAGTGCTTTCGCCGTCTCTTTGGCAATCAGGGTCTTGCCGACACCGGATGGTCCCGTAATGAGATAAGCATGCCCCGGCTCGCCGGAAAACAGCGTGCCGAGGCGCTCGAGGGCATATTTCTGACCTATTACGGAAGAAAATGCCATATCTTACATCTTCTCGAATTGTTCGACGTTAAGTACAAAAACCGTAGCTCCGCCCACCATGACCTCGACGGGATAGGGGATATATGCGCCGCCCATAGCAGAAGGAGTTACATTCGTGTTGATAGCGGATTGTCTGCTCGAAGAATACTTGCGGATGAGGCCCATTACTTCCTCAATCTGTTCGTCCTCTACAACAATCATCAGTGTCGTATTGCCCGAACGAAGAAATCCACCGGATGAATTCAGCTTTGTAACGCGAAAACCTGCCTTATTGAGCTCAGCCATTAATCGGGGACTGTCCTCATCGTGAACAATAGCAAAAACGAGTTTCATGTGTTAACTACCTCCCAAAACTTGCGATCAATATATTCTGCCAGCACCGTGGGCGGTGACATCGCATCCAATTTTACAATGCGCGGGTGCCTTCCGGCCAATTCCAGATAGCCCGCGCGTACCTTCTCCATGAAGCCAAGACCCTCGATCTCGAGTCTGTCCATTGTCTCCTGTCTCACATTCATACGATTATGAGCTTCCGCTGCCGGCAGATCAAGAAGGAATGTCAGATCCGGCTCGAGTCCCCGGGTTGCGAACCGGTTCAAAAATTCGACCGCTTCCAGCTCAAGGCCTCTGGCATATCCCTGATATGCAACCGACGAGTCATAAAACCGGTCGCATATAACGACCTTTCCTGCCTCAAGTGCCGGTCGGATGACGTCCCTTACGTTCTGTGAGCGCGCCGCTTCGTAAAGCAGGAGCTCCGCCTCCGAAGTTATCCCGTAATTGTCACGATCCAGAAGAAGCGACCGTATCTTCTCGCCGATTGCCGTTCCGCCGGGTTCGCGAACCTGAAGAAAATCGATTCCTCTGTCGGTCAATGTACTGCGGAAAGAATCGACCTGAGTGGACTTACCGCTCCCGTCTATTCCCTCAAACGTAACAAATATGCCTTTTTTTAAGTGCACAGTCAACTAAACTCCTTAATCATTATATCGCAACTCATATGAGTTTTGTAAAGATCTTGTTTGCATTATAGCGCATCTCTTGTGCTATCTCTACAAGTAAATCGTCGTTAAACAATATCAATCTTACCTTCTCGAATCCCGTTAACCGTAATGCCCAGCCGAATCAGTGTCTCAAGGAAACCGGCCAGCTCAGCCGTGATCCTTTCGCCGGGCCATACAAGCGGAATTCCCGGCGGATACGGTATGATCGCCGTACCGGCGATTCTGCCCGCCGTTTCTGCGATCGGAAGACTCTCTTTTCGCGCGAAAAACATCGCGTCCCTTACGTGCATCGCAGATTCCGGAATCCTGACCGCGAGGTCCTGCCAGACCCGTTCGGCTTCAATCGTGTCTTCTGCCATCGCACGGCGTTCTTCGCTTATCCTGTAAGAAGCAAGTACCCGGCAGAGCGAGTCGAAATCCTCTTTCCTTTGCCACGGGGAAACGATCAGAACGATCCGTGTCAGATCCGCAAATTCCGCCGCGATTCCCGCGTTCTCCATCTGCCGTATCAGATCCGGCAGACAGGCCATATGCGGATCTGCCTGCAGTACGATTCTTAAGGGATCGCGTGCAAACGCCGATTCCGGAAATGAAAATGCGCCGTTTCCGATCTGTGAAACCTCTTCTTTAAAATCCCCGGTCTCCCGGATCCTGTCTTTCAGCGCTTCGCGTCCAAACCGTTCCATCCAGGAAATCGCATATTCGGACGATGCCGCAATCAGGAACGACGGACTGGACGTCTCGAAAACACCAAGCATCTCCAGAACCCGCTCCCTTGAAACCTTGCCGCCCTTAATCGCCGCTTCGGATATATGTATCTGCGAGGCCATCGTGAGCGCGGGTATGGTCTTATGCAGACTCTGTACGCAGATATCCGCTCCGGAGGCCATGGCATCCGGCGGGAAAATCCCTTTTCCGTAGACGAAATGGGAGCCGTGAGCCTCGTCAACCAGCAGTAGGGCGCCCTTTTCATGTGCTGCCGCGGATAAAGATTCGAGGTCTGCGCACTGTCCGTAATAATCGGGTGATACGAGAAGAACACCGGTCGTTTCCGGATATCGCTCCAGTGCAGCCGTCAGGTCCTCCCTTGTCGTCTGCGGGAAAAGAAAATGGCCGTCGGGGGCTGGCACAGACTCAATAAAGGCATACTTAGAACCGAGAAGCGCCAGAGTATTTACGACCGACATATGAACGGTGCGCGGCAAGAGAAAAAAAGAATCCGGACCGGCAACAGACGCAAGCATGGCCATAATACCTGTCGTGGAACCCGTTTCGACGAACAAAGTCTCCTTGCTTCCGTAAATACGCGACGATTCCCGCATGGCAAGAAGTGCCGGACCTTTCGGGTGATGAAGGTCGTCGGAAAAAGAGATCTCGGTCGTATCGACAGAAAGAATATCCCGTCCGTACTCTTCCGGGAAAAATCTCGCGCCGGCATGTCCGGGCATATGAAATCCCGGGTTCTCCGTCTGCCTGTGCGGCATGTTCCAGAGATGCAGCCGGGATTTATTCATATTTTTGTATTCGTCAAACGAAGAGGGCATGTATTCGATTGCTCCTTGAAGATCAGTCGAGTTTAAAAGTGTGAATACCGGCTATCTCAAGCCAGATTTCCTTCTCAATTCTCTCGTTGTCTCTCTTTACATCTTCATATGTCTCTTCCGCACGGATATTACGGCCCCAATTTCTTGGTTCGCGGGGACGCTCTGTTCTCTCGGGCCGGTCGTTCCGCTGCGCGGCATTCGGATTGCCTCTTCTGGCTCCGGCAGCCTGCTCCTGGTTCTTCTCCGGCTTTACGGAAGGATTCTGTTCAGGGCGCTGTCCGCCGCTGTGCTGAGCAGCAAACGGTGCAGCTGCCTGTTGCGGCTGTCCGCCGCCGTTCTGTGCGGGAAACGATGCCGTAGCCTGCTGCGGCTGTCCGCCGCCCTGGTTCGGGTTCGGACGATCGCGTCTTCCTCCGCCTCTCTTGTCATGATAGGAATCCTGACGCGGCGGACGGTTACCCGGTTGTTTTGCAGACTGCTGTCCCGGTTGTCCGGACGAACTCTGCTGATTCGACTGCGGTTTCTGGGCAGCCGCAGGATTGCCCTGAGTGCGCTCGCGATTCCCGGATTCCTGTCCCCCGCCTATTTGCTGGGAAGGACGTCTTCTTCGGTTGTTGTATTGGTTACCGGAGCGGTTGCCGCGGTTCCCTCCCTGCTCATAGTGGCCACCGTTGCCGCCGTTCTCCGTATTCGGGCGCGAAGCGGGTTGATTGGCATTATCACTCATGATATTCCTCCTGCTTGGTTGCTTCCCTGTTCTGATCTCTTAACATTATAGCGGTTTTTGACGCCTCTACAACCGGTAATTCTCCGGAACGGTTCCAAACAGGCGAACCGCCGGATTTCCGATCCCCGGCAAAGACGTTCCTGCCTTAATTTCTTCGAGCGGAATCTGAACAAAGTCGCGTTCATGCATCCGCGGATGAGGCAAGGTCAGTTCTTCGGTATCAAGCACGGTGTTCTCATAGGTAAGTAGATCCAGATCGATTGTTCTTGGGCCGTAGCGTATCGTCCTGATGCGGCCGAGCCGGTTTTCCGTTTCC
>CAZTXQ010000021.1:0-47686 GCA_964617375.1 uncultured Mageeibacillus sp. | reverse complement strand
CGTCGAACCTACTCATATGCACTTAGATGTCGATTGAGTAGGCTCGCAATGATAAAAAACAACGCTTCGGAGCACCGTCGAACCTACTCATATGCACTTAGATGTCGATTGAGTAGGCTCGCAATGATAAAAAACAACGCTTCGGGGCTCCGTCGAACCTACTCAAATACGCTCAGAGGTCGATTGAGTAGGCTCGCAATGATAAAAAACTCACGACGGGAGGCCGGCATACCTACTCAAATGCGCTCAGATGCGGATTGAGTAGGCTTTCAATGATAAAAAACTTACGACGGGGGAGGCCGGCGTACCTTTGTCATCCCCTAATCTTCAAAATGTACGTTTTTACGCCAGTTCACATTGCCCTGCTTATCAAATGAATAAACATTATTAAGTTCATTTTCCGAGTAGGGTATTTCAAGTAATAAATGCAATTCATCCTTTGTTTCAATCGTTTGCATGATATACATCAAAATCAATAATTCTGGACCCGCTTGAATACTCATATTTTGTCATGTTCCAAATCACTTCTTTCTTTAGCATGTCATAGGACTCCCGAACAATTTCTTCATAATTTCGCATTGTTGCTTGTCATATTTTTAAATTAATATCTTTCCAAAAATGTTCTCGACTCAGAAGCATTTCGACAGGCACTTGGAATACATATTTTTATATTTGGCGAAGTATTTGCGATAGAATGCTCCAATAAACATCCATATCGCTGTCTTCCAGATTGCTTATGTCATCTTTCCCGCCTAAAAACAGGGGGACTTTATACCCAACACATCTCCCGTATATGAGAGGTTTTTCTACAGCACCTAACCATTGTTCGTGAAACTGACTGGCCAGGCACGCATCACTGTTAAGCGGAATCTCGTGATTTATAAATTCCTCAAAACTGCAATCCGTCGACAATACTTGACCTGTGCCTATTTCAAATAACAGCACTTTGCCTTTATCCTTTTTGTCTTCGCTGACTCCAAGCAACGCCCCAACCAGTCATATCCGAAGAGTGCTGTTTTATTTTTGTACGCAGGGAAGGCATACGCTATATTCTTTTGCCATTCCTTTACGTCCTTTTCTTTAAAGACCGTAAACAGTCCTTGACCAAACTGTTTTCCGGAGAGTTCTCTGAGAAACAATTTATAAGGATCCCCTTTTCGAAAAACCACATCACGAACATCGAAGAAATCCAGGAAACTTTGAAACACACTGCACCCCCTATGAAATCGAAAATTTTGCATGATATCGTACATCAATCATATTACGCTTTATTATCTGCAATTTGTTTACCAGTTTTTATATGACATTATATCTGGTATACCCGAAGTCGGATTGCCTTCCGCTTTATACCCCTTATTAATGCCCTATATTTCCATTCTTTATTGTCAAATTGCATATAAACGGATTTTGATTTTTTTCGCGATATTACGATATTGTTAATTATTTAGACACATTTGATTCATAAAACGTCTTATAATAATAAAGTATTGATTCACCTCGACATGTACCGGAAGCTATTGATTTCGTAATAGGTAAGCAAATGGAAGAGACAGCAGAGATAATTCCGTTAATTGACAAATCAGGCGAGAAGAATATTCTGTCAGAGTCCCTTCTGATGCATTGCCTTATGGAAAATTCTACGGACACCATCTATTTCAAAGATATAAATTCGCGGTTCATCCTAAACAGCAAAGCGCATGCGCGCCAGTTCGGGCTTGATGACCCATGCGAAATGTACGGCAAATCCGACGCCGATTATTTCCCCGAGAATTTTGCGAAGGCGTCTTATCAGGAAGAGCAGGAAATCATGCGCACGGGGAAGCCGGTTATCGGCCACGTCGAAATGTGTATTCTTGCGAACGGGCAGCTCAAGTGGTACTCCGCTTCGAAGTACCCGCTTTATAATGAGGACGGCAAAATCATCGGAACCTGGGGCACTTCGCGCGAGATCACCGATCTGAAGAAGGCCGAGCAGGAGCTGGCCATCGCCAACGCAGAGCTTAAGAGGCAGTCCCGGATCGACGAGCTCTCCGGGCTCTACAACCGCCGATATTTTTATGAGATGCTTACCAACACCGCGCGAAAATATTCCGCACGGCGTGATTTGGGATTCCACGATACTTTTTCGCTGGTCACTCTGGATATCGATCGCTTCAAGACGATCAACGATACCTTAGGCCATCTCGCAGGAGATACCGCAATCCGCCATATGGCAGGCGTTCTCCTTAAGAACCTTCGTTCTACCGATACGATTTTCCGGATCGGCGGCGATGAATTTGTCATCATTCTGCCGGATACGGACTATGAAGGCGCCAGAATGCAGGCGGAGCGGATTCGCCGCGCAGCCGAGAGTTCACCGATTCTGCTGAACGGAATCACTTTTGTGCTGACGGTCAGTATGGGTATCGCCTGCTATGAGGATCATACCGACATCACGGAATTTGTTCACGATGCCGACATGCACCTGTATCATTCCAAGAGGCTCGGCAGGAACCGCGTGACCTGATTACCGGGGTCCTTCCGCGGCAAAGAACGCATCCATTTCATCCAGAGTTGATTGAATCACTGTAAGGGCGTCCGCATCCGCGGCCGCTTTCATTTTTTCGAGGTAATAGCGGGTCTTTTCGAAATCTCCTGTCATGTCCGAACAGAACGCAAGAATCTCGAGGACCCGGATGTTCAAAGGATCGATCGCGAGACACTTTTCGAGAGGGATCTTCGCCCGGTCGAACGCCGAAAGCCCGTACAGACAATAGGCGGCCGAGTAGAGATATTCCGGCTGTTCCTTCACGGCAAGGGCGGCATTGCACCAGGAGAGCGCCGCAAGATACTCTTCCGCCTCGATGAAGGCGAGCGCCTTCGCGTGGAGTTCTTCAGCGGTTCCCGCGGCGTTCGGTGGCAGAGCGCGCACGGCTTCGTCCGTAAGAACGAAATTCTCACGCGGGCCGTCGTATGTTTCGATGAAGTGCAGCACTTCGGGGATCAGGACTGTTTTCGCGTATTCGGAATCCGCAAACCAGACGTCGTCTTTCCCGAAGCCTTTCCCGCGGCCGGCTTTCGCTGCCCGCTCCACCTTGAGAATTCGCTTGTTTTCGGGCAGAAGGACACAGTTCTTCGACTCGGCGCTGAAGTAATAATCGAGTTCATAATCCGGATTCGTGAAGGACGGCTGATACTGTTCCTCCGCGAAAAGCGCCGCATCTTTGTACCAGCCGACGACTCTCCCCTGGTTCTTGTCTTTGAAGGCGCACCATATGATCAGGCACTTCGAATCGTCTTCGCCGCCTGCCGTGGGGGGAACGAGATCACCGGTATGGCGGACGTATCCGTAGCATCGACTGTTGTATTCGCTGAAATTGAAGATGTCGCTTTCGGCATCTTCCTCGCGGACATATTCACCGCAGTATTTGGGCTTGTCGTCCTCCGTTATTCCCTGGTATTTCTTCATCCAGACAATATTGCAGAAAAGAATTCTCATCTCCAAGCCCTCCTTCGGTACCGTATACTGAGATTGTACGCTTTTTCGCGAAGGATTTTAATAGGTGAGACCGTAACCGAGCGGGAACAGGAGATCCACATCGTCCGTCCCGATCTGTGCGGCATCCGTATACCAGGGCATCGGAAGTTTCCCGGTGAAGGGGCTTTCTCCGGATAGCACGGCCGCAACACCGCCGCCTTCGGTTCCGGGCAGGAAGCACATGACGGCGGCACTCCAGTCGTCCATATAGCTGTCAACATCGACCTCGCGGCCCGCGACGATCAGTGCAATAACCGGCTTCCCCGAATTCTTCGCCTCGGTGATTGCGGCACTGTTGCCGCTTAAGCCCAGGCTTCCTTCAAGGGACAGATCGATGGAATCGCCTTCGAATTCCGCATACGGCTTCTCGCCGATTGCGATCAGCACGGCATCGGCCTCGGACGCGCGCGCCGGATCGGTGATGATCTCGAAACCGATCTCCTTGGCGTATTCCTCCAAGCCCTCCAGGATTGTGGTTCCTTCCGTAATCTTCTTGCCGCCGTTGTCCTTGTCAGTAAGGCCCTGCCAGGTCATCGTCCATCCGCCGCACTGCACGCCGATATCGTCCGCTGCGGGACCGGTCACGTAAATCTTCTGGCCGGACTTGAGGGGCAGAATACCGTTGTCGTTCTTCAGGAGAACAAGCGACTCTTCAACCAATGACTTGGCGATCGCCCTATATTCATCCGAGCCCATAGCGGTTTGATCGGTCTTCAGATTCTCCATATATGGATCTTCGAAAAGTCCCATCTCGAATTTTACGGTGAGAATTCTTGAGACGGCGTCGTCTACCCGCGCCTCAGGTATGGCACCGGAATTGACTCCGTCAATGATCGCCTGTACGGCATCGGAGTACTTATACGGTTCCATAAACATGTCGATTCCGGCATTCACTGCTGCGGCGATCCGGTCGTCAAATGTATCTTCGCTCAAGCCTGCGGTCGCTTCCCAGTCGGAGACAACGAAGCCCGTGAAGTTATATTCTCCCTTAAGGACATCCGTTAAGTAGTACTTGTTCTCGGTCATTTTCGTGCCTTCATAAGAGCTGAAAGAGGCCATGACGACTCTCACTCCGGAATCGATCAGCGTCTTGTACGGTGCGAGATGAATCGTCTCGAAATCCTCCGCCGAAATCAGCACATCGCCTCTGTCAATCAGATACTCGCCTTCGCCCGTACCGTACGAGGTACCGCCGTCTCCGGCGTAATGCTTGGCGGTTGAGAGAATGCCGTGATCGGACTGTCCTTCAAGATACGAAGAGGCAAGCGCCGTGACAATTTGGGGATCACTCGAGAAGCTCTCGTAGCATCTCCCCCATCTCGGGTCCTGCGCGACCGCAACGCACGGGGAGAAATTCCAGAGCGTATGCGTAAGCTTCATCTCTTCGGCGACGGCTGCGCCCATCTGGTACATAAGTTCCGGATCGTTCGCGGCGCCCAGACCGATATTCTGAGGGAACACAACCGCACCGTATACATTGTTATGACCGTGAACGGAATCGATTCCATAGATGAACGGTATCTGAAGGCGTGTCGCCATCGCTCCGTCCTGGTAATTCTTCACCAGATCCTGCCAGGCCTTGATCGAGTTGTCGCCCGGATGAGCCCCGCCTCCGCTCAAGATCGAGCCGAGGCCTAATTTCATAACATCCGCGGCGGTCGCCGTTCCGATGACGCCCTGCACCATCTGCCCGGCCTTCTCCTCGAGAGTCATCCGTGCGAGCAGATCTTTTACACGGTCTGCGACCGGTAGTGACGCGTCTTTATACGGAGCGCCGGCAAGAGCTTTCTGTTCCGCGAGAACGGACGGACTCGCTTTCACGGAAGGTGAACACCCGCATACGGAAATGGAGAGGACGAGGGCAAGACAAAGCGAAATAAACTTCTTCATATCAAAGCTCCTTCGTATATTCGGGTTAAACATTTACGATAATCAAGGTAATCCATTCTTGGAAAATCAATACGTAAGACCGTATCCGAGCTCGAACAGGAGATCCGGATTATCTGTTCCAATCTGAGAAACGTCCTTATACCAGGGCATCGGAAGCGTTCCGGTAAAGGGACTTTCTCCCGATAGCACGGCCGCGACGCCGTCGCCTTCGGTTCCGGGAAGGAAGCACATGACGGCGGCACTCCAGTCGTTCATATAACCGTCGATATCGACCTCACGACCCGCGACGACCAGAGCGATAACCGGTATTCCCAGGCTCTTCGCCTCGGCAATCGCGTCGCTGTTGCCGTTTAAGCCCAGGCTGCCTTCAAGGGAGAGATCTTCCGAATCGCCTTCGAATTCCGCGTACGGCTTCTCTCCTACTACCAGAATTACGGCATCCGCCTCGGACGCGCGAGCCGGATCGGTGATGATCTCGAATCCGATTTTCTCTGCGTATTCCTCTAAACCCTCGAGGATTGTAGTCCCTTCCGTTATCTTCTTGCCTCCATTGTCCTCGTCGGTCAGTCCCTGCCAGGTCATCGTCCACCCGCCGCACTGCACGCCGATATCATCCATCGCGGGCCCGGTCACATAGATTTTCTGACCGGATTTGAGGGGAAGAACATCGTCCTCGTTCTTCAGGAGAACGAGTGACTCCTCAACCAGTGTTTTGGCAAGAAGTCTGTATTCGGCAGAGCCCAGCCCGGTCTGCTCCGTCTTCAGATTCTCCATATACGGATCTTCGAAAAGTCCCATCTCGAATTTGACGGTGAGAATTCTTGAGACGGCATCGTCAACCCGTTCCTGCTCTATGGCACCGGAATTGACTCCGTCGATAATCGCCTGTACGGCCGCGGAATACTTATATGGTTCCATAAACATATCGATTCCGGCATTCACAGCTGCGGCGATCTGATCCTCAAAAGCACTTTCACTTAAGCCGGCGGTCGCCTCCCAGTCGGAAACAACAAAGCCCGTGAAGCCATATTCTCCCTTAAGGACATCCGTTAAGTAGTACTTGTTCTCGGTCATCTTCGTGCCCTCATAGGAGCTGAAAGAGGCCATGACAACTCTTAAACCGGAATCAACCAACACTTTATACGGCGCCAGATGAATCTTCTCGAAGTCCTCCGCCGAGATCTGTACATCGCCGCGGTCAATCAGATTCGAGCCTTCACCCGTACCGTACAGCGTGCCGCCGTCACCGGCGTAATGCTTGGCAGTCGACAGAATGCCGTGATCGGCCTGTCCCTCAAGGTACTCTGCGGCAAGCGCAGCAACAATTTGGGAATCACTCGAGAAACTCTCGTAGGATCTTCCCCATCTGGGGTCCTGCACGACAGCAACGCACGGGGAGAAATTCCAGAGCGTATGCGTAAGCTTCATCTCTTCGGCTACGGCCGCGCCCATCTGATACATGAGTTCGGGATCGTTCGCGGCTCCCAGGCCGATATTCTGAGGGAAAACGACGGCACCGTATACGGTGTTATGGCCGTGTACGGAATCGATTCCGTAGATGAACGGTATCTGAAGACGCGTCTCCATAGCCGCTTCCTGGTAATTGTTCACCAGATCCTGCCAGGCCTCAATCGAGTTGTCACCCGGATGAGCGCCGCCTCCGCTTAAGATCGAGCCGAGACCTAAGGTCGTAACATCCGTACCGGTCGCGCTGCCGATGACACCCTGTACCATCTGCCCGGCCTTCTCCTCAAGAGTCATCTGAGAGAGCAGGTCCTTGACCCGGTCCGCGACAGGGAGTGACGCGTCTTTATAGGAAACAGCGGCCGGAGCCGACGATTCCGTGGCTTCCGCGGTGCTCGCCGCGGTCGTAGATTCGATTGCGGACGACGCAGCTGTCGTCGGGGTCTCCGTTGCCTGTGAGGGATTCGTTTTAGCGGACGGAGAACATCCGCATACGGATATCGATAGAATTGCGGCAAGACAAAGCGAAATTACCTTCTTCATATCACTGGCTCCTCCGAATGATCTTGTATACATAAATCATGATCAAATATCTTAGATAATTCGAAGTATATCATTTTTCCCGGCTTCCGCGAATCGTTTTGCGCAAATTGTGTAAAAATGCCCGTAAAAGCGTTTTTCGCTATTGCAAATTTTTTTGACATATACTAATGTGTGGATAAATGACAAAAGAGCCCCCTTACATGTAAGGAGAAAATCAATATGCAAGCGTGTACCCGCTGCGGATACCCTTTCAAGGAAACCGATACCTTTTGCACGGTCTGCGGAGTCCCTCTCCCCAAAATAGAGACAGCAGCCGAACCCGCTCCGGTTGATACCCCGAAGAAACCGGTCTGGGAGACAGCCAGACCCGCGAATCCGAATGATATTACGGACGACCTGTCCGAGGAAGAATCTTCCGGTTCTTCGTCAGGACAGCACAAAGATGCCCCCGGCGTGGTATATAAGTCCCTGGATGAGGATTTGTTCAAGCGCGCCAGGCATGAAACCGATGTACTGAAGAATGAAATTCAATCGAACAGAACGAAAATCCTTGCGGTTATACTGATACTGGCCATCCTGATACTCGCCGCCGTGCTGTTCCGATCCTGCACACTGCAGCTTTTTCATTCGGCAACTGCGGGTACGGACAATACGGTCTCTTCTCTTTACGGACCGATCGGCTGATCCATCCATTCAGCCCATCAAGAACAAACGGAGAATCATGTATGATATTTTGTTCAAACTGTGGAAATCCCGTAAATCCGGAAGCTAAATTCTGCGAGTGCTGCGGCGCGAAAGCAGCCGGGCTCACTCAGGCCAACCCCGAAGATGCGACCTCCTGTTTTCTGCCGGAGGGAGCCGCAGGTTCTGCAACGGAGCTCTCTCCGTTTGCTCAGGCGGCTGCGGCTGCCGGGCCCTCACCGTTTGCTCAGGCGGCTGCGGCTGCCGGACCTTCTCCGTTTGCCCAGGCTGCAGCTGCAGCTGTTCCCGCGATGTCCGATTTCTCTTTCGCCGGAGCAGACGACGGTTCGTCTCTTGCCAAAGCGGACTCGCTTTTTGCGGACCCCGCCGATTTCCAGGGCGACGCCGCATCGGCCTCATCTTTCGCCGTAGTATCTTCAACCCAGAACCCTGCCGGGAACGCCCCCGGCTCCGCAAACAGTCCGATCTGGCTTACTGCGAAACCGGAGGAACCGAAGCAGCCGAAACAGCCTTATTTTGCAACGGGACCCAATGCGGCATACCACGCTCCGGAAGAGTCAATACCGATGCCGGCCGCGCCGGTACCGAACGTACCGATCTGGCTGTCCCAGAGTTCCGATCTTCCCGAAGACTTAGGCGACTTAACGCTTGATGATATCGACCCGAAGTCCACAAGCCCGATCGACGAAGTATCCTGGCGCGCCAAAAGAGGCGGCCCGATCCCGCCGAAGAAAGGACTCTCCTGACCGATTTTCCCAAAGGAGCCGTATTATCAGGAAAGCCTCATTTTAAAATCTTCGTATCCGAAATTTCTTATGGATTCCACCTGCCGGTCCATGCCGATTGCGGCGATCGACGGCAGCGCGATGCCGTTAAATGTGTTGTTTTTTACCATGGTATAGTGGGCCATATCGAGGAACACCAACCGGTCCCCGATCGTAAGCGGCTGGTCGAAGGAATAATCTCCGATGACGTCTCCCGCGAGGCAGCTCGGTCCGCCCAGCCGGTATGTGTATTCCTTTTCGCCGGGATTCCCGGCGCCTACGATGCCCGGCCTGTACGGCATTTCGAGCACATCCGGCATATGGCACGCGGCCGATGTGTCGAGAATCGCAATCTCCATGCCGTTCGTGATCCGATCGACGACTTCGCTTACGAGATAGCCGGTATTGAGCGCGACCGCTTCACCGGGCTCGATATAGACCTGTATTTTGTAGGTGTCGCGAAGACGGTTGAGGATGCGGACCAGCCGCACGATATCGTAACCCGGGCGGGTGATGTGGTGACCGCCGCCGAGATTGAGCCACTTCATGCCGCTTAAATACCGGCCGAATTTCTGTTCGAATACGGCGATTGTCGCCTCCAATGCATCGCTGTCCTGCTCGCAAAGCGTATGGATATGAAACCCCGAGACGCCCTCGAGAAGGTCTTCCCGGAACTCTTTTTCCGTCACGCCAAGGCGCGAAAAGGCTGCGCACGGATCGTAGATCCCGTGCTCCTGCGTCGAACATTCCGGATTGATGCGAATTCCGTATTCGCGTCCGCGTGCCTTGGCCCGCGGCCCGAATTTCTGAAGCTGCCCGAACGAATTGAAGATAATATGATCGCTTACATGAAGGATCGCGTCGAATTCACGGTCCGTATATGCGGGCGAAAAGACGTGCGTCTCGCCGCCCATTTCCTCGCGGCCCAGACGGGCTTCGAAGAGTCCGCTCGCGGCGGTGCCGGCCAGATACTGTCTGATCAACGGATAGAACCGGTACATGGAGAACGCTTTCTGCGCCAGGAGAATGCGGCAGCCGGTCCGGTCCGAGATGCTTTTCAGGATCTCGAGATTCCGGGCAAGGAGCTTCTCGTCCACGGCGTAATAAGGCGTCGGAAGGGCGAATACATCGAAATCAACGTTTATCATCAGTCCACCAGATCAGGCGCAAAGCTTTCTTTCCAGGGAAGGCCCCATTTATTGAGTGCATCCATGAACGGATCCGGATCAAATTCTTCAATGTTATGAACGCCGGGCTTCTTCCACGCGCCGTTCATGACGAGCATCGCGCCGATCATGGCAGGTACGCCGGTCGTATAGGAAATCGCCTGGGAACCAACTTCCCGGTAACATTCCTGGTGGTCGCATACGTTGTAAATGTAATACGTCTTCGGCTTCCCGTCTTTTACGCCCTGAAAAATGCAGCCGATGTTCGTCTTGCCCTTCGTACGGGGGCCCAGAGATGCCGGATCCGGCAGAATGGCCTTGAGGAATTGCAGGGGGACGATCATCTTGCCGTCGAATTCGATCGGCTCGATTGAGGTCATGCCGACGTTCTCGAGACATCTAAGATGTGTAAGATAGCTCTGGCCGAAGGTCATGAAGAAGCGGATGCGCTTGATTCCGTTAAGGTTCAGCGCAAGAGACTCGAGTTCTTCGTGATGCAGGAGATACATATCCTTTTCGCCGATCTCCGGGAAATCATAGACGCGCTTGATCTCCATCGGCTCCGTCTCGACCCATTCGCCGTTCTCCCAGTAGCTTCCCTTGGCAGTAACCTCCCGGATATTGATCTCCGGATTGAAGTTCGTCGCAAACGGATACCCGTGATCGCCGGCATTGGCATCGAGAATATCCAGATAATGAATCTCGTCGAAATGGTGTTTCTGGGCGTAGGCCGAGAAGACACCGGTGACACCGGGATCAAAGCCGCTGCCGAGGAGAGCCGTAATACCGGCCTTTTCGAATCTCTCGCGGTATTCCCACTGCCATTTGTATTCGAACTTCGCCGTATCGAGCGGCTCGTAGTTGGCGGTATCGACATAGTCGGTTCCGGTCGCGAGGCAGGCATCCATAATCGTCAGATCCTGATATGGGAGCGCCAGATTGATCACGACATCCGGCTTGTATTCACGGATCAGAGCAATCAGCTCGTCCGTATGGTCCGCGTCGACCTGCGCCGTCGTTATTTTCGTGCGGCCGCCGTCCAACTTATCTTTAAGCGCGTCGCATTTGGATTTGGTGCGGCTCGCAATACAAATTTCTTCGAAAACATCGCTGTTCTGGCAGCATTTGTGGATGGTTACCGACGCAACTCCGCCGCATCCGATAATCAAAGCTCTTCCCATTTTGAAATCCTCCCGTATGAATGATGAAAGCAAAAGCAATATAGCATATATTGCGTCCGGAGTGAACTTTTTCGCGAAACATCATATACAGGACATTCCGTATATACTTTCCCGCGAAACGGCGGCTGTCAGATATCAGGAATTTCCGTGGCTTGAAGCTGTATCTTGCACTTCTGGCACACAGCCTCTCCGGGACTTTCGAGCGGAGCCATGCGAGCGTTGCATTCATCGCATTTGTGGCGGAGCGTAAAATCCGCGTTGTTGTAAACGAGGCGTACGAAAAGCTTTTCTTCGAGATGTCCGCAGCGATTGCAGCGGTATAGAGCCTGTCTGGCTTCGATTGCGGACTGCGGGTGATCGGTATAGAAATGTCGCATGTCGTCCCCATAGATCCCGCTCTTAATCTGTGCCTTAACCCGTTCGATTTTGTCCTCCGGATTCTTGTCCTCTCCTATTGCCACGACCTTTGTGAATTTGCATTTGGGACAAATAAGCGTAAATACCTGTCTCATACGTTCACTCCCCTTCCCGATAAGAAGTGTTTCTAACTTCTATTGTAAGATATTTTTGTGACCGACTTATGACGGCAGATCACGAATTTCCGCGATCACGGGCCTGTTTATATTGCCGTAGTCGATCCGGATATCACAGATATCCTCGGGACGGTAATCGTGTTTATACCGCTGCTGTACGGGAATAAAGAGTTCTTTGTACTTCTTCAGTATCTCCGTGTCGTACTTGTAATCTTCCCTGTCCAGGCCGCGTTTGATCGATTCCAGAAAATCGATTTCGAGAAAAACCTTTGCGTCGAGATATTCCAGAACCGGCTGCCGGAAAAGTATGCTGCCTTCGATCAGCACTACGGTATCCTCGTCCGCATCGTATTCTCTGTGTATATCGTAGGAATCCGCATCCGGATCCAGACAGTTAACCGACACGTGAAGGCTCTTGTCCAATCTGAGAGGATCCAGTACGAGGCGTATCAGCTTCCAGTAATTATAGGAATTAAATAAAACCCCTTCGATAGGATCGGGAATCTCGGCTACGACCTCCGGCGGATTTCTGTAATCGCTCATATGGATAATCATCGTCTTTTGCCCCGCCTGACCGAGATACTCGGAAAACCGTTCCGTAAAACGCGGTTCGCCCGCCGCATCAAGTCCTCCGATACCGATCATACGGCAGTTTCTTTTCCGGATAAATTCCCGCAGCAGGACCGAAAACACTTCCGCCTCGCGGATTCTGTCGATCATTTCCTCCGCTGATCCGGCCGAAAAGAGCGTGGGTTCTCCGGTCTCTTCCTCTTCATTCGGTGTCTCGTACGACACTTCGACGGCCGCCGCCCGTAAGGCCAGCGCCGCCGCTTTGTCAGCGCCGGGCCGCACGACGAATACGGTCATATCCTCCGGCTCCGTTAACGATTCAAACAGAGACACTTTATCGGAATCCGAAACCGACGGGAATACGCGGCTGAAAAGAGCGGTCGCCGCCGTTCTCTTCAGCATCGTATGCACAATGTCATCGTCCTTTCCGGAAAACGCGATCAGTTCATACCCGTCGTTTTTCAGATCTAAAAGCGCATTATAAGCACCGGGATACATTTTGTAATCCCGGTTCGCCTCTTCGGAACCCGATCCCGGAATCTCTCCGGCGGATATTTCCGCGGCGGCCTTAATCAGGGTGCCGTCCAAATCGAAAACCGCTCTATTCATATGCTGCGCTTCACTTTCACCGCTTTAATGTATCGTCTTTAAGGCTTGTTACTTAATAAATGTTCCGTCCCGAAGTTCGCGAAATGCCTGATCGAGCTCCGCTCTCGTATTCATGACAATCGGTCCGCCCCATGCGATCGGCTCTTTCTGCGGCGGTCCCATAAAAATAAAGAGCCGCATTCCCTTGTCCGAGGCATGCACATATACTTTATTTCCGTCTCCGAAAAGGACGGCGCGCCTCATATAGATCCGCTCATCCTCTTCTTTGGAGAACCAGCCCTCGCCGGTCATAATATACGCAAAAACCGTGAGCTCCGCCGGTGCGCTGCACTCCCAGTATGATCCCGGTTCCATGTTGACGTCCAGAAAAGTCATCGGTACAAACTCGCCCCGGACCGCTCCGTCGCGGCCGTTTAAAGACCCCGTCAGGATCCGGACGGCCACGCCTTCCTCTTCCGTTACGGGTACGTTCGCGCTCCTGATATCCCGGTATTCCGGAGCGGTCATCTTAAACCGCGCGGGTAGGTTGAGCCACAGCTGGACACCCAGCATGTGTTCGCTCGGGCGCGGCATTTCCTGATGCATAATCCCGCTGCCCGCCGTCATCCACTGGCAGCAGCCGTCGGTAATGACACCCTTGTTGCCCAAACTGTCTTCGTGTTCGATGATACCCTTAACGAGGTAGGTAACGGTCTCGATACCGCGGTGCGGATACCAGGGAAACCCCTTCTCGTAGTCGGCAGGATTGGTTGAATCAAAGGCGTCGAGCATCAGGAACGGATCAAAATCCTCCGTATCCGGATGACTGATTACCCTGACCAGCTTAACCCCCGCGCCGTCATACTGCGTGGTACCCGTCACAATTTTTCGAATCGGTCTTATCTGCATACGATTGAATCCTCCCTTTCGGAATGCCGGATCCCGTTTGGGTCCGGAGGTGAACCGGATCTCTTCTCATGTCGCGGTACACGCTCAACAGCGGTACATAGCCATATTCACGAAGCAGCGAGTAAGGAATCTTCTTATAGTTTAACTTGCGATGGCGCCCGTCGGCAAGATAACGCATCCATTGCTGCAGGTATTGGTCCACCTCTCGGAGGCCCTCCGTGCGGTTTATGAGCGGAAAATACCACCGGCTCCAGGTAAGCTCGTCGTCCTCTCCTCCGGTGCCGAAGAACTTGAACTGGAATTTCCGGATCATTGCGCGCACGGCCCGCTCGGTCGACGCGTTTTTGGACAGCTTCCAGCGATACAGTTTGCGGGCGGACCGGGAGATTTTGCCTTTCATCTTCTTTATGGCCGCGTCCGAAAGACTGACGTTTCCCTTGTCGCAGGAGAGCCCAAGAAACTCCCATTTTTCGCCGGGGCCGGTGATTCTGGTCTTTCCTTCGTTGAGCGAGAGCCCTCTCTTAAGGAGTGCTTCACGGATCTCTTCCATGACGGCCGGTATCTTTTCGGGCGGGCAAAAGAGAACGAGATCGTCGGAATACCGCCCGTATACGGGGACCGTTTCCACCATCTCGCGGTCGAAATCCGACAGATACAGATTCGCGAAAAGCGGTGCCAGCGGCATTCCGGCCATCGCGCCTTTTTCCGTGTCCCGGGTCTCCACGCCGTTCTCTATAATTCGGGTGTCGAGAAGAAGACCCTTAAGTGCCGGAACGACCCCGGGTATAGCGGAAAGCCGGTTCTCGAGAACGCCGGCAAGAGATTCGGCCGGTATACTGTTGAAATAATTCGTGATATCCAGCCGGATACAGCCGTATTCCTCGCGGGCATCGTTCATGACCTTGCGAAAAGCGCGGTGAACCGAGAAGCCCGGACGAAATGCGAGACAACAGGGCAAGAGCCCGAGATCCGAACGCGCCAGGCAGTAATGGACGGCTTTTAACATAAGCTGATCTTCGGGAGGGTAAATATAGATTGTCCGCTTCTTTCCGGAACCGAATTTATTGATCCGGCTGCGGGTCGGTATGCCGGGACAAAGTTTCAGAGCGAGGAAAAGTTCCGCCCGATCGAGAACTTCTTCGGGCGTAAGATCTGTATTTGCCTCTTCCTCCGCAATCTCGCATTCGAGATAATCGCGAAGGCCCTCATCCCAGAACTCAGACAGAAATGACATCTCAAATCCTCCGCGGGACAAACAGGGCTGCCATCCGTCCGGGTAAGATAGATGGCAGCCCCCCTTACCCGCTATAGTCCGAAGAATCTTTTGAAATTGCTGTAAGCAATACCGGGTTGAACCTGGAGCCTCTGCCTCCAAAGAATAAAAACGGTTCAGGCTTCGCCCATTCAGAGGCACCTTCGTAGCTTCCGATCTGCAGCGGGATTGTTCTAATTATATCACATACGAGAATTTGTAATCCTGATCTCTTCCCATCCGGCGCAAAAAAGCGCCATTCAGAGCGCAAATTGAACAAATTTTACAATGTAAAACGTTCTTTGCATGGTTGTTGATTTGTATCTTTTGGTATAATTTGAGTTAATTTAACGGTTATAAATGCATTATCACAGCTGTCATAAGAATGAACCGGGAGGGTCCGGTACTTGGAGGCAAAAATGTGTTTTGATCTTTCCGATAGCAATTTGTGCGCATCTGTTGCAGCGACGCACCTTACAGACCGTCAGCTTGTACGCACCATCATGGACAATTCCTTCGACACGATTTATTTTAAGGATCTCAATTCAGTTTTTCTTCTGAACAGCAAGGCACATGCCATTGAGTTTGGTGTCGACAGTCCCGAGCAATTGATCGGGAAGAGCGACGCGGATTTTTATCCCCCGGTTTTTGCAAACCGGTCGCTTGCGGATGAACAGGAGATTATGCGTTCCGGCAAACCGATTATCGGGCGGATTGAGAGACTCGAGAAGGAAGACGGGCAAGTCATATGGTTTTCCGCATCGAAGTACCCCCTTTATGACGATCACGGCGTACTTGCCGGAACATGGGGCACGACCAGAAACATCACGGCCTTAAAACAGGCAGAACAGGAGCTCGAGCGCGTCAATGACCAGCTGGCGGCCGCGAATGCCAAGCTCAAGGAACTGGCGATCGTCGACGAGCTCTCCAGCCTCTACAACCGGAGACATTTCTACGATATTCTCCAGAAGACCGTCAAGAGCTATGCAAGGCTTAAAGAAAAGGGCCGGCTCTCCTATTTTTGTCTGCTTCTGGTCGATATCGACGTTTTCAAGAAAATAAACGATACATACGGTCATCTTGCGGGCGACGCGATGATCCGGAATGTCGCCAAATTTCTGGTTGATCATACCCGGAGCTCGGATTACGCATTCCGATACGGAGGAGACGAATTTGCCCTTCTTCTGCCGGACTGCGACCTTGCGGGCGGACATCTGCTGGCCGACCGCCTCCGTGAAAGTCTTCAGAAGAAAGTATTCACGTATGCCGGTATCGAGATGAATCTTACGATCAGCATCGGAGTCTCTTGTTGTGATGGTTCCGGTGATGCGAAAGACGTTGTTCACGACGCCGACACCATGCTTTATCAGTCCAAGAACTGCGGCAGAAACTGCGTCTGCTAACCGGCGATTCTCCTTTATTAACCAATATTTTCATAAAAATAACTGTTCTGCAGACGTAAAATGCCTGTTCTGATCACCGCTTTTCCATCTTTTTATCAGACGATTTGAGAAGTATAATAATCTTATCAAGGGTTGGATCTTCTGATAAAAACGATGGATTGGGGAAAGTAAATGAACAACAAAGGCGTTGTCCGGACGGTTATCGTTGTTCTCGTCTACTTCGCACTCTACGCATCCGCTACGGTTTTTCAATCCGATTTCTGGGGGAATCTGCTTTCTCCGATCGGAGCACTGTTGTCTGCCACTCTCCTGTTCCTCTCTTTCCGCCGTGCGGACAAATCCGACTTCCGCCGATACATATGGCTTAACTTCTGTATCGCTTCTTTGTTCTGGGCGGCCGCGGATCTGTCGTGGGCCATCAACACGCTGTTCGCGCTTGCTGATCCGTCCGAGGATCCGGTTGCTCTTTTCTGTTACTTCGCAACGAGTCTCTTTCTCGCAATCGGCCTTGTTATTTTCGCGTTAAATACGGCAAAAAAATGGCCCGCGGTACAGCTCCTGACCGATATAGCTGCGGTATCCTCGGCCTGCCTGCTCCTCTTGTGGATTTTCTTTTTTGATAAATCCCTGACCGGCATCGCTGTCGTTTACACGGACGGCTGGTACAGCGCCGCAAGTCTCTTTATTGATCTATTCCTGTTCATCGGCACGGCTGTCTGGTATATGTCCATTCGTCCGTGGAAACTCACGTTCGTTATGCGTCTTATCCTGTCTTCCATCGTTTTATATGCCGTTTCCGACATTGTATATTACTATCTGTATTTCAAGAATCTCTATATCCCGAATTCGGTTATCGACGCACTGTATATGGCGTCTCTTCTGGGACTTGGCGTCGGATCGATTCTGGTTCCGAATGTCTATATCGTCCCGGAACGGCAGAGAAATTTCGTCGACAAAGTCGGTTACATCATTAAAAGTCTGATTCTCCTGCCTCTTCCACTTCTGGTATTTCTCTATGAAGGCTTCAATATTCCCGATCTGTTCGTCTGCGGTCTCTTAATTATTTCGCACAATACGATCACCCATTATATTCAGACTTCAAATATGAACAACAGTCTGCTCGAACGCGAAAAAGAGCTTAACGCGGAGCTCGAAAAGAAGATAGACGAACGAACCATTGAGCTGATCGAGAAGAACCGTCAATTGGACTTCCTGTCCAATCAGGATACCGTGACCAGCCTCTATAACCGCCGGTTCTTTCTGCAGGAACTGAATTCCCGGGTGCAGGCAAACGGCAGAGACAAGAGAATCGCTCTTGCCTTCCTGGATTTGGATCGATTCAAGACGATCAACGACACCTACGGCCACTTTATCGGAGACAATATTCTGATTGAGCTTGCCAAAAGGCTTACGTCGCTGAATATACCCGATACGATGATCGCCCGCCTGGGCGGCGATGAATTCGTCATCGCTTTTTGGGGAAACCTCCCGTTAAGCACTGTCGAGAATTCTCTCGAAGAAATATCCGCAAAATGTTCGGAACCGATCTTTCTCAGCGAATACATTTTCCAGACAACCACGAGCATCGGATTGTCGGTCTACCCGACCGATGCCGACAGCGCCGACGCACTCTTAAGAAACGCGGACATGGCCATGTATCAGGCCAAGAACGACGGTTATAACAAAATTGTAGTTTTCAGTGATATTCTGAAGCAGAAAAACCGCTGGAAGAACAAGCTTGAAATCTGTCTCAAAAAAGCGGATTTCAACAAGGAATTCATGCTTTACTATCAGCCGCAGTTCTCCATGCCCGATAAAAAAATCATCGGCATGGAGGCCCTGCTCCGATGGAATTGTCCGGGCAAGGGACTCATTGATCCTTCCGAATTTATCCCTCTCGCAGAGGAGATTGACTGGATCATCCGAATCGGAGACTGGGTTATGACCAAGGCCGTCAGGCAGATTGCACAGTGGAACAGAGAATACGATCTGAACCTCAAAATGGCGATCAACGTATCTCCGAAACAGCTTGATCAATCGGGGTTTGCCAATCAGATTCTGTCTGTCATGGCGTTGGAAGGAATCCCCTCGTCCTGGATCGACGTGGAAATTACGGAAGGCGTCGCTATGGAAGGTGTTTTCAAGATCAACAAGATATCCGATGAATTCAAGGATTCCGGCATATCGGTATCGATCGACGATTTCGGAACGGGATACTCTTCCCTAAGCTATCTTAAGATGTTCCCTTTCCGCCGTGTGAAGATTGCGAAGCAATTAATCGACAACATTACCTTTGACCGTTATGACCTCCAGATCGCGCGATCCATCCTGCTTCTGACCGAATCGATCGGTGTCGACTGCATCGCCGAGGGAGTGGAAACGGGTGAGCAGTTCGATCTCTTAAACGGTCTCGGGTTAAAGCAGATGCAGGGTTTCTTCCTGGGCCGGCCGTGTGCGGCGGAAGAGTTTGAAGACACCTTCCTGAAACCGATCCGTAAAATCGATCATAATCTCTGATAATCGACTTCATGCCGCATGTATGTGTCTTCAATCGGCGTGAATCCGAATTTCTCGTAGAGCGGACGGCCATCACGGCTCGCAACCAGCTCGACATCCGTGACGTTCTGTTCACGCGCTTCTGCAAGAATCTTTTCGAAAAGCGACGCGGCAAGTCCGTTCCTTCTGTATTCCGGATAGGTAAAGACATTATTGATCGTAGCGAGCCGGCCGTTTGTAACCCTTGTATTTGCGGGTCTTTCCGTAACGGTCATAAAGACAGACGATACGAAACGTTCGTCGTCCTCTGCGATCCACGCAAAAAAATCACGGTTCAGATGATCCTTATAATAACGGGAAAGCTGCAGGCGAAGATGCGACTCAACATCTTCGTCCAGGCAGCCCGTATGATCCGCGAGGAAATCGATCCGGATTGCAATCAGTTTCTCCGTGTCTTCTGCGGCGGCTTTTCGTAAACGCATAATCGTTTGCTCCTCTTCTCTTACATCATCCGGTCCTGTTCTGCGGATCGGAATCGCATCGGCCGTATCGCGATCAGGAATCAATGACAACCCGGCCCGACGCAAAAGGATTCTTGCGGACGGCCAGAGAGTAGAGATATGGGTATTTTCCCTTCAGTACACGCATTTGGTCAAGCCATTCCCCGAACAGCAGCCGGATCGCGCGCTCGATGTCCGTGTTCAGGTGTTTGAGATCGGCCGCGGGCAGATTCTCAAGCGACTCTCTGCTTCTTAGTTCGTCATAGACGTGATACACCGCCCATAACATGTCGGTAAACGCGTCGTGTTCCATCAGATTCGCATTCTCGAAAAGCCTGAGGAGACTGTCCTTCTCCTTTTCGAGAGCGGTGCGAAGAAGATATAGATCATGCCCGCTGATATCGACGCAAACCGGATTCGCGGCAAAGAACGCACGCGAAGCACTGAAATCCCGGTCGCTCCAATTCACTAAGACCCGAAGCTTCCCGTAAATCGCCTCGCAATCCGTGGGATAATCCCGAAGCGCAAGAAGAATATTGCGTCCGGATTCGGCAAAAAATTCGTTGACGACAATTCCGACCTTCTCCAGCATGGCTTTCTTTTCGCGGCGTACCAGGACCGTATTGATTCCGAGAGTCACAAGAAGGACGTTGATCGGAACAAAGGCCAGATCTTCCAGAAGATAGAACCCCGTCTCCTCGGGTCTTCGGAAAATGAAATACTGGATCAGGTATACCAGTAGGGACAGAAGGAGCAAAAGGGATATGATGGCGATGGTTTTCAGCCGGTTCTTCATCTTATGTTTTCCTCGATTACATCAGTTGGTAGGTGATAACCGCCGTTGTTCCGAGCCCGGTCATAATGTGTACGGGAAGCTTCGTTTGACCTTCGCTTAGGGTAAAGGTCGCATAGATCCAATTCGTACCCGCCGGCGCGTCACATGTAAAGGTCTCCGATTCCGTTGACAGCGTAACCGTGTCGCCCCCGACTGCCATAATCTCAAGATAAACCGTTATCTCTTTCTGTGCAAGAAGCGTCGGATCGAAAATGTACAAAGCGGCGTTTGCTCCGGGGATCCCGCTGCCGTCTGTTCCGGCAAGGGCGCTGTGAAGAAGGAGACCGGACTCCGAGGGCTTTACGATTCCGTAATACCCGTTGGCGGTTGAGGTAACGGTCGCTCCCGATGCGGGAACCAGCTTATAGAACGCAGCGTTCTCAAACACGGCGTAATCGATCGAATCCGCCGCATTCACGGGATTCTCCGACCAATACTTAGACGGCATCACCGAGCCGAGCTTCCCGTAATCTCCCAATGATTCGCAGAGATCCTCCAGCGATACCATATACGGCGCGTCACTCATGGCCGTATCCAGCGTGGACAGGATATTGCCGAAATAGAGTCCGTCGCTTACCGTCAAAAGTGTCTGCTCATGATTCAGGATCCGGGCCGCCTCACCCGCGTCCGCTGCCAGTGTCTTTTCGGCGTTGTGGAAATTTAAGTCGTAACCGAAGAAATTGTTCGCCGCAATACCGGCGATCAGGCAAACCGCAACGGTATACACCGCCTTTTTCTGAAGTCCGGCGCGCATCAGCCACAGGACGACGGCAATGAATACGATAAAGGCGATCTGCGAAAAGAGTTTCATGTTAAGAGCCGCATCGTCAAAGATGATATAGGACAGGGATAGCGCGTCCACGCAGTAGGTGCGGTTCGACAAAAGCGCGGCGAAAGAAACGCTCGCCGTCATCGCCAGAAGAAAAGCAAGCGATCCGATAAGCTTCAGGTTGATCTTGAATCTTTCCAGCGCCGGCGCAAAAAAGAACATGAGCAGGATCGGCAGATACATAAACACATAGCGGATGTGAATGCGCCCCTGCCAGTAGTTGCCGATCGTCTCCTGATCAAAAATGAGAAATGCGGCGGCTAGAACATACCCGCTCAGCGAAAGCAGTGTGAAACGAAGCTTCTTTCTCTGGGATTCGGAAAAAAGCCGGAATCCGGAGGCCGGAACCAGAAGCGGAAAAACACCCATGGCAACCGGCACGAAGAAGAGATAAAGGAGAATTCCCGGGACGGTTCTCTTGATATGATCGAGCGTAAGTGCACTCGATGCGGAAAGATAGAAAGACTTCGCTCTGTAATCGACGCCCCAGAAATACTGATTGACGATACGTGCCGACAGCAGCAGCAAGAGAAATGCGCCGATGAATATTAGGATATAGCGAAGATCCTTATGAAATGCCGTCCGGCCGTTTATGCGGGATTCTTTTTTTCGAAAAGCAAGAATAAATTCAAAAAGCAGAAGGCCGGCAAAGACGATGGGCACAACCGCGGCGACCGCCTTGCACTCCATCAGGAAAAAGGCCGCAAGAGCAGTCGTAAGCGCCCCACGGACCGTGTTGTCCACTCCGTCATAACGCCGGAATATCCGATAAACGACGTACATGAATAGCGGATACATGACCGCTTCCGACATAATCCGGTTCATGAGAATCATATCCGGCAGGAGGATCGAAACAGCCGTGATTCCCCAGATGATCTTTCTGTCCTCCAAAAAACGCCGCGCTATATGAAAAGTCGGGAATACGGCAAGATTCATGGCGATCGCGTTGAAAAGCTGTATGGAGCGGAACTCCAGTCCGGGCGGCGAAAATGCGTAGATCGGTGAGATCAGAAAGGGATAGAGCAGATTGGTAAACGTAATCGGCTGATTCCGAAAGGACACGCCGTCTCCGCTGATAAGGGACCGTGCGATATTGGAATACAGCAGTTCGTCCGGCATAATAAACGGGTTCGCCGAAGTGACAAGCGCCAGTCCGAACCGCAGGACGACGCCGGAAACGAATAGAATCATGAGCCATACGAACGAGTTCTTTTTTTGTTCGGCATAGAAATGAAAATGCGACGGTTTCATGCTTAGCTCTCCCTCTGTTCGCAGTGACGATCCGACCGGGCTTCGGGCGAACCGCACGTTCGGAGTTCGTTGATTATTCTTATTACAACATCATAAATTATACCGTGATTATCGGCTATAGAGAATTTACTTTAAATCTATTTATGTTACATTAGTAGTAGATAATTCTCCAACAGGAAAACAGATTTCTATGAAGTGAGGGCGTATTTATGGGGCGTATTTCCCGGAACAGCAAAACGATAACCCTTCTCGCAATATTGATCGGTTTAACCGTCGCCGTGAGTGCATGCTCCGGCGGCACAGCTAAAGTTACAGCCGTTACGGGCGCGATTGGCGCAACCGGCGCAACCGGAGCTGCCGGTGCCGATGGCAAAGACGGTACTGACGGCAAGGACGGTGCCCAGGGTATTCCCGGCGTAGCGGGCGCCGACGGTGAAGACGGTGAAGACGGAACCATTGCAGCCAAAGGCGCGACAGGTGCGACCGGTCCTGCCGGAGCGCAGGGAGCAACAGGCGCACAGGGTGTTCAGGGTACTCAAGGTTCGCAGGGGCCAATGGGCTTACAGGGCATTACCGGTGCCACCGGTGCTGCGGGAGCCGCAGGCGTGACGGGAGCTCAGGGTCTAATCGGCCTTCAGGGTGTCACCGGCGCAATGGGCGCTACCGGCGCTCAAGGCCTTATGGGGCTTCAGGGATTAACCGGAGCGACAGGCGCGGCAGGTGCCACCGGTGCTCAAGGTATCATGGGACTTCAGGGCGCTGTCGGAGTCACAGGTGCTATGGGCAGCACAGGTGCTACGGGTGCACAAGGCATTCAGGGTATGACAGGAGCCGTCGGTCCGACCGGCTTAACGGGTGCAACGGGTGCAATAGGCGCTGCGGGTCCTGTCGGTCCGACAGGTGCGATCGGTTTAACAGGCGCGACAGGTATCGCAGGAGCTACCGGTGCCACGGGCGCAACAGGCCCGATAGGTGCTGACGGCGCCACGGGTCCGATGGGTCCGATGGGTCCGGCGGGAGCTGCAGGTGCAACTGGCGCAACCGGCGCCATAGGAGCAACAGGTGCTACAGGTGCCGTAGGAGCAACAGGTGCAACAGGTGCTACAGGTGCCGTATCATCTTCCTATTTCTTTGCATATCAGACCGACTCTTTTTCAACAAGCGCGGGCAGTAATGTCCTTTTTAACAGCGGCTCATATGGAACTTCCGATATTTCATACAGCGGAGGTGAGTTTACAATTAACACTGCCGGAGACTACGAGATATCCGTAAACATCATTTCGATAAATTGGGTTACTACTACTTTAGGATTATACAAAGATGGCGGATTGATTGGAGGAAGCAGGATTTCGTTTCAGGACTTCGCCGCGACCGATCATGTGATCGTGAATCTCACGGCCGGATCAAAACTTACTTTCAAAACGATTGACAACTCGATGGACATAGTTTCAGCATCCCCCATCGACACGACCGCTCAGATCAAGATCGTCAAACTCGCCTAACCGGTTCCCTTCATGTGAACGATCATAGGTTTCTTAAACACACCCGGACTTCAGATTCGATCTGTCGTCAGGGTGTGTTTTTATTGCCCGTCATGAGCCCCGTCCGGGCGGGTACGCGCTCCTGTTTCGAATCCGGATCATGATTTTCGATTCTCTTGTATCATTTTCGAATAACAAATCATCGCTTATTGAAAAAGCTCGAAACATCGCTGTTTCTAAAGACTTATTGACTTATGCGCCAGGAAAAAGCTCAATATGTTAAGCGAAGTTTATAATTCCTTGAGAAGTTGCCGGTAAAGTCGCATTTTCGAAACAAATTTCGCATTTTGCTTGAAAACACCACCCCTTTGTGATTATAATTTTGTATCGCTTTTCGTAAGCAGAGAGTCTATCCGAATATTTCGACCCCCTGTCCAGAGGGTTAAATACAATTGGCTGTTTCTTTGCTCACGGATTGAATTCTTTGGGTCTGACAGCAGGAAAATAAGAGCCGCATTTGCACACTTGGAACTTTATAGAGGCGCGTACGCCCCGGAATCAACCGGGACTTCGATTCGAACGGTTCTCATATGCAAATCTCTTATCACTCATGTCGGTTTACCCGTTATAGAAGGAGTGGCTGCTTTGACAAAGTATATTACCAAACGGATATTCTACGCCCTTATCACTTTAACGGTTGTCATTACGCTCACGTTTTTCATGATGTATCTGATTCCCGGAGGTCCGTTTCTTTCGGAGAAGGCGCCTTCAGCCGCGACTACCGCTGCGCTCAAGGCGAAATACGGCCTCGATCAGCCCGTCTACATCCAGTTTAAGAATTATGTCGAAAAAGCCATTCAGGGTGACTTCGGTCCCTCTCTGAAGCAGAGAGGACGTTTCGTCTCCGACATCATAGCATCCAAGTTCCCGGTCTCCGCAAGGGTCGGCGGCATTGCCGTACTCGCCGCACTTATTACCGGTATACCTCTCGGTGCCTATTCCGCCCTTCACCGCGGAAAATGGGCCGATAAAATTATCAGCCTCATCTCGACGGCAGGTATTGCGATGCCTTCGTTCGTCGTTTCAACCCTTCTCGTCTTTTTGTTAAGTATAACTTTGAAGCTTCTTCCAACCTTCGGACTTACCGGGCTGGAGAACTATATCATGCCCGTAATCGCCCTTTCGCTCTATCCGATGGCGTATATCGCCCGTCTGATGAGATCCGGACTTCTGGACGTTCTCGGCCAGGATTATATGCGGACGGCCAGAGCCAAAGGCCTTTCTCCCGCCAAGCAGCTCTTTAAGCACGCGATCCGCAATGCCATCCTTCCCGTTGTCACCTACTTAGGACCGACGATCGCTTATATTTTGACGGGAAGTTTCATCGTTGAGACCATTTTTGTTATTCCCGGTATCGGCCGTGAGTTCATTACTTCCATTCTGGCCCGTGATTATCCAATGGTTATGGGTACGACGATTTTCCTCGCTACATTGATCATTATTCTGAATGTTATCGTCGATATAGCCTACAAGTTTATTGACCCCAGAATCAAATTACAGTAAAGATGGCAGGTGTAGATAACATATGAATATTAAGAAACCAAACCCCTTCAGTCTTCAGCCCGATTATTCCATGTTCCTTCCCGCAACCGAGGAAGAGAAGCAGAGCCTCAATATTATGCGCGAAAGCGTTGGCTTCTGGCGCGACGGTGTCCGCCGGCTTAAGAAAAACAAGCTGGCGATGGTCTCTCTCCTGATCATTATTGTGATTATCATTCTGGCTTTCATAGTGCCGTCCTTCTATCCGTATAACTATAAGATCCAGATTCGCGGCAGTGAGAATCTTTTCCCGATGGAATATTCCACTAAAGAGAAAGCACTAATGGATTCCGGATCTTTCGTGTTCCCTCATATCCTGGGAACGGATAATCTCGGACGCGACCTTGGAATCCGTATGATGATGGGCAGTCGCATCTCCCTGCTCGTAGGTATCGTAGCCAGTACCCTTATTATGTTGATCGGCTCGACCTATGGCTCTATCTCCGGTTATTTCGGCGGCCGCACCGACCAGATTATGATGCGTATCGTCGACCTGATCTATACGGTTCCGGATTTGATCATCATTATCCTGTTGTCGACGGCCTTGAAGCCGCCCCTTAAAGATCTGGCCGACAGTAATAAAGCCTTCGCCTGGATCAATGTTCTCGGTGTCGGCCTGATCTGCATTTTTATCGTTTTTGCGCTTCTTTACTGGGTCGGAATGGCCCGTATCGTCCGCTCTCAGATTCTGTCCCTTAAGGAGCAGGAATATGTTACGGCCGCCAGGGCACTGGGTGCCAAGCCTTCGAGAATTATCACCAAGCACCTCTTGAAGAACAGCATCGGCATCATTATCGTCACAACCACCCTGCAGATCCCCGCCGCTATTTTTACCGAGAGCTTCTTAAGCTTCATCGGTCTCGGTGTTTCAGCTCCCATGCCGAGCCTCGGCTCTCTGGCGTCCGAAGGTATCAAGGCCCTTACATCATACCCTCATAGACTTCTGGCTCCGGCCATCATGATCAGCCTGATCATTCTCTCCTTAAACCTGTTTGGCGATGGACTGAGAGATGCATTTGATCCCAAGCTGAAGAAATAAGGAGATCCCAAGATGAGCGAGCGATTATTGGAAATCAAGAATGAGCGCCTTTCCTTCTTTACCCCCGCGGGTGAGGTTAAGGCATTGAATGACGTATCCTTCAGTATGGATCAGGGCGACGTACTCGGCATCGTAGGAGAGTCCGGAAGCGGCAAGTCCGTTACCGCCTACTCCATTATGGGCCTGACCTCCGATCCGGGGCGTCTTGTCGGAGGAGAGATCCTCTTCAACGGTCACCGTATCGATCAGATGACAGAGAAAGAACTGTGCAAGATAAGAGGTAACGAAGTCAGCATCATTTTCCAGGATCCGATGACATCTCTGAATCCTGTTTTCACGATCGGGAATCAGATTTGCGAAGTTCTTCTTCAGCACACACACTGCACGAAGAAAGAGGCGCGTGCCAGGGCTGCCGAACTCCTTGCTCTGGTCGGCATCAACGAACCGGAGCGCCGTCTGAAGCAGTATCCGCACGAGTTTTCGGGCGGCATGAGACAGCGCATCATGATCGCGATGGCACTCGCGTGCGAGCCGAAGCTCTTGATCGCCGACGAACCGACAACGGCTCTCGACGTTACCATACAGGCTCAGATTCTTGAGCTCATGGTTGAGCTCAAGAATAAGATCGGCATGTCCATCATTATGATTACGCATGACCTGGGTATCGTATCAACGATCTGTGAGAAGATCGCCGTCATGTATGCCGGCAAGATTGTCGAGTATGGCACGATCGACGATATTTTCTACAACACCGCTCACGAATATACGAAGGGCCTTCTGAACAGCATCCCGAAGCTCACCGAAAAAGACCACGAGAAGCTGATTCCTATCGAGGGTACTCCCGTAGATATGCTCAATCCTCCGAAGGGCTGTCCTTTCGCCCCTCGCTGTAAAAGCTGCATGAAGATCTGCCTTGATCAGATGCCGGAATACACCTATCTTTCCGACGTCCATTACAGCGCTTGCTGGCTTCTGCAGAAGAAAGAGCTCGAGACGCTTAAGGAGGGCACAGACATTGAGTAAGCTCGTTGAAGTCAAGAACCTAAAACAATATTTTCACGTCGGAGGGAGCCTTTTCCATCCTCAGTATGTGAAAGCAGTCGACGATGTATCGTTCTCAATCGAAAAAGGAGAAACCCTGGGACTTGTCGGCGAATCCGGCTGCGGCAAGACGACCACAGGCCGTACGCTTCTTCGTCTCTACGAACCGACCGGCGGCCAGATCCTCTATGACGGCAAAGACATCACCCATGCCGAAATGCTGCCGTACAGAAGAAAGATGCAGATTGTTTTCCAGGATCCCTATGCGTCGCTTGATCCCCGTATGACGGTCGGCGACATCGTCGGTGAACCGATTGACATTCATAAACTCGCGAAGACCAAAGAGGAACGCAAGGACAAGATCATTGCGATGCTCGAACGTGTCGGCCTCAACAGCGAGCACGCCAACCGCTATCCGCACGAGTTCTCCGGCGGTCAGCGTCAGCGTGTCGGCATCGCCCGCGCTCTTGCGGTCGATCCCGAGTTCATCGTCTGTGACGAGCCGATTTCGGCGCTAGACGTGTCGATTCAGGCACAGGTTATTAACATGTTTGAGGAACTGCAGGACGATATGGGGCTGACCTATCTCTTTATCGCGCACGACCTTTCCGTTGTTAAGCATATCAGCGACCGTATCGGCGTTATGTATTTGGGCAAGCTCGTAGAGCTCGCGGACAGCTATGAACTTACGTTCCACAACGTGCATCCATATACACGCTCCCTTATCTCGGCCATTCCGGTTCCCGATCCGAAGCTGAACCGTGAGCGTCAGAGAATTATTTTGGAAGGCGATGTACCGAGCCCCTTAAATCCGCCGTCCGGCTGCAACTTCCGTACCCGCTGTCCGTATGCGACGGCAATCTGCGCGGAGCAGGAACCGGAGTTCAAGGAAGTCGGTCCGAACCATTTCTGCGCCTGCCACAATCTTTCCTCCGTGCCGCAGAATTAATCATCTGCACCATCTGTTATTGTGCTTTACGGCGTCTTGCTTCCTGCAGGGCGCCGCTTTTTGTAGTACAATATATGAAATTGTATGAGGGGAGATTCCCGATGGCTTATATACGCAAGCGGCATGCCATGTGTTGCTGAGCTTCCTATAGCATTGGGGAAAGTGAAAGCTAATTATTCGATTTGCGAAAATAAAAAAGCACCATCTGCAAACCCTGGGGATGGGAAGTCTGTCTTTTCTGATTCCAGTCTCTCTCATGCTGCTGACACTGTTTTCTGTCGGGATTCATCCATTCGGCGACAAGGGCTTCATTCTGGTCGACGGCAAGCTTCAGTATGTCTCTTTCTTTTCAGAATATATCCGGCAAACCAAGGCATTAGAACTGCCTCTCTTCTCCCGGTTTTTTGGTTTTGGTCTGAATTTTTACGGAACCTGGGCGAATTATTTGTCGAGCCCGGTAAACCTTCTGCTGTTGTTTTTTTCGAAAACGCATATTCTGGATGGAATCGTCACCGTTTTCCTGGCCAAAGTCGGTTTATGCGGAATCACATTCTATATCTATACCCGTCGCATTCTATCTTCTGAACCATGGAAGGCGCTCTTATTTTCTACGTCATATGCTTTAAGCGGATTCGTTTTGTATTATTCGGATAATTTGCAGTGGCTTGACGGCGTCATCTGGCTTCCGATCCTGATCATAGGACTTGAGACGTTATACAAGAAAGGGCGCTGCGGATTCTATCCGTTTATCGTTCTGATTTTGGTTGTTTCCAATTTTTACATCTCGGTTCTGACAGGCGGTTTTTGTCTTCTGTATTGTATTTATATGGTTTTCCGCGAGCCGAACAATCCGATCCGGGGTTATAAACGAAATTTTCTCCTCAAGGCTGGCTGGAATTCATTGCTGGGTATCGGGATGGCGGCCTTCCTTCTTCTGCCGGTTTATCTGCAGCTGAAGAGCCAGATGAACCTGACCGGACAGGGACTCCCTGAAACCTGGTACACCGTAAACCCGTTCGGAACAATCGGAGGGTTATTTATCGGAAGACCGGACAGCTTAATAGATACAAGCTATCCCAAACTGTATGCCGGGCTTCTGCCGGTGACAATTGTGCCGTTCTATTTTCTTTCGTCCGGAATTAAGAGGCGCGAGAAACTATCCACAGGGATTTTTCTCCTGCTGGTATTTATATCCTTTCACATTTCCATTCTGGCTTTTATCTGGCAAGGTATGGATTATGTCGGCTGGTTCCCGTACCGGTACAGTTTTGTGTTTGATTTCCTGCTTCTTACCATTTCCGCCAAAGCCATGAATCTGCCGCGGGAAGAATTGCAGGGTCATAAGAAATTTCGGATCGGTTATTTCATAGTCATTGCAGCCGTTTGTGTTTTATCAATTGTAGACTTCAGCCGGCAGGATAATCTCTGTCTGCTCCTTCTGACAGCCAATCTCTTATTCTTCCTGGTATGGAACTATTTTCTGAAGAAGCCCAATTCATCCAAAATTCTTATTATCCTCGTTCTCTGTGCAGAACTCCTGATCAATGCAAATGTCGTGTTTAAAGTGCTGAACGCAAACGCAGGATACGTTCCTTCCGGGAACTGGACCGCCTCCTGTCAGTCCGTGGAAAAGCTTATTGAAGAAAATAATCTGCGTGAGCAACCGGGGAGAACCTCCATAGCACTGCAAACCATCTCCGGAAACGACCCTCTGCTTTTTACCCTGGAAGGCATAGATTACTATTCCTCGGCAGGGAATATTCATTTGTCAAACACGTTCAATCAGCTTGGGTACGACAGATACATTTCGGATGGCTACGAAATCTCTGACAACGGAGGAACCTTATTGTCGAACAGTCTATTAGGGGTTTCTTCTGTGATTGTTGAAAAGACCTCGCTTCAAGAAGCAGCATATCCCCCTCTTCCCTTCCCGGCAAGACACCTTCTTCGAAGCGATAAAGTAGGTGAATTGATTATCTATAAAAACCCGCTGGCTTTATCCGGTTCCTATCTGGTTAGTAAAGACATTCTGTCCTTTTCCATGGAAGAACAGCAAGGGAATCCGTTTGTTATAACCGATCATCTGCTGTCGGCCATGCGGGGAGAATCCTTAAGCACTTACGAAGATGTACCGGTATCCATAAAAGCTTCCAATGCGGAAATGAACGAAACCACAGCCGGCTATCGGATTTTTGAGATACAGAATTTAGAGGACACGGCATCCGTTTCTCTAAATTTCACAGGACAGGGCGAACAAGTTCCTCTCTACCTGTATCTGAATTATGATCTCTTGGATCAGTTGCCTGATGTTTCGGGTCTTGTGGTTCATGTTGTTTTCGGAGGCAAAACGCTGGAAATAAAGAAAGCGGATCTGCAGACTTTTCCGTTTCTCTTGTCCTTGGGGTCATTCCCTGCGGGAGAACCTGTTGCCGTTGAATTGGAAGTGAAGGGACAGGACCTTGCGATCTGGGATCTTCGTGTCGCGGCTCAGAATGCGGATGTTGTAAAAGACGTACTGGCGCCTTTAAGAGATAACTCGTTTGATATGTCATGGACTTCAACCAGCGATTTGAGAATTACCGGGCACGCAGATCAGGACGGTGTGATTTTTATTTCTGTTCCGTATGATACAGGCTGGCATGCGACGGTAAATGGCAAACCGGTTTCGATTCAGAAAGTTGCCGGTGCATTCATGGGAATCGAGGCAAAAGCAGGTGACAACACTGTATCCCTTAGTTACTTTCCTGTCGGACTAAAGCCCGGTATCTACATCACCTTATCCTGTGCAGCTATAGCGATCCTCCAAACAATCATTAGCGAGAGAAGGAAGCGACCGATTAAGAGGACTGAGTAGACGCGTATGAGATAAATATGCTTTCCCGAACCATTTCTGCGCCTGCTACAATCTTTCGTCCGTACCGCAAAATTAAGTATCTTTTACATCTATTTTTTGTGCAATCCGGCGCCTTGTTTCCTGCAAGGCGCCAATTTTTTGTTAATATTGAACAATAATCTGCTTAAATGATAATATAAAATTCTTGCTGAAAATCCCTCCAGCGCATATAATTAGATTTATGTAAAATGCGTTTACATATTATATTCCTGAAAGGGGGATCTCCAAATGAAGAAAATTGCTTTGTTACTTTCACTTATCATGATGACATCCATTTTTGCCTCCGCTTGCACAACCGGCAAGAATGCCACGGATGCTTCGACAGCTGCCGACACTACCGCAGCAACGGAAGCTGGTCAGACCGATGCCGCCGCTACAACAGGTGCCGCCGCATCCGCCACCAACCTTTCGGTTAATGTCGGAACAGATCCCGACACAATCGACCCGGCTCTCAACTCTGCCGTTGACGGCGCAACGATGATCATCCACGCTTTCGAGGGTCTCTATACGCTCGACAAAGAGGGTGTTCCGGTTCCCGGTCAGGCTGAATCCGTAGCGATCAGCGACGACGGACTTACCTACACCTTTACTCTCCGCGACGGTCTTAAGTGGAGCGACGGATCCGACCTTACGGCCGAGGATTTTGTCTATTCCTGGAACCGTGCGATTGCTCCGGAAACGGCAGCAGACTACTCCTATATGTACGAGTCGATCGCCGGCTATGCCGACGGCAAGCTCGATGTTACGGCAACCGACGCCAAGACGCTTGTCGTCAAGCTCAATGCCGTTACTCCTTACTTCCTTGAACTCACCGCTTTCCCGACCTTCTCCCCTGTAAAAAAGGACATCGTGGAGGCCAATCCGGAAGGATGGGCAACCGTCGTTGAGACCTATGTCGGAAACGGCCCCTACAAGATGATTGAGTGGGTACCGGGTTCCTACATCAAGTATGAGAAGAACGAAAATTACTGGAACTACGCGGCACTCGGTTCGGACACCATCACCTTTGTTCTGATGGCCGACGACGTCGCGATCCTGAACGCTTTTGTCAACGGAGATATCTGTTTTGCAGATTCCATGCCGAACGACGAGATCGCAGCATGGGACGGTAAACCTGAATATCACAAGCAGGGCCAGCTCGGCACATACTATGTCAGCTACAACACAACAAGAGCACCTCTTGACAATCCTCTTGTCCGTGAAGCTCTGACACTTGCCGTAGACCGTGACTTCATTGCCGTCAATATCGGCCAGGCCGGACAGGTTCCTGCCGGTGCTTATGTTGCTACCGGACTCACCGACGCGGATCCCGCCAAGGAATTCCGTACGGTCGGCGGAGATTATTATGATCCGACTGCAGCAGCAAATGAAGCCAACCTCCAGAAGGCCAAAGATCTCCTTGCCGAAGCGGGCTATCCGAACGGCGAAGGTTTCCCGACTATGGAATACCTCTACAACGACGGAACCGGACATCAGCAGATCGGCGAAGCTCTCCAGAGCATGTGGGCTGCAATC
Source organism: uncultured Mageeibacillus sp. (assembly GCA_964617375.1). GTDB lineage: Bacteria > Bacillota > Clostridia > Saccharofermentanales > Saccharofermentanaceae > Firm-13. The sequence continues at coordinate 14,776 of CAZTXQ010000021.1, read as the reverse complement.
GGCGTCAACGTTGATCTTGTTTCTCAGGACTGGGCTACCTTCCTTAACTCCCGTAAGAACGGCGATTATGACATTGCAAGAAACGGCTGGCTCGGCGATTACAATGACCCGATCTCTTTCCTTGATATGTGGATCACCGGCGGCGGCAACAACGACGCGCAGTGGAGCAATACTGAGTATGATGCTCTGATCTCTCAGATCAAGACCAGCTCTGATGCAGCTGAGAGAATGAAGCTCATGCATCAGGCCGAGGACATCCTCTTTGATGAGTGGGTTCTCTGCCCGATCTACTACTACGTTGATATCTTCCTTCAGGACACGAACCTTGAAGGTGCATGGTCTTCTCCTCTTGGCTACAAGTATTTCATGTATGCCACAATGAAGGCTTAAGCACTGACAAATTCTCTTAATAGCATGACATAAGATAAGAGGCTGCCGTACAATGAACGTAATGTTCGTACGGCAGCTTTTTTCACAAAGGGGAGGTATACGGATTATGACAGCACAACTGAGATACGGTATGGTAGGCGGCGGACCCGACTCGATGGTCGGCCCTTTGCACAGGAAAGCGATTGCTCTCGACGGAAGCGCCGTCCTGGCGGCAGGTGCTTTCTCGGGCACATACGAGAAGACGGTCGCGACCGGTCTGTCCCTGGGACTTCCGGAAGACCGGTGCTATCATGACTATCACGAGATGGCAGCCTTAGAGGCAGCCCGGCCGGACGGCATTGACTTCGCAGTCGTCGTCACTCCGAACAATACCCATTATCCGATTTGCAGGGCTTTTCTCGAAGCCGGCATTCATGTCGTCTGCGACAAGCCGCTTGCCCTTACATCGGAAGAATGCCTTGAACTGAAGCGCCTCTCCGAAGAGAAACATCTTCTCTTCATGGTGACATACACATATATGGGCAACGTTACGGTTAAGCACGCGCGGGAGATCATAGCGGCGGGCGAGATCGGCGATATCCATACGGTCATGGCGGAATACCCGCAGAGCTGGCTTGCACGTCCCGAAGACATCGGCGGCAAGCAGGGCGCGTGGCGCCAGAATCCGAAAATCGTCGATCGCACCGAATGCGGCAAAATACTCACGGCTTCCCGCAGGTCATCCCGAGGGATGGCTCGAGGCGCTCGCCAATCTCTATAAAAGCTACGCGTCGTGTCTTCATGCCGTTAAGGCCGGTATGTTCACGCCCGACAGGATCGAATACCCCACCGCGGAGGACGGAATCAGCGGCCTTCGCTTCATTGAGGCCTGCCTTAAGAGCAATGAGACGGACAATACATGGGTAAACTTTTGAACAATCCTTGAATTCCTCAAAAATCACCTGTTCCCGGCGCTTTTTAGTGTATAATCGAAAATGTTCACCTGTTCATCCGAACAGATTATCACACATAAGAGTACCGGAAGAGCCGGAAGATAAAGGAGCTCTCAATTTTATATGGAATGTAATCACAAAGCAAAGTTCAAGTTTAAAATGCTGTTTTCGCGCAACGTATCCTATATATGCAGGAATTGCGGCGCCGAACTGGAATTCACCCCTGTCTTCGCTAAAGTTAATAAGGCCGTCAATTTCCTGTTCGTCGCAGGTCTTATCTTCTTCGCCTTTACCCAATCCGGTACGAGCGACAATTCTTCGTCCAGGCTGATCATATACCTCCTGGTCATGACCGGGTTGGTCGTGTTTTACATGCTTGTACAGTTTTTCATGATATCCTTCGGAATGTATCAGGAGAAGGCCTTGCCGCCCCCCGAGGTCCCGGAAGTGACGGACACCACGGATGTGCACGAGGCTGAGAAGCCGGTTTACACCAAAGAGCAGCAGGAGATTATCGACCTCTACGCGTATTATGAGAAGAAGAACCGGGATGAGACCGAAGCTTCCTCCGGAGCGGAATCGATTCCGGCACCGGTTCCCGAAGAAGACCTGTGCACGAATCACGAACCCTTGAAGAACTGGCGTACGTATATGCCGGGCGCCAACGACTTCGTCTGTGCCAACTGCGGCAAGACCATAACCTTTGTGCCGGAGCAAAAGAGACGGCTCAATACGATCCTTCTGGCCTTTGCCATCATGGTCATGCTGGGAAGTTTCTACATCCCGGATGTTGTGTTATGGCAGCTGGCCATACTTGGTGTCGTTACCCTCGCAATCTGCACACTCATCCAGTACCTCTTCGTGAAAAAGGGCCGGTTCGAGCGAAAGGATGAGACTTCGAGAAGATAATACCCTGACACGTAACGCATGATCTAACTCGTTCACCATTACCGACTATGAAAAATCCCGGCGCGACATCTGTCTCACCGGGATTCTTTGTTCTTGATGGTTCCGAGCTGAAGGATTCGTTACCGCACCGGAATCTTCTTGTCCAGGGCCTCAAAGGCCTCTTCCGGGCTCCCGATCTCAAGGACCAGCTTCTCCATCGGGCACATATCCGTGCCGTCCCGGTTGATCACATAGGGAACGAGCTTGTCGTAGACGACCTCGATCCCGGAATCCTTAAGTACATTCAGCGCGTGACTGCTGATGACTTTGGTATAGAGTGCCTTGATCCTGCCGTACATCAGGAGAAGTGCCGCGGCCTTGCCGATGACTTTATCCGCGACAACCCCGTCTTCCAAGGCATCCGGGTCTTCCCTCAGCAGATCAAGAATGGGAGCTACGCCCCTCATTTCGGACGAGAATGTCTTCCCGCCCCGTATCATGACGAAGGTCGCACTTGATTCAGTCAGGCTTTTTTTCGCCTGTTCCAATAAATCCATTCAGAAGTCCGCCTTTCCTTAGTGCATAGATGATCGGGGGAATGATCGCAAACTGGATAACAATGCCGACGGCTCCCGTCACAACGGCCGCGATCGCCGCACCGGCGCCGACTCCCTTAATGCCAAACAGATTTCCGGCGATGACCAGGGAAAGCGCATAGACCAGCCGTCCGGCCAGCATGGCCAGGAGAAGGCTGATATAGGTTCCCAGACGTATCCGGTACAACTTCAAAGTCTGATAGCATAGGCCGCTTACGAGGCCGTACGCCGCAAGCTCGAGAATCATGAACGGAAGCCGCTCGAGAGACGGCATTCCGGTCATGAAGAAGCTTAAGACGGGAGAAACAGCCCCGATGATGAGACCGAAGACGGGACCCAGGACGAATCCGCCCAGAAGGACCGGGATGTGCATGGGAAGAAAGACATTGCCGGCCTGTACAATCCCCGTCAGATGGAATAGCTGCGGAAGAAGGAGCGAGAGCGCGACAAAAAGCGCACCGACAGTAATTCTTCTTGTCAAATGGTATTGTACCCGCGGGAGTGTCTGCTCAGTCATTTGTCCTTACCGGCGAAAACGGTATCCATCTCGACCTGAACCGCCTCCAAATCCTTTCTGATATTGATTTTCTGCGGACACTTCGTCTCACAGATACCGCACTTCACACAATTTTTCGGCTGGGTAGCAGCGGTGATGTCATGCTCCCATGTCCAGTACACGTTGCCCGTATTCCTGAAAACGCCGTATGTATTCCAGAGCGAAAAACTTCCGGGTATGTCGACGCCTGAGGGACACGGCATACAGTACCGGCAGCCGGTACAGCCGTTGTTTACCCTCTTGTTCAGCATCTCTGTCACTTCGGCGACCGCCGTCTGCTCTTCTGTGTTTAAGGGTGTGAAGGGACTGAAAGTATGAATGTTATCCAGGACCTGCTCCATATTGGACATGCCGCTCAGGATAACCTTTGCATTCGGGAGCGTTCCGACCCAGCGCAGAGCCCACGAGGCCGTCGACTTGTCGGGATGTATCTTCTTAAATACATCCGTGATCTCGTCGGGGTAATTCGCAAGATTGCTTCCCTTAACCGGCTCCATAATGACGAGCGGTATACCGAGCTTCGTCGCAATCTCGTAGCCCTTCATACCGGCCTGCTCATCGATGTCTTTATAATTCAGCTGAATCTGGCAGAAATCCCACTTCCGGTAAGTGACAATCTCCTCAAAGGCCGGATACTCGTCGTGAAACGAGAACCCGAAGTAACGGATGCGTCCCTCGGCCTTAAGCTCCTCGCAAACCTCCAAAGCGCCCAGCGAGAGCATTTTCCGCCACGAGTCGCGGCCAAGGGAATGAAGAAGGAAGAAATCGACATAGTCCTTGTCGAGCCGCTTCAACTGTTCCATGAAGATCCGCCGCACGTCTTCTTTCTTGTTGACGAGCCAGCAGGGAAGTTTGGTCGCAAGATAGTAGGAGCTTCTGTCGTACTTGTTGAGTGCGCGTCCGACAAACGGTTCGCTGTCTCCGTTATGGTACGGATAGGCGGTATCGAAATAATTGACGCCGTTCCGGTATGCCTCGTCCAGCATTTTCTCCGATTCCGCTTCGTCGATATTACCGTTCTTAAGTGTGGGAAAACGCATGCAGCCAAAACCCAAAAGGGACGTCTTTATCCCGAGTTGATCGAATTCTCTGTATTCCATATAAACCTCCTGATTTTTGTGAACGTTAGAGCTTTCATTTGCAATACTATTATTGTAAAGACTTAAACCGCACTTTCGTCAAGTACTTTTCCCCTCGAAAAGATACCGGTAATAATCCTTGTCGATGATCAGCGCCGAGTACTTGAACTTGTCATTCACGGCGCGGATCAGGCTCTTGATCTCTTCATCCGGCAAAGTCTCGCCGGTGAGCATCGTAACCTCCTGGCTGGAGGCGTTAAACATGATCTTGTCTGTGATGAAGCTGTGATCCTGGAAAATGACCGTCGGGCTTGTCTCCGACAGAATATCCGTTCCCATGTAAAGCCTCGAGTCGTATGTGAGACCGAAAAGATTCGCGAGCGTCGGGGCGATGTCCAGACTCGAGCAGCTCTTATCGACAACGACGGGCTCCGTCATGTCTCCCGACCAGAGAATAAATGCGCTCTTGTACATTTCAAATGTCTTCTCCAGATCGTGACCGGCCAATTCGTCGAACTCGTCCGAAGTCAGTCCGTAGGGATAATGGTCCGCACTGATGGCGATGACCGTGTTCTCAAGCTGTCCCGCCGCCTCGAGCTGTGTGAGAAGATTTTCGAGCGCGAGATCAAGTTCCTTCTGGCAAGCCAGATACGCCTGCACATGCGGGGAATAGGGAAGGTCCTTGACCAGATCCTGATTCTTGACCGAGATGTAGTTGCCGCTGAAATTGTACTCAAGGTGCCCGCTCACGCTCATGTAATAGACGTGAAAAGGAGCGTCGTTCACATACTCGGGAACCGTCAGCTGCATCATCTCCAGATCCGATTCGGGCCATGTCACCTTGACGTCGAGTCCGTTCCCGACGCCCTTATAGTCATACCCCATCGTCGGATAGGACTGGTCACGGTTATAGTAGGTATAGGTGTGGTCATGATAGGCCTTCGTCACATATCCAAGATCCGCGAACTGGTTTCCGAATGCGAAAGGCATAAGGTTATCCGCGATTTTGGTGTAGCTCCAGACGCCCGCCTTCGGAATCAGACCGGTCGTCGCGACATATTCGCCGTCCGAAGTCGATACGCCCCAGATCGGTGTATAGAAATTGTTAAAGACAAATCCACTGGTCGCCAGTTTATAAAGCGTCGGGGTCCGCTCGGGATCGATCACGTATTTCGAGAAGCCCTCCGCCGTAATCAGGATCAGGTTCTTCCCTTCAAACATACCGGAATAATCGTTCGTGAGGGTTGCTTCTCTTGTCGAAAAGTATTCGTTCATTTCCTGTAAAGTCCCATCGGTCTCATCCGCCGGGAAGTCAATATCCATAATGTTCGGCGCGTACGGTGTAGGTGTCGGAGTCGGCGTCGGCGAAGCGGCTGCGTCTGCTCCTGTCTCGTTTGCGGCGGGAGTCATCTCCGGTTCGTTCGCGTCAGCGGCTGTCTCCCCTGCAGTCGTTCCGGCAGCGGCCGCCTTCTCGATGATCTTGATCTGGTCTAAGTCGATGTCCGCCTCGTCATTCGACTTAAGATTCAGAACATTGTATTTCAGATCGAGGTTCATGGTCGTAATGAGTCCGAAATCGGAAAGGGATTTCTCCTGCACAAAAGAATTCAGGAACAGATACCGCGGGCTTAAGGCGCCGTCCTTATCCGTCAGCACAGCCGCCGTCGTCCCTGCGCCGATCACGAGGAAGGCGGACAGAAGAATAGCCGGAATTCTTCGCATGTATTTGATTTCCCGGAGAAAGATTCTCTGGAAAATCAGAAGGAGCACCAGCGGCAGGAGAAAAAGCAGAATCCAGCCCGCATTGTCCCTGATCTTGCCAAAGAGTATATCCGCAAAGGCGGCCGCTTTCCCCGCACCTTTCAGCGACTGGACAAAATACAGCGTGGAGAAGATCCGGTTATAGAGAAACTGCGTCAGGTAGAGAAGAGTGACGAGCCCTGTAAGAACACACGCTATGGCATATTGCACGCGCCGGAAAGGGAAAAGCATGGATACCGTCATGATCAGAGCGGCGGCCGCCAGAGAGAATCCGACGTCGTACAAACTCATACGGTAATGAAGAAGCAGCGAGAAAAGAAGCTCCGTATACAGGATGCTGACCGGTACGGCAAGATAGGCCGCAATCTGTAAGATGAGTGCCTTTGACCTTTTCTTTTCTTCTCCCATATCTCCTGCTTCTTTCCTTTTTTCTACATATTACAGCAAATCAGCGCCGTTTTCTCTTATTCTCCGCCATAGTATTGGAGGAAATACTTGTTCTTCATCAGGAGATCGTACTGAAACGCTCTGTATTCATCCACGTATCCTGTCAGGCTGCTTCCGGCGACTTCCTTCGCGCTGCTGTACGTATTGCCTTCCGCATCGACGACGCCTGCCTGCGAGAAACAAGGGATCACTTCTCTTAACCGGTCTGTGTAGGTGAACCAGGGACCGGCATCCGTTCCGATCTGTTTAAGCACAAAGCCGCCGAGATAATTCGCGCTTATCGTATTCTCCCCCGGCGTGAGCCCCGCGTCATAATTGGCCCAGATCAGATACGGCGTACAGTACTTTTCGAGCTCCCTGCCGGCTACCCCGTCGTAGAAATCGTTGCCGAGAGCCGGCGCATGATCGCCGAAAAAGACGACCACGGTCTTCTCATCCGAACTCCGGAGAGACTCGATCAGGTACTTCAATTCTTCGTCGGACTGGCGGATGAGGTTCATATAGTTATCGAGTTCCGTACTGTTGTAGGCATCCGAATGAAGTCCGTACACCGCTTCCGTTCCCGTCGTCGTATAGGGCAGATGATTCTGTATCGTCACGGCAAATGTGAAGGTCGGTCCCGCTTCTTCCTGTATGCGATTTAAGATCACATCGTAGACGGCACGGTCTGTCGTCCAGTCACGGTTCCTGTCCTCAACCGCAAACCCGTTTTCGCTGATAAACGTATCGAATCCGAAATACTTGTATACCTTGTCGCGGTTCCAGAAGGTCGGATTGTTCGGATGAATCGCCTCCGCGGAATATCCGTCGGCCTTGAGGACCGTGGCCAGCGAGACCGTGTTCTGATGCACGTATTGCTGGTACGGAAACGCTCCCGCCTGATAGAAATAATCGGAGAAGCCCGTCAGCACCTCAAACTCGGTGTTGCAGGTACCGCCGCCCAATATCGGGACGACGATGAAGCCGCTCTCCGATTCGCTCTTAAGAGAATCAAAATAAGGCATGACATCAATATCCCGGAAGGAATCATCCAGTTCCCGTAGATCATAGAAGGACTCGTTCATGATGAAGATGATATTATCCGGCTTTTGTCCCGTGCCCAAGGTCTCTTCCGGCGTATCGACCTTGACCGTAAGCGCGGAATTCAGGATGGTTCCGTCGATCATTTTCTCGCTGTACGCCGACGGTGCATCCATCGACAGTACGTCCGAATTCATGAGAAAGGACATGAAGAAACCGTTGACCGACGCGTTCACGGAGGGTGCCCAGTTCAGATTCGTGATACCCGCCCGCTCGCTTAAAAAGGCGTGATTGGTATAAACCAGAGGAAAACTGATAACGAGAAGAACGGAGGCACCGATCGATGTCAATATGCGTACGGAGGGCCGCGGAAGCGTCTTCGTCATGAGTTTATGCACGATATGGGCGATCAGAATCAGCGCGTAGAAAACAATCAGAAGCTCGTTTCGGATACGAAATACAAAATTCGGACCGAAGACGATACCCAGTGCCTCGGATGACGCAAAGAAATCGGTCGGTATGAATGCATCCCCGCGGATTCGCAGCTTGAAAAACTCGATCAGCGCAAAGACGAACATCAGGACCTGACACGTGACAAGTCCCCAAAGCGGTCTGCCCGCGGCAAACGTCACGGCGATGTAGAGCAAGAGAAACGCTGTAAGCGTCAGCAGATCCGGCCAGATATTTTTATAGATGTTTTCGAAAAGCATAAATGTCTTGACGAGATAAAGCGAGCCGGCAAGTGCGATCCCTCCGATCGACGTATTGATGGCAATATCGGCCGCGCGATTCTTAAGAGCAGGTCTCCTGAACGGAACAAATAATGCTGCGCCGATCAGCGCGTATAGACAGATCACTATGCCCAGATTCAGCCGGTCATATGTGACGCCGCTTACCGCAGCCCCGATGCTGCCGGTAATATCGCTCTGCCTCTCCCCGCCTTCCTTTGTTGCCGCCCCGAAATTGGCATACGAAGACTGTACATTATCCGCGGAGGGCGCCCACACCGCCGGCGCGTTATACTCCGTCGTGTCGATTCCTTCGACCGATATGTAGAAGACCGTGCCTGCCTTCACCGCCTCGACCGGTTCGGCCAGTGTGAAGCGCAGAAAGGAGTTCTGCTTAATGGTATTGACGACGACATCCTGGGTAAAGATCACCTTTCTGCCGCCGTCCAGCAGCGATACGCGGATCCGGGAGGTCTGGGTACTGTAATCGTCCCAGAGATAATGCGTAAAAAAGACTTCAAAGGAGGATATTTTCTCCATGTCCTTCAGGAATTTGACCGGCTGTTCATAGGTCTCGCCCGCAAGAATCTGTGTATTTTCGGGGGCAAATCCCATATCGGCCGATGAGCTTCTGAAGGATGTGTTGAAGCTTCCGAGGTAGAAGAGAAACGGCAGGATCAGCATGATAAAGAGACCGGACTTTACAATCAGGAGGGTTTTGGAAGGCTTTCTTTTGTCGCTTTTCTTTTTGCTCACTTGTTTTTTCCCTGTCACGATGCCGTTTTCTATTATCATAGACTGCGGACATACGAAACGCAAACCGCACTGTTCGCGCGAAAAAGGACGCCTTCCGCAACAGAAGACGTCCCACTAAAAAAACAATCGGGATCCTTTGGGATTCATGCCGGCCGATAAGCCTTAAGGGATGGTCCCGGGGAACAGCCCGGCCGCTCGTTCTATGACCCTGTCCCGGAGTACTGGCGCGCACCGCGCATCCAGAACTTGTACGCGGCATAGAAGAACAGGATCGCCGCGACGGGCGTCAGGTACGTAACGGGCGACACGCTCTCCGGCCTCAGGAAATAGAGACTCGGATAGAAAGCCATGAAGCCGATCGGAATCAGAATCGAGAACACCAGCTGAAACGCCTGATTAAAGATCGTCATCGGATACGCCGCATATTCTTTGAATTTGAACAGGAAGACCATCACCATGCCCGAATTGATGATCCAGAAGCCTGTCGCTGCGGCGGCCGTCATCATCGCGATCATGATGAGCGATGCCGAGAAAAGAAGCACCAGAAGCATCAGGATGTTTCCCGCCGTGACGGGAATCGACAGATTGTTCCATGAATAGACAAGGAGAACAATGCCGAAGACCATCTGGCCGATTCCTTTCAGGTCAATCTCCTCCGAGACAAAGTAGAAGAACAGATTGATCGGACGGAAGCAGTACTTTACGAAGTCCCCGCTTCTGAGCTGGAAGCGAAGGCCCCAATTGTTGTCGAAAAAGATCTGCGACGCGGAGAGCGCTACCAGTGAAAAGGAGTAGAGGAACATCGTCTCCGAAAAGTGCCAGCCGTTGATCGACGGAAAGGTATGAAAGATCAGCCAGAACGAGAGAAAGCCGGCGAGATTCGTCGCGATCATCCCGAACGTCGAGATCAGGAAATCAGCGCGGTACGACATCTTGCTCTTGATCGACTGCGTAACAATCATCGCGTAAATACGCGGGTAGAAAAAGAAGTCTCTTTTGACCTTGGTATTACCGGTATCCATGTGTCCCTCCTTAACCGCCGTTGACGGTGATGATTTTCGAGGACCGCCGGAAAAACAGCCGTCCGATCAGCATAAGAACCAGAAACCATCCCGCCTGAATGCCGATGGCTTTTACATAATCGACAGTCGTCATATTGCGCGAAATCAGAATCTGCAGGGGCAGGTTGTAAATCGCCTGAAACGGCAGGTACATCGCGACATTCCGGAACACCTCCGGGAAAAACGCCAGCGGCACGGCCGCGCCGGACATGACCGAGATGATGACCTCTTTCACGATGTTTATGCCCCAGAACGACTGTGTATAGAGGCACATCGTACCGACGATAAAGTCGATTGAGTAATTAAGGAGAAGCGCAAAGAAGAACGCTACCGGAAAGAACAGCAGATTGACTCCAAGCGGCATTTTCCAGCCCGTCAGGCATCCGACGATAATAAACGTCGGAATAAGCGTTGTGAACGTCTGCAGAATTACGTTGCCCGCGACATAGAAGAATTCGCGAAAAAAGTAATCGAGCGGCTTTGTGAAATGCAGCGCGAACTCGCCGCTCTGGATCTCGCGTCCCATTTTCCAGACGAGAAAGACCTCGAGCGAAGAAAAGATGGCGCCTGCCATCGACAGATACACCAGCGTGTCCTCGAAGGTCATGCCGTTCACCGAGGTTTCGCTGCGAGAAGCAAAAATCGCCCGCCAGAGAAAGAACATGACGACCATGTACGCGAGATTCCCGATAATATTGAGGAAGAGGCTCGTGCGGAACATGAACGCCTCCATGATGCCGGCCTTCGTCAGCACAAGGTAACTCTTCAGATTCTTTTTCTCAGCCATGCCGCATCGCCTCCGCTTCCTCATAGATCTTGCGGATGACCGACTCCGTCGAGATCTCGTCGATCCGGATATCGCGTACCGGGAAGATGGAATCGATGCACGACACGACGTTCATCAGGGGAAGCTTATCCTCGGGAATCAGAATGGAGAGCCATTCGCCGTCCACGGAGAAGACTGTGTCCTTCGCCCCGGGAAGACGTCCGATGAGACTTTCTTTATAAGCGTCAAGCTTCTCCGCCGCAAGATCACCGGGTTTTTCCGGCATGATTTTAAGCGTACGGTAAGCGCCGAAGAACTGTTTCAGGCGGTCGATCGAATCGTCATAAATCTTCTTGCCCTGATCGATAATCATAATCCGGCGGCACAGCGCTTCGACGTCGCCCATATCGTGCGTCGTCAGAATGACTGTCGTGTTCTTTTCCTGGTTGAGGGAAAGGATCAGTTCCCGGATCTTGGCCTTCATCGATACGTCCAGACCGATCGTCGGCTCGTCGAGAAAGACGACAGGCGGGTCGTGCAGAAACGATGCGAGAATGTCACAGAGCGTCCGCTGTCCGAGCGACATCTGCCGAACCGGCTTGTCATACAGCTCGTCGACACCGACCAGCTCCTCATAGCGGTGCATATTGTGGCGGTACACGTCATCGGGAATCCGGTAGATCTCCTTCAGGATCTTAAAAGACTCGATAACCGGCAGCGCCCACCAGAGCTGCGAGCGCTGTCCGAAAACGACGCCGATATTCTGCGCATTCGCCGTGCGGTTCTCATACGGCACGCGGCCGTTGACCAGGAGCTTCCCTCCCGTAGGCTCGAGAATGCCGGTCATCATCTTGATGGTCGTCGATTTTCCCGCGCCGTTCGGGCCCAGGTAACCGACGATCTCGCCGCTTTCCACCTGCATCGAGACTTCGTGGACGGCGACGACGTCGCGGTAATCTCTCGAAAACAGATCGCGGATGGATCCCTTCATACCTTCGTGGCGGTTCAGAACACGGAAAACTTTGGAAACTTCATTGAGTTCGATAACGGATGACATCTTTGCACCTCCCGATAAATGAAAATGGGCGCCCGGTAGGCGCCCATACAAATGCAAATATACATCAGGCGCCCGAAGGCTCTATTCAAATTCTAATAGGACATAACCGGCAGCGCGGACATTTGTACGCGTAGAATGCGGGCAACGGGATGCGGCGGCGGATACATGAATTCCTGTCATTACCGGTTCCTCCTTCTTAAAAATACTTGATTCGTTTATTATATTTACTCATGAGTGTAGTGTCAAGAACCAAAAGCAAAACGTTTTGGTCTGCTTGGTCTTCTCCCCACAGGAAAAGCCGGCGTGAGGGGGCACGCCGGCTCTTATCGGGGGATGGGGTGGGGTTTGGGGAAGCAAATGGAGTTAAAAGCTTATGCGACCGGGAATACGACAGTCTGAACGTTGCTCGTCGAATAATGCTCGACTCCGTTCACTTCATACACGGTCGTGATCGCAAAGTAGTAGGTTTTACTTGCGTACGATGAATCAAAGCCATAGGAGAAAGAACATCCGTCCGGGTTATCAATAAAGGTGACGTAACCGTTTTCCGGATAGCTAGGAGTTGAATCGGTGTCCGACGCGACAACCTTGTAGTAGCGGAATCCGGTGACATCCGCGGTTTTCGACCAGGACACCGAGATGTTCGTGCCGTCGATAGCGGGCATATTCAGGGTTACTTCCGGATAGGTTCCTTCCGGATCCGACGGCTTCGCCGGCATGGCTGCCTTCACGGCATTTCCGGCTATCCTGACATTGTGACCGTCATAAAGTGCGGTAACACTAAACCAGTAATCACCGGCCGCGACGTCGCAGTAGGATATCAGACAGCTTGTCGTCGTTCTGTCCGTAATCCAGGAGTAGTAACCGTCTCCGGGGTACGCGGGATTCGGGTTTGTTGCGGAGTAAACGACCTTGTAGCCGTCAAGATTCGAAGAGTTAATCTGATTCCACGTGACCAGGACGCCGTCGGCCTGTGCCGTTGCGGTTACGACAGGAGTCACATAGTTTACCGGTGCCGGCGTCGCCGTCGGTGCGGGTGCTGTGCCGGGCATTGTAACCTGCACTGCATTGCCGGCGATCTTCTGCCATTCTTCGCCGTAGACAGCCGTCACGCTGAAATAGTAAGCCTGGCCGCCGGCAAACTTGCCGACGTCTCCGCCGTTATAGGAAGCACCGCAATTGATCGTGCAGCTTGTCGTATTTGCATTGGTAATCCAGGTGTAGTAGCCGTTCTCGGAATACTTCGGCGTCGAACAGCTCTTGGAAGCAACTACTTTATATCCGACCAGGTCGGGGCTCGTTATTTTCGTCCAGGATACGACTACGCAGTTGCTGCCGGCAGATGCGCTGACAGAAGGTGCGATGCGTCCGGAAAGTACCGGAGTTGCGGTCGGTTTCGGTGTTGCCGTCGCCTTGGGAGCTTCGGTCGGTGTCACGGAGGGGGTAATCTCGGGGGCATCCGTTGCTCCCGGAGTCGGCGAAACAGGCGCTTCGGACGGTGTCGGTGCGGCGGTTGCCGTCGGTTCGCAGTACGGAGTAACCGCGATCGTAGGTTCGACCGTCGGCACGAGGGCCTTCGATACCGTTCCCTGACCGGTTGTCTGAGGCGCCATGGCCGCAAACATGTTTCTGAAAAGGGATCCGTTTGTCGCGACATTCGCGGCGAGACCGACGGAAGTGGTTAGAACCAGAACACCGACCACGGTTGCCAGAACAAGCCGGCCCTTCGGAACGGGCTTTTTCGCGCTGTTCTGCATTTTATTTATAAGACCTGCTTTAAAACTCTCACTTAATTTCATATTCTCCAACGCCTCCTTGTATTTTGAGTCAAACATCTTCGAATACCTCCTTCAGATCTCGCCTCATCTTTTCGCGGCCTCGCGAAAGCTGGGACCGTACCGTGTGATTCGAACGTCCGAGCATCTGCGCGATCTCTTCCGTTGAAAAATCATGGTAGTAGAAAAGATGAATAACGATCCGGTATCTTTCCGGCAGACGGAAAACCGCCTTCAGGACGTCGTTTTGCTCCGGGACTTCGCGAGGCTGTACGGAAATGTCCTCGATCTCACTCTTGTCGTCGAGACTGAAGGTATGTTTTCTCCAGCCCGATGAAAACAGGCTTTTCCCTTCGTTCGCCGTCACTTTGATCAGCCAGGCTTTCACGTGCTCCTCGGATTCAAGTCTGTCGATGTTCTTCATAAGTTTCAGGAAAACCGACTGCACGATGTCTTCCGCATCCTGCCGGTTCCTGACCCTTGTGAGTGCAAGCCGATAGACCATGTCGCCGTACGTCTCCACCAGATACGTCAAGTATTCGTTTTGATCCTGCAACCTTTAGGGTCTCCTCTCGAAAGTGTGAAGGTCCTTCACCTTTAATACTTTTCAGGGGCGAGAAATGATGCAAGTTTTTGGAGAATTTGGAAAATAATTTTATAAGACCGGTATATTGCTGCGGAAAAGAAGTATTGATCACTCAAAATTACACGCAGAAGCAATACCGGACCGTACCAAAAATAGAACAGGTACAGCAATTCCATAATACGGGAATTTATAATAAGGAACAATATGGAGATGCGGTTTTCGCGCGAAAAAAGCGCCCGGGGGTCGTCCCGGGCATCTAGTATAAAGAATCGCAAATAGCCAGACTAAATATGAGGACTGTAGTAAAAATGAAAACATCAAATGATTTATGAGGTGTTTCCATTATGGCTAAAGCGCAGTCTTTGAAGTTATCCGATA
>CAZTXQ010000020.1:43132-47871 GCA_964617375.1 uncultured Mageeibacillus sp. | reverse complement strand
CGAGTCATCATAATCGGAATCCGGATTATTAGGATCCGATTTCGGAACAGATATATACCTTACTTCACCTAGCACCAAATCATCAACGTATGATTTAAGTATACTGTACTTTGATGTGTAAGGCATTTTTTCGTCTTTTGATGTGTATACGCATTCATCACCTAAATATATGCATCTGGTTCCATCAAATAAATGAGCAATTTTGTAAATCGTTCCTTGTTCAATTAAGTCCGAAACACCATCTGTGTCTCCATCACCAGAGCCTGTATCTGAATAGTATACTCTTCCATTTGTTGCCATGATTCCCTTTGTTTCAAGCCAATCATACAAACCATCTTTGTCATTATCTGTTTGATCCGCCATCAGCCAATCATACGTACAATCATAGATGTTTGGCAATCCAGTCTTTCATATACATTGGCTTTCGACGAACTGCCTTCAACTCGGCAAATTCAAGATACGCACTTGCGAGACGATTCAATATGGATAATTCATCTTCTGTCAGATAATTTTTTGCAGCTGTTATATCAGATTTTTGTGGATGACTGCTCTTGAATGTGGTCATCCCCATAAACGGTTTCTCACAGTCGGCACGCAAGAAGAGAATTTCTGCGGCAGTATGCCCATGTGCCGCCCAGTGCATTTTGTTCTGAACCGTCTTGAAAAAAAGAACGGAGGATTCCGCCCGCGGGTCATAATCGATGCTTGTAGCATAAATATCCAGAATCTGCCGATAAAACACTTTTTCTGATGATCGAATATCCCTGATTCGTGCTAATAGTTCCTGGAAATAATTCCCGCCGCCCGCTCGCTTTAGCAGGTCGTCATTCATGGCAAATCCCTTCGTCATGTAAGACTTCAGAACAGAATTCGCCCAGATCCGGAACTGTGTCCCCCGCAGTGACTTGACACGGTATCCAACCGAGATAATTACGTCCAGATTATAGTAATCGACGTTATATTTTTTCCCATCTGAAGCAGTTGTTGCAAAATTTGCAACAACTGAATTGCGTAACAACTCACCTTCATCAAAAACATTACGTATATGTCTGGATATGGTTGATTTATCCCGTTGGAACAATTCTGACATCTGATCAAGCGATAACCAAACTGTTTCGTTTTCGAGTTGGACATCGATCTTTGTCAGACCATCCTCCGTTTGGTACATGATTATTTCGCTGTGCTTCTCATCCATTTCATTTAACCTTTATGTGTTCAATTGAATTCTGCTTTTATTTGGGAATCGGCAAAATGCCGTAACCTTCAGGCGGATAATGTCCATTAAATTTCGAAAGACAAGCCCGTTAACATTTCGATCATCTCTTGATCAGTTTTTCATTACACAATTAACATTAACATTTAATTCCAACCGGTTAAAGGGGCAGCTCTATCAAAAGATAGCTATCCGTTTTTTATTTCTCCTTAAACGCTGCATTGCTGCGCAATCTCCTGTTAACAACGGTGCTGTTTATCCGGTGATTTACTCTTCAATTGATACAAAAAACTTGTGTTTATGTATGGCGTCGCTCCTTCTCCGCCATATTAATAAGCAATAGAGGGGAAGATTGAGCGTTAAGAACGTATCAAGAAATACCACGGGTATGGCTTATAAAATTTTTACCATAATGAATTTATCTAAGGAAAAAGCCTTATGGCAGATAATTCCAAGATAACTGAAAATGCACGCATTCATAACAACATCCACTTATCTCAAAATATATCGATAAACAATAAAAATTTGTTGTAAAACAAAACGATTGTGTTATGCTGATATCAAAAAGGAGGGGTTGTTCTATGAGAGAAAAGGTCATTATAGGTATTTCATATGTATTGACCGGTATACTTGCGTTGGCCTTTGTCGCCTTGCTGATAATTTATATCGTGATCCCGAATATAATGTATTTATTATTACTCATTCTGGATTTTATCTTCTTGCGAATATTGGTGTCTATGATTGTAAAGAAGAATCATACGGAGCTGTTGAAGCGTTCGGTCAGTTTCTTAATCGTCTTTGTGCTGAGTACTCTTTTCTGGGGGCAGGTTCATATGCCAATCAGTGTCACTTCGCGTTGGCAGTATCCGACGGCACTGAAATACGCATACGGTTTCCATGCCGTTTCGACTTTCTTTCCTGAGGAGCTTCCCATATCGGCAAAAGGTGTCCGATATGACTTTTTCCCTTCAATTCTTCAGGCAGATGGTCACGTGTGTGTCGAATTCACGGCAGACGAAGATTATGTAAAGGAACTTTCGAATAGACTTGAAACAGAGGCGATGTATGTTATTAATTACAGAGAGCTTGATTCCCTTAACGCGACGTTAAATACAGAAGAGTCTGATTATAAAATAATCAATCTGTGGGAAGGAAGCTTTGGCAATGAACACCCGGATGCGACTGTATACATTATCTATACAAATTACGACTGCAATCACGCGCGTTTCAAAGCTGTATTTATCGACGGAAATCATGTATTTTTCTCAGAGCAATGATGAGCTGTCAACCTTACTTGAATGAATTTTCCCTTACTCCATCATGAAAATGACTATCTGTTGTTTCGCAAAATTCGTTAAATTCATGTTTCACATCCGCTTTGCCAGAGAAGCAATAAATTCTCTAGTGAACTTACCCGGAACTTAATATTGCCAACCGGTGCCACGTTTGTTGTTATTTTGACCTATGATCCTAACATTCTCGTTTCCGATACAGATATGATCGAATTTGAGATCGGCGGCGGAATTGTTCCTTATTGATAGGACACGTATTGCTCTTGACTAATGAAAAGAATAATACGTGTTCTTTCCCTGTCCAACTTTCTTAATGGCACTCTTGCTTATCAAGGCGTTTAATACCCGAATTGTTTTGGCTTGTGAAAAACCGGTTACTTCTACAAGCTGTTTTCTCATCACATTCCCGTGTTCTGTCAGATAACGAAGAACCATTTGCTCATCATATGAGAATACGTCTTGAAAGTCAGATTCTGCTGACCGGTTATAATTCGTGTTTGGCAGTGTGATCTTGAAAGCATTGTCTGATACCTCAATGTCCGGCTTCAAATTGTATTCGCGATAGTATTCCATAATTTTGGGCACACCTGTGCCATATGCTTCAATTAAGTGCAGTCTGTAAAAGATGTCCGCCAAATGATTGTTTCGCGGAACAGACACACCAAGCAGAAGGTCATTATAGGATATGCCTTTGGGCAGGCCGCCCAGCGAGACAAATTCAATACGATCTTCAAAAATACTGATGAGCGTGCCGCCGCTATATGAGTAGTCCCGATGAACAACGGCATTGAGAAGTGCCTCGCGGATAGCTTCCGGCGGGTAACTCCGCATGTCGATGCGTTTTAACCCGGAAATCTCCGCCCGAATATGGTTGAATTGATCGAGATATAAATAGGAATCTTCAAGCTGCTTCAATATGGATCCGGAGAACTCGGATCGGTCTTTGAAAATTTTCTTATTCGTACCCTCAAATACAGCCGTTTTGATCGTATGGGTGCATTGATCCGATAGCAGAAGGCCAAGATTCGTATAGGATCCGTCCATTCCGATTAAGGCAAGCGTTCTTTTCTGCTCGATTCCAAACTTGATACTCTCTGCCTGAAAAGACTTTTCCGCCTGCTTAAATGATAAATCCTGAAGAAGGGATCGTGTTGTCTCAAAACGATCTCCGCCGGTCAAGTAATATGGACAGGCTGTCCCATTTTGCACATGAACCACAACAATATTCTTTCCCTGTATCTGGCGAATCTCAGAAAGTGTATGCATTGTGATATCCGGCTTGATCGTATTCCTGATTGCGTTCGTAACCTTAAGGATTGTCGCATCAGGATCTGCAATCCCGACAACCGAATTATCATCAGCGACACCGATCCATATCTCACCGCCATTTGTATTTGCAAAGGCAATAACAGTTTTTTTGATATCATCCGTGTATTCGCGTTTATATTCTTTCGAGATACCTACTGTTTCCATTCTTATCACCTCGCTGCTTCTTATCATCATTATACGCATTCTAATCATTTTTGCAACGAATCGTGATAAGAATGATAAGAATGATTAGAAAACAGCATCTGCTGCAATTGGTTCCATTTTCCCTTTTCTTTTTATTCGTCTGCAAAAAAGAGACTGCATTGATGCAATCTCATGTTCACAAGCGGTTACTGATCCGGCTATTTATTCTTCAATTGATACAAAAAATGCGTGCTTTTGCATGGCGTCGCTCCTTCTCCACCATATAAAAAGGCCGTCCATCAATCGGTGGGCGGTCTTTTTCAATTCGCTCCTTTTCGTCTCGACTGTTGCAATAATCATACACGCCTATCATTCAATTATATTCTGGATTTCTTAAATAAATACATCAAAACACGTCTTCTCGAAAACAGATTCACCAAAAATAGATTCACCATTTGAATTTGGCTCCACCACGCCATTTTCAACTTTGACAAATCCATCGAATGAGCCCTCAAACTTATACACGAAATACTCGTGATTCAATATAATCATGATATCACAGTGGGGTCCGGTGTTTATACAATGAACTTTCTTAACCAGCGAATTATATTCAACTGTTTACCACGGCAATGCTTATAAAAATTAGCATCTTGAGCTTGTGCGCTTCTCTATTTTTGATATGCTATGTCGGGACCGGATTACACACCAAATTGCGGATTTAACCAGAATGGTGTGTAATTTTTGATGAAATTTCACATATCTTTTCACTGATATACATATGT
>CAZTXQ010000020.1:0-43032 GCA_964617375.1 uncultured Mageeibacillus sp. | reverse complement strand
TCATTCATAATGTCCGACATCAGGAATGACTGGAAGGCGACCGCAGAGCGAGGACGTCGAATCGGTGGCGCTATATTGTGTTTCCGGATGGCCCCTGCCTTTATTAGCTTTAACCAGCTTCAAGCCAAAGAGCTCGAGACTAGGATTTCGTTTCAAGCTCCCCCCTTTGCCCCTTCCTCACTCACTTATATACAAATTCACCTGGCTGTTCTGCTTCGGGAACACGTTTGAGAAAAGGATCGAACACAAAGGCGATTTTTCTTGAATGACAAAGAAAGTACATGCTATACTTACAAGGGCCTCAAATAATCGAGCGTCTCGTACTATTAACGGGACGCTCATTTTTTATAACAATCATACGCAAAGGCGGGTATGTATATGAAATCGGTAGGATTTGATAACGCGAAATATGTTCAAATGCAGTCTCAAAACATCCGGGATCGCATCAAGATGTTTGGCGGAAAGTTGTATTTGGAATTTGGCGGAAAATTATTCGACGACTATCATGCATCTCGGGTTCTTCCCGGTTTTGAGCCGGACAGCAAGGTCAAGATGCTTGTCGAGTTGAAGGATGAAGCGGAGATCGTCATCGTCATCAGCGCGGACGCCATCGAGAAGAACAAGCGCAGGGGAGATATCGGCATCACCTACGATCAGGACGTGCTGCGCTTGACGGACGCCTTCCACGGATACGGTTTATTTGTCGGCAGCGTTGTGATCACACAGTATCTCGGACAGCCTTCCGTTGAACAATTTGAAAAGAAACTGAGACTCCTTGGGATAAAGGTTTTCCGGCATTATCCAATCAGCGGTTATCCGACAAATATTTCCCATATCGTCAGCGAAGACGGTTACGGCCGTAACGATTATATTGAGACAACACGTTCCCTCGTCGTCATTACCGCCCCGGGCCCGGGATCAGGAAAGATGGCAACATGCATGTCACAGCTTTATCATGAACATGCACGGGGAGTTAAGGCGGGCTACGCCAAGTTCGAGACATTTCCGATCTGGAATCTGCCGCTATCTCATCCCGTCAATATTGCGTATGAGGCGGCGACCGCCGATTTGAATGATATCAATATGATCGATCCGTTCCATCTCGAAGCGTACGGTATCACGACGGTGAATTATAACCGTGATATAGAAATCTATCCTGTCGTACAAGCGATGTTTGAACGGATCTCGGGAGAGTCTCCCTATAAGAGCCCAACGGATATGGGTGTTAATATGGCCGGATATTGTATCACGGATGATGAAGCCTGCAGAGAAGCGGCCAAGAAAGAGATCATACGTCGATTTTTCCAAACCAGTTGCTCTGTACGCCAGGGATTTGGAGAGCCTTCAGAAATTGCGAGAATCGAACTGTTGATGAATAAGCTCGGAATATCGACGGAAGACAGACCGGTGGTGTCCGCCGCGATAAATCGGGCGAAAGAAACGGAAGGGCCTGTTGTCGCTATTGAACTGGCCGACGGCCGGATCGTTACCGGCAAGACGACCTCGCTGCTCGGCGCTTCGGCGGCACTTCTCCTGAATGCTTTGAAGGTACTGGCAGGAATAAAGCATGAGATTCCGTTGATCTCACCGATTGTTATCGAACCGATCCAGGAGTTGAAGACGGTATATATGGGGAATAGAAATCCCCGGCTCCATACAGATGAAATTCTTATTGCCCTATCGATCTGCGCTGCGACGAATCCGACCGCGGCTCTTGCTATGGAGCAGCTATCAAAGCTTCGCAGCTGTGACGCGCATGCAACAACGATTCTCTCCCGCGTGGACGAAAGTGTATTTATGAAGCTCGGTGTCAATATTACTTCGGAACCGGAGTATCAATCGAAGAAGCTTTATCATTCCTGATTGCTTTTCAGTGTATCCGCCATAATATCTGATCCGAACGGAAGCTAATCCATATCGACGGGGGCTTCTCACAAAGTATCGCTTGTCATGAGTTTTTTGCGGAAACCTACAACGCTTTCCGTGTACCCCATATTCTCGTAAAAGCGATGAGCTTCCGTACGAAATCCAGAAGATACCAGTATCGAGTACGCACATGAGTTTTCTGAAGCGATCTGTTCGATCTTCTCAAAAAGTGCCCTGCCTATTCCGGCACGCCGCAGCGTATCATCGACAATTACGTCTTCGATGACCAGAAAAGACTCGTAGTGAGCAGCAAGCGATTTGCAAATAATTCCGAGAACACTGCCAACCACGTTATTATCTTCATTAACGGCAACAAGAAGATGATATGCGCTGTCAGACTTCATCTGCGCGAAAATATCTTTGTACCGGGATGACAGTCCATGGTCATTTCCGCTGAGCTGCAGATAAAGTCTGTTAAGCCCTTCCAGATCCTCAAGTCTTGCTTCTCTCGTTTCAATCATTATCTGCCCTCCGCTACTTAGGATCCAATAAGCCCGGATTTTTTTGCCTTATGAAAACCCGGTTACTCCTCATATGTTTCTCATCATACCAAACTCATTCTAATCACAATTGCAATGAATCGTGATAAGAATAATTAGAATGACAAACCTTTATTCAAACAGCATGATATCCGTTCTTTTGCCGGCCAGATCCTGCATCTCTTTCGTGAATTCATTTACAGAGAAGAATATGTAGAATTCTCTGCGTGTGTCTTTCTTCCACTCGACTGAGGTCTTCTTCTGCAGCAAGTCATAAAATATATCCGTGTCCATAGGCTGATTGGTATATTTGCATTCTCCGAACAGGATGCTGTTGCCGTTACTGTCATAGGCAACAATGTCGATTTCATTCTTATTGTCCCACCAGCGCCCGATCTTGTCAGGCGTAAAAGGCAGTTCATTCGCCGCGGCCAGCTGCCACATCTTTTGGAGGCAGATATCTTCATAGACGTAGGCAATATGCCGCACAACCAGGTTGTCACGAATCCTGCGCACGACAAAATCAGTATGATCCGTCTCCAGCATATTCTTGTTGGGATATACAAAGAGAAACCAAAATCTGACAAAGTTGTCCTTCAGACGGTAAAGACCGCGTTTGCTTTTCTCCGGATTGTCCTCGGTAATTGGTACCTGGCGCTCAAGAATGTCCAGATCTATGAGCGTTTTCAAATATTTGGTAAGTCCTGTCGACTTCAGTCCGAGTGCTGTGGCAATATGCCCCAGCTTTTGATGGCCGGCGGCGATAACTTTGATGATCGAAAAGTAACTGCCTATTTCAACAACTTCATTCTGAAGTAGAAACTCAGGCTCCTCATAGAGAAAGCTTTGCTTCGACAGGACGTTCTTCTCAATCGCAGTATAGATATCCCCGGAATCCTCAAATAGTTCAATGTATTTGGGCACCCCTCCGGTAATACTGTAGAATTCGATTAATTCTTTATGGGTCTTCTCAGGGAAAAACGCCTGATAATATGCAAATGGGATTTGCGCCATCTTAATTTGCCCCGTCCGCCTTCCATAAAGTGGACTGCTGTAGGCAAGTGTCTGTGATTCCATAAGCGAAATAAGTGAGCCGCATAATATGACCATCACATTCTTATCTTTGAGCTTCGTATCCCATATCTTTTGAAAAACCGAGGGAAAGGCCGGGTTGCTTCTTCCTATGTACTGGAACTCGTCCAGAACAATCAGCTTTTTACTCTGTGTCGGATAAGAGAGGAGAGTGTCAAAAATAATGTCCCATTGGTTCACAACTGCACTTTTGAGGAGTGTATTGGACGTAAAGTCCGCCACAAGATCTTTGAACTGATTCCGATTTTCCGCTTCCGACTCTTCCGTAGCCAGGAAATAGATCATATTATGTTCCCTGCCAAACTCAGCAATCAGTGTCGTCTTGCCGATTCTCCGCCTGCCATACAGTATGACAAGAGAAGATTCGCTTCTCTCATACTCATGGTGCAAGAAAGCCTGTTCGCTGGAACGATCAATAAAGGATTTCATACCTCCACCTCCCCCGTCTATTTTTATTATACTCGGGGTTATAATAATTTCAAGTATATCTGTGCCCGCTTCACTCTGCCTTGACGCCGCCCAGGACCCAGCCATATCTCGAGAGATCCGTCGTATTTCCGCAGAACTTACAGTGTCCGCCGTCGAGGATTGAGAGCGATGACGCACAGGACGGACAGGTGAAGATCTCCTTGTCCGTTCGAAGTTCCGTTTTCGCAGCGGCTGCGCGATAGATGTCGAATGAGTACTTGCCCTTTTCGCGTACGAGCTTCCCGTCCTTCACGCGAACCAGATCAAGTACCGCATGTGCGCGAATGATCAGAAAGTCCGGATTCGGAACCGTCGCAATCTGCCTGTATTCCTGAATGCGGACATCGACGACATCCGCGAACTGCCCGGGCTGTACGCCGGAGACAAACCGGATGTTGTCGGCAGCTTCGGAGAGGAAGAAGGTGCGAATACGCGATTGGACCTCTGCTTCAAATTCTTCGGCTGTCATCTGAGGATCGGTTTTACGGAACCGCTTGCAGAAATCGGAGAATCGGGAATTTTTCACAATGCGCGCAAAGAGAAATATACCGATTGGGATAACGAGTACAAGATAGATAAGAATCGCGATCATTCCTCCTGAAAACAAGCTTTCCAGCAGGCGCAGCGGAAGCGGCTCCTGCGAATTATTTGTCAGAAGATTGATGATAATACTTAAGAGTATTGTCACGCCAAAAATACCAAACAGTAACTTTCCCGGCTTCATCTTCGTATGAAAGAGCGACTCTCCGGAAACCTTGTAGTCGTAATCGGTAATGCGGAATTTCGTTCCGCAGGAAGGGCAGGCGTTCACGGCCTCTTCTGCTTTGACTTCCGTGCCGCAATTCGGACATATGCGGGTGCTGCTCGCATCCCCTGTCGATACAATCGAGAAGATCGGCGGCATCTTCGTGGAGAACTCGAGCTTATCGTCGCCGAGTTCATACCGGTACGACATTTCGCCTCCCGTGAACACGGTGGTTAGCGTGCAGCGTCCCTGCTTGCGTACGAAAACTTTGTCATCATTTATTCCGCTCTTCGGATCGAATATCTGGCTTGCCTTAACGCCGAGGCGGTCCTGCCTCTTGCGCGCCAGATAGTCCGCAAACCAGTACGTCTGAATAACCGTATCGGCCGTGTCGAGACGATCGCGTTTCTCAATGAGGTACCGATCCAGGAGAATTCGCCAGGACGTGATATCGGAGGACTCGGAAAGATCCAGGCCTTTGCGGTCAAATGCTTCCGTAATCTGCCGGATCAGCTCCGGATCATCCATCCCGAGTATCTTCTCGGAACCGTCATGCTTGCTGGGATTCATAATAAGGAGCGAAGCTTCCCTGGCGCATGTTTCCGCTTCTTTGACATCCATCTGTGACGGATAAGAATCCGAATCCAGTTCTATTTTTCGGAGATCGCCGGAAAAGACAATCTTTTTGCCGGAGACTTTGTATTCCGCCGTGTAAGGTACCCATACAAATGTCCGGGAATAGCCGCTGTAACGGCGATCATTACTGTCCGTACCGGAGAAATATTTCACGTAATATAGAAGCAGTGCGTCTTTGGAAAGAAAGATCTGCTGTCTTGTGCGATCGCCATATTCCTTAACGGCGTCCTGTATATCGGAACGAACTTCGATTACCATACCAACAATCCTCCCTAATATGTGAATATCTGCAAATGATTATACAACAAAATTTGAGAAATCACAGAATATATGCTTATGCAGAACCGTCTTCGAGTCGCGTTTGACAATAAAAATTGATTTTTGCATCGCTTCTTATATACTTAAAGAAATAATCGCGGACCGGAACACATATTGCCTGTTTGCGTACGAGAAGGAGAAGGATTATGAACAAGGAAGAACTATTTGCTCTCATGAATTAGAACCCCGTATTTCATCTGGCGACGATGGACGGCGACCAGCCGCGAGTTCGCGGGATGCTTCTGTTTCGCGCCGATGAGAACGGCATCGTTTTTCACACAGGCTCAATGAAGGATCTCTATACGCAGATCACGGCAAATCCGAAGGCAGAGCTCTGCTTTTTCAGTAAAGGCGTGCAGGTACGCGTATCCGGTGTCCTGGAGAAGTCGGAAGATCCGGTTCTTCGGGAAGAGATTTTTGCGCACCCGTCGAGAGGCTTTTTACGCATATGGAAGGAAAACGGCATCGATTCTCAGCTTCAGGTCTATGTATTGAAAAACGGCTCGGCGGTCACCTGGACGATGGAAACGAATTTCGCTCCCAAAAGCCCGATCGCTCTGTAAAGGAATAGAGGGACGTCAAAATGAATGTTGGAATCATCGGATACGGCAGCATGGGAAAAATGATTCTCGAAAAGTTGGCGCAGTCGCATGCGGCCTGCCGATATCCGGTCTATTCTGGACGACATAAAGGAGTCAGCCTCAGAAGCTGCTCGCGTGTATGGGGAATGTCATCGAACTTCCCGAGGAAGAAATGGGCATGGGATCCGAACTTGTAAGCTGTATGCCCGGCTTTATTGCTTCGATGTTCGATGTCGTATGTCAATCGGCCAAATCACACACATCTCTTACCGTTGAACAGATTGTTCAAATGGTCACAAATACACTGTATGGAACCGGCAGATTGATGCTCGAACAGAACCTGTCCTTTGATCAGGTTGTCCGGCGTGTTGCCACCAAGGGAAGCATTTAGAAAGTAAACAGAAACTTGGCAATCTCCATCCGGATCAGGATTCGGAACTTCGGATCCCGGGCGGATTTCCCCCCGCGTTATCTTTCTTTTTGGAAAAGAGACTCCACAGTCCCATCATGATCGTTGTGACCGGAAGGGAAAGAATCGCAAAAGCCGCATAGCTTCCCGTCATCATAAGCGCCTGAAAAAGAATGTACCCGACCGGCAGATAGATCAGCACACAGATAACTCCCGTAAACACCGTGTAGAAGCCCGGGTTTTCGGGCTTTTTTCGCGCGGCAAAAACTTCCGTGAGGACGCCGATCGTGCATCCGATAAGCGGCCACAGAAAAATGTACTGAGCATTGGGAAGAAAAACCACCGACGCCGACGCCGCAAGAGCCCAAATGACGAGATTTCCCAAGAGCATCCCGAATTTCCCGATCCGGCGAAGCCAGAGATACTGAATAAGAAAGTGAAGTACGAGGAAGACCGCAAGAGATCCGGCGATCCATATTCCGTTAGCCCCTAGAACGGTTCGTTTCAAATTGAGAAGATCCTCAAACGAGTGAATCGCATCCAGCCGGACATACAAAGATGCGAACAGAAGCGCCGCCCCGACCCCGAGCACCGCGGAGCCGATCATGGCAAGAAGTGTCGCGCCCGCGCCCTTCCCGATCTCCTTTACCGTGACGAGTTTCTTTCGTCCGGCCAGGAGCACCGTGACGGCGGCAAGTATCATCGCAAGAACCGTAAAGACCGGTGTCATATAGGAGGGATACCAGACAGTTCCACCCTTCATCAGGGTGAAAAACACGGCGTTCACGTCGTCCGCGATTTCTGCCGTCGCGTGACTGCCAAAGTACCGGGCCAATTGAACCGCATACTCTCCCTGATGCTGCAAAAATCCGGGATCCAGCCGCTCGGGCACATCCTCCGGCATGTGATACACTTCCGTCCCTCCCAGATTCGCGAAATTCAGTCCCGGAAGACCTTTTTCAAGAAACGGTGTGAGATCGGTAATGTTTGGCGCCAATGAATAGGCATCCAGACAGAAGGAATATGCGACAGCGCCGGGAACATTTTCCAGAACAACAGGAACCAGCCTGAAGTTGTTCATCGATGTCTCAAACAGCATCGAAGGTCCGCCGCTGCCGCGCCCTTCGAAGTTCATGACAATTCCGATATCCGAAATACTTCCGCTTTCCTCCGCAAACATCGTCGATCCGAGAAGACCGGCCTCCTCCCCGTCCGCGAAAAGAAGGATCACATCGTTTTCCGGCTTCGTTCCTGACAGAAGTGTCCGTGCCGTTTCCAGAAGCACCGCGCAGCCGGACGCATCATCCGCCGCGCCGGGCCCGCCGGCGGTTGAATCGTAATGCGCCATGAGAAGGACCGCACTGCCCTTGGCCGGGCTACTTCCCGGTATACGGGCGACGATATTCTGCGCGGTTCCTTGATAAGGCACCAGTCCAAGGAACCCTGTCTCATTATTCGCCACGGATCCCTCCTGCAGTTCCACGTTGAGACCGATCTTTTCGAGTTGCGAGACAATGTAATCCCTGGCGGCAAACTGCGCCTCGGATCCGATGATATGCACTTCAGCGGCAATTCCCTCAACATGCTTCATCGCACAGGTTCCGGAAAAGACCGTCGCAGCGGAAGTCTCCGGTTGTACCCGGGGCAGCAGCAGGACACTTGAAGATATCATAGTCGCCGTTAATATGGACAGGATGGATAGAATCGGCAGGAGTCGCTTCTTCATAGGTTGTACTTCCCTCATGATATTTTATTGGACTTCAGGGCGTGCAGTTTCGATCAACACACGCAGACCCCGTTGGTTTCGATACTTATCAATTATATTTGTTGTCCCAGAGACATACCAGCCATTGCACGGTCATAAACCCGCGGGGCGAGGTGTTTTCCGAAGAAATAAGCTAAGATTAAGGTTCCTGAAAGGCAGGCGAAAACCTCGCTTGCCCTAAGATAGACCATCTCACTACATCACCCGGTCAACGCATAAGCCAGAAAAAGTAAGAATTTGATCGGTATGAGTGAGATCTACTGTTTGAGGTGCTATATTAAGGCCTCAAAGTGCCGCCAAAACACAAAAATCACGAATTGAAATCTGCACACCGTTATGCTAAACTTCAATCCACTAGACTAATATTTGCGGTTATCAAATAAAGATGTCGGCAAGTCCGGGAGTAATGATTTTTGAAAATTGATGATATCACGAAGGATATTATTATAGATGCGCAGCGGGGAAACCGTGATGCGTTTGAGAAACTCTATAAAACTTTTTATAAGGAAGT
The DNA here is from genome assembly GCA_964617375.1 of uncultured Mageeibacillus sp. Taxonomy (GTDB): domain Bacteria; phylum Bacillota; class Clostridia; order Saccharofermentanales; family Saccharofermentanaceae; genus Firm-13. The sequence goes on along the minus strand of CAZTXQ010000020.1, from coordinate 34,102 downwards.
ATTTTCTGTCGCGCGGTATATGCTTGGCAATGACGCGAAAGCCGAAGATGTACTGCAGGAGACTTTTCTCAAGGTCTATTACAAACTGCCCGAATTAAAAGCACCGGAAGCCTTCTCGTCCTGGCTTTATCGAATCACGCAGAATGAGTGCCGCATGGCTATGCGAAAAAAGGACGAGAAACTTCTTTTCTATGATACGCAAAGTGAAGACTTTTCGAGTATTGTCGATATCGAACCGGCCGTCCCGGAATTTGACTTTGAAACGGCCGAAGACCGGCATCTGGTACGACGGGAAGTCGAGAATCTCCCGATTCAGTATCGAACAGTTATCGTTTACTTCTATTATCTGAATCTTCCTGTGAAGGAAATCGCAGATCTGCTTTCCTGCAGGGAGAGCACGGTAAAAAACCGTCTCTTTACGGGACGTGCGATGTTGAAGAAAAGCCTGCTTATCGCACAAAAGAATCTGGGTTATCAACTTGCGTTGTCCTTCATTCCGATGTCCCGGCTTCTTGATGCCGGCTTGCTGGAGCACCATATTCCGGACAAGGCCGCTTCCCTCATTCTATCTTCGATTGTCGGCAGACTAACTGTCGGAGGCGCGATCATAGGGCGGGTTATCTCATTTTTTCGAAGAATCCATAAACGGCTGGCCCGTTTCGGACAAAGAGCTCTTGTTGCCGCTGCAGTCGTGATATTCGTCCTGGCTCTTCTCGCTGGCGGAATTCTTTATGCGGGAGCAAACGGTGCATTTGCACCGCTGGATGCATTCGGCAATAGCAACTCATCGCTGTCGGACTTGGACTCAAACACCGAGTCGAATACGTCGGATAAAGGACTGTCTCAAGAAGCTGCCGATACATCAAAGAGCACTGACTTACTTTCGCAATCGAAGAACGGTACCCCGGATTCTTCAAATCCCTCCCCGCTTCCAAGTCCGACACCGCTTGTGACACCCGTTCAGACTTCCACCCCTGCACCTATTGTGACACCCGTTCAGACTTTAACTCCGGCACCGACACCGCCGGCAGCACCGCAACCGGATCCGGCCTATACTCCGACACCGATTCCGACGCCGATCCCGACACCCATACCGGTACCTATACCGACCGTATCTCCGACGCCCACTGTGACGCCCACGCCAACTCCTCTGGTGACACCGCCGCCGTTCATTCCCCCGTTTCCTACAATAACTCCTACCCCTATACCGAGTCCGGCTCCTTTCTTCTATTCGGATATGAGTGACGGAGCAGAGACGGAGTGGATGCCGGGAACCGGATCCGGAAGTGTATCCATTGAGAATAACTCGCTTGTTGTTCTGGGTTCACCAACGTATCTCACATATAACGACAACACGAGCTCGACAGATGCCGTCCTTGTAACTACCGTGATCCCCGGCTCAGCAAACTGCCGGTTTGGAATTGTTTTTCGATATGTCGATGCCGCGAATTACGCGATCATCGGCTATAACAACGGAATTTGGTTCTGGCAGAACGGCGCAGGCAGCACAGGTACAATTGAGTCAGCCGGACCTGCGCTGGCAAAGGATGTTCCGGTACAGATTCGTTTGTCCTATGTCGGATCCACAATATCGGTTACGGTAAATGACATGCCCTGTTTCACCGAGGATCTCGCCGATTTACCCGTCGATGAGGGAAAAGTCGGATTCTATGCAATGAACGGCGGCAAATTTACCGTCGATGATCTCGCCATCTACAACCCGTAAATGAAATAAAGAAAACCTCATTTAGGCCTCCGGAAACGGAGGCTTTTTTCGCGGTTAAGACGCCGGAAAATGTCTTATCGATAGCCTCTCTATGCCTGATCAAAGAATTTAAAAAATTTTCAAAATGGTCAAACCTTTACGTGTCGCCGCGCATCTTAATATATGAAGCGAAACGTTTTGATCGATCTTGTTTTGAATTAACGAAAATTCATTCGACTATGGATAGGTAGAAATGAAGGAAAAACTAGTAAGACGCATGTCTAAAACAGAGTTGCTGGAGCTCATCCGATCACAGGAAGAAGAGCTTCTGGACTTACATGCGAAAAATAAAAAATTGTGGGAACAGCTGGAGGATCGCAAACTCGAGATTGCGAACGCGGGCTCGATTGCAGAGGCTGCACTTTCCATAAACAGAATTTTCGAGGCGGCTCAGCTGGCGGCCGATCAATATCTTATGAATGTGCGTTTAAGAGCAGTTGAGGACATGGAGAAAATACTCTGGATGAAGGCGGATATGGAACGACAGCTGGCAGATTTGAAAGCAAAGACGTCCGAAGAATGTGCGGAACGTGAAGAGCGCGAGAAACAGTATGTCGACGCCCTCTGGCACGAACTCGAAAAGAAACTGGACGAATACGAGAAAGCGCACCCGTTCTTGAACAAAGAATTGATTTCGGATTTTCGCGCGGATATAAGTAACGGCAAGAACCGGCGGACAGTCTCCGGGGAGGAATTGATCGAATGAAGGATACGCTCAAACGCCCGACAATCGATCAGCTCGACGCCGAGATTTCGCGCAGAAAGTATAAGACAGATCTTCGCAAAACAATTCTCTCGATTGTAAGACTCCTCATCGTTGTCTCAGCGGTGACCGTCCTGCTTGCCGTTCTCTGGATGCCGATTCTCCGCATGTACGGAGAAAGCATGTCACCGACACTTAAGGATACGGATGTTGTTGTTACGGTCAAGACGGGTAATTTGAAGGACGGTGAAATTGTCGCCTTCTATTACAACAACAAGATCCTCGTGAAAAGAGTGATCGCAACGGGGGGCGAAACGGTGAATATCGACGACAGCGGAGTCGTATATGTTGACGGTACCGCAATTACAGAGCCGTATCTGACAGATACCGTCACTCTGAAAGGCAACATTACCTATCCTTGCGAGGTTCCGGAAGGATACGCGTTTGTTCTCGGCGACAACCGGGCCGTATCCATGGACAGCCGCTATTCGGAGCTCGGTCTTGTCAGTGTGGATCAGATCGTCGGACGCGCCGTTGTACGGATATGGCCAATAGACGACATTAGCATCGTCGAATAAACAACCTAAGAAATGAGTAATTCGGAAGGAGGCGTAAGCTCGTGAGCAGAAATCATCTGGGAAAACGAAAAAACCATTTTCGCATGGGAGTAATGACGATATCTTTATCGCTGCTGGTTGTTCTTGCCACAGCCTATGCTTTGATCCTTCCGGGAATGACACTGGAAGTTGATCCGGCTTCTGAAAGTACGGAGATCTCCTCTGTTACCGAAACAACCGCCAATATTTCTCCTGTTCCGGGCAGTGCGGAAATTCCGGATACGGCTCAGGAGACGGATGCCTCCGGGACTCCGGAAACGACGCTGGTGCCTGGCGTTACAGGGACTGCGGATACTGCCGTTACAGGGACACCGAAAGTCACGGAGACTCCCGTTACAACACCGGCTCCGTATATTTTCGAGGATGAAAATATCCTGGTTACGACGATTCCCGATGCGGCCTTTTCTTTGCCGGACGGAGCTGTCTTTCAGGTAACCGAGATCTCACAGGAGTCGGATCCGGCCAGATATGAGAGTCTCGTCGGTCTGGTCTCGGAAAATGCCGCCGCAGACAACAGTACGGGAATCAACCCTGCCGGGATCGATGTTCTCGCCTATGACATCGGTTTTTATATGAACGGTGTCGAAACGGAACCGCTTGCGGGAAGCGTTACCATCACAATTTTCTATAAAACACCGGAAATAACGGTTGCGAATCCGGAAAACCTGTCCCTGTTTCACGTTGTCGAGACGACGGATTCGATCGCGCTCGAACCGGTCACAGATTCTACGCCCGTTGTTTCCGAGGACGGAACGGTGGAATCGGTTTCTTTTGAGGCAAGCAGCTTCTCGCCGTATCTGATCACCAATGGATATACCATGGGCAGTTCTCTTACCTACTCTCTGATTGATCAACCGTCAGAGCTCTTTACAAACACAACATATTACAACGCCTCAAGTCCTCTTGGCACGGCCGGAAGCTTCCACATTGTCGCGTTCGACACGCTGACTCTAAGCGCACACACAAACGGAAACTTCATGGCAAAGAATCTGTGGGCCGGTACAAACTTCGGAACCAATAACTTCGGAGCCGAACTTAGTTATGTGCAGAATTATCTCAATGTAACCTCTACGGATGCGGCGGATATGGCCGATGTTTTGGTTGTAGGTTCGGGAAATACGGTTTCTCTGGTCGACAACGGAAATGCTTTTGCCATAAACGGCACCAAGATCGACAAGCCGCAAACCATCTGGCAGGAAAACGATACCATTGCAATGCCGTTCATCGATATGGCCGCGGCAAAAACCAAGGTTCTGGATGTCAATGCCATGCTCGCAATACAGAAAAATGTCAATATGACGTCAAGTCTTACGACGAGCGGCGACCCGACAAACAGCTACCTGACACTGACAAATGTAGATAAGACAGGCGTATACAATTTTACAGCTGCTCAGCTGATGTCGTATTCAAACGGTTTCAGTGTTCGAGGTTTTACGGCCGCGAAAATGGGCTCTGTCATTATTAACATTGACTGCGCAGGCCAGACGACCGTCAACATTCCGAAGATCCGCATGTATATAGACGGTGTCAACATGCCTCTTAGTGAAATGACGACATTCACATCAGGCAAGATTCTTCTGAATTTTGTGAATGCGGCAGGAGTGAACTTAAATTTCAACGAGACCTATGCTTCGGTACTTGCGCCCGACTCCAACATAATTGCGAACCAGAATCTGAACGGCACCATTATCGGCAAAAACATCACAATCAAAGCGGAGAGCCACCGTACCGACTTCACCGGATCTCTTCCCGCGACGGGAACGATCAAGGCAGCAAAAACATGGAAGGCTGTCGATGGTACAGCGCTGACCGGAGCGGCAATCGCCGATCTCTCCTGCTCGGTACAGCTATACTGCAACAACGCACCGATGACCGGAGCGGCCTATACGGTTACCCTGAACGCAGCCAACAGCTGGACATGTCAGTGGATATACCTGCCGCTCGACAACAACCAGAAGTACTCCGTACATGAAGTTTCGATCAGCAAAGGCGGTACAGTCATCCAAACCGGAGAGACAACGGTAAAATATGCTGTTTCCTATGCAAATAATGCCGGCATCGCGACCGGAGATATTTCGATCGTTAACACGGTCGCGACCGGAACGATTTCCGTAAACAAAATCTGGTATGCGGAAGACGCTTCCCTGCTAGCCGGTACCGAAACCACAGCATTATCGGTTACGGTACAGCTGTACTGCAACAACACACCGATGACCGGACCCCCATATACGATAACTCTCACTTCGGCCAATAATTTCACATATACCTGGACAGACCTTGCCATCACCTCCGGACAGAAATACTCCGTCCGGGAATCCCCGTACGCAGGTTATATGACGACATATCTTAACAATGACGGTATATCCTACGGAACCATAACCGTAAGCAACACCAGAGGTCATCCCGACGTATTGCCCGAAACCGGTTCAGGAGGAACGGACGGATTCCATGTCATCGGTGGATTCCTCATCGCAATCTCTCTGCTCTCTGCCGTGCTCATTCGGCACCTCAAGAAACGGAGGGAGGTACGTTCCGGATAGACGTAAGCAACGACAATTTTTAATGATTGCAAATCAACATAACATAATGAAGGAGAACATAAAATGAAACTCAAGAAACTCATGATCACACTAATCACAGTAGTCACCCTGGTTCTTATGATGTCAGTAAACGTTTTCGCAGAGGGCGAAGGCTCCATCACAGTTACCAACACCAATACGGCCGTATCGATTGAGGGCAATACGTATTCGGCATACAAACTGTTTAACGTTACCTACAGCGCCGACAAAACATCCTATGTATACACGATCGACTCCAGCTTCACGGCATTCTTCACATCTCTCGGCGTCACAGGAAATGAGGCGGCTTATGCTTATGTAATGGCTCAGGATCCGACGGACTTTGCAGCGGCAGCCCGCGCGTACATCATTGCAAACAACGTACCGGCCGACGGAAGCCAGACTGTTGCAAACGATCCCGAAAAAGTCATTGATACCTGCACGATCAGCCCTCTGGACCTTGGCTACTACCTTGTAAGAGGAACGGCAACAGCTCCGGACAGCCAGACTATCACTTCCCTTTGCATGTTGAACACAACGACACCGGACGTGACCGTTAATCCGAAGCTTGATGTCCCGACAATTGATCTTCAGGTTCAAGAAAACTCTTTGGCCGGCACACCGGACGAATGGGGCGAGGTCGCTGACTACACGGTCGGAGACACGGTTCCTTACCGTCTTGTATCCAAAGTGCCGGATATGAACGGTTACACCGACTATACCTTTACAGTAACCGACACTCTTGCTAGCGGCCTGACATCCAACAACAATGTGACCGTTACCATCGGCGGTGTCACATATACGGATTTCACAGTCGTACCGAACGGTCAGTCCTTTGACGTCGTCTTTGGCGATTCCTTTATTAATCAGACTCCCGGCGCTGCGATCGAAATCAAGTTTACAGCAACACTGAATGACGACGCAGTAATTTATAACGGCGACAACGCAAATACAGCATACCTGACCTACAGCAGCAATCCGTATAATTCAGCGTCGATCGCTGTCACACCTACTGATGAAGTGCTGGTAGATTCCTATCGTCTGGACATCCTCAAATACACCGGCGATCTGGATTTGAAAAAATATCTTGCAAACGCACATTTCTCCTTAAAGCTTACCGATGTTTCAACCGCTTCGTCTGTTGCCTTTGTAGTTGAAACCGACGGCAGTTATCGTGTTGCTACCACCGCAGAAATTGCAGATATCGCAGTTGTTAAGACGACCGATCTTGTTTCCGATGTGAACGGCGAAATAGCTGTAACCGGAATTGACGAAGGAACCTACTATCTCTTTGAGACCCAGGCTCCGATCGGTTATAACCTTCTCAGCGATTCGGTTACGGTAACAGTAACACGTGAATTTGATTCGGCAATCTATGCGAATGCAAACACCGTTGCACACGTTTTCATGAACAACACGGAGAACGGAGCGATCGCCGTACAGAACAATGCCGGTATTCAGCTTCCCGTGACGGGCGGTATGGGTACGACCATCTTTACGGTATCCGGTATCGTCATCATGGCCGTAGCTGCTGCCATTCTCCTGGTTCGCAAAAAAGGCTCTCACAACAATAAGTAATCATCATCCGTTTCTGAAAGACTGACCGGGGCTTCCGCCTTATGGCGGGAGCTCCGGTATCACGGGGAGAACATGAAAAAACGCGGCACTGTATCAACAATCTTATTTGTCCTCTTGTTTCTCATCGGACTATCCGTGATGCTATATCCGACGGTAAGCGACTTTTTGAATTCCATCAGCCAGTCGCGCTCCATCGACGGATACAAGAACGATGTCGCGCTGATGAACCGTCAGGATTACGAGAAAGTTTTCGAGGAAGCACGACAATATAACGGCTCCCTCCTGAATAACAGTGACCGCTTTCAGCCGACAGGAGTAAATACTGAAGAATACAACGCGATTCTTGATGTCGGTGGAACCGGCATTATGGGGTACATCGAGATTCCTAAGATAAATGTCTATCTCCCGATTTATCACGGTGTCGGAAAAAATGTTTTGGAGATCGGTGTCGGTCATATCGAAGGCTCATCCTTCCCTATTGGAGGAACCGGTACACATGCAATTCTTTCCGGGCACAGAGGCCTTCCGTCCTCTCTCCTGTTTACGGATCTCGATAAGATTGAAGCGGGTGATTGTTTTATCATCCGTGTTCTCGACGAGACGCTTACCTACGAAGTATTTAATATCCAGACCGTGGAACCGTCGGAAGTCGAAGCATTGGCTATTGATCCCGACAAAGATCTATGTACACTAGTTACCTGTACACCATATGGCGTAAACTCACACCGTCTGCTCGTAACCGGCGCCAGAATCAACACCGTCGCAGATCAGAGTAATGCGCCCCTGCACATTACGGCAGATGCAGTTCAGATCGATTCCCTTTATGTTGCTCCTGTATTGGGAGCACCGATCATGCTGGTATTTTTAGCCGTCATGCTGATTCGTGCAAAAGCGATTCGCCGGAAAGCGGATCATTCAAAAGATAAGGAGGATGCGGATTGAAACGAATACGAACGGCCTTTGCGGTCATAATAATCTGTATCGTTCTTTTCCTCCTTCCTATTCAGGCAGGAGTACTTGCCGATGCACCGGTTTCGACGACCGGGTCCATAACAATAATTGCGGAGGATCCCGACGGAAAAGCTGTAGAGGGCGCCGGGTTTACAGTCATGAAAATTGCAGACTTAGGTTCAGACAACGGACAGACCTGCATCAATCCGACCGATGTATTCTCAAAATATTACGGTGATTTGTCTCCGGATATGACAGCCGAAGAGAATCTGGCAGCGGCTTTAGATCTGGTGAAATATATCGACGAAAACCATGTAACCGGTGATGTTCTATTTACAGGAACCGAAGGGTCTATGCGTGCAGAAGGACTCCGTGAAGGCCTTTATTTGATCCGTCAGGTCGTATCGGTCGCCGGATATCAGGATATTTCTCCTTTCCTGGTCTCCCTTCCCGTCACATCAGGCGATGGTCTAAAGGCTGAATATGACATTACGGCAAGACCCAAGATAACCGGACCGACAGATCCTTCCGATCCTACAGCGCCAGTGGTTTCCGGAACTCCAACGAATCCGCGTAACACTGTTACACCAGCTATAACTCCGGGTTCGTCAAGCTACGGAAAGCATTCCGCAGTTCTTTCCAGAACCCGTCTTCCGCAGACAGGTCTCCTTTTGTGGCCAATCGTCGTTCTTGCGGTTCTAGGATTGATTCTGATCATAATCGGGTGGGCGGATATGAATCTTCGGAGGAAAAGAAAGTGAGAAAACGCGGAATTACTCTCATGGCAATCGGCGCTATTCTGATCCTCACCGCACTCGGGTTCATTCTTAGTTATCTGTATGAAGAGAATACAGCGAACCGAGAAGCAGAACTCATATGCTCCCGGCTGATTGTACAGATCGAGAAAGAAAAGGAATCGGACAGTTCGGGAACTCCTGAACAGTACGCTGCGGATGAAACTGCAGCAGGCATTCCGGATGAATCACAGAATATTCGCAGCAGGCTGACGGACGCCAATCTGGATACTATAGATATAGACGGAGTCGGGTATATCGGCTATCTTTCGATTCCGGATCTCGATTTGGACCTTCCCGTTATTGCCAAATGGTCCTATGATTCATTGAAAATATCTCCGGCAAGATATTCCGACGACGGTTCTTCCTACGGACTGGTTATCGCAGCCCACAATTATGCAAGGCATTTCGGAAAGATATCCTCATTGTCCGAAGGGGCCGTTGTATATTTTACAGATGTTCACGGTGTCGTCTATTCCTTTGAAGTTGCCAAACAGGAAGTTCTTAACCCGGATGATATCACCGAAATGACGGCAGAACCCTATGATTTGACTCTGTTTACCTGCACACCCGGCGGCTCTTCCCGCGTCACTGTCCGGTGTACATACGCCGGTTCAAGAGCCGAATAAATCATCCTGTATTCAGCCAAAATCGGTCCTTTCCGGATCTCCTTAATCAAAGAGTTCCGGAACCGTGACAAATGTATATCCTTCGGCTGCGAGCCGATCGATGATGTCGGCGACATAACTCCAGTCACCCGGATGCAAAAGGAAAATAGCCCCGTTCGACGCCTCTTGAACGTAATGATCCACTATAGATATGTTATCCGGATTATGGCTCGAAAAGTATATATCCTCTACCGTCCAATACACCATCTTTGTATATCCGAGTTCACCGAGAATACGGGTAAGACTATTGCTCTTCCCTCCTCCCGGCGTGCGAAAATACGGAAAGTCTGCCTTCATACGCAAAAGATACTCCTCACCGAGAACTTCTTTTGCCGTATCTTCCCATCCGAGTATCTCATTCTTTATCGTCTCTTCCGATCTGCCGGACAAGTCCACATAGTGATGAACCGTGTGATTAAGTATCAGGTGGCCGTTCGCCGCGGCCGTTTGCCAGAGTTCGGGATTCTTCTCCAACTCACCTGCCAACAGAAAGAAATTTCCTTTAATCCCCCTGGCATCCAGGATCTCGAGAATTCTGGCAAGATTGTCCCCTTTATCGTCAAAAGTAAAGGCGATTTCTTTGTTTTCGGTATTCCCATGAATCACAAAATCACATACTGCCGCGGAGGTCTCCGAACTCGATGCTATCGGCTCAGACTCGACAGCCGTAGCTTCCGTACCCGCTGCAGAAGTCAGAGTGGCCGCCGTAGACGCTTCCGGTACTGATCCTGTCTCCGTCGTCGCTGCAGGATCGGTATACAACGTTTCGGAGCTAACAACTGCATCCGAAGAAGTCATAGGCACCGGCATAGTATGTGAAGGGATCGTTGTCCCACTCAAAGATGGGGCTGATGTCAAAATTGCCGGATCCGTCTGATTAGCAGTGTCCGATGACTCTTCCATTTCCTGGGTAGTAGACGTTTCACCTACTTGACTGAAACCATATATGGCCGACAACTCAATTGCCGTGACCGAAAGGACCAGCCCTGCACGTTTCCATCTTGGCTTGCCTTTATGACTATCATGATCTTGCATACGTTTCCTTCTTCCCCCGAAAAAATGTCTTTCGATCCGGGATTCAAGAAATGTCTCCTCTTCCTTCCGGGATCGGAGATTTGTTATGTTTGTTCTTTAATATAATAATATTCCATATTTTCTTAGTGTGAACGGCAATTTCACACGTTATTAACGTAAGTAGAAATCCGCCGATAACCGATATTGAAAATAGGGCGGCAGTATATGATATATATTGTGTGGCATAATACTGAATGGATATAACCCACACAAAGTGAAATAGATAGATCGAAAAAGAACGCGTCGAGAGATACCGCGTTACCCGATTGTTCTGATTGAAGTACTTTTTCCCCATGCCAAGAAGGGCAAGGATTCCAAACCAGCAGGATAAGAACAAAGCTGACTTCCATAGCACTTCAATGGGTTCTGGCATCCAAACATAGAAGTAGGCACAGAGAGTCGAGAAAACAAGGGCCAAGAAAACGAGAACCGCCTTATATCGGGCTATTCGATCAATTACGGCATCTTCTGCGAGTAAGTAATAACCGAGAAGATATAACACCAGAAAGTAACCGACACTTTTACCTCCGATATCGAGAAGAAGATTTGCAACAGGCAGGGTCAGGGCCATAAGCAATATAACCGCCATTCCTATTTTCGAGAAGTTCGCATTTGGCAGAAATTTCTTTTGCAGCGCCGTAATTCCGAGACCAACCATTGATATTATGAATAAATACAACAGAAACCATAGATGAGCCGGTGTGATCCCGCCGTCGTATCCGTTCAAAGTCGTATTTTCGTAAAATATACATAGTAGTGTGAGGAGAAATTGCCAGTATAGCCGTTATTATAACAGTCACCGACATAAGACATGATTGGAGCAATTGTAAGAAGCCCGGCTGCAAGCGGAAGGAATAACTTTCTTATCCTTTCAACAGTAAATTCCTTAAAAGTTCTTCTCTTCATAGCCATACGCGCACTGATGCCGGCAATCACAAACATCAGCGGCATATACCAGGGAGATACTAATAAGATAAAGCTGCTGAGGAAACGATTTCCCTGGATCCATACATAATTGCCCTCTCCCCAGCTGTTCCAAGCCATGGCCGCATGGAACGGTATCAGAAGCAGTATGCAAGCCCAACGAAGATTATCGATATAGTACTTTCTTTCCGGTTTGTTCTCCATAAATCCTCATTATCCTTCACGCAGCGAAAACATTGTCAAGAATATCATAATTTGTCGTTTGATTGTTATTTTCTTTTGATATTTAGGAGGCAATCTAGTCTATACGTTCAATATAACCGAAAATACAAATCCGGAAGAACTGTTTATTTCCAATTCTTCCGGATTCTATTAGTATTTATGTAAATTGTATGACGTTATATTTTTAAGACTTTTCCAGGATCTCCAGTACCCGATCCAAATCATCGTAAGAGAAATACTCTATTACCAGGCTTCCCTTTCCTTTGATCTGGTCTTTTACCTTCAACTTAACCTTTGTGCCAAAGTACTTGGTAAGCTTTCGCTCGACTTCCTTTGCACTCAGTGTAATCGCTGCACTGGATTTGTCCTGACCCGCTTCTTCCTTAACTTTCTCCGGCTTCGGAGCAAGCAGTTTCTTAACATACTCTTCTGTCTCGCGGACACTCAATTCCTTATCCAAAATTACATCAACAGCTTTTCTCTGTTCTTCTACAGATTGCAATGCCAATAAAGCTCTCGCGTGCCCTGCTGACAGATCGCCGTTTCGTATGTACGCCTGAATCGATTCATCGATCGCTATCAATCTAACAGTGTTTGCTACTGCAGGTCTGCTTTTGCCAAGCTTCTTGGACAATTGCTCCTGCGTAAGTCCGTGATCCTTCATCAGCCGGTCCATTGCATACGCTTCTTCAAGAACGTTAAGATCCTGTCTTTGAATATTCTCGATAAGGGCCTGCTCCATCGTCTGAAGATCCGTTAAATCACGAATAATGGCGGGAATAACCGTAAATCCGGCCAAACGACAGGCTCTCCAGCGTCTTTCTCCAGCAACGATCTTATAACCTGTGCCCTTTTTGACAACGATGATCGGCTGAATAAGACCATTTTCTTTAATGGAAGCGGCCAATTCCTGAAGAGCTTCATCATCAAATCTCTTTCTTGGCTGCTCGCCATTAGGATTTATGTCGTTAATCTTGAGCTCAACAACCGAATCTTTCTCCTGTTCGGGTATTCCTTCAACCGACAGCAGCGCACCCAATCCTTTTCCAAGTCCTTTTGATACAGGTCCCATGATGACACCATATATAGACAGCTGTCTATATATCCTTTCCTTTCATTATGTGTTTGCCCTTTCAATTACCTCGTCAGCCAAATCGCCATAGGCCCGGCCGCCTCTGGATTTTGGGTCATATTCAGCGATCGTTTTACCAAAGCTCGGAGCTTCCGCAAGACGAATATTCCTTGGAATCACTGTGTTAAAAACCTTGTCTCCAAAGTACTTTCTTACCTCGTCCGTGACCTGCCTTGTAAGTTGGGTTCTACCATCAAACATCGTTATGATTACACCGAATATTCCAATCTTAGGATTTAGATGTTTCTTCACAAGATTAACCGTATCAATTAGCTGAGTAAGCCCTTCAAGAGCATAATATTCGCCCTGAATAGGTACAATTACCCCTGTTGACGCTGCAAGTGCATTAATCGTCAACAGACCGAGAGAAGGCGGGCAATCAATTAGGATGTAATCATAATTGTCACAAATTTCATCAATAGAACGTTTTAGAATGGTTTCCCGCGACATAGCTGATACCAATTCTACTTCCGCACCGGCCAGATTGATGTTTGTCGGACAAATATCCAGATTTTCCCTTTTGTCTTTCCAAATAACGTCATCGATTGGAGTATCGTTTACAAGCACATCATATACGGAGGATTCAAGCTCTGATTTATCCAATCCGTATCCACTGGTAGCATTCCCTTGCGGATCGAGATCGATAATAAGCACTTTTTTTCCTTTTTGAGCAAGATATGCCGAAAGATTTACGCTTGTTGTCGTTTTCCCGACGCCGCCTTTCTGATTCACGATTGAAATAATGTTTGCCATTCGTCAGATTCCTCTTTTCTATATAGTGCTTATATGATTGTAGCAGAATTCAGACGTGCATATATGTCGTTTCCTTTACTTTTATAGTTTTTACCCGTTTTATCCTGTTTATACAAGGATTTAATGAAATTTGAACGAGCAGGAGGTACTAATTTCCTGATTATATGTCTGATTGCAACTTCATGGCCAACACTAATGTTTCACGTGAAACATTTCCTGAAGGACTAAGCATAAATGCTCGCTCTGATTGTTTCACGTGAAACAATTTCTTAAGTATATCTGTATGGCTATGTTTTGTTTCACGTGAAACATTTTGTGCATATATCTCTGCAAATACACTAAGATGAATGGAACGATTAATTTGTTCATTCCATCGTTCCGGTATTATAGTGATCTACTAAGAGCAAATCCATGTATTCTGATCTTCTACATAAAAAGGGCTCTACCAAAAGGTAAAGCCCTCATGCTGCCTGTATAAGATTATGAATTAGATGTCCGCAGAAGCATATTTAGCGTTTGTCTGTATAAATTCTTTTCTGGGCTCAACTTTGTCTCCCATCAACAGTGTAAACGTCTCATCTGCTGCCTGCGCATCTTCAATTTTAACCTGAAGAAGCTTTCTGGTCGTCGGGTCCATTGTTGTTTCCCAAAGCTGCTCAGAGCTCATCTCGCCGAGACCTTTATATCTCTGCAATTTGGGCTCTTTCCACCCGGTTTGCTTCTTAATCTTTTCAACTTCCACCTCATCATACGCATAATATCCTTCATTTCCCTGATACACTCTAAAAAGAGGCGGGCAAGCGATATATACGTATCCATTATCCACTAACGGTCTTAAGTACCGGAAGAAGAAGGTCAGCAGCAGCGTCCGGATATGGGATCCGTCTACATCGGCATCAGCCATGATGATAACTTTGTGATAACGGAGCTTTGAATCATCAAAATCTTCTCCGATACCGGCGCCTAAAGCCAGAACTACCGGCTGCAGCTTCTCATTTCCGTATATCTTGTCGATTCTGGCCTTCTCAACGTTGAGCATCTTTCCCCATAGAGGAAGAATGGCTTGATACTTACGTTCACGACCCTGTTTTGCAGAACCACCAGCGGAGTCTCCCTCAACTATGAATATTTCACATAATGATGCATCTTTTTCCTGACAATCTGCAAGCTTTCCGGGTAATGCCGAAGATTCAAATACGCTCTTTCTTCTTGTTAAGTCACGGGCTTTTCTTGCGGCCTCTCTGGCTCTGGAAGCCGAAAGGCATTTGTCCATAACGATTCTGGCAATTGCCGGGTTTTCTTCAAGATATTGCGATAATTTCTCACCAACAACTGATTCAACCATCGTACGGATCTCTGCATTGCCAAGTTTTGACTTGGTCTGACCCTCAAATTGAGGTTCCGGCAGCTTAACACTGATGATCGCACCGATTCCTTCACGGGCATCCTCACCTTGAAGATTCTTGTCCGCATCTTTGATGTACTTATATTTTCGCGCATAATCGTTGATGACTTTCGTCAGAGCCGAACGGAAACCGGTCAGATGCGTTCCGCCTTCGACCGTAGCAATGTTATTGGCATATGAATAGACGTTCTCGGCAAACGAGTCGTTGTACTGTATAGCTACTTCTACAAAACTGTCTCCGGACTTCTGCGCAATGTAGATCGGCGGTTTATGAAGTGCTTCACGATGTCTGTTCAGGTACTCAACAAAGGAAATAATACCTCCGTCATAGTGAAGAGTCTTCGTAACAGGCTCTTCTTCACGTTCATCCCGCAAAATTATGGTAATTTCGCGATTCAGAAACGCCATTTCGCGGTATCGGGTGATCATGGATGCGAAATCAAAGCTGACATCCGGAAAAATCTCTCCGTCCGGTACAAATGTTGTAGTAGTTCCTGTATCATTGATATTACACGTACCAATTACACTCAAAGGCTTTGTTGTAATACCGCGCTCAAAACCGATCGAATAGATTTTTCCCTCGCGCTTAACTTCAACTTCCATTGACTCTGCCAATGCATTTACTACAGACGCACCTACACCATGAAGACCGCCGGATACACTATAGGCTCCTCCGCCGAATTTTCCGCCCGCATGGAGCACCGTATGAACAACTTCAACGGTCGGTATACCCATTTTCGGGTGCTTGCCGACCGGAATTCCCGATCCGTTGTCGATTACAGTGACCGATCCGTTCTTGTTAACCGTTACCCAGATGGTGTCACATCTGCCGGCCAGAGCTTCATCAACAGAATTGGCTACGATCTCGTAAACAAGATGGTGAAGACCTCTTAAGGTTGTATCTCCAATATACATGCCCGGCCTTTTACGGACAGCCTCGAGGCCTTCCAGGACCTGTATATCCGATTCGTTATATTCCGAAGTGTTTGACGTATCGAATTCGTCCTGACCTACGGAAGCGTCGGCGATTTCATCAAGAGAATCTTCCTGATAATCATCAGTCAGAGCGCGTGGATTCGCAGCCAGATTAATGATTCCGTCAATTCCATCCTGTTCGTCTGAATCGGAAGCATAATAATCCGAAACTCCCGACGTAAGATTGTCTTTTTTGTTCTTGTCCTCGCTCATTTCTTGTATCCTTTCGTCTGTATGGAAATGATTCCATATCGTCTTGCTAATTCTGTCAAAGTATCGTCTATACGGGCCTTTGTAACAGTGTTACTTTGCATAAAGACCGTCGATAGGTCTCTCAACGGTTGTGCTGTACATATCTCTTATGCGCTTCTGAAGTGTAGCCGATGAGATTGGTGAGAAATAAATCCTGTCAACGGTCACAATCACAGATTTAGGTAAATCATTCGAAATATATTCCGCTCTCCCGTCTTTTTCCGCCTTTGCCAGAAAATGAATCATATCCGTCTGTTTCGGAGAAATGGTATCCATATCAAAAATTCCGATTATAAAACGGTCCGACAGTGTGTATTCGCTTCCGATATGGACATACATATTGTTCCCCTCCGTTTTTGCGAATTCTCTAAGAAAACTCACAAAAATGCATCATAATTATACCATAACTATTCGCTTTTCACCCGCTCTACCGTGCCTTCACTTACCTCATAAAAAGTGATTTCCGGTTTACCGCGGCCCGGTTCGATGATGCCGGTCATTTCGAACAATTCTTTCTCAATCAAGGCCTTATCTGTGCAGGTGATGAATACCTGTGCATCTGCCAGATTTGACAAAAGGCATGTTCTTCTTCCGGCATCGAGTTCACTGAAGACATCATCCAGAAGGAGTACCGGCATTTCCCCTGTCTCGTCGCGCAGAATTTTCAGTTCGGCCAGTTTGAGGGCCAGCGCCGCGGATCTCTGCTGTCCCTGTGAAGCGAAGGCCCGTAATCCGTCTCCGTCAAGTGATAACTCCAGATCATCTTTGTGCGGTCCTACGGATGTATTTCCTTTCTCATAATCGTCCTGATGACTTTCTCTCCATTTGTCGACAAGATATTTTGCCATCCGGTCCAGATGAAGATCCGGATCGGCCATTATTTCCTCTGTCAGCAATCCGGTTACCGTCTTGTACTTGATAAACAGGCTCTCCCGGCCGCCGGATATCTGCTCATGCTTTTCTCCGGCAATTTCTTTAATCTTTTTGGAAAAGTGGATTCTTTCCGACAACAAACGCGCAGCAGCTTCAGCAAGAGGGTAGTCCCATATTTCAATCTCACTTTCTTCCGCCAGACTCAAGGTGTGAATTCCCTGTCTTTGACGAAGCATCTTCAAGGTCTTGTTTCTTTGCTGAAGAAGCTTGGAATAGGTGAGTAGATCATGAAAATAACAGGGCCGTACCTGAGAGATCAAGAGATCCATATAGCGTCTTCTAACAGACGGACCTTCTTTAATCAGAAGCAGATCCTCGGGCGCGAAAATAACCGCATGAAATATGCCCATAAAGTCACTTATACGTTCCAGAGGTACGTGATCATGTTCCGCTATCCTTCGCGCCCTCTTGATGCCTTCAGGACCGTCTGAAGCCTCACTGAAAGACAAGGCCAGACTTTCTTCATAGTAATTTTCTTTCCGGATCTGCTCCTTTTTCTCTTGCGTGAGATATATCCTGTCACCGGAGAGTACTTCTTCATTTTCGCGGCATAGAAAAAGGGGCCTGAATCGATGAGCCATAAGATCGATCTCTACTCTATATCCGTTTTCGCCATGGAAAATCAGTTCCTTGTCTTTGGAGGTACGGTGGGAGCGTGCGCACGCGCAAAGATAAATCGCTTCGATTATATTCGTCTTTCCCTGAGCGTTTTCACCGAAAAAAACATTAATAGAAGGCTCAACTTTCAAGTCGAGCCTTCTGTAATTACGAAAATTCTCTATTCTTATGGATCTTATAAACATATCTTATCCGTTCATAATCAGCGGCGAAGAGGAAGTACCAGGTAGGAGAATTCCTCTCCCTCCGTAGGCTTCAGAACACAAGGGCCGTTGCTTCCGTTAAAAAGGATAGAGATCTCATCCTTATCAATCGCACGCAGCGCGTCGATAAAATAACGGGGGTTGAAATCAATATCGATTCTCTCTCCCGTGATATTTGCGGGAATCTCTTCGTGAAGGGTACCAAGCTCCGTGCTGGCGTTGATCACAAGTGTCTCATCATTGGGCATGGATATCTGAACGGGGCATCTTCTGTCTTCGGAAATGATGATAAGCGAAGCTCTCTCGATCGCGTCAAGCAAAGAGGCTGTCGATACCAGCAGCGTCGTCTGTGAAGACTTCGGAAGTATAGCCTTGTAATTCATGTACTCGCCCTGAATCAGGCGGGAAACAATTCGGACATTACCGGTATCAAAGAGAATGTGATTGGAAGAGGAGTACACCACTACCTCTGCATCTTTACCCCCAAGAATGCGGCCTACCTCGTGAAGAGCCTTGCCGGGAACAATAAACTTCATAACCGGGAGGTCCTGACCGATGAGCTGCTTGCGAAGCGCAAGCCGGAAACCGTCTATGGCGACCAACTCAATTGCAAATCCGTCACAATTGAAAAAACATCCGTTCAGTGTCGGACGGCTCTCGTCTGTGGAAACGGCAAAAATGGTCTGTCTTACCATGTCTTTGAAGAGAGTCTGAGGAAGAGTGATCTTCTCGGCATCCGAAACGGTAGGGATCTTGGGATAACCTTCCGCCGACATACCTTTGATCGAGAAAACGGAGGATCCACTCTCTATACTAATCTGCAGATTGCTGTTGCTTTCGAAGGAGACTTGATTATCCGGAAGCTTCCTTACAATTTCTCCGATCAGACGCGAATTGATAACGATGGAACCGCCCTCGGTCACATCCGAATCGAGAGAACATTCAATACCTGTCTCCAGGTCATAACCGGTAAGCTTTACACCTTCCGTCGAAGAAGCCTCAATGAGAATACCGTCGAGTATAGGAAGCGTCGATCTTGTTGACACAGCTTTCTGAACAACCGATATTGCTTCCGTCAGACGGTCTCTTGAACATAAGAATTTCATTGAACTACCTCCGCTGTGCTTTTTATATCTTCCTTATTATACAGAATAATTCTCAAAAAATCAGCAGTTAATGACGAAAAAGTAGCCGTTTATGAGATATAGGGTGAAACAAAACTGTAAAAAATCATATGAAAATGAAAATATGTTTTGTAATAAAAATGAAATATAACGATAATCTGTTTGATATTTGAGTTTTCCACAGGTCCTTTGTTTTTGAAAAAAATACTTTCGCATTACTATCGATTGGACGAGATTTGCGTTTACATAAATAAAGAGAAATCTCCGCCTTCTTATTATGGTCTGTGAATCCGGTGGAAAAGTCTGAAAACGATTGATAGAAGGCATTTTTGCCTGTTCAAAACATGTTTATTTCAAAGGGGATAAAAAGAGGGAAAAAGGGGAGGTATGCACATGTGTTTTATCCACAATTTCATGAACAGGGTATCCACCCGAAGTTATCCACATATCTACAAAAAACTGTGGATAACTTCTTAAAGAGAAAGCCTTTTTTTGATTTCTTCTACATCATGTGTAAGCGAAGATGTAACAGCGTTGAGATCTGCTGAAACCTTATTGCAAGCATGTATAACGGTGGTGTGATCTTTGCCACCGAAAGCTTCTCCGATCTTGGGAAAAGTCATGTTCAGAACAAAACGGCACAGGTACATAGCAACCTGCCGGGGAACCGTGACATCCTTGCTTCTTCTATTGGACAGTATTTCAGTGACGCTGACGTTGTAATAACGTGCGACGACTTCCATGATCATGGCGTATGTCAGCTGTTTAGCCGGACGCGGCTGAATAATATCCTTAAGAGCGGCAGTCGCCACTTCAAGATCGATGCTGCCGGCCAGCAGGCTGTATGCCAGAACGGTATTGAAAGCACCGTCAAGTTCCCTGATGTTCGTCGCGATATTTGCGGAGATATAATCAAAGACATCGTCGGGTACGTTGACGTTATTCTGCTGCGCTCTTCTTTTTAAGATAGCGACGCGTGTCTCGTAATCCGGCGGCTGTATGTCGACGATCAGACCGGAAGAAAATCTCGTGCGCAGACGCTCTTCAAGAGAGGCCAGACTCTGCGGAGGTTTATCACATGTCATGACGATATGCTTGCCGGACTCGTGAAGCGCATTGAAGGTATGGAAAAACTCAATCTGCATCTGCTCTTTGCCTTCGATAAATTGGATATCGTCGATGAGGAGCAGATCGGCGCTTCTGTATTTCTCGCGAAAATCGTCATAGGAGATTTCCTTGATGGCGGAAATGAACTCGTTTACGAATTGCTCGCATTGTACATAGACGACTTTCTTCTCAGGATGCTTATGCGTAACATAGTTACCGATCGAGTGCATCAGGTGTGTTTTGCCAAGTCCCGATCCGCCGTACAGGAAGAGAGGATTATAATTGCGACCTCCGAGCTTCTCCGCGACCGCAACGCATGCCGCATGGGCAAAGCGGTTGCCGGAGCCTACAACAAAGGCTTCAAATGTGTATTGAGGATTGAGCTGTGCCATACTTCGGTGAGTATCATCACCGGTATTATCCGAATTTGAAAAAAAGGCCGGCTTCGTATTCTTGCGCAGAGCGTCCATAATTTCCTGCGAACCGCTGATACCGATCTCCACATCGTATTTTCGAGAACACACGACAGAGAACGTATTGGTTATGAGCGGAAGCATTTGATTGACATAAGAGAATGAAAAAGAATCGGGAACGGACAGTATAAATACTTTGTCATCCGCAAATTCCGGTACCATAGGCAGTATCCACGTTTTAAGGCTGACTTCTGAAATCTCTCCGGCCAAAAGGTCTACTACCTTCTTCCAGATTGCTTTCATCTCGTTTTCCTGCATAAAGTCCAACTTTCCTGATTCCGTACCAAAGTACCTGTAAACGATTCATTTTTCATAGAAAAAGTACAACTATGATAGCAGATATTGTGCGGTTGTAAAAGGCGTTTGCCCGTAGAATTTGCTATAATTACATGGATAACGAATATCCCCGATAAATAATCCGATCGGAAAGGTTAACATATGAAAAAGAGAGCAGATGCAGATGTATCCGGGAAAGAACCGGTTGAGACCGTTCGCAAGAGAAGGAAACCTCTTTTTGACAAACTTCTGATTATCGCGATTATTTTGCTGTTGGCGGCGGCGGCCGTTTTGTTCGCGTGGGAACCGGTTCAGACGTATTTTCGCGATAAGAAAACCGCCGAAATCGTGGAAGGGATTAAGGCCGGAGAGGCAACGATTATCGTCAACAGGAACGATCTGGTCGTAAACGGCGAAGGAGACGAGTTTTTTGATGAGTATGAAGATTTTTCTACCGTGCCTTCTGCGAGCGTAGTTGTCACTACGGCTCCGACGTTGACCCCGACCGAAGAACCCGAGGATGAGAACGTCGTTCTCACATCCCTCGGTACGATTACGATCGACAAGATTGACCTGCTTCTTCCGCTTCTGGACAGTGCAGAGAAGGTGCCGCTTCGTTACGGAGCCGGTATGCTTGAAGGTACGGCGATGCCGGGTACCGAAGGAAACTGCGTCGTTCTCGGACACAGAATGAAGACAACCGGCAAGCTTTTCAACCGGCTGAACGAAGTGGCTGTCGGCGACAGTATTGTAATAACGATGCTCGACGGAGCGGTCTATACCTATACGGTGGATAACGTGATTCCGCAACTGGATCCGGCCGAGCTTCCGAATTACATCGGCATCTATAGCGGCACCGGCAAACAGCTTACCCTGGTTACCTGTACGCCGGTCGGAGTCGGTTCTCACCGGATTATTGTCATTGCCCATATGGCCTAAGGAACCGTCATCCGTCTTTTTTGGAAACCGTGTTTTGTCGAGCGTTTCAATTTATAAGAGAACATGATAAAATGCTGTGTTAAAAGTATTCGGAATGTGTATACCCGTATGTTTTCTTTTTAATGATACGGGAGTTACATCGCCGCAATTTGGCATAACGGAGGGAACTATGCGCAAAGCTTGTCTAATTTTGAGTGACGGCAGTGTTTTTGAGGGATTTCATTTCGGTGCCGATCGCGAAGCGGTCTGCGAAGTGGTTTTTAACACAGGAGTCACGGGATATCTTGAGCTTCTGACAGATGCTTCCTATGCCGGACAGGCAATAACGATGGCATCTCCGATTATCGGAAACTACGGGGTTTTTGAGGATACGTCCGAATCGACCAGGCCCTGGGTAGAGGCTTTCATTATACGGGATCTGACGGTTATCGAAGGCGACTTAAGACAGGCCGAAGATCTGAACGCATATCTTATACGAAATAACATTCCCGGAATCTGCGGCATCGACACGAGAGCCCTGACGCTCCTGATCCGCGAGCACGGCACAATGCTCGGTCTTGTCACGGAAGGCGCCGCGTCAGAAATTGACATGGAAGAAGCTGCGAAGAAGATCGCAGCGTATGATGGAACGAAGCTTGTACCGATGGTTAGCCGGCGCGAAAAGACGGTTTTTCCCGCGGGAAAAAAGGGCTGGGACAACGCAAAAGCCATGGCGGACATGGAGCGCGAGGCTCCGACCTCCCTTGTACCCGAATCCTTAATCGCTGATCCGGATCAGAAGCCCGCGCGCAAAATCGCGCTTCTGGATTTCGGCGTTAAGCAGAACATCATCTGGAATCTCACAGAAAGAAACTGCGAGGTTACCGCATATCCCTGGGATACGCCTGCCGAAGAAGTCTTAAGTGCGAATCCGGACGGAATTCTCCTTTCCAACGGCCCCGGAGATCCGAAGGACTGCGGACCGGCCATAAAGGAAATCACGAAGCTTTATCAGTCCGGCACGCCGGTCATGGGAATCTGCCTCGGTCACCAGCTGATGGCTCTCGCGACGGGTGCCGATACACATAAGCTTCGCTACGGACACAGAGGAATCAACCATCCGGTCAAGGATCTTCGTGCGGACCGCGTTTATATCACATCACAGAACCACGGATATGTCGTAACAGACGAGACCCTTTCCTTCGACATCTGCGAAATCAGTCACGTCAATATGAACGACGGATCGATCGAAGGCCTCCGGTATCTGAAGCAGCCGGTATTTACCGTTCAGTACCATCCCGAAGGTGCGCCGGGACCCAGAGACAACAATTATCTTTTCGATGAATTTCTTGATTTGATTGACAGCACGAAGAAGGCGAACGAATAAATATGGCAAATGTACGGGCAGGGGCCGCTATCTTTTCCGCAAGGACCGTTACGGCGCTTCTCCGGCTTATGGGCCGGGGCGCTACGACGCTCCCGGGTCGCGTGGCCATTAAGATATGTCCGGATATCATATCGGTTCTTGCCAGGGATCAGCAAATTATCACGATCACGGGAACGAACGGGAAGACGACGACCACCCATATGGTTACCGGTATTCTGGAGACCCTGGGTTATGCCGTTGTTACCAATGTTTCGGGAGCGAATCTTGCCACGGGTATTGCAACTGCGCTGATCGGAGGCATCCGGGTTCGCCGGCGTGCCGAAAAAGCGGGGAAGAAAACCGTCTGTGTTATCGAAGCCGATGAGGCTGCTTTCTCCAAAGTCTGCGGACCGCTTGCTCCCCGGATTTGTGTTGTTACCAATCTCTTCCGGGATCAGCTTGACCGGTACGGCGAGCTTGTTCACACACAGAATTTTATCGCCAAAGGGCTGGATGCCTGTGATGCCCGCATCCTTCTCAACGCGGACGACTCGCTTGTAGCCGCTCTTGCCAGGGGAAGAGAAGAGAGAGTCTCCTATTTCGGTATGGACGATGATTCCATGGTCCGTAACACTGTTACAAACATCCCTGAACAGGGCATCGGCAAGACTACGACCGATGCGTCCTACTGTCATTTCTGCCAGACAAAATACGAGTACCGGGCCAGAAGCTTCGGGCATCTCGGAGACTTTTATTGTCCTTCCTGCGGCTACAGCCGGCCGCAGCCTTCTTTTCTCGTATCCTATGAAAAGAACAGAGAAGACCAAATGAGTCCTTCCGATGTGGGCTTCCCTATAACGCTTACCTATGAGGGAGAATCGGTGACGGCAGGGCTTCCCATTCCGGGAATTCACAATTTCTACAACACGGCATCGGCGGTCGCCGCCGTCTATTCACTGGGGATTGTCAGTAAAGATCCGGAGCTTTCCCTGGGAAAAGTCGTACAGGCGGTTGAGCTCGTACGTCCGGCTTTCGGGCGCATGGAAAAGATCAAAATCGGCGGCAAGTCGCTGTGCCTGCTTCTCGTCAAGAACCCGGTCGGTCTCGAACGGGCACTGTCCTTCGTATCGGAGGCATCGGACGCGGACGGGATGTATCTTCTTCTGAACAGCAACGACGCGGACGGCAAGGATGTCTCGTGGATATGGGATGTCGATTTCGAGTCGCGCACGTATCCCGAGAAGGTCTTCGTATCCGGTGAAAGATACGGCGACATGTATCTCAGGCTCGCGTATTCCGGCATAGATAAGAAGAGAATGAAGGCACTGCCGATGGAAGAATGCGGAAATCTTGTCGACGAGGCACTGGCCGCGTGCGCCGAGGGCAAATGCCTTTATATCCTTCCGAACTATACTGCTATGCTGGCGCTTCGTGAAATCCTTGTGAAGCGCTACAATCTTAAAGATTTCTGGAAATAGGAGGGAAGACCGGTATGCAGCCTAAACTGAAACTTTGTCATCTCTACCCGGATCTCCTGAATCTTTATGGTGACCGCGGGAATATTATCGCTCTGATGCGCCGGGCGTCGCTCCGGGGGATCGAATTGACGGTTGACGCCATTACCTTGGGCGAAAAGTTTGACCCGCTCAAGTTTGATATGGTTTTTCTGGGCGGCGGACAGGATGCCGAACAGAATATTCTCCGGAAGGATTTTGTCACGGAGAAGGGAAGCGCCGTTAAGGAAGCCGTTGCGGCGAACAAGGTATTCCTCTGCATCTGCGGAGGTTATCAGATGATGGGACTCTACTACGAAGAACACGACGGTGTGAAGATTGACTGCCTGGGCGCTCTGAATGTTTGGACCGTCGGAGAGAAGAAACGCTTCATACAGGATACCGTGTATTCCTGTGATTTTCTTCCCGGTGACAAGCTTCTTTACGGATTTGAGAATCACAGCGGCCGTACCTATCTCGGAGAAGGCGTAAAACCGCTCGCCAAAGTGCTGTCCGGAGCCGGAAATAATGGCAGGGATGGATACGAGGGTGCAGTTTACAAGAATGTATACTGCACATATTCGCATGGAAGCTTTCTTCCCAAAAATCCTGCAATGACCGATTATCTTCTTAAAAAGGCAGTCGAGGTACAGACCGGGGCGCCTTTTGTCCTTCCCGAACTGGATACGGACATAGAAGATTTTGCAAGAAAAGTACTTCCGGCTTGCAAAAAACCTTGACCGACTGTCTGATTTCATGTACAATTCATATAGACCGGAAATGGAGGCGGCGTAAACCGCCTTTTTTTCATTTTTTCCAGGACCAAGCGGCTCTTACAGTTCACAGGGAGGAATTCAAATGTCTAAATATACGAAGGAAGATATTATCCGGATCATCAGAGAAGAAGACGTCCAGTTTATCCGTCTTCAGTTTACAGACATATTCGGCGTTCTGAAGAACGTTGCGATCACGCCGAGCCAGATGGAGAAAGCCCTGGACAATGAGTGTATGTTTGACGGATCCTCTATTGACGGATTTGCCCGAATCAGCGAATCAGATATGTATCTGTATCCGGATTTTGATACTTTTGTTATTTTCCCGTGGAGACCACAGTCCGGCAAGGTCGCCCGCCTGATCTGCGACATCTATACTCCGAACGGGGAACCTTTTGCAGGAGATCCCCGTTACGCTCTCAAAAAAGTTCTCGACGAAGCCAAGGAGATGGGATATATCTTCAACGTCGGCCCGGAACTCGAATTCTTCCTTTTCCACTACGACGAGAACGGTAAGCCCACAACGATCGCACACGATGAGGGCGGGTATTTTGATTTGGAACCGATCGGGCAGGGCGAAGACATCCGCCGCGAGATTTCCTTTGCACTTGAAGCGATGGGATTCGAGATCGAGGCCTCACATCACGAAGTGGCACAGGCGCAGCACGAGATTGATTTCCGCTTTGACGATGCCCTCGTTACGGCCGACAACATCATGACTTTTAAACTTGCCGTTAAGACCATCGCGAAAAGATACGGCATGCATGCCACATTCATGCCGAAGCCGATCTACGGAATCAACGGTTCCGGCATGCACATCAATATGTCACTCATGAAAGACGGCAAGAACGCTTTCTACGATCCGGAGAACGAACTCGGACTCTCGGAAACAGCCTTCTATTTCATAGCCGGCGTTCTGAAGCATATCAAGGGATTAACGGCCGTCACGAACCCTCTTGTCAATTCCTATAAGAGACTTGTTCCCGGCTATGAGGCTCCGTGCTATCTCGCATGGTCGGCAGCCAACCGTTCGGCTTTGATCCGTATTCCCGCGACAAGAGGCAACAGCACGCGCGTTGAACTTCGCAATCCGGATCCTTCCGCCAATCCCTATCTGGCGCTTGCCCTCTGTCTGGCGGCAGGACTTGACGGTATCAAAAACAAGATCGCTCCGCCTGATCAGGTTCGCAACTCGATTTTCGCAATGACAGTAGAAGAACGCGCGGCCGCCGGTATCGACAATCTTCCCGGAAGCCTTGCCGAAGCCTTAACCGAATTTGATAAGGACCCGATCGGACGCGAAGTTCTGGGCGATCACATTTTCGATAAGTATGTCGAAGCGAAAACAGATGAATGGGACGATTACAGAACACGTGTATCAAAATGGGAAATTGACGAGTACCTTCTTCGTTACTAATACGATTAACTGACAAACCCGGAGGGAGGGAAAAGATGCGAAGTATTATAGTTGCTTTTCCCGACATGACAAACGCACACAAAATACGCGACATACTTGCGATGCACGACTTCCCTGTACGGGGGCTTGCCACAAACGGTTCCATGGCGTTAAGATTTATCTCGTCAGAAGACGGCGGAGGGCTGATTGTCTGCGGACCGAACTTCCCGGACATGACTGCGATTCAGCTCTTGTCCCTGATGCCGGATGATTATGATATTCTGGTTCTTTCTTCCTCGGGCTCCATGAACATGGGGTACGAACACCAGGAAGGACTCTATACTCTGACGCTGCCGCTTCATACGCAGGATCTGGTCGCTTCCGTGAGGATGCTTCTGGAAACGAGGCAGATGTACAGAAATACCATGCGGGCCGTAAAGCCCGCCGCGGCCCAGCCGACACCGAAGGGCCCGCAGGTGCCGCCGAAAAGGAGTCCGGAAGAACAGCGCGTGATCGACCGTGCGAAGGCGCTTCTTATGAACCGCAACAACATGTCCGAGCAGGAAGCGCACAGATTCCTGCAGAAGCGATGCATGGATACGGGCACGAAATTATACGACATGGCACTGGCTGTGCTGAAAAGCCAGGAGCTATAAGGCGTTGGGTACATGGAAAGGATAGACATGAGAACAATAACATTTACCAAGATGCAGGGTATCGGAAATGACTATATTTATATCGACTGTACGAAGGAAGAGATTCTGAAGCCGGAGGAGATTGCTCCTTTTTCGATTCAATTCAGTGACAGACACTTCGGGATCGGATCAGACGGTGTCATTCTGATTAAGTCTTCCGACAATGCCGATTTCTTTATGGATATGTACAATGCCGACGGATCCCGCGGAAAGATGTGCGGGAATGGAATTCGCTGTGTAGCGAAGTATGTTTTTGACAAAGGCCTGACAGCCAAAACAGATCTGGAGATCGAAACGCTTTCCGGAATCAAGAAGATCAAGCTAACCGTCGAGAACGGCCGTGCGGTCCGCGCCACGGTCAACATGGGCAGACCGATTCTGGAGACGGCCAAGATTCCGGTTCTCTGGAGCGACAAGGAAATGGTCAATGAGGCGATCGCCGTCGGCGGCAAGCTGTTTAACGTGACCGCCGTGTCGATGGGAAACCCGCACGCCGTCGTCTATGTCAAGGATATCGAGAACCTGGATCTTGAGAAAATGGGACCCCTTTTCGAGAAGCATAAGCTGTTTCCCGAGAGCGTCAACACGGAATTTGTACAGATCATCGACCGTACGCATCTTCGCATGCGTGTCTGGGAGCGCGGTTCCGGCGAGACCATGGCCTGCGGTACGGGCGCCTGCGCGACCGTCGTCGCGTCTGTCCTTAACGGCTTTTCCGACAGGAACGCGATCGTGATCCTGAACGGCGGCGAACTCAACATAACCTGGAACGAACATACGGACGAGGTTATTATGAACGGCCCGGCTGAGATCAGCTTCGAAGGCGAGGTTGATTTTTAAGCAGATTTTCGGTACAAATAATGGAACAGCAGGCACGCGCAAGACCCTGTAAAGATAGAAGAGACACGCGAACGACCCGTTTCGACGGGTATTAAGGTTCCAAAGGCGTAGCCGTATAGATAGAAAGGGAATCATATGTTTGAACTGAATCCGAATTTTCAGAAGCTCCAGGGCAATTATCTTTTTGCGGGAATTGCCAAGAAAGTCAAAGAGTTCTCCGCTCTCCACCCCGATGCAGACTTGATCCGGTTAGGAATCGGAGATGTGACAAAACCACTCGCCCCGGCCGTGATCGAAGCTATGCAGCAGGCAGTTCTCGACATGAGCGACGAGAAGACTTTTAAGGGTTACGGCCCGGATTTCGGATATGATTTCCTTGTAAATGCGATTATTGAGAACGATTTTGCCGCCCGCGGCGTAAAAATCGATTTTGACGAAGTTTTTGTAAGCGACGGCTGCAAGAGTGATTCCGGCAATATCGGTGATATTTTCTCCGCGGATAACTATGTCGCGGTATGTGATCCCGTATATCCCGTATATGTCGATACGAATATCATGGCCGGCCGCTCCGGCGAGTATGATTCCGTGACCGGGAAATGGTCAAATTTCTTCTATCTTCCCTGTGAGGAGAAGAACGGCTTTGTTCCTCAGGTCCCCGAGATCCGCGAAGGCGAGAGAACGCCGGATATGATTTATCTGTGCTTCCCGAATAACCCGAGCGGCGCGTCCATCAGCTACAAAGAGCTTACGGCCTGGGTCGAATACGCGAAAAAGATCGGCGCCGTTATTCTTTATGACGCTGCTTACGAGGCCTATATTTCCGAAGATCTACCGCATACAATTTTCGAGATTCCCGGCGCGAAGGAATGTGCGATCGAGCTTCGCAGCTTCTCGAAAACGGCCGGTTTCACAGGCATCCGCTGCGGATACACGGTGATCTGCAAGGAACTTGTAAGAGACGGCGTCCGTGTTCGCGATCTTTGGGCAAGACGCCAGGCGACAAAATTCAACGGCGTATCCTATATTACGCAGAGAGCGGCCGCAGCGATTTATACGCCCGAAGGCAAAGAGCAGGTCAAGGCGACCATTGCTTCCTATATGGACAATGCAAGAATCCTGCGCGAAGGACTTACGAAGCTCGGCTTCGAAGTGTCCGGCGGCATCAACGCGCCCTACATCTGGATGAAGACCATAAACGGCATGACCTCCTGGGAGTTCTTTGATTTCCTCCTCGAAAAGGTCGGCGTCGTAGGCACACCCGGTTCCGGATTCGGAGCTTGCGGTGAAGGATATTTCCGTCTTACGGCCTTCGGTTCGAAAGAAGCATCCGAAGAGGCACTCCGCCGTATTGCGACGATTATCTGACGGGAAAACCACTTGAAAACAGACGGTTTTTCGGTCTTTTTGAGCATCGGTTAAAATTGACACCGTACACCGTGCCTTATATAATGGTAAGGGCAAGGATCCTTGAGTGAATTTTGCTCGGGGATTCTTTTTTTGTTGCGGTATTAAAGATTTTACAAAAACTCAAGCGGATTTGTCGGAAATCCGCGGGCGGCGCGGCGATTCGTCCTGCTGCTTTTCGTACGAACGGGAGGATTTTTAAAATGGCAAAAGCAATAGTCGGAGCGAACTGGGGCGACGAGGGAAAAGGCAAGGTAACGGACATGTTTGCCTCCGAGTCAGATATCGTCATCCGTTTTCAGGGCGGAGCAAACGCGGGACATACCATCATCAACGAATACGGTAAACTGGCCCTTCACCTGCTGCCATCGGGCGTCTGCCACAAGAATATCGTCAACATCATCGGCAACGGCGTCGCACTGAATGTTCAGAAGCTCAAGGAAGAGATCGAGCATGTAACCGGCAAGGGAGTTCCGATGCCGAAGCTTATGGTTTCCGACCGCTGTCAGATCGTAATGCCCTACCACATCTTATTTGACCAGTATGAAGAAGAGCGTCTCGGAGGAAAAGCCTTTGGCTCCACCAAATCCGGAATTGCTCCTTTTTATTCAGATAAATACGCGAAAATTGGTTTCCAGGTATGCGAGCTCTTCGAGGAGAAAGCACTCTACGAGAAGCTTGTCTCCGTATTGACCCTCAAGAACACGCTGCTCGAGCATCTGTATCACAAGCCGACCCTCGATGTCGACACGCTTTTCGCTGAGCTTCTCCGGTACCGCGATGTTGTCGCGCCTTTCGTGGCCGACACGGCGGCATATCTTGAGACGGCCATCGAAGAAGGCAAGAAGATTCTGCTCGAAGGACAGCTTGGCTCCATGAAAGATCCCGACCACGGCATCTATCCGATGGTCACCTCCTCCTCGACCCTTGCCGGTTACGGTGCGGTCGGAGCCGGAATTCCTCCCTATGAAATCAAAGAGATTTTTGCCGTTGTTAAGGCATATTCCTCCGCGGTCGGCGCGGGTGCTTTTGTCAGCGAGATCTTCGGCGACGAAGCCAACGAGATGAGAGAGCGCGGCGGCGACGCCGGCGAATACGGCGCGACCACGGGCCGTCCGAGAAGAATGGGCTGGTTCGATTGCGTCGCATCCCGTTACGGCTGCAAGATCCAGGGAGCAACCGATGTTGCACTTACGGCGATTGACTGCCTCTCCTATCTCGACGAGATTCCGGTCTGTATCGCCTACGAGATCGACGGTGTCGAGACCAAGAACTTCCCGAATCCGGTCAAGCTTGCCCATGCCACTCCGGTATGGACGAAGCTCAAGGGCTGGAAAACAGACATCCGCGGCATTACCTCCTTCGACAAGCTGCCGAAGGAAGCCCAGGAATATATTCTCTTCGTCGAAAAGCAGCTCGGCGTCCATGTGACACTTGTATCAACCGGACCGAAGCGCGACGAGATCTTTTTTCGCTGATCAGATAAGCGGGAACACACTCGCCGATTATGCGCGGCGGCAAAGCCGATGATCAGAAGCGGGAACATAGCGGTTCAATAGAAGCAGGAGGATTGTTTAGTGTACAACGAGAAAATACTTGTTCTTGATTTCGGAGGACAATACAATCAGCTGATCGCCAGACGTGTCCGTGAGCAGAACGTATATGCGGAGATTCTCCCCTATACGGCGAGCCTCGACCGCATCCGCGACGGGAACTACAAGGGTATTATTTTTACCGGCGGTCCCAACAGCGTATACGATGAGAAGTCCCCTCACTACAGCAAGGATATCCTCTCGCTCGGCATTCCGGTACTCGGAATCTGCTACGGCGCACAGCTTCTGGCCTACATGCTCGACGGAAAAGTCGAGACCGCTCCGGTCAGCGAATACGGCAAGACCGAGATCACTTTATCCCACGGCTCCAAGCTTTTTAACAATGTTACACTCGATACGACCTGCTGGATGAGCCATACGGATTACATATCCGTCGCTCCGGAAGGCTTTACCGTGACGGCCTATACGAAGGACTGTCCCGTCGCCGGCATGGAGAATCCTGAGAAGGGATATTATGCCGTTCAATTCCATCCGGAAGTCATGCACACGCCCCATGGTTCCGTCATGCTTCGCAACTTCGTTTACGATGTCTGCGGATGCTCGGGCGACTGGGTGATGTCCGCCTTTGTCGATGAATCCATTGCGAAGCTTCGCGAAAAGATCGGCGACAAGAAAGTTCTCTGCGCGATGTCCGGCGGTGTCGATTCTTCCGTCGCCGCGCTCATGATCCACAAGGCCGTCGGCAAACAGCTGACATGCGTATTTGTCGATCACGGTCTTCTTCGTAAACACGAGGGAGACGATGTCGAGCGCGTCTTCAAGGGCGAATTCGATATGAACCTGATCCGCGTCAACTGCGAGGACCGGTTTCTGGCCCGCCTGGACGGTGTGTCCGATCCGGAGAGAAAACGTAAAATCATCGGCGAAGAATTCATTCGCGTGTTCGAAGAAGAAGCCAACAAGATCGGCCAGGTCGATTTCCTCGTACAGGGCACAATCTATCCGGACGTCATCGAGAGCGGTGTCGGCGATGCGGCTGTCATCAAGAGCCATCACAACGTCGGCGGCCTGCCGAAGGATATGGCACTCTCTCTCGTCGAGCCTCTGCGCGACCTGTTCAAGGACGAAGTCCGCAAGGCCGGCCTCGAGCTTGGCATTCCGGATGATCTTGTCTGGCGCCAGCCGTTCCCGGGCCCGGGTCTCGCGATCCGCATCATGGGAGAGATCACGAAGGACAAGCTCAACATCCTTCGCGATGCCGATATGATTTTCCGCGACGAGATCAAGAAAGCCGGTCTCGGCCGTGATATCAACCAGTATTTCGCCGTCCTGACGAATGTCCGTTCCGTCGGAGTCATGGGTGATTTCCGCACCTACGACTATATGCTGGCTTTGCGCGGAGTAACGACAAGCGATTTCATGACCGCCGACTTTGCACGGATTCCCTATGAAGTCCTTGATATCTGCTCAAGGCGCATCATCAATGAAGTCGGGCACATCAACCGTATCGTGTACGATATCACGAGCAAACCGCCGGCCACGATTGAGTGGGAATAGTGTTTTTCTAGGATTAATCCCTCAAACCCCTTGATATCAGGGAGTTTGGGGGATTTATTTTTTTTGTTGACCACAGAATGACCACACATTCCGATTAAGTGATAAAATGGAAACAGAAAAAATAAAAAATAAGCGGAATAATCTCTCTAATTATTATTTCACGGCGATAGCTTCTTGTAAAGGATGAAGAATGGATCTAAAGAAAAGGGAAGAAATTCTCAACTACCTTTTGGCTGCGGGTGTTGATGTCACGTCTGACATAACCTTATTATTTTCTATTCCTTTTATTCAAAGTATAGAAATGAATGAGGATGAAATTGCGAGCGTTTTCGATTTCATAAAAGAAATGGGTCTATATAAGCCAGAATGCTTTTCGGAAAAAGAAGCATCGGGACTGCAAGAAAACAAGCCCAAAGAAAATCTTGAACTGTTTGTTTTCTTGACGAACATTGCGCCATATCAAGTTTCATTATTTAGAGAAATTCAAAATCGCATTCCTGGAGTTGCGAATAAAAAGATACTTTTTCTGGCAATAGGCTTTAACCTATGTAAGCACGAAAGAGAGCATGGAATTGTCGCTGATTCTGCAGAATGGTATAAATCAAAAGCTAATTCATTTGCGAAAAAATGGGAGACCAATTATAAAAAAACGGAAGAAGAGTTTATCGACATCTATGATCATTTTTCACAGTATTCTCTAAAACCAATCCCTGTTCTAGCAAAAGGGAGATTGAGAAAAGTTGCGGATACCTACAAGAAATATTTTGTGCCGAATGAAAAGTTATTCCACGATTATTGCTCCGTTAGTAAAATTTCAGGAGATCCATTTAATCCTTGGTATAATCTTAAAAACAATCAAAGTGTTCCTGTGCGTCCGGGAGTAAGTATTGACGAAACGATCTTTAATGATGGCGCGTGGCAGATAAGAGATCAAAAACCAACAGACATAATTCGGTACTTATTTTATCCCACCTACAAGAATGATTCTGCGTTTGAGTGTGG
>CAZTXQ010000019.1:0-47960 GCA_964617375.1 uncultured Mageeibacillus sp. | reverse complement strand
GACTGTATTGCAGTCATTTACAGCTTTTTTCTCTTTCACAACTGTTAAACGCGGGCAATAGAAATACGATCATTTAAGATATACATCTCACGATCATAATAAAGTATTCTTGATATTTTTTCAAGACATGCAGCATCGTTTTTTGTTATTATGGAGTAAGTCTCCCGACTTTCGTTATTCGGAAGAAATTTCATGACTTTCGGTTTTGGAGGAAGATATATGATCGCGCGCATCTTGGAATTCCTGGTTAAATGGAATGTGCCGAAAGAATACCGTCAATTGGTTGCATATCTCATTCTTTCCGCGGCGATACTGCTGGCATGTATTCTTATCGAGCTCTTTTTACGCTGGATTGTAATAGAGCTTTATTACCTGATCACCAGCCGCAGCAAACGTCTGATCCCGCCTCTCATCAAAAGAACAAAACTGTTCGAACGATTTGCGCACATATCCACGCCAATCTTTATCAGTTTTTTTGCCGCATCATACGGAGACGATGCCGAAGGATGGATCCAGAAGGGGCTGACAATTTATGTCTTGATCGTGCTGATCGCGATACTGAATTCCTCCTTCGCTGTAGTCGACGATGTATACCGGACACACGAGATTTCAAAAAAGCGCCCAATCAAAGCATTCCTGCAAATTGTCGAGCTAGTTATCGTGATTCTGTTCATGATTTTTATCATTGCAAGCTGGATACACGAGAGCCCTCTTGTCCTCCTGAGCGGGTTCGGAGCGTTTGCTGCAATCTTAAGCCTGATTTTTAAGGATACGCTTCTCGGTTTTATCGCCGGGATTCAATTGTCCTTCAACGATATGGTTCGAATCGGGGATTGGATCGAGATGCCGAAGTATTTCGTCGACGGCACCGTCAGCGATATCACACTGATCAGTGTTGAGATCGAAAACTCGGACAATACGACAACGACGGTACCTGCCTATGCTCTGGTCTCCGATTCTTTCAAGAACTGGCGCGGTATGATTCAGTCGGGTTCAAGGCGTTTAAAGCGTGCTGTTTTTATCGATATGACCAGTATTACATTTTGTACCGAAGAAATGCTGGATCGTTTCAGCAAATATGAATATCTAAGCACATACATCGCAGGTAAAAGAAAAGAATTCGCAAGAGCGGCCGGTAAATCACCGCTTCAGACCGAAATAAAAAGCAGTCGGCAGAAGCTGACCAATATCGGTGTTTTTCGTATATATCTGGAAAAATACCTGGCTCATAATCCTAAGATTCATGAGAATATGACCATACTGGTTCGCCAGCTTCCGGCAGACAGCAAAGGTTTGCCATTGGAGATTTATGCGTTTGCCACCGAAACCGATTGGATTTCTTATGAGAACATTCAATCCGATATCTTTGATCACATTTATGCAATCGCTCCGAGTTTCGGATTAAGACTCTTTCAGGAGCCTTCCGGACACGATATGAGCAGCATAAGCATGTCGGGTTCCTGATAGAAAAGGCAGTGCTGGAAGGTCTTCTTCCGCACTGCCTAAAATTGCATGACCGGATTCAAATAGCCTCTTATTCTACATCTTCCCCGATATCTTTGATGGCTTTATGAAAGGCCTCCGATTCGGATACGATTAATACGGGCTTGCTGAAATCCAATGCAAAAAGTCCGATAAAAGACTTAGCGTCAACAATAATCATGCTATCTAAAGAGTGAATGCCTACGTCCTCATTGAATCGGATCGCCTGTGTTTGAATCTCCTGCAGTTCAGATATGCTCTGAATGATCTTCTTTGTTATCATACTTGTTATCCTCCAATATTTTATTCAGCCCGGCAAGTATATGCAAAGGAATTCTTCCTTTATCACATTATTATAGTAGCACAAAATACGCCGTCACAAGAGATGATGCCGGCTCATTTTATGACTTTTCGAGAACTCACTTCCTGAACTTCTCGGGTTTCTCCACATAACTGTGAACGACACTGCCGCAATCCGTACAGAGAATATGATAAAGAGCTGATGATGACAGCATTTTACCATAGACGATTACTTCGGCTTGATACGTCTGATAACCGTGTGCAAGTTCTGTGCCCCCGCAGAACGGACATTTCGTAATTCCAAAATCATTCATTCCCAAATCCTCCGAATAATCATAGTGATCGTAAAGCATCGACCTTATCCGTTAATATAAATCGTTTTGCAGAATATCTCAAGATGTTTTTATGTTTCACACCATAATTGCCGCATATTTTAGAATTGGAAATACCGTCCGATCGTTTCCCGATTAAATCTCAGCATAAAAAACAACAACCCCGGAAACCATTAAGGTTCCGGGGTTGTTCAAGTGGTTGCGGAGGCGGGACTCGAACCTCGCGACCTTCGGGTTATGAGCCCGACAAGCTACCAACTGCTCCACTCCGCGATATAAAATGTCTCACACCAAAACGATTGAACAACCATCTAAAAATCTGGTGCTCGTGACCGGACTTGAACCGGTACGGGAGTTACCCCGACGGATTTTAAGTCCGTTGCGTCTGCCGATTCCGCCACACGAGCTTGTTTCCCGTTTAGGTGCTTAAGTAGAATAGCACTTTGTTTCTCCTGTGTCAAATGAAATTACAAACGATTTTTCGAGCACGTACAAGAGCACGTAGAGAACCTTACAGAAATGAATATGTAAGTTTGTTTGTCTTGCAGATTTTCACAATTGGTTGTAACATTTATTTAACTGTTTATGGGGAAAATGTACAGTTTTATTTTTCTTAATTCACCATCGGAGGTTTATGAAGAATATGGATGACAATGAATTCGGCGGCAATCGGTTTCTGTTTAACGGGAACCGTGATGACGACAACGATCACTTATCAAACAGCGATTCGGATACAGACGATTCTGCCGATTCATCTTCATCGGTTTTTCGTACATTCATGGGCGGTAGCGGCGATGAGCCGAGGCTCTTTGGTTCCGACGACAGTCATACAGATTCCTCTGAAGCAAGCGATCCTGCGGAGTCCGTTCCTCATTTAAATTACAAACCCGAAGATCTGGAATTCGACGAAACGTATCCGTTAACTCTTGATAAACCGATTTTCAAGAGACTCGAGCCGGAAACAGATGAGGTTTCGACCCCTCAGCCCGAGGAATCCGAGCCTGCTTTTATACAGCCGGAAGAAACCCCGGCGTTCATTACGCAGCCGGAAGATACCCCTCCTTTCTATCCTCAGCCGGAAGAATCCGAGCCTGCTTTTATACAGCCGGAAGAAACCCCGACGTTCATTCCGCAGCCGGAAGATACCCCTCCTTTCTATCCCCAGCCGGAAGAATCCGAGCCTGCTATTATACAGCCGGAAGAAATCCCGACGTTCATTCCGCAGCCCGAAGATACCCCGACTTTCTATCCTCAGCCCGAGGAATCCGAGCCTGCTTTTATACAGCCGGAAGAAATCCCGACGTTCATTCCGCAGCCCGAAGAATCCGTTAACGAGGCAGAGTCGTCATTCGAATCACCCGCATACGATATGGATGCTTCCGATTATCCCTCTGAAGATTCATTCAACTCCGTCGAACCGGTGGTCGGAAACGATTCTCAATATTCAGACGACCTTTATCCGGTGACAGACTCCGATACCGTCTCCGGTTATGAGAACAATGATATCCAACCGAAGAATACTGCGGGAACCGATGAGTTCGCGGAAGATGATGACGAAATGTCAGATACGGCATTCCCGTTGTTCTTGTCCTTTAAAGCGAATGATTCTGCATCCAGTGTTTCTGAAGCCATTCGTGATAAAAATACGCAAAAGACATCGGATAATGCTTCGCGATCTTCTTCGGGAAAAGCCTCATCCGCAAAAGCACCCATAGACGACCAGACCTACAACAGGATGCTGAATGAAGCAGAGCCTGCAATTTTCAAGCCGTATGATGCCCGTGAAGAGTCCCGGGAAGTATCACAGGAAGTGTATGATATTCCTTCTGTCGAACCCCAAAACACAGCTTCAATTGGAAATGAATCACCGGAACCGGCTGCCTTCAAGCCGATGTTCAAACAGCAGGATGGTCGTCCGGCATATCCGTCAAGATCGGTTCCAGCGAAACCGGAAGTAACCGAAGCGGAAGACACAGACGATTCCGATAAGACCGTCCGGCCCGGTACGCGCTATTATCCGGCGGCACAGCAGATGGGTTATGCGGCTCCGATGCCACAGCGTGAGCTCAACAAAAAGCGGAAAAAGAAGAAACACGGAGCCCTGATTTTTACATTGACGGTCGCGACCGTTCTTGTCGCCGCGTTCTTTATCTGGAACAAATATGACATTGGCAACATGCTCGCGAACCGCGGCAAACAGATAACGGCAACCGTCGCCACAACATCCGCAGCATCGATTGAGACCACCACCGCCGCGGTGGTTGCGGAAACAACCGCGGCGCCTACCGTAACCGTCTCTCCGACACCTGCAAAAGTTTCCGTTACACCGGCTGCTGTTGTGTCCGTTACTGCGACTCCTACGCCTAAGGCTACTGCGACTCCTACGCCCAAGGCTACAGCCACTCCCACGCCTAAGGCTACCGCTACTCCCACGCCTAAGCCTACCGCGACACCTACTCCTAAGCCTACCGCGACACCTACGCCCGCGTCCGGCGAATCCGC
Organism: uncultured Mageeibacillus sp.; assembly: GCA_964617375.1. Taxonomy (GTDB): domain Bacteria; phylum Bacillota; class Clostridia; order Saccharofermentanales; family Saccharofermentanaceae; genus Firm-13. The sequence goes on along the minus strand of CAZTXQ010000019.1, from coordinate 43,344 downwards.
AAAGATTCCTTCCGGTTTCTCAACCTCGATAACGGACGGCAGCGCCAATGGGGACACCGCAACGTTCAACATTCAGTTTAAGAATCTGAGCAAAACGGATGTGTCACTTTTCGACGGCGTCGAATATATCACAATCACGTTCAATACAGTTGGCGCCCCGGTCACCGGCGTAACCAGCGATTCTTTCACTTTCTCACCGGATCCGAAGCATGCCAATACCTTTATCGGGATTCCGACCGATAAAGAGGTCATCGAAAAAAATGACACAAAGACGGTCGGGATCACGGGTGTGTCGGATGGTAAAGACGTCGGGAAATACAGCATCAAGTACTATGTAAAGACGTATTAAGCTCTTGAATCCTATGAAAAAAGACCGGATCGTGATCCGGTCTTTTTTTGTTCCTTAATGATCTCCACGATACGCGAAAAATTGTATCCGGTACCAACGTCCGGCAATATCAACCGCTTCTTTTATGAAAAGAAATTACTTTTCAATCTGCATACCGGACAAAAATGCATTGATGAACCCGTCTAAGTCTCCGTCCATAACCGAATCGACATCGACGACTTCATATCCGGTTCTGTGATCTTTTACCATTGTGTAAGGGCAGAACACATAGGAGCGGATCTGGCTTCCCCATGCGATATCCATCTGGTTGCCTTTCAGATCTTCGATTTTCTCCATATGAGCGGCCTGAGCGAGCGCAAAGAGCTTTGCCTTCAGCATGTTCATCGCCGTTTCGCGGTTCTGGACCTGCGAACGTTCCGACTGGCAGGACGTAACGCATCCCGTCGGAATATGCGTAATACGGACGGCAGAATCGGTCTTGTTGATATGCTGTCCGCCTTTACCCGAAGCACGGTATGTATCCACCCGAAGATCTTCAGGCTTTATCGTTATATTGATCGAAGAATCGAGTTCCGGTATCACTTCACAGGAAGCAAACGATGTATGACGCCGTCCTGAGGAATCAAATGGCGAAATTCTTACAAGGCGGTGTACGCCGATTTCCGAGCGAAGAAATCCATACGCATTGTCTCCTGTGACAAGAATGGAAGCGCTCTTGATACCGGCTTCGTCTCCGTCCAGAAAATCGAGCTCTTTGATTTCAAAATCATGCGATTCAGCCCATCGGTTATACATCCGGTACAGCATCTCCACCCAGTCCTGTGCCTCGGTTCCGCCGGCCCCAGCATGAAGCGTCAGAATTGCGTTATTCCGGTCATATTCGCCGGTAAGAAGGGTCTCGAGGCGCATATTTTCCAGTTCGTGACGAAAACGGATTACACCCTTCTGAACTTCTTCCAGTATCTCGGTATCATCTTCTTCGTTCCCGAGCTCGCATAAAATCAGAAGCTCTTCGCGCTCATTTTCGAGCGAATGAAAATGCTCTACCTTCTTCTGAAGCTGCCGCATGCGCGTCTGGATCGACTGCGCCTTCTCGACATTCTCCCAAAAGTCCGGTTCCTGGGCATGAACTTCAAGCTCGGATATTTCGTCCTGAAGAGGCAGGATATGCAGTGCGGCTTCCAGAAGCTTAAGCTGATCCTTCGCCCCCTCCAATTCTAGTCTGTATGTGTCAAATTCGATCATCAGGTCTTCTCCTCATTCTTCAGTTCGTTTACAAAAGCAGCTAATCTTAACATAGCCTCCTTGATATCGTCTATAGCGGCCGCATAGCTGATACGGACATACCCTTCGCCCGAAACACCGAATGCTTTACCGGGTACAATTGCAACCTTCTTTTCCTTGAGAAAACGCTCGCAAAAAGTATCGGAATCGATGTTCAAACCTTTGATACTCGGGAACGCATAAAAGGCACCTGTCGGTTCATAACAGGACAAGCCTGCTGCCCGGCATCCGTGAACGATTACGCGTCTTCTGCGGTTGTACTCCGCCCGCATCTCGTCGACTTCCTTGTCTCCGTTCCTTGCCGCTTCCATCGCCGCATACTGTGCGGTGGTCGGTGAACTCATGATACAGTATTGGTGAATCTTATTCATTGCGGCGAGAATATCGCGAGGACCGCAGGCATATCCAATACGCCATCCGGTCATCGCATATGATTTGGAAAAACCGTTAATCATGATCGTACGGTCATAAAGAGACGGGAATGACGCGAGCGAACAGTGCGGCTCCGGATTATAGGAGAGTTCCGAATACAATTCATCCGACAGAATAATCAGATCGGGATGGCGATCAAGAACTTCGACAATCGGGAGAAGTTCTTCTCTTGACATCGTTGCTCCCGTCGGATTATTGGGATATCCGATCATGACCAGCTTTGTCTTGTCCGTAATCGCCGCTTCGAGATCTTCCGCCTTCAGCTTAAACCGGTCTTCTTCACAGGTGGAGACAATTACCGGAACACCCCGGGCAAGCATGACTGCAGCTTTGTAAGCGACAAAGCACGGTTCGATAACGACAACCTCATCGCCCGGATTGATGAGCGCACGAACCGTAAGGTCAATTGCTTCACTTCCTCCAACCGTTACCAGTATTTCCTGCTTGGGATCATACTTTAATGAGTAGCGTCTCTTCAGATAGTCGGATATCGCTTCTCTGATCTCGATGTAACCCTGATTGGGAGAATAATGCGTAAAGCCCTGTTCGAGCGAATATATACCGGCCTCGCGGATTCTCCATGGAGTGACGAAATCCGGCTCGCCGATCGATAATGATATAACCTCGCCTTTCATTTCGTTGGCAAGATCGAAAAAGCGGCGAATCGCCGACGGCGGTATTGACTTGACTTGATCTGAAAGCAGTGAATTTGTATCCTTATTCATTTGATTATCCTCTCAATACGCTGTAATTGGACCCGGTGAAGCTATCAGAGGATAACGGCCTCTCTTCTGTCAACAGGCTTATCGTCAAATACGACGCCATTGCTCTTGTACTTTTTCAGGATAAAATGCGTAGCCGTCGAGATGACACCCTCGATCGGAGCCACTTTATTCGATATGAAAGACGCCACTTCACGAAGAGTCGAATCTTCGATAATCAGCATCAGATCAAATCCGCCGGACATCAGATAACAGGATGTTACCTGAGGGAAACGAAATACATGCTGCGCAATCCGGTCAAATCCCTGGTCGCGCTGGGGCATGAGCTTTACTTCGATCAGGGCCGTCACCGATTCTCTTTCGGTCTTGTCCCAGTTCACGACGGTCGTGTATCCAAGAATAATATGCTCCTTATGGAGGAGCTCAATAGCGGCGGCGATCTCTTCCTCTGGCACACCAAGCATTACCGCAAGTTCCGGCTGTGTCAATCTTGCATTGTGTTCAATCAGACGAAGAAGTTCATAACGATCAAGCATAATTACCTCCGCTTATATCAAATAATTTGTTTCCGATCATTGTATCACAGATAAACAAGTCTCTTCAACGATTTGAATTTCAATAGATTGTACGAATAAGAATAGGAACGGGAGCGGGAATCGGCCTGACACCGCACACCGCAATTTAACCATGCAGTAAATTGACGCGGTACAAACCTTCCCTATCCTTCTCCGAAAGCATAAATGCTCCAAGATTGCGTCCGGGTGTGTATTCTCCGTGATAATCACTGCCCGCTGTCTTAATTAGTCCCGTTTCTTCCGTTATCCGATCGATTTCATTTCGTATTTTCTCGTCGTGACAGGGATGCAAATATTCGATTCCGAATAAACCGGCTTCAATCAGGTCCGGTACAATAGCAAGATTGTGCTGCTGTCCCGGATGCGCAAGGACGGCAAATCCGCCGTCCTTTGTAATCGCCTCTGTAACGAGTACCGCATCGGCATATTCAATCTCGAAAAAGCAGTCTCCGCCCCGCAAAAAGTGTTCGCGATAGAAGCTCCCCATCGCATCCGGTATCAGTCCTTTGGACCGCATCGTTTTCAGGATATGATGCTTGAAGACCATATCGGCCTGACAGTTATTTTGAACTTCATCGAAAGTAATCGGAAATCCGAGTCTGCTCAGAACCTTGATCTGCTTTAACGCCGTTTCGTTTCTCCTGTCACGAATCAGCCGGCAGAACGGTGCCAGATGAGAAAGCGGAAAAGGCTCACACCCCGGCCAATAGCCGAGTATGTGAGCCTTCTTTCCGGTCTTTGCTTCTCTGGCGGACATTTCGATCCCTCTTACGAGAGAAATCCCGCGGTCCTTCGCATACTGATATACTTCATAACCGCGGCCATCCGGCCAGAATGTCGTATCGTGATCTGTAAAAGCAAGATCACGTATACCGCGTGAATGAGCAAGATCAAGGATGGTTTCCGGCAAGTCGGCGCCGTCTGAATATACAGTATGTACATGTAAATCCATTCGTCCGGGGATGTTGTCGTTTTTGGTTTTTACCGGATCCTTCATTCTCTCCCGCTCACTTATTTGTTATTGTCTTAAGACATCAGATACGAGCGACTCCGCTCTTTCTTGCTGCTTCCGAAACGGCTGCGGCAACAGCCTTGCCCACGCGGGGATCAAAAGCGTCCGGAATAATATATTCCGGATTCAGCTTGTCAGCATCAACAAGATCGGCGATCGCAAAGGAGGCGGCCAGCTTCATTTCGTCGTTGATATCGCTTGCGCGAACATCCAGAGCACCGCGGAAAATACCGGGGAATGCAAGAACGTTGTTGACCTGGTTCGGGAAATCCGAACGGCCGGTAGCGACAACCTTTGCTCCTGCCTTCAAAGCGACATCCGGCATAATCTCCGGCATCGGGTTGGCACAGGCAAAAATAACAGGATCTTTGGCCATCTTCTTAACCAGCTCTTCGGTCAGAGCACCGGGAGCGGAAACACCGATGAATACGTCGGCACCGGCGATAATATCGTCGAGCTTGCCCTTCTTCATCTTCTGGTTCGTAATGGCGGCAATCTCATCCTTTGCAGGGTTCATATTCTCACGGCCGGCCCAGATCGCTCCGGTTCTGTCGCAGAGAACAACGTCGGAAAGTCCGCAGGAAATGAGGAGCTTCGTGATTGCCGTTGCGGCGGCACCGGCTCCGTTTACAACAACGGAAACCTCGGAAAGCTTCTTGCCGACGATACGAAGTGCATTGATCATACCGGCAAGCGTTACGACAGCCGTACCGTGCTGGTCATCGTGGAAAATCGGAATATCACAGCGCGCTTTCAGCTGCTTTTCGATCTCGAAGCAGCGGGGTGCGGAAATATCCTCAAGGTTGACTCCGCCGAAAGATCCGGCAAGGAGTGCTACTGTGTTTACGATATCGTCAACATTCTTGGAACGGATGCACAGCGGGAATGCGTCGACATCACCGAAGGCCTTGAACAGTGCGCACTTGCCTTCCATAACAGGCATTCCGGCTTCCGGTCCGATATCACCGAGACCGAGAACAGCCGTACCGTCAGTAACGACGGCGACCAGATTATGACGGCGTGTGTATAAATAGGAGAGATTTACATCTTTTTCAATCTCAAGACAAGGTTCGGCAACACCGGGTGTATAAGCTGTGGCAAGTTCTTCTTTAGTACCGACAGGAGCGCGTGCAATAACTTCGATCTTGCCCTGCCATTCAATGTGTTTTTGAATTGCTTTACTCTTTTCCATGATAATTTCCTCCAGCAAATTGTTATCCTTAGAACAAAACAATAATAGAGGTCTTTGCCTAAAAATACAACCGTTTTCTTAGCAATGAAAAGGTTTCTTAATGATAATAAGTACAAAAATATCGAAATTTTATAATCTATTTACAACTTATCCGTGAAAAACTCTTATTCCTCTTCCTCTGCTTTATCCGGTTCGGGGTGCAGCTTTATTTTATCGTAAAGGATACCGGCCTGCCTGCCGAATGCTATTAACAGAAAGGAAAGAAGAAACCCGTCAATCAGGATGCCCGCGCCCGAATTCGTGCCTAAAAACTGATGAAAAACAAACTGCGTCAAGGTATACATGCAAAAGAGCGCCAAAAGTCCCCAGAAAATACTGAATTTGAATCCTCTGGTATATCGAATGGAACGAAGCAGTGCTTCGATCAGACCGGTTCTGGAATAAGTGATCTCAATCGGAGCGAAGATCAAGCCCGATAAAAGGACCAGAGGAATCATCAGATACAATAGCGCGGTTACCTGCGGAATGATCAGACCAATGGTTATCGTCGCAGCAAAAATCAGTACGACACAGAAAATAAAATAGAGACACAAAAACAGGAACAGCAAGGGCAAGCGCCTGAAATACGCACCCAGACTGGCCGTTATCTTCTGTCCGCTCCTGTCTCCGATGTAAATCCGTGTATAAAGAAAGGCGAGCATCGTTATTACGAAGCCTATGGCAATAACAAAGCATATGTAGAGCATATTCCCGGCCAGCGTTGCCGGCAGCCCGATATCGGGTGTCGCCAGAAAGGTCTCTGTACTGGCGTACAAAAATGTCTCATACTGCTTATATAGTTCGTCGTACCATGCATCCCATGCAGAAAAATTCGGATTACCGATCGGCCAAAGATTGGCAGATACAAATATTCCGAATATGACGAGAAACAGGCCGCGTGCCGTCCATCTCTTTTCCAGCCGGTCGATTTTCAAGGAACCAAGCAGAATGCCCGCCGATATCAGTCGCATTATTTCTCTTCGGCGGATATCGTAAGATCTTTGCAGACAACACCGTTTACGATATGCTCGGCAATGACCCGCTTAGCCTTGGCCGCGTCCATATGAATATAGGTTACCTTGCTGCCGTCCGCATCAATCACTTCAACAAGCGGTTCCAGCCGGCAAAGACCTAAGCATCCCGTCATCGTTACAGCTACGTCGTTGATTCCGCGCGCCCTTAACTCTTCAACCATTGCCGTCATTACAGGTCTGGCTCCGGCCGCGATTCCGCAGGTTGCCATACCGACGACGATTCTCTTCCCGATCTGGTTTCTAGCGGCCATATCGGATTGTGCTTTTTTTCTGATCTGCTCAAGTTCGTCCAATGATTTCATGTTAAATACCTCCCAGAATTTGCTCTTGCTGTTCTCTCAAATAATCCCTTATAAATAAATAAACGTCCGGATCGGACAAAGGCACGCCCTGAAGCCTTTCCCTTATATCATAGGTGTCAAACACGGATTTGTCTCCCTGTCTGTTAGAAAATAGTATCACAAAATCCCTGTCAGGATAACTGCCAATTAAACCGGATATTGTTTCGCCTATGTCACCCAATGGTAAACGGTCAATGGAAGACAAAACAAATCTTGCCGTTACGGAGGTTCCGACACCCGGCTCGGAAGATATTTGAAACGATCCCCCCGTAAATTCGCAGGCCTCTTTGAAGAGCGGTATTCCGAGCCCGACTTTTCTCGTCGTACGCGTTGTCGAAAATGGATCCGTCACTGTTTCCAGAAAATCAGCGTTCATGCCTTTTCCGTTATCGTCGATGCGTATCAAGAGTTCATCTTCTTCCGGAGACATACAAATCTCGACCGAAATGCGCGCCGCACCGGCCGAGATGGAATTTGTAATGATATCCAGAAGATGAAGGGATAGGTCTCGCACGGTAACCCCCGTAAATACGCATCTCTTACGTACTGATTTGTTCCTGATAAATCTATGTGATTATATCACCGGCACATATTATTCCGCAATGCGCCGATCAAGGACGAAGCGTCAAACCCATCGGAAAAGTCATCCGGTACCGTCATTAACGCTCCAGGATAGGAGATGTCAGAAAGCCGGTGCGCATCCGAGTTTCGAATTCTCCCGTATTTTACCAATTCGGGATATCGCATGAGGAAAGTATCGGTATCGCAGTTTTTCGAGAATTCGAGAATATGACCTTTGAAATCTTCCGGAATACTTCCCAGACTAGCCAGCATACTGTACGAATCCCGGTCTATATGGGCCGGAACAAAGACTCCCCCTGCCCGGTCAATTTCATCCATCAGTATTTCCGAACGAAGATTCGAGGCTGTAAGAAGTAAATCTTCGACCGTTCCGGACACCTCGTCATTCTCGTTAAACAAATACTGCTCTCCGAAAATTTCCGGCCGGTTCCGGACGACCATGCGGTGTGGCAGGAGATATTTCTGAAAATCTTCCGCCGTTCGGATATCGGGGAAATAGCCCAGTATATGAAAGCCCTCGGCACATTCGATCTCCATGCCGGGAACGATGACGGGTGCTTTACCGTACTTCTCTTTTATTCTCTCCGCCGCCGCCATCGCGGATCTCACATTCGCGCAGCTCTGATGATCCGTAACGGAAATCAGATCCAGACCGTTGACATACGCCATACCGACGATGTTTCCCGGAGTCATGTCGTTTTCCGCGCACGGTGACAAAGCGGAGTGAATATGAAGATCGTAACGGATATCCATAACGTTACCCGCGGCAGAGAAGTGCGCCCGATAAATCTGCCGCACTTTCATATGTATTCCTGTCCGAAGACAGAACCGGTATCCTTTCCTCTGCTGCCTTTGTCAGCACGTCCTCTTCCATTCGAACATTCTCCGTAAGGACAATTGCGGGGCAGCCGGAAAGGGATGCGACCGCAATGACATTCATACTGTTCAGTATAGTGAACCAGCAGGAGGTGTCGCTTAATCTCGACATCGCCCAGCTCAGCATATCGCAGCAATAGCCCGTCGTGATTTCACGATCCTCATATATATCGGTAAGAATTTTGAGATTCAGGTCCTTCACCAGATCCGAGACGTGATAGGCCTTAGTCATATTATTCACTCCCCCAGAATTCATTATTAGAGATCCAGCGTGTTTATTTCTCTTGCAACTTTCCGGATATGCTCTTTCAGTTTGATGATACAGTCCGTCTCAAGAGCGTTCCCCTGAACGATGTCTTCGGCCAGCGCGGCACAGGTCGGTGCTCCGCATGCGCCGCAGTCGAGTCCGGGGAGCGTCGCCAGGATCTCTTCCATCTTGTTGTATTTACCCAGCGCCGTACCGATGTCTTCATCGAGCCGCATGGAATTGTTCTCCGGAAGAGGAACGTCCCATAAATGCGGGGTCATCGTTTCCGGATCCAGATACTTTTCGGGAGAATTCTCCTGCTCTTCTCTGGCATTCCTGATTACGTTGCGCATTCGTACTCTGGCGGCAAACGGATTTGCCACGGCAAGCGGACCTCCGATGCATCCGCCAAAGCAGCAGGAAGGTTCGACGAATTCAATATCGCTTAAGTGCTCGTTCTCGATCTCCTCCAAAATGGAGATCACATTATGAATACCGTCAACGGCCATATACTTATCGGTTCCGAGTGTCTGGGCCTCTCCGCCTGCTGCTGCCCATTGAATTCCGTTATAATCCGCATACCGGTCATCGCGCAGGGATGACGTGATTCCGTTATTCTCCTTCATGTGTTCAAGAACGTTTAGTATCGCGGGATATACCTCATGCATTCCGAGTACGAAATCAACATCCGATTTCTTCTGCCCGAGCGGATTTAAGGCCGCCGATCTTTTCGACGGACAGGGAGAAATAAAGTAATTGATAATTTTGTCGGGCGAAAGATTATTTCTCGCCGAAATGTCGGCTCGGGCAAAGCGCGCGGTGATCTCCATCGGCGCATCGAGCGGTACAAGATGCGGTATCAGAGCCTTGAACTTCATCTGAATCAGCCGAACGACAACGGGGCAGGCTGAAGAAATCATCGGAAACACGGTGGATATTTCTTCCGGAGGGAGACTTTCGGCTAAGCGCCTCTTCTCCTCAAGAAGTTCTCTGGTACGCAGGGAAGATGCCGCCGCACCGAGCGCCACTTCATAAACATAGTCAAAACCCAGCGAGTAAAGTGCTTTAATAAGCATCGGGCGCGATACAGCCGTGCCGAACTGCGCGTAAAAAGACGGCGGTATAAGAACCGAATACAGAATCCCGGGATGCGGTTTGGCAAGATCGGGCAATTGATCCGTCACCGCCCCTTTTGCATGGTGAGGGCAGATCCGTATACACTCGCCGCAATCGATGCAGCGCTTCTCGTCGATGGATGCCTTACCTTCACGGACGCGAATCGCTTCCGTGGGGCACCCTTTAATACAGTTTGTACAACCGACACACAAATCCCGATTAAGCGCTACGCTGTGAAGTTTCCCCATATTTATCACCTGAAGATATGAATCAAAACTTAATGTACATGGTTACTTTGGTACCTTCCCCGACTTTCGTATCAATTTCAAGATTATCGGCATGCTTCCGCATATTCGGAAGCCCCATTCCCGCACCGAAACCCATCTCGCGTGCGGCATCCGGAGCCGTTGAGAACCCTTCCCGCATAGCCTGATCAACATCGGGTATCCCGGGACCGTGATCGATTATCTCAATCTTGACCGAATCGGGAAATATCGTGACAACCGCCATGCCGCCGTGACCGTGAATAACCGCATTGATCTCGGCCTCGTACATTGCAATCGCGGCACGTTTTATCGACTCGGGCTTAACACCAAGCTTCGTCAGTGTCTTCTTCATATTGCTGGATGCTTCACCCGCGTGCGTAAAATCGTTATCGAGTATCGGATACTGCCTTATTAACTGGTCTATAACTATTCTCCCTTCCCGCGGACGCCGGCTTCATGTAAAAGCCCGCAACTTGTGAACATCGGAAGCGGAGTTGAAAGAAGAGCAATCCCTTTCTCGTCAGCCAGATCGCACATCATCTGATCCGGCATCTTGCCTCTCACGAAAACAATTGCACGTACATCCATCATTTCTGCCGTACGGATCGTTTGTGGATTGACAAGCCCGGTCAGCAGCATCTGATTGGTCGCGCAGGAAAAAGCCATAACATCACTCATCAGATCCGATCCGCAGGCAACAAGAACGTCCAGATCCAGATTTCCTGCCGGAACAACAATCTGTGCTTTAAGTAATTCGGCGCATTTGCTAAGAATCATGGGAACCTCCCCGATTTCGCCGAAATTTCCGGCGAAATATATTATGCAATTATTATATAGCTGCGAATGAAGGACGGCAAATGGTATAATTGGATTTAGTAAAGTAAATTCTAGAAAGGCAGGTGCCTATGTATGGTATCCTTCAAAGTTAATCCGGATTTGCTCTATACTCTCCCCGTCAGCTGTCACAATGCGGAAGAACTGATCCGTCTTCTCGGAAGTCATCCCGAGATTAAATTCGTATCCTTTGTCGGAATCGACCTTGCGGGCAACGACACGGACGAGAAGATTCCGATTTCTCTTTTCCTTGACAGCATTGACGAATATTTGAGCGGATTTATGGTACAGACCGACGGTTCGTCCGTCGTGCTACCCGGCATCGCCACCTTAAATGACGGACGCGTCGATTTTGAGCCGGATTTAAATGTTGTCTGGTTCATCGATTACAATTATGAGCATCAGGATGCGATTACCGAGAAACCGATCGGAACACTGCGCATTCCATCCTTTCTGGTACATAACGGCTCGAAAGTCTGCTCGCGTTCCATTCTGAAGCGCGCCACCGAACGGTTTTCTGCCGAAATCACCTCAATTCTCGAAAAGAATCCGCTGATATGCGAGGAACTGGGATTTCATTTTTCAAGCCTTGACCGTGTCGAACTTCCGACGGCCACAGAACTTGAGTTCTGGGTCAGTTCGCCGGACGAGAAGATCAGCATGGCAAGACTCTCCGTTTCGGAGAGCCTTAAGGAACAATACTGGAAAAGGACCAAGGGTGTCGTCCGCACAGCTCTCGAACAGGCCGTTATTCTGATGGAAATGTACGGTTTTCAGCCGGAGATGGGGCATAAGGAAGTCGGCGGCATCAAAGCACACCTTTCCGGTCAGGGAGATTTCCACAATATCATGGAGCAGCTGGAAGTCGACTGGAGATACGCCTCGGCACTGCAGGCATCGGATTATGAGATCAATGCGCGTATTCTGATCAAGGAAGTCTTTCGTCTGCACGGTCTGGATGTAAGTTTTTCCGCGAAACCCTTGCCGGGTGTCGCAGGAAGCGGCGAACACACGCACATGAACGCCGTGGCTTATTTACACGACGGCAGAAAGGTCAATCTGTTCAAGCCGGCCGACATGACATCCGATTATCTCGGGGTGATCGGATGGGGCGCTCTGTTCGGATTTATGAAGCATTATTCGCTTATAAATCCTTTCATCTCCGTTACAAATGACAGTTTTCGCCGCCTTCAGCCGGGTTTTGAAGCGCCGACGCATCCGGTCGCTTCGCTCGGCAAGAACATCGATACGCCGTCCAGAAACAGAACGGTTCTTCTCGGTCTGATCCGGAACCTCGACAGCTCGGCTCAGACCAGGTTTGAAGTGCGGTCTCCGAATCCGCACACGAATACGTATCTGTGCCTTGCGGCCTCCTATCAGTGCATGCTCGACGGAATTCGTTATGCCGTCTCTTCCGGGCATACCCCGAAAGAACTCGAAGCGGATTTCAGCAAAGACTGCGGCACGGAAAGCGAGTATCTCGACAAGGACCGGATGTACCGCTCCGAAGATGATATTTTCGCGACCTATTCCGACAAGGAAAGAGACAAACTTTTCGGAACCCCTCCCGCAACGGTGTATGAGTCTTTACGTACACTCCTGCATGACGACCATCTTGTGTCGGTACTCTGCGCAGGCGGCGTTTTCAACGACAATCTTTTTGCTTCCTATGCGAGGGCCATGCTCAACACATGGGAACTTGAACTTTCCGAAAGGATTATCCCCGAACATCTTGCACAGATCAAGGAGATCGTGCCGCTCCACAACAAGTCAAGTGCCTACGACGAAGCAACATGGAATGAGATCGACAAGATCCGAAATGATCTTGCAAAGGATACACAGGATTATGTATCGGTGTTTACCGAAATCCGTCTGGCCATCGACGCGAAAAACTTAAAAGAACTGTCCAAGCTCCAGATTAAGATGAACAAGCTTCAGACAGAGCTTCTGACCCGGTATACGCAGTACTGCCAGAATCAGATCTGATTCTCCGATTTTTCCGGGATAAACGAAAAGGCGTCCGGAAATGATTTTTCCGGACGCCTTTTGTCATACTTTTTACTGGATCCCGGAGGTCAGGTCCGGATTCATAACCCTTGTCTTTGCCGCGCGTTAATAGATTCGGATCGAACGGATCAGTCCCGGTATTTGAGCGGTTCCCTGAGCCAGAACATCTTCTTTAAGAAGACCGTCCGTTCCGATCAGATACGCATCTTCGCTCTCGATGACACGGTCGATCTTCTGTCTCTCTATGCCCGGAAGAGCCTTATCGAGGATGGATTCGTCGTAATCCCTGGGTAGCCGAATCAAGGCCTTAACCGCGGATTTCCCGTGCGGAGCCACAATCGGCTCATCGGCTTTAAACCAGGTCGTAATGTGCGCCGAACGGTCGTGATGAAGGGCCGCATCGAGAATATCGCCGACTACAGCCGACGCCGTTGCAAATTTACCGGCGCCCTGTCCGTAAAACATTACGTCACCGATTGCGTTTCCCCTGACCGATATCGCATTGAAAACACCGCTTGCAACACAGATCGGATCATCGGATGAAATGATATGCGGCGCTACGATCGCACTGTTCTCGCCTTCTTCGGGATGACGGAAAATCGCAAGAAGCTTAACCTTGCCGCCGAGAGCCCGGGCATATGCGATATCTTCCTGCGTTACCGCGGAGATTCCTTCCGTATGTATGAACTCGGAATCCACATAGGCTCCGTTCATAATAATACTGGCAAGTATGGAGATCTTCCGGGCCGCGTCGATCCCGTCGATATCTGTGCTCGGATTGCGTTCCGCATAACCTCTGGCCTGCGCTTCGGACAAAGCAGTATGGAAGTCCGCACCGCTTTCCGTCATCTGCGTAAGGATATAGTTGGTGGTTCCGTTGATGATTGCCGAAATCTTCGAGATACGGTTCGCCGCAAGACAGCGGTGAAGCGGTCTGATAATCGGGATTCCTCCGCCGACCGACGCCTCAAAGAGATAGATGCAGTGATTCATGCTCGCAAGCTGCATAAGCTCGACACCGTGCTTGGCCACAAGCTCTTTGTTCGAGGTTACGACGGATTTCCCTTTGGAAAGCGCCCTCTTCGTGAATTCATATGCAATGCCCACGCCGCCGATAGTTTCGGCAACCACTGTGATATCCGGATCTTCAAAAATGTCATCTGCATTCTTTGTGAAAAGCTCTTCAAAAGGATTGCCGGTAAAATCCCGTATATCCAGTATTTTCTTTACTTGAATCGGTTCTCCCAGGTGCTGCTCAAGTTGCTTCTCGTTCATTTTCATGACTTCGGCTACACCTGAACCGACAACACCGAACCCCAGAATTGCTGCATGAATCATGTATGTTCCTCCCCCAAACCGTTCATAGTTTTATCTTACTCGCGGGCCAATATCCTGCACGACCTTACACCGGGTATCTTGCCGACATCGGCCAGCAAGAGATCGATCGATTTGACCATCAGGTCTGTTTCCATCGATATGGAAACATCCGCCAGTCCGTTGATCGGGATGTTCTGGTTAATCGTTAAGATATTTCCTTTGGCAAATGCAACGCACTGAATAATTCCGGAGAGTATGCCCGGAAAATTCTCGACAGCAATGATCAGCGTCACAAGCTTGCCCTTACTGGTCTCGTAAAAAGGCATTACGGCATCCTTGTACTTATAGTATGCGCTGCGTGAGAGTCCAACTTTCTGTACGGCTTCGTTGACGGATTTAGCCTTGCCCGAATTCAAAAGCCTTTTCACATCCATTACTTTTACAAAGACTTCCGGCAACACATCGGCTTTAACCAAAAAGTAGTCATTGTTTTGAGCCATTTCAAGGCCTCCGTAATGATATCCGACAGAATTTAACCCATCTCATGCGGCGAAAACTGTCCGCCCTGTGGATACAACTGTTCTTTTCGGATACTATATCATGTATTTTGGAGTTCTGCAAGCATTGCTCGCAAAGCTTTTCCCCTATGACTGATACGGTTCTTTTCCTCGGGTGGAAGCTGCGCTGTCGTAAGCCCCCGCTCCGGCAGATAAAACACAGGATCGTATCCGAATCCGTTATCGCCGACGATGCGGTCGTATAGAATACCGTCCATGCTCTCCCTTACGGTAAAGAAGCTGCCGTCAGGCCGCACTACCGCGATTGCACAGATAAAATGAGCGGTTCGTTTTTCGGGAGGGACATTCTTAAGAAGCTCCCATAGCGCGGCAATTTTCTCCTGATACGTAGAATCGGAACCCATAAAACGTGCCGAGTATATGCCCGGAGCTCCGCCTAAAGCATCGATTGCAAGACCCGAATCGTCCGCCATAACATAGCCGCCCGTCTTTTTGTGTACGGCCAGTGCTTTAAGAAGCGCATTCTCTTCGAACGTCTCGCCGTTTTCCTCGATGTCGTCATCAACGCCGGCTTCTGTCATTGTAAGAATATGAAAAGGAAGATCTCTCAGTATTTCCTGTATTTCGGATACTTTGTCCCTGTTCTTTGTCGCTACAATAAAGTTCTTAACGGTATCCATGCTTCTCCTACTGCAATCTCCATGCTTTCGGGTATAGATTCTTGATCGATCCGCCGCCGGATTTGCCCCATCCTACGGAGTATCCGTCGACCGTGACGAGTATATAAGAATTCGGTGACAGTGAAGCAATCTCATCTTCGCGCAGCAGAATGGTCTCGCCTCTTAAATATCTGGTAAGGCGATCCTCATCCCTATGTAAAGTCAGAATACACTCGGGGCGTACCTCTTCGGAAGAGAGCATCAGTGCCTGGGCATGCGATGGATTAAATATGAATCCCTTTTGTGTCTTCACAACTTCCCCGGGGAACGCGCCCATTTTCACGACCTTAAGACCGTCAAAGAGGGCGATATCTACGGGAAGCAGATGAATTTTATCTCCGTTCAGCATAAATCGGCTGTTTATCTTCGCCTTATAAGACGAATAGCCTTCCGCGGTCAATATTCCCTCATAGAACGAATGGAGGGCTTCTGCGGCCGTTCTGACCGAATAGAGCTTAGACGCGTCGACCTTCCGCTTCTTATCCGCCGCCGGCGCTAATACGAATCGCCCGGCACTCTCCCGCTTTTTCAGATGAACGCAGAAATGACCGTCTCCCCTGCTCAGCTGCGGCCAGATTCGCATGGAACCGCTAAAGGATTTGCCGCCCGAAAAAGAGACACCCTTCATTTCCGGGTGTAGAACAACGTCGTATTCCGGGTAGTTTTCGAGAAACCAGTCGATCATGTCTTCGTTTTCCGAGGTACCGAAGGTACAGGTCGAATAGACGATATGCCCGCCCGGAACGAGCATTCTGTGAGCCGAGGCAAGGATTTCTCTCTGCATGACTTCGCAGGAGGCGGGGCCGAAGCGCTCCCAGCTTCTCACGGCATTCTTATCGCGCCGGAACATTCCTTCTCCGGAACAGGGAGCGTCAATCAGGATCCGGTCAAAATACGAAGGAAAACGTTCGGCCAGCCTTTCGGGCTTCTCATTCGTGATAACGGCATTTCCGATGCCGAATAATTCGATATTCCGGAGCAGGGCCCTCGAACGTTCTTCTGAAATTTCGTTGGCGATCAGTAAGCCCTCGCCATTCAAATCAGCGCCGATCCGGGTTGCTTTTCCGCCGGGGGCGGCACAAAGATCCAGAATCTTCTCACCCGGCACCGCAGCGAGTACTTCGGCCGGCAGCATGGCGCTCGGCTCCTGGATGTAATACACGCCCGCATGGTAGTACGGATCTTTTCCGGACGGTGTTTCGGACACGTAGAAGCCCTCCGTGCACCACGGGACGGATGACGAATTACCGGGCAATTGAGAAAGAACCGACGGATATTCCGACGGCTTCACTTTAAGGCGGTTAATCCGGATCCCGTAATGGAGAGCCCCGTCGAAACTCCGGTAAAATCCTTCCGAATCCAGTTCGGGATGTTCCAGAAAATACTCGTCCATGCGTCTTACGAACGCTTCCGGCAGCTTCATAGTTCCAGAAAATTACAGGCACGGTATACAATACGCTTGATCACATCGGGTGAAAACGGCGATTCGATGCCCGCTTTTTTCAGGAGTTCAAGGAACGTACCGTTCCCGCCTTCCACACATAGCTGATCATAGATTCTGAGCGCGGCTTTCGGATTCGTACAGGACTTGTCCCATATTTCCAGCGCCGCGATCTGCGCAAGACAATAATCAATGTAATAGAAAGGATCCGTAAAAATATGACCTTTCTTCTGCCAGGCCGCACCCTTCTCATAGAATTCGACGTCATCATAATCAAGAAACGGCTGATACTTGTGTTCGAGCAGTTTCCAGACTTCATGACGTTCCGCCGGTGTCAGATCCGGTTTCTCATAAATATAATGCTGAAATTCATCCACCATGCATCCGTAGGGAAGAAACAGAAGAGCCCTGGTCATGTGCAGCTGGCGTGACGCGTCGGCACCTTCTCCGAAAAAATACTCGAGGTACGGATAGGAAAGAAATTCCATAGCCGTCGAATGAATCTCGCATGTCTCCAGAGTCGGCGAAAGACATTCGATAAACGGCGAACTGTCTACGCTTCGTATCGCCGCATAGGCATGTCCCGACTCATGTATCAGTGTCGACACGTCATCCGACATGCCGTTTGCATTGGTGAAGATGAAAGGAATGCCGTAATCGAGAAGCGTCGTACAATATCCGCCCGTCGCCTTCGCTTTCCGGGCGTCGAGATCCGTGAATCCGTGCGCGGAGAGCACATCATAAAAGCTCGGATCCTTCTCGAACATTATACGGAACATACGGGATGCCGCATCATGAAGTTCGCTGACCGCAATGACGGGACGCGGATTACCGGTCGCAAAGAGACTCGCCAAATCATAATACTTCAGTTCGTCCACATCCAGCCGTTCCTTTTGGAGACGGCGGATTTCTACCGTAACGGGGACTATGTATTTGACGACATGACTGCGGAACTGTTCCACCATTTCGGGCGTGTAGTCGTATCGCTCCATGCGCTTATACCCGAGCTCGACAAAATTCCGGTAGCCGAGCTTCTGTGCCATCGAATTTCTCAAAGAAACCAGCCTGTCATAGATACCGTCAAACCGTTCGGTACTCGCTTCGTAGAATCGGGAAACCGCCAGATGCGCTTCTTTTCGTTCGTCACGGTCAAGAGACTCCAGGAAAGGATCCATCATGGAGAGCGCATACTCCCTGCCGCGGAAATTTACAACGGCCTCGGACAATATCTGGCTGTACTCGTTCTGCAGTGCGTTCTCTTTCGCCAGATCCGGAACAATCTCTCCCGATATTATATCCTTCTTATTCTGTGCTTTGCGGAAAATCATCGGTCCCAGTTTGTTCTTCAGGTCTTCGGAGATCCCCGAGCTGAGAAGCAGCGAGTAAACCCCGGCCGACTGATCCGATACGATAGGCGACGCCTCTTCGTAAAATTCAAGCTCCTTCTGAAAAAAAGGATCCAGTGTATTCCGGTCATGCCTGATATTACAGATCGCGAAGCTTGTTTCGAACCGGCTCAATTCTTTCTGAAAATCCAAAAGTGCCGCCTCGACGACTTCCGTTGTATGCGCGGTCATGATTCTGAGCCGTACGCGCATGACACATTCGCGAAAAGCGTCAAGTGACGGCCTCTCGTATTGAATATCCTCAAAATTAGGCATATCCATGATCGATTCCTCATTCTTCCAAAGGATTACATACGTTCAACGACATCAAAACCCAGAAGATTGCATCCGATCTTTATGGCCGTGCAGACCGATTCGCAAAGCGCAAGTCTTGCCCTTGTGATCTCGTCATCGACACCGGACAGTATGTACGTATTGTTGTAAAAGCGGTTAAAGGCTCTAGCGATCTGGCTCGTCTGTCTGGCAATCATAAACGGCTCGTTGCTGGACGCTGCCTTCTTAACGGCATCCGGCAGGTCGGAGATCTGTTTGGCCAGGGCGTATTCGTCTTCTGAGGACAAAAGAGCAAGAGAGGGATCTCCAAATCCGGCGGGAGTGATGTCCTGCCCGGCGGCCTTCCTTAATATAGATCTTGCTCTGGCATAGGAGTAAATCAGATACGGTGCCGAGTCGCCTTCGAAATCGAGCATTTCCTCCCAGGAAAAAACGATGTCACGCTCTCTTCCCGATTTGACAAATGTATAGATGACCGCTGCAATACCGACCTTTGTCGAGATTTCTTTGATTTCATCTTCGGACATGTCCGTATTTCTCAATTCGCTGTTCGCTTTGATCACTTCATATGTCTTGGCGACACTCTCGTCAAGCAGGTCTTCCAATACAACGATATTGCCTTCGCGTGTGGAGAACTTCATGTTTGCGAATTTGACAAGTCCGAAGCCGACATGAATACAGTCCTTCGCAAAATCATAACCGGCTTTGTCGAGAACGGAAAACACCTGCTTGAAATGGAGCGCCTGCGGAGTTCCTACGACATATATATTCTTGTAGAAGTGATAGGTATCGTATCGGTAAAGAGCCGAAGCGATATCGCGGGAAGCGTAAATAGTCGTGCCGTCCGACTTCAGGACAATGCAGGGAGGCAGTTTATATTCGTCAAGCATGACGACTTTCGCGCCCTCACTCTCGACCAGAAGTCCTTTTTCGGTAAGCATATCCACAACAGCCGGGATCTGGTCACTGTAAAAGCTCTCGCCGTTATAGTTATCAAATGCAACGCCCAAACGATCATACAGCTGGGAAAACTCCTTGAGAGACAAGTCCCTGAATACCGTCCACAGAGCTTTTTCAGCCTCTTCCCCGTTTTCGAGACGGCGGAAATTGTCGCGTGCGTCCTGTGTGAGTTCCGGATGCTCTTTCTCTTCCTGATGGAACTTAACGTAGATTCTAAGGAGTTCCTTGATCGGCGTCTCATGGAGCGCCTTGTCGTCGCCCCAGAGCCGGTAAGCCGTAATGAGCTTCCCGAACTGGGTTCCGTAATCGCCGAGATGATTCATTCTGACAACCTGAAAACCGAGTTTCTCATAGATTCGCGAGAGTGAATTGCCGATGCAGGTGGTTAGCGCATGTCCGACATGAAACGGCTTGGCAATATTGGGAGACGAGTATTCGATCAGTACCGTCTTATCCGCGCCGTCGGCCGTATTTCCGAAAACAGATCCTTTTTCGAGAACCTCGGAAAAAATCTCCTTCGAGAACGAACCGCGGTTCACAAAGATATTCACATATCCGCCCGTTGCCTGAACCCTGTCGATCCATTCCGCCTTGAGGCCGGGATTCGCCGCGAGCTCGGAAGCAATAACCGGCGGCGCCTTGCGCAGCGTCTTAGACAGAATAAAGCACGGAAATGCGTAATCACCAAGCTCACGCTGCGGCGGCACTTCAATGGCCGATAAGACCGTTTCCTGGGGCAGCCCCGTAATAGCGGACAGGATAAGTGACGCTTCTTTTTTAAAATCCATGAAAATGCCTCCGATGAAAACGAATATGAAAATATCGTAGAAGTTGAGCCTAATCGCTCACTTTATGCCTAGTCACTGTATCATTTACGCGCGTTCGAGTCAATTTATGATATTATATCCATGTGTTTTTTGCACACTTTTGTGTATGAGTAAAAGGACTGGAGGTTTCTCACATTTGTTAAGTCATTTTCTCTTTAAGGATCATACAATGCTTCTTTCGTGTATAGGCGCGTTCCTCGCGCTGGCCGCTGCTTTTCTTGTGCTCAAATATCTGACAAATCTACTTCCGACGGATCACGGCCGCGCATATGCCGTCGAAGGCATTAAGAGCAAGGGAAAACCCACGAGTGCCGGACTTCTTTTCATAACGGTCTTCGCGCTTTTCACGCTTTTATTTGTTCCGCTAAAGCCGGAATATATCTTCTATGTCGTGCTGATCGAAGCCGCCATGATATTCGGATACCTTGATGACAAAGCGAGTAAACCCTGGAGCGAATACAGGAAAGGTCTTCTCGACCTTATGATATCCTTCCTGACCGCGCTGACCTTTACGTTTTTCAACTCTGCCAATATTGTCTTTCCGATCCTCGGCTTCAGCTTCACGATGCCCGCTCCCGTCTATCTCCTGTTCGGTACGGTTCTCGTCTGGGTTGCAATCAACGTCACGAATTGTACCGACGGTGTCGACGGACTGTCGAGCACACTTACGATTCTCTCCATAGCCGCGATGACCGTACTTTCCGCTTTGCTCGGAACGATAGGCGGTTTTACGGGTTCCGGCATCATTATGATCGCCGTTCTGATTGCTTATCTCTGGTTTAACACAAATCCCAGTATGCTGCTGATGGGCGATGCGGGTTCACGTGCGCTCGGTGTATTCATGGCTATTCTCGCCATGCAGACACATCAGCCGTTTGCTTACCTTATACTCTGCCTCGTCTTCATCCTCGACGGCGGAGCCGGGATCGTCAAAATCTCACTAAAACGCTTCCTTCATATATCCATCTTAAAAAATACGACGACGCCTTTTCACGACCACTTCCGGAAAAAAATCGGCTGGTCCAATCCGCAGGTGACGATCCGCATGTCGATTCTTCACCTGCTCTTGTGCTCGCTCTATCTCTTAATCGTTTATGTGATGCTCCATCGGTGATCTAAATGAATATTTTTGATATCTCCTATCTCGTCCGCTATATACTGGTCATTCTGATCGCGCTGTTTGTCTGGTACCTGATATCTCTTTCCGTAAAAGAATTAAGATGGCACATGAAGAACAGTGTAATCCCCGCCAAAGGGTTCTTCCTGATGGCATCCGAAACGCTGGTCAGCACACCCGCCGACGGTATGAGTCTTCCCTTGCATCCCACAACGTATATCGGCACGTCCCTGGCAAGCGATATACGGCTAAAAAGCCGTCTCATCGCAAAACGCCACGCTATTTTGTATTTCTACGACGGCTTGTGGTATATCCGCGCCGTCTCGGATAAGATGCCGGTCTATATCAACCATATTGAAATCAGACATCCCGTTCCGCTCGAAAACCGTGACATCATCGGTATCGGCGAGGCATCTTTTATTTTCATCAACGAACGTCAGTATGCGGCCGAAGCAAGCCTTCGGTACGAAGATATGAGCGAAGCGCCGGTTTTCCCCAAGGAAAAAGCATCGCCGGGAATATGGGGCGCGTTCTTTTGCGCGAATTTATTCACCCTTCTTTGCCTGGGACTCCTTCTGATGTTTATACCCGCCGATCAGTCCTTTGCACTTAAAACGGTCTTCACGATCTTTGCCGTCTTTTTCCTGATCTCAAATCTCTATTTCTTCCTTCTTCCTTTATTTCTTCAAAATCTCGACCGCGTGCTCCTCCTGGTCTTGATGCAGCTGTCCGTTATCGGCTTGCTGTTCCAGATCCGGCTCGAGCTCATAGGACGTTCGGGGAGTGACAAAACGCCGGATATGCTCGTTCGGAACCTGAATTCGCAGGTATTGGCATATTTGCTGGCCTACCTCCTTCTCCCGTTCGTCATTGCGCTGGTAGCCCGCACGCATCTGCTGGAGCATATACGCCTCTTTTGCGCTGTCATTACGCCGCTCCTTCTGATCGTCACGCTCATTTTCGGAAACGGTGCGGATTCTCACGGCGCGACGCTCTGGATTAATGTCGCCGGTTTTTCCCTTCAGCTGACCGAATTTGCCAAAATTACCTATCTCATCGTTCTCGCCAATTTCTTCAAAACACGCACATCCAGAAGAAATCAGTTCGTTTTCGCCGGATGGGCGGCGCTTGTCATGCTCCTTATCATGATGCTCCCCGATTTGGGATCCGCCATGATCCTTCTTCCGACGACGATACTTGTGTATGTCGTGATGACCTCCGAATATTTTGCGACATTGATTATTCTTATTTCGGGTACCGCCGTAGGCGGAATCGCCTTTGCCTTTTTCCCGCATGTACAGCGCCGAATTCTCGGATGGACAACTCTATGGACCGAGGTCAATGACAACAACCGGCAGATCGTCTATGGACTGCAGGCGGTCGCAAGAGGAGGACTTTTCGGGCGCGGGATCGGAAACGGAAGCCCGGGCGGTATACCGCTCGCTTCTTCGGATATGATCTTTTCGATTGTCTGTGAGGAATTAGGGCTCATTACCGGTCTTGCGATTGTTCTTCTGTTTATCGTCGTCTGGCTCAGAGCCGCCAAAATTACCGTCACTTCCCGTGACGGCTTCTCGTCAAGTCTTGCTCTGGGCATCGGAACGCTGACCTTCGTAGAAGCGGCCATCGTCATAGCCGGCACGACGGGGCTTGTCCCGCTGACGGGCGCGACACTTCCCCTGATCGCAAAGGGAGGCACCTCGGTTCTTACGATCATCCTTCTCTTCGGTATCCTTCTGGGTCTTTCCGCACGCAGGGAAAAGGAGGATTACGGATTATGAAAATGCTGATGCGCAATCTGAAAATCATGCTTGTACTCTTTTTTATCGTTTCCGTGTCCCTCCTGATCGGTCTTTCCTATCAGCAATACAGAAGTAAAACCGAACTCTATATCGCTGCCGGTGAAAACAAGGCGGCTTTGCGTTCGAGATACGCACAGGCCGGTACGATTTTCGACTCGGACGGACTCATTCTCGCGCAAAGCGTGGACGGAGACCGTGTCTACTGTGAAGATTCGGCGATTGCCAAGTCCGTACTGCATATTGTCGGTGATTATACGCACAATATCGGAAACACAGTCGAAGCCTCCTATCAGGGTATCCTTCTCGGAAACGACCGGAATATTTTCCGCCAGTTTTATCTTGATATTCTTGGCAAAGGCCTTTCCGGCGACGATATTACACTGACAATCAGCGGTGATTTAAGTAAAAAGGCCTACAACCTTCTGGACGGAAGAAACGGCTCCGTGGTCCTCCTGAATTATAAAACCGGTGCGGTGCTATGCTCGGTAAGTTCTCCGAGCACGAGTCCATCTTCCGTTATTGCCTACGAAGATATTACCGGCACCGTTCTTTTCAACCGTGCCCTTTCGGGCGCATATGCGCCCGGCTCAACCTTTAAAATCATCACGTCCGCATCCTACCTGACTTCGAACATATATGATCCTTCCCTGACCCTCGACTGCGAATCGGTCTCTACGGTAGATCCGAACGGTGCGAGCGAATCCGGCGAAGGTCACGGCGAAGTCAATTTCATGTCGGCCTTCGCGCGTTCGTGCAACGTATTTTTCGGGCAGGTAGGCGTTACGCTGGGAAATGAGCGAATCATGAATACCGCCAGAGTTTTCGGATACGAAACGGCTTTTTCTCTTGACCGCCTTTCGGTCAAGTCCGGAAAAATCGAAGTAGGAAATGATCCCTTTACCCTGTCCTGGCTGTCGATCGGACAGCCGCTGGCCGACAGCACGCTCTATACGACACCACTCCATATGGCTATGATTGCCGGTGCGATCGGGAACGACGGAACGATGCAAAAGCCACATATTATCGAATACGCTACGACTCCGTCAGGTGAAAATTACATGAAGTTAAAGCCGCAGCCGCTTCTGGAAATTACAAATCCCGCCACGGCCGGGCAGCTCGAGATCATGATGATCGAGTGTACGAAGAGCGGAACCGGTACAGCCGCAGCCATATCCGGCTACACGGTGGCGTCCAAAACCGGAACGGTACAGGTTGACGGGCAAAAAAATAACGCGCTCTGTGTCGCGTACATTGTCGAAGACGATATGCCGTATGCGGTTGCCGTCATAGTAGAAGAAGGCGGTTCCGGCGGCGGGACAGCTGCTCCGATTGCCGGAGATATGCTGTCCGCCGCGGTAAACGCCTCCTGATTTTGTATGACAAAGGCAGTCTAAAGAAGTTGGCGCTCTATTCCTTCGGCTTGTTCTTAAGTTTCTTCGGAGTTTCGGTTTTCTTCTTCTCCATAGTCGTTTTTACGACCGCGGCGACGGATTCCAGAAGCGGATCGGACAAAGGCACGGGGGTATCTTCGATCTCCTGCTTCTCATCCGCACCGGCTTCCGGCGCGGTTGTTTCAACCGTTTCTTCGCGGGCTTCGGACTCTATGAGAGCTGCGGCAATTGCCTGTTCCGCCTCTTTCTCCTGTTCCTCGATCGCAACCTTGTTGGCCAGCGCTTCCATCTCGTTCTTTATGGAAGAGAGCTGCGCTTCATATTTCGGGAGACGACGTACCCTTTGTGTCGCGAAACCTTTGGAATTGGAGTCTGCCTTTGCATCCTCCGTCTCGACGGGCTCCTTATAATTCGCTGCGGCAAGCCTTATTTCTTCCATATCCGGTATTCGAACATTTGTCTGAATTTCGTATCTTCTCTTCTTGTCCATAACTGTACCTCTCAGCGGAATATTAAATATACGATCATTACTACTGTCATAAACGCCAAACTGACTCCGACACCGATCAGAATTCCCTTTTTCCCCGAAAGGGCGGGTCTTTCTTTGATTTCCGGAAGGTCTTCCGGCAGATGATCCGGGGCGGCCTTCGTTTCGTTTCCGGTTTCCGCCTCTTCTTCACCGGCAATCTCATCATGAACCAGCGCATTTGACTTCTGGTATATCTCTCTGGCAAACCGTACTTTCGGCAATATTTCGTCCTGTACATTCTGCAGATCATCTTTAAGATCGCGATGACAAATCTCCTTGTCAAGAGGGAGGCTGTCAAAATCCGGGGCTTCCGTATCGGAGAAATAAATAAGACCGATGCTCGCATCATCCGAAATCGGGCTGGCATCTATAATAAAGCTCCGTATCGTTTTCGTCAGTTCTCGTTCACGTTCCGGTCCGGGAAGGCCTCCGAGTTCGGCCAATCGTGCGACGACAGGCATCAGCAGCAGTTTGGTCTGGTCAAATACCATATCACAGACACCATCCGTCATCAGAATCACGGCGTGAGTGTCATCCGTAGTGGTTCGTATGACCCTCAAATAATTCTGAGCATCCGGCAGAGTAACAAAAAGGGTGCTTGCAGCGATCTCTCCGTTCTGCGGCAGCGTAATCGGCTGCATGCCGGAGCCGGATACCCGGGCGATAATTCCGTCGCCGATATGACCGCAAATCATACGGGTGTCCTTGACCGCGCTGAAGAGCATCGTGCAGGACATAATCTCCATCCCCGCAAGAGACATCTCCTTGGCCTTGATGGTCAGTTCCGACTGTATGGCGGCGATCAGTACGTTTTTAACGACCGATTCACGTATATCATAATAAAATGCGTCAAAGTGCTTAAGCATCAGTTCACATATCGTCTGAACGACACACTTGGCGCCCACATCTGCGTGTGTATACTGGCTGCTTCCCGCGCCATCGGACAAACAGACAACGGAAACGCCGTTTTGTGAAACCGAAAGGGAGGCATCTTCGCAGGGAACCCCTTTGTCACGGTGCTTTCTCCCCGCAAGAGAAAGATGCTGTATCTGCCGGTTCGATTCCGCTGTCATGAATGATCCTCTAAATACTTAAAGAAGTCGTCGAGTGCCATCGATTTCCCCTGCTGCTTTGTCGAAAAATCATAAAGGGCCTCGTCCCTCATTCCTCCCGAAATAATGGACGAACTGCTCGATCCCAGGAATTCAAACAATTTGGAAAATTGTGTCGACTGGATGCTGATCGGATCCGCTCTTTTCGCAGACAGACGTTTCAGCAGCTTATAATCAACAGAGTGTCCGACACCGATATTGAAAATGACCAGCCTGCCCGAAGACTCGAGTTCATTGGCCGCTACAATTGCTCTTTCCATATTCTCCATGGATTCGTCGCCTTGCGGTGCACCGTCCGTGATCACGACAAGCCAAGGCTGATAATACTTGATTCCCAGATGCTTGTAGCCGTCTTTGCGCTCGGAAAGAAGTTCGAGAGACGTGAGAATTCCTTCGCCGATCGGAGTCAGGCTGGTGGTTGCCTGAACAAGCGGAATGGATTGATTCTTGGCAAGTTTTCCGAATGGCAATACGATTTCAACCTTGCCTCCGAACGTTACGATGCAAATATCGGCAGCAGATCTTGTCTCTTCGTTATCGCGAATGCTGGAAAAGAAACTCTGAAGACCTTCGTTGAGCTCCTGAATCGGATTACCGGACATAGACCCACTCACGTCAAGGCAAAAGCAAATCGGAAGACGCCGCCTTGTGCTCCTCCCGAAATCCGATTCGCTGAAGATCTGTCTCTTACTTCCCATAAAGAATATCTCCTTAATGCTATTTCGTTAAAGTATATAATATCGCAAGGATAATCACAAACAGGAACAGAAAAAGAAATAAAAATGTTTTCGTTTTACTCTTCCCTTTTTGATTCTTTCCATTTGATTTGGATGCAGTTTTTTCGGCTGCCGCTTTTTTGTCTCCGGCGGCCGGCCGGTCAGGTGCGCATTTCGCATCTTGAGACCCGGCAGGTTTGTTCGCGGTATTCTCGACAGGACCCATGACTCCGGCCCTCTTTAACTCGATCTCCGCGAGCTTATCCTGATTGACAAACGCGACCCCGATCGGTCGGCCGTTGTACATAACCTTATCCGGATATTTTCTGGTACTTGAGGTCGGATCATCCGCTTCCGGAACATGAATGATGGAATCGCGAATGGTACGCTTTCTACTGTAATTTACTTCTTCTGCTTTGACTTTATGCGGATTATACGGAAAGAGCATATACGATTCCGGATCCGGAGATTTCTTCAGACTCAGTTCATTATTATACGATACCAGAGCGGCATACCACTCAATGGTCTCATATCTCCTGCCCCCGCTAAACGCGCTGAAAAACATATTCCTGAGCTGAACGGGAAGTGCCTGCCATATCCGGTCAAATCCTCCGACAGGCACTTGATCATTCTCTTTACCGTCGGTCGAATACGGAAAGGACTTCGTCGCAATTTCTTCCCGAAGCGTCTCATGACCCTGCCGCTGGTTATACGGATGCTGACCGCAAAGCAGAATGGCAAACGCCAGAATCCCGCATGAATAATCTTCATGAATCGAGTTTCTGAGAAAAGACTGAAAAGAACGATCCCACAATTCCGGCGGAGTGAACTCCTCCGTACCCACGGGGCACGGGAGGTCTTCGATTTGTACACTGTCCATATCGATCAGGTACACTTTGCTCGGACATAAAATCATAATGTTCTTGAGTTGAATATCTCCGATCATAATTCCGAACAGGTGCAGATATACGATTTTCTCGAAGACCTTACAGGCAGTCTCCACGACGCTCCTTCTGTCCCATTCGGGAAACCGTTCGTATATGGCATCCTGACCGTCAAATACTGCGCCTAATGTATATCCTTCCGCAGCGGGCATCACAAACCCGACCGGTTCATTATTCTGGTTATAGATGAGAGAGCGCGGCCAGCAGATTCCGTCGGAGTTGATCTTCATCTGCGTCATTCGGATAAGCTTCATCCAGCGAAGAGGTGTCATAACGCCCCGGTGATATATTTTGGCGACACGTTTGGGATCATCCGTCCGAAATACGAGTCCCTCCGCGCCGGTACTAATCTTTTCCGTAAGAAGGATCCGTTCTCCTTCTCTCGTGCATACGGTATCACCGACATTGACGTAAATCGCCACGTCCAGATAGTCTGTCGAAGAGGATACAGGATTGACGTCCGGAAAAACTTCACCCTCGCGCATCTCCTTCAAGTCCTTGTACAGCTTGTATTCCCCGCCATCGAAAACGCAAGCCATCATGTTTCCGGATAAGGCTTCTTCCCGAATTTGCGTTATCAGTGAAGACCTTTTTCCCGTAATCAGGCATACGTTATTCTGATCAAGATTGTCTTTTACGAGTGAAATCACTGACATTTCTGAACTCTCAACGACCAATCGGCCGGCATGCAGCAGCATGGACAAAAATTCGTCGGCTTCCGATTTCACTTCTTCATCGTTCGGGTTGTCCGCATGAGTAACACAGGCGTTGTATACATGAAAAGAGGTATTGACAAGAACATCGATTTTACTCGAAAGAATCGTTTCAAGAAGGTTTTTGAAAACAGTATACCTGCCGGCTTCAAAGAGTGCCGGATAATCAAAAATTACAACTTTTGTACGAGACAAGGCCTCTGTCCATGTGTTTGCCATATTTGCCCTTCTTGTTCTTGAAATGTTCACACTTTATCTAAAGTTTACCCTAGATATTACGTCATTACAAGGATTTATGCAGAAGAGCAATATTTTTTGAGCAGTTTGCACACTGTAACATTAATGTTATTATCACAAACAGTTATTTTGCTACTGGTTTTATAAAAAATTCTCCGTAAGAGTCTCAAACGTATCTCTTCTTCTGATCAGTCTTGGCTTGCCGTCAAGGCCGATCAGCACCTCTGCAGGCCGGAGACGGTTGTTATAGTTTGAACACATCGAATATCCGTACGCACCCGCATCCAGGACGCAGAGAATATCATTCTCTTCAATAACCGGAAGTTCGCGGTCTTTCGCAAGTATATCTCCGCTTTCGCAGATATTACCGACGACATTAACTCTTTCAGATCCGTTTTCCGGATTCGCGATCCTGCCGTCACGATATACTTCAATATCGTGCCAGGAATCATACATCGACGGACGCACGAGAACGTTCATGCCCACATCGGTTCCTACATACGTAATGCCGCTGTTCTGCTTTTTCGCATGCACCGTTCCGAGAATCACGCCGCCCTCCGCCGCAATGTACCGGCCGGGTTCAGACTTGAAGACAATCTTGTGCCCGTAACGGGCCGCCCAGTCTTCCACCAGCTCTTCCAGAGCCGCTCCGAATAATGTCAGATCAAATTCCTTCTCACCGGACAGCTTATGATAGGGTATTCCAAAGCCGCCGCCAAAGTCGACAAACTCCAGATCCTGAAACTGCAAGGCCATCTCGAGGAAATGGGAAACAGCCGTAAGGAACGGCGTGCCGTCCATAAAAAGAGATCCGATATGCTGATTGATTCCGACAATCTTGAGATCATAGCGGGCGGCAATTTCCTTAACAGACGGGATGTCCGCCTCGGCGATCGCAAACTTCGTCTTCTTCCCCGCCGTGACAACTTTCTCATGATGACCCGCTCCGACGCCCGGGTTCAGACGTACCGCACATCGACCGCCCCGATTGATTTCACCGTAGCGTTCAAGTTGAGAGAGGCTGTCAAGACTTATCGCAACACCCTGATCAATTGCATATTGCAGTTCATCCTTGGATACGTTATTCGAAACATAAAAGATACGTTCTTTCGGGAATCCTGCCTTTAAGAGCACATGAATTTCACCGGGAGACATCGCATCCGCGTTTAAGCCTTCCTCAAGAGCCATTTTGAGTATCTCGAGATTCGAATTCGTTTTGATCGAATAGTTGGCCGTAAACCCGGGGTATGATATCAAGTGCGCCATCCTGCGCATGCGGTCTCTCAAAATGCTTTCATTATATACATATAATGGCGAACCGTACGTTTCCAGCAGCTCCTGAGGATTCGAATCGCCGAAATACCGTGTGTTTTCCGTAAATGATATCATCTGTTACCCCCATGCAATACCGATATAAACGAGTAGTCTGTTTCCTTCATATGGAAGACGATTGCAAGTCTCTTTGTATATACGCAAGTTAATTGCAATTTATATTTTGTGTTATTTCATTTTATGCCTTATTTTCTCGTTTATCAAGATGCTTTCTGCATGTTTCTCATTTTATTCAGTCATATTGACTTGCTGTTTCTCATTTGTCTTTCATTGCTATCCGGATTTTATTCAATTCCGATCATGCGCATGAGATATCTGGCGTTCGCGGAAACAGATATGCCTTCAGCCAGTTTATAGTCGAAATGAATGCCTGCCTCATCGTATGTTTCCGAGAAATGATAATTCTTCAGGTCCATACCGCCCTGCACTTCCGACGAACAAAGCTCATAGTCATGCGTCGACATAAGTCCGATGATCCATGGCTTGTTCAGGTTTTTCAGGACGATTTTAGCGCCGTCCGTACGATCCCGGGAATTTGTGCCCCTGAAGATCTCATCGATCAGATAGAGGAGCGGTACCTCTTCCCTGGACTTTTCGATAATGCCGCCGATGCGGAGAAGCTCGGCATAGAAGGTGGAAAGTCCCTCCGCCAAATTATCGGCAATACGCATGGAGGATGCGATTTGCATGCGTCCGATCACAAGAGATTCCGCGCAGCAGATCGTTCCGGCGTATGCCAGTACGGCATTCACACCCACGGTTCGCAAAAGAGTGGTTTTGCCCGACATATTCGAGCCGGTAATCAGCGCGGTGCCGGAAGTAAGCGAAAAGTCATTTCTAACCTGCCGGTTTACCGGAATCAGCGGATGTCCCATGCATACCGCTTCAAAAGCGGCCTTATGCCCGTCGCTTTCGCTCGTGAAGGTCGGAAAGGAACATTCCGGATAGACAAACGTCAGCGTGGAAAGGCTCATGAGAGCTTCCCAGGTGCCCAAAGCCTTCAGATATTCTTCGAGATGGCTTCCGGACTCGTGCTTCCATTTTTCCAGAAAATAAATGCAGTAGTTATCATAAAGGAAGCAGACATTCAGTACAAAGAAAAGAATCGGCTGACTTCTTGCCTGTATGAAAAGGCAGATTCTGCGAAGCTTCTTTACCCGTTTTGAGGCGGAGTCCGATGAAGAATTCCTGCCGCCTTTAAGGACGTCCCGAATCTCCTTGAGCAGTTCCGATGTATGATCCGACTTTTCAATGTCCCCGAACAGTTTCGTGTACGCGGAAATTTCGGCGTAGAAGTCCCCGACAGATTCAAAGGCCGGCTTATACTTCTGATACTTGAAGGCGACCATGATGATTTGAACGATCGTTAGAGCTAAAAATACAAACGGAGGAATCAGATGAAAAATAAAGACAAGGACCACGGAGAGGAGGAATGCGAAAGTAGCTAAAGCGGACAACAGAAGAAAAAAACCTGAAATCAACGGTTTTCCTTCGTCTTTCTTCACATAATCCAGCAGTTTCCCGGGATCCTCCGCGCTCCGGCTTGCTATTCTTCCCGACGCCTTCATCTCCTCAAGGACCTCTATATTTTCGCCAAGCTCGGCAACGGCAGCCTGCCTTTTTGTGATGAGCCGGATGTCTTTGTCTTTATCCGCAGCCGACAGCAAAAGATCGGCAAAGCTCCGCCGGCCGAACCAGGTCTCCGCGGTGCTCATAAGATGAAAGAGCGATCTCGGCCCGAAAAGGTCCAGATCATCCGAATATATGTGGCTCGGATCCTTGAAATTCTCTCCGGTGTCGGGCAGCTTGTCAAAATCATGGACCGCTCTGGCTTTGTACTCTGCATGAATATCGAGCAGTGTTGATAGATAGTACAACTCTTTCTTCAGCGCCTGATGCCGCAGAGCCGTTACGATAAATAGTCCCGCAAAGGCAAGGAATACGATAAACGCAAGAATTTTCTTGTCAAAATAGAGCAGAATGCCGCCGCCTATAACCCCGCCGAGAAACATTGCCATCCGGATATTGCTATATACGGTGGATATCTTCTCCTTTATATCCCGTTTTAACGTAAGGTCCTTTTCTCTTTCTGCAAAGAGCCGGTTCCTTTTATCGATTGGTAGCTGATCCATGAATGAGTCCTCCTAAAGTCGCAGTTGCATACATAAAAGATTCTAACACATCGATGAATAGATATGGCAAAGCAATCCTAATTCGGATAAAATGGAGTTCCGGAAAGGCAGGTCAACATGAAATTTACAGTATCTGAAGAAGATTTTTTAATGAAAAAGCCATTGGCAATATTTCTTTCCTATTATAAGCCGAATATGCGTTTGTTTCTTCTGGACATGATCTGCGCATTTTTCATATCCGGTATTGACTTAAGTTTTCCCATGCTCTCAAGATTTGCGCTGAACACGTATCTGCCGGAGAATAACTTCCGTGCGTTTTTTCTGCTGATCGCAATCATTTTCGTATCCTTTGCCGTTAAAGCCGGTATGCAGTACATCGTAACGTACTGGGGTCATATAATGGGCGCCGATATCGAAATGCAGATGCGCCGCGATCTCTTCGGCCATCTCCAGAATCTGTCCTTTACTTTCTATGACAAGAGCCGCACCGGCAACCTGATGAGCAGAATTCTGTCGGATCTCTTTGATATAACCGAACTGTCTCACCATGGTCCCGAGGATCTGTTCATCTCTTCCGTTACGCTGATCGGATCGGTAATCGCGCTCTTTTTCATAAACATGAAGCTGACCATAATGCTCCTTATTTTTCTGCCGCTGCTCCTTCTGTTTACGATCCTTCTTCGAAAAAGAATGTCCTTTGCATCGGCCAAACTCAAAGATAACACGGCTTCTCTCAATTCGCAGATCGAATCAAGCATCTCCGGATCCCGTGTGTCCAAGGCTTTCGCCAACGAATCCTACGAAGCGGGTAAATTTGAGCACGTTACTCTGGATTACCGCAATGCGCGCGGGCGTTTCTACAAGATCATGAGCACATTTTTTACCGGAATGGAATTCATGATCGGACTCCTAAATCTCCTTGCCATCGGGTTCGGCGGCTACCTGATCATGAAAGGCGAACTGAACGTTATTGATCTCATCACATTCACGCTGTATATATCGCTCTTTTTATCTCCGATCCGAAAACTCATCAATTTTACCGAACTGTATCAATCGGGCATGTCGGGATTCTTACGGTTTGTTTCCCTGATGCGCGAAAAGCCGGATATCACAAACCGGAAGGACGCAATTGTTCTTTCGAACGTAAAAGGCGAAGTCTCTTTTTCGAACGTCACTTTCTCTTACAATTCCGACGAAACGGCCGACAATGTCCTCTCCAGCATTAACCTTGTGATCGACGCCGGGAAAACCGCTGCAATCGTAGGCCCTTCCGGCAGCGGTAAAACGACTCTTTGCCACTTGATACCGCGATTTTATGAAGTACAGGAAGGCGCGATCCGCCTGGACGGAATCGATATCCGGGATATCGATATCTCCTCTCTTCGCAAGAATATCGGAATTGTTCAGCAGGATGTATATCTGTTTGCCGCAAGCATCATGGAAAATATCCGTTACGGCCGTCTGGACGCCACAGATGAGGAAGTACTTTCCGCCGCGAAAGAGGCGGAACTTGATGAATTCGTCAAGAGTCTTCCCGACGGCTACTCGACCTATGTCGGGGAACGCGGCCTTCTATTGTCCGGCGGTCAGAAACAGCGCATATCGATTGCGCGGGTCTTTCTTAAGAATCCGCCCGTGCTGCTTCTTGATGAGGCGACATCGGCTCTCGATACACAGACGGAGCTTCGTATTCAGGAAGCGCTTGAACGTCTGTCAAAAGGAAGAACATGCCTCATTGTCGCGCACCGTCTTTCCACCATACGAAATGCCGACGAAATCATTTATCTTGATGAGAATGGCGTACAGGAACGCGGCTCGCACGAAGTCTTACTGGCCGCAAACGGCCTCTATGCAGAGCTCTATAAAGTTCAGTTCTCGGGAAAAGAAAATTCGTAAGAAGCGGGAAATCCTGGCGATCCGGTTATAACGGATTGCCGGGATCAACGAGCTCGTCGCTTAACCGTTTGACCGGTTTCCTGGCCGAAGGCTTCTTCTTTGCCCCCGACGAAGAACTCTTGGCGGCCCGGACCGTTTTGGGAATCACCTCGTCAAGCACATCTCCAATGCTGTCATGGATGGTCAGCATAGCCTGAAGATCCAGATACGTCGAGCTCTTATTGATAATTACTACACGGTCATGAGGGAGAAACTGCGCGAACGTTGCAGCCGGATATACGGTAAGCGATGTTCCGCCGATAATCAGAAGGTCTGCCTTCTCGATGAAGGCGATTGCATTGTCGATATTGACATGGTCCAGATGCTCCTCGTACAGCACGACATCCGGCCGAACCATTCCGCCGCATTTCGAGCATACCGGGATTCCTTCGCTCGCGAGTACATAATCGAGCGAGTACGGCTCCTTGCAGGACATACAGTAATTACGGTGAACGGAGCCATGAAGCTCGACAGTCACCTTGCTCCCTGCCATCTGATGCAGATTATCAATATTCTGCGTTATAACAGCCTTAAGCTTACCCTGCTTCTCCAGACGTACCAGAGCCTTGTGAGCCTTGTTCGGCTTGGCCTTCGGATAGCAAAGCTTGCGCTTATAAAAGTCATAGAATTCTTTGGGATGATCGACAAAAAAGGAATGGCTGATGATATCAACGGGACGGAAGGATAAGCCGCTGTCCTGATTATAGATACCGTGTCCGCTGCGAAAATCGGGAATACCGCTCTCGGTGGATACCCCCGCCCCGCCGAGAAAAACAATATTATCCGAATTGGCAATCAGATCGGCCAGCTGGGCAAGCTTCTTTTCGCGTGCACCTTCATATCGATCCAGTCTTGTTTCCACTCGCTTTGTCCCATCCCCTGAAACAGTTTGATCCATTAAGGATCAACAATAACAGGCATTCATTGATCAGTTCATTCCGTGTTCGTGCATCTCGATATCATCGGCAATACCCATGCCGGATGCGCCGAACATCTCCTTGCCCATTATACGCTTCTCGTTGCGCTCGCGCTCCACAATATTGCTGAGCAGCTTACGGGTTCTGTCCGAATTCTTAATATTCTTAATAACGAGAGTCGGATTGCTCTGGTCTGCTGTCATCAGCGTAATCGATCCGACACGGAAAATCTTCTGTCCAAGAGACCTCGAAAGCTTCACATCCAGAACACGGTACAGCAGCAATTCATCCACTACCGAATTGAAAAAGCCCCTCTTAACATACAGCCGGTTGTTATCAAGGCTGTATACCGTGAAAGAGATCGGAAGTCCCAAATATCTCTTGCGGTCTTTCCACAAGATCTCATCATCAACCAGTAAATTCTTAACCTGTTCCGATTCTGCTTTTTTGGTCATAATGCACCTCCGCGCAATCCTTTCGGACAATACAAATATTATAATGTTTTAACAAAGATTCGTCCAATACATTATTGATATTTTCCCTAAGATATATCTGATGATGCCAAATCTTCTGTCGGAATGATCGGAAAATCCACTTCGCAGGTTTGAAACAGATCGGACCATTTGTGGTCAGCTCTCATAAAGTCGTCGGAACGGTTCATATACGTCCGTGAAGCGTAATCGCCCGTGTCCGGTACCGGGTCATCCCAGGTGATATCCGCATTGTACCAGACGTTATCGATCAACACCTGATTCCAGGCATGCGCCACATAAATACCGTCCGAACCCGCCGCGCTGCCGGATACAATTCTCGTTGATATACCTGACAATTCCAGCAGAAGGCCAAACGCCTCGGAATAACCCTGACACTGTCCGATGCAGTCGAGCAAAACACTTTCGGCGGTCGCGAGACGTTCCTGGTTGCCATCCGTACTGTATTTTGTATTTTGTATGATGTAATCATGAATGGCGATCTCTTTTTGCGTGTCGGTCATATCCGGCGCTGTTGCCTCGCCCAGTATAGCCTCGGCCTTCTCATATAAAAGAGTTGCGTTTGAGTCCTTAAATTGCATTGGATCTCCGTTTTTCAGCGCTCTTAAGATCTGTCCTGCCGCATTATACTCAAACATCAGGCGGATTGTACACGGAGTCTTGTTGTCATATTCAACCTTTACCTCGCTCGTCTCATAAGCCGAATGAAGCGCTCCATCATTTGCGAGTTCAGACCAGTACTGACTGAATAGATCATATTTTTCAATGCTTATATATATCTCCGAATCGAAATTGTACAGGGCCTCCTGCAAGACAAAGAACAGATCCTGCCTGCTGCCGATTTCGTTTACTTTTCCAGCATCGGAGACATTGAATTCTCCTTCCTGCGGAACGGTCGTCGGAAGAAGCTGCATGATGTCGTTTTGCAGGGATGAGGCCAGTGTCTGATACGCCTCTTCTGAGATCGGTTTGTATCCGCAGGCGGAAACAAAGGCTAGAGCAAGGACAAGAGCCAAAGCCACGATCGCGATACGGCGGCGAGGCTTTGCCAATCCTTTCTTATCCGGTTCATCCGGTTTTGTTAAGCGGTCATAAATGTACTTGATATCCGCACCTTCCTTATAAAAGAAAATGAATTCTGTCTTTAGAATATCATACGGGACCGCACAGTAAAGCGAATGGATTTGTTAATTTATTGCGACGCTGCCGGTCGGGAGAGCTGTCCTTCATTCCAGACCGGTGATGATCAGGAAAAGGGTCTTGTTCTTTTCGCGTCATAGACCGACCGCGCATCAAAGACACCTTCAAAGGAAAGCGTCCGAAGCGTATCACCGTTCAGCATGGTCCGGTCAAGATACAGGTAATTGTTGCCGAACGTGTAATACGGCGTGGGGCCGACTCCGAAAAAGATCCTGAAACCATTCTCCTTAAGAAATACGGCACGCGGGTCCGATCCCTTAATAAAGTTTCCATTCGGATACACGAGAATATCCGCCTCCCCCGTAAGGCTTGAGACCTGATCCAGCCACTTGTTCGTGTCATTCTTGATCGTATCCATATCGCAGTCATTTGCGTTGATAAAGCCGTATGTGGACGACGCCAGAGACCATCCGGTCTCCTTGAGTCTGTCCATAATCGCAATAACAGTCTCGCGGTTCTTACTGATTTGCTCTTCTGTCGGGCTAATGCTCGCAGCGCCCATAGCCGACAGCGCGGCATTTCGGTCATCGACCTGATCCGCGTCGGTTATGTAGCCCATAACCGTCTCATAGCCGGTAAATGCGATGATTCCCTTGGCACCGTTGAAAGAAAAATCCGGATGCAGATCGACAAAGGCATCGAGAATTCCGATCGCTTCCGCATCGCGGCTTGTTACGGATTGCCCGGCAGCATTTACATATTCCGCACAGACCTGGTTCTGATCGTTAAGGACAAGTCTGCTTGAGATCCCCAGGCCGGTCTGATACGCAGAATAATTTACGTTTTCGAGTATGATGACAAGCGGCTTCTTGCCTTCCGGGATCTTGAAGGCAAGTTGAGAAACAGTGGTCTCACTGCTCAAATCCGCCATGCTGTGTATGTCAACGAGAATATAATTATTCGCATAAAGCTGCTCGAGTATCGCCTTGAATTCCGACGTCGTGAGCATCAGAGAATCCGTATTCCCGCTGTTTGCCGCCGAAAAAGCAAGATCCGCATCCGCAATCAGAGGCTTCACACACAGTACCTCTACCTTGTCCGTGTAATTTACGACAATCGAGGTATTGCTGGTGGCTTCGAGAAGCTTGGCCTGGACCTTCTGGTCATCCGGAAAGATCCGGGCAAGATCCGACAGGATGTTTTCAGCCGTGTAATACTGATAGGACAGCAGAAGCTCGTCGCACTCCGCCATGATCGGGTCGTACATTTCTTTCTCGCAGTCACTTAAGCGCGCACTGGCATACTCGTTTACAAAACCGGTCGTATGGCTGATGATATCTTCGTACTTGTCGACAGCCTCTATATAGGATTTTGCAGCAAAATACTGCTCGGCAGTCTGAACATCTCCCCTATATATCTCGATCGAGTCGAGCTCCTTTTTGAGCGGAGCGGCGGAAGAGACAATATTCGTATAATCTCCGACCTGCGAGAAAATGAATTCCAGCGCCGGTTTTTCTATGGTACCCAGAAGAAATTCTCCGCACAGGCTCTCGAGCCACAGGGAAAGCCTCGCTCCCGTAAGCTCGCCCATCTGCTCGAGGAACGCGCGGTCGTCGGCAACCGGAGTATACCGGTCATTTCTAATGCTCGTTTCAATCGAATCGACGCGGGCATATACAATGCTCTCCATCTCCGCGAGAACCATTTTCTCCTGAGAATCCGCCTTCGTATCGTCGGGATCCCTGCCCAGTACTTCCGCCTGAATATCGCGGTACATCGTAAGTGCTTTCGTGTATTCGTGATTTTCAAGCGCATTTTCAAACGACGGCAATACCGAGGAGAGTTGTCTGTTATAGACGTACAGCCAGCCGAACACGACGGCTGCCGTTATCAGCGCGGCCGTGCAGATCCAGATCAGAATTTTTCTGATAAGAGATCCCGATTCGTCGGGCCTGTCTCCGAAATAATACTCGCCGGGCATGGTTTATACTTCCCCCAGACCGATCTGACGATTCACGATCGTCTCTTCCTTCAAATAATAACCTACCGCGGGCGTTCTGCGTATCCGGTAATACTCCGGATCCGCAAAGCCCGAATTCTCCAGTTTTACGACCGAGGTAAGAACACTGCCTTTCTTGGATACGAGAACCTGAACGCCCTGGGAAGATCTCGTTGTTTTCACAGGGATAAGGCTGCTCGAAAAAACGATGGCTTTCCGAAGATTGGAAAACGCGGCGAAATCCGTGTCCGCGGTCAAATAATGGATAGCCGTGATCGGAGATGCCTCGCAGCAGGCATGAAGCAGCTTTTTGCGGTTCGTCTTGGTCTCATACGCCTTCAGAATAACTTTGGACATTTTCCCGTTTTCAAAAGAGAAAAGAATATCTCCGCTGTAGTCTTCCGTGTTATGCATGAAAAGAATCTTCTCGCCGTCTTCCATCTGAAGAATATTGGCAAGATACCCGCCAAGCTCGGAAGGCTTAGTATCCGCAAGTTCGAAGGCGCGCATCTTGTATACATTGCAGTGATCGGAGAAAAAGAGAATATCACTCTTGTTCTTCCCTTCAAGCTCCATCAGAATCCGGTCTTCTTCCTTGGTCTTAAGTTCGCCGGCACTTCGCAGGGAAGTCAGCGGAATCTTCTTGATATAACCATGCTCCGTAAGGAACAATTTGAGCCGGTAATCTTCGATCATCTGATCTGTCGAGAACGTCTCTACTTCGTCGACATGCTGAATTTCGCTTCTTCTGTCTTTGCCGTACTTTTTGGCGACATTCTCCAAAGTCTTTATAATCATGGCGTCAATTCGATGCGGCTTCTTTAAGATATCCTCGAGATCGCTGATTTCCTTGATAAGAGCCTCGCGATCTGCGATACGGTTCAAAATATACTGATGGTTAATGTTTCGGAGCTTAATTTCAGCTACATATTCCGCCTGAATCGCGTCAATCGCAAAGCCTGTCATCAGGTTGGGGACAACATCGGCTTCGAGTTCCGTGTTTCGAATGATCTTAATTGCC
The DNA here is from genome assembly GCA_964617375.1 of uncultured Mageeibacillus sp. Classification (GTDB taxonomy): domain Bacteria; phylum Bacillota; class Clostridia; order Saccharofermentanales; family Saccharofermentanaceae; genus Firm-13. The sequence goes on along the minus strand of CAZTXQ010000019.1, from coordinate 3,447 downwards.
TTGTCGATATCCAGAAGGATCTTGGCAAGACCGTCCAGAAGATGAAGTTTATCCTGCTTCCGCTCGAGATCATAAAGGACCTCACGCTTCTGACAGCTTCTGCGCCACACAAGCCATTCGGCAAGGAGTGCTCTTACACCAAGAACTCGCGGCATTCCGTTGATCAGCACATTGAAATTGCACGAAAAAGTATCCTGCAGCTTGGTGAAGCGGTACAGCTTGGTCATCAGGTTGTCATGGTCCACGCCGCGCTTGCATTCGATCGTAATTTTCAAGCCATCGAGATCCGTCTCGTCGCGAACATCGTTGATTTCCTTGATTTTGCCGGAACGGACCAGCTCGATGACCTCGTCGATAATCGCCTCCGCGGTTGTCGTGTACGGAATCTCATAGATCTCGATCATATTGTTCTTCTTGTCGACTCTGTACTTGGCACGGATCTTGATACCGCCGCGGCCGGTCTCGTACACCTGCAGCATCTCGGCCTTGTCGTAAAGAATCGTTCCTCCGCCCGAAAAATCGGGAGCCGGCATGATTTCAATCAGATCCACCTGCGGATCCTTCATATAGGCGATGGTCGCTTCGCAGACTTCGCGAATATTGAATGAGCAGATATTGGACGCCATACCGACGGCAATACCCTGGTTGCTGTTGACCAGAATGGACGGAAAACTTGCAGGTAAAAGGACCGGTTCCTTTAAGGTACCGTCATAGTTATCCATGAAATCGATGGCATTTTTGTCCATGCCCCGAAAGATTTCTTCGCAGAGCTTGTCTAATTTGACCTCTGTGTATCGGGCTGCGGCAAATTGCATATCGCGGGAGTACTGTCGGCCAAAATTACCCTTCGAATCGACATACGGATGGAGAAGCGAGCCATTTCCGCGTGTAAGACGGACCATCGTCTCATAAATCGCCATATCGCCGTGCGGGTTCAATCTCATCGTCTGTCCGACTACATTGGCCGATTTGGAACGGTTTCCCGTCAAAAGACCCATCTTGTACATCGTGTACAGGAGCTTTCTGTGCGAAGGCTTAAACCCGTCGATTTCGGGAATCGCGCGTGATACGATAACACTCATCGCATAGGGCATATAGTTGGTTTCAAGAGTATCGGTAATCGCCTGATCCGTCGACGGATGCTCGCGCTTCACCGTTTCTGCGGCAACCGGATCACCCTTTTTGGAATGTCCCTTGTTTTTCTGTTCATTATCCTTATGACCGGTTGTACTCATGTCTTATCTCCTTCGGGAAATCCGATGCTTTCTTATAACGCAATGGGAAGTCAGCCGATATCCAGCTGATCGAGATACAGATGTCCGTCCTTCTCAATATGTGTCTTTCTACCCTGCAGATTGTCTCCGAGGAGAAGATCAAAAACCTCCGCCGTCATTTTCGCGTCGGACGGAATGACTTTTATCAGCCTTCTGGTTGCAGGGCTCATCGTCGTAAGCCACATCATTTCCGGTTCATTCTCACCGAGTCCCTTGGACCGCTGAATCATACAGGAATCCGGGGGATATTTTGCAAGAATCTCTATGCGCTCTTTTTCGGTATACGCAAACTCCGTTTTCTCTTCCTTTTTGTTCTTATAGGTTATCTCGAAAAGAGGAGATTCCGCGATAAATACCTTTCCCTCCTCGATCAGTGTCGGGGTAAGGCGGTAAAGCATCGCGAGTATCAGTGTACGGATCTGGAAACCGTCTACGTCGGCATCGGTACAGATAATGATCTTGTTCCATCGAAGAAGATTTAATTCAAAGGACGAAAGATCTTTGTTGTGTTTGGAGTTGATTTCGACTCCGCAGCCGAGGACCTTAAGGAGATCGACAATAATTTCACTCTTAAAAATGACATCGTAGTCGGCCTTAAGGCAATTCAGTATTTTTCCCCGGACCGGCATAATCGCCTGAAATTCCGCGTCCCGGCCCATCTTGCAGGAGCCCAAAGCTGAATCACCTTCAACAATGTAGATCTCTCGCTCGGACACATCCTTGGTTCGACAGTCGACAAATTTCTTGACGCGGTTATTTAAGTCAATATTCCCCATCAGCTTCTTTTTTACATTGAGACGGGTCTTCTCGGCGTTCTCACGGCTTCTCTTATTGATCAGCAGCTGCTCGATGACCTTATCGGCATCCGGTTTGTTCTCGATGAACCAGATCTCCATCCTCTGCCGGATCAGATCATTCATAAAGTCCTGAATAAACTTGTTGCTGATGGCTTTCTTGGTCTGGTTCTCATAGCTCGTCTGCGTGGAAAAGGAGCTCGTAACGAGAATAAGACTGTCTGCGATGTCCTGAAACGTAATCTTGCTCTCATTCGCCTTGTACTTGTCTCGGGCACGTATCTGTTTATCGATTTCCGCCGTAAATGCAGCGCGCACAGCCTTGTCGGGTGCTCCGCCGTGTTCGAGAAAACTGGAATTGTGATAGTACTCGATAAGATTCACTTCGTTATTGAAGCAGAATGCAACCTGAGACTGCACCTTATATTCGGGCTTGTCGTCACGGTCTTTTCCCCGGCCCGTACTTTCGAACGAATACGGTGCTGAGATACCTTTTCCTTCGTTCACTTCCTCGACATACCCTAAAATACCCTGCGGGTAGCAGAAGGTATATTCCTGCCCGTTTGCCAGATCGGAAAAATGAAAGGTCACGCCGCTGTTGACGACGGCCTGACGCTTGATGATCTGGAGAAAAGACTCCGCGGGAATCTGGATATCGGTAAATACTTCACGGTCCGGCTTCCATTTCTGAATGGTTCCCGTTCTTTTAAAACGCGTCGGTTCCTTTGCGAGTCCCCCGATATTTTCGCCCTTTTCAAAATGAAGGGAGTACTTATATCCGTCCCTGAAAACCTGCACGTCAAAATATTCGGAGGCGTATTGCGTTGCACAAGCTCCAAGACCGTTCAGTCCCAGGCTGAATTCGTAGTTTTCGCCGGAATTGTTATTATATTTACCGCCTGCATACAGTTCGCAGTAAACAAGTTCCCAGTTGAAACGCTCTTCCTTCGTATTATAGTCCAAAGGGATTCCGCGTCCGTAGTCTTCTACCTGAATCGAACCGTCGGCAAAACGGATCACGTCAATTTTGTCGCCGTGGCCTTCTCTGGCTTCGTCGATCGAATTGGACAGAATCTCAAAAAAGGAATGTTCGCAGCCTTCCAGTCCGTCCGAACCGAAAATAACACCCGGACGTTTCCGTACGCGGTCGGCACCTTTCAGTGATGAGATGCTGTTGTTGTCGTATGCGGGTTTTTTCGTCATGAATACAGTCCCCTTCTGATGGTTTGACGGTTCTGATTATAACACAACAATGGCGGGCAAAAAAAAAGAGGCTTCATCAAGCGAACAAAATCCGCTTATTGATCCTCTCTTCATAATGGTGAGCCTAGGAGGACTCGAACCTCCGACCCACAGCTTAGAAGGCTGTTGCTCTATCC
>CAZTXQ010000018.1:45181-50282 GCA_964617375.1 uncultured Mageeibacillus sp. | reverse complement strand
AATGAAATATGATGCATTTATCAGTTATCGTCATGCGCCGATGGATATAGAAGTCTCGGAGCAGATCCACAAGCGGCTGGAAAGTATTCGTGTGCCGCGCTCAATTCGCAAGTCGTCGGGCAAGCGGAAGATCGAACGTGTTTTCCGGGATCAGGAAGAGCTCACGGTATCCTCCAGTTTGAGCGACGAGATCCTGACGGCGCTGGATCAGTCGGAGTATCTGATCGTGATTTGTTCGCCCCGAACGCCGGAGTCGGAGTGGGTCGCAAATGAAGTGTCCTACTTCATCAAGGCACATGGGCGGGAGCGGATTTTGCCCGTAATAATCGAGGGTGAGCCGAAGGATTCTTTTCCTAAACCGCTGCTTTTCGAAGAGAAGCGCGAAGTGGATGTTCACGGCGAATCGTATGTTTATGAAGCGATCGCGGAACCTTTTGCGGCTGACTACCGCGCGCCGGATTCCCGGGCAAGAAAACGCAGGATCAAGAAGGATATCCTTCGTCTGGCGGCACCGATTCTGGGCTGCCGATACGATGATTTGAAGCAGCGGCATCGTGATCAGAAGAATCGCCGCATCGCGATCGGCGCGACGGCGTTTGCGGTTCTGGCTGTGCTGTTCGGCTCTTATAATTATTATCAGAATCAAAGAATTCTGGAAAATTTCAAGAAACAGCAGATGACACAATCGATGTATCTGGCCGATACGTCATCGCGCCTGCTTGAGGAGGGCGACCGTACCAATGCGATTCTTGTCGCACTTGAAGCTCTGCCGAAGGACATTGATCAGCCCGACAGACCGGTTGTACCGCAGGCGGAATATGCTTTGTCCAAGGCGATTCAACCCTATGCAATGGGTACGGATCTCGTCCCGGATTATACGGTCGAACACCGGGATGTGGTAACGGACAATGTGCAAGCTGCACCTTCGGGGGCATTTTTCGCAATGCTCGATTCGCGCGGAGTTCTGAATCTCTTTGATCTGGCCACAGGGAAAAGCCTCTCCGAATGGAATGCCGCGTCGGACGAGATTCCGACGGATCGTTATTACGACTACAGCATTCTGGCAAACGATCGGGTTATCGCCTTTTCCGGCTCGAAAATCATCTGCATCAACGGCAAGGACGGATCTCTGGTCTGGGAGGACGCGTATCATTCCCTCGATTCCCGGTTCAGGAATGACGGCTACCTGAGCGAGCCTCACCATGCTTTAAGCGGTGATGAATCCGTGGTCGCAGTGAAGCTTCTCGGCTATGAAGAAACTTATCTCATAAATACAAGGGACGGCAGCCTCAAGTCCTTGATAACCATCGAGGATTCGGATTCGCTATTTGCTCAAATGGTGTTGTCCGGAGACGGAGCACGGCTGGCGGTCGTCTATTCCAATATCCTGTCTCAGGATACAAAAGCATCTGTTTCTGTCATCGATGTGCAGACGAACAGCATCATTTCGAGCTTTGAACTGGCGTATACGGGAGCCTTTTTCTCCGAATTCACCCAGGATGGAACACTCATTTGCGGTTCGTATAATTACTCGAACTGGGACGATGACTCCGGAGATGTCAGTATGCAGCTTACCTGTCACGACATCGAACAGGGAACGGTGCTTTGGACATCGGAAGTATCCGCAGAGCGGTCTATGTTTGATCTGTACATCAGCAAGATACGATTGCTGTACTCCGAGGAAAGCGGCAGCCATATCCTGCTGACAGTCGAGAATCGCGTATTTGTTTTTGACCTGGCGACGGGCGTCAAGATTACGGAGATGGTGGCCCCTTCCACCATCACGGGATCCACGATGAATGTAGATACCGGATTGTTTGTTTACACGACGTATATGGGCCAGGTCAAATGGTCCAATATGTATACCGGCCGGGAATATAAGGAGTATGATTTTTCGGTTCCTTCACAGATTCTGGCGATGGTCGGAGGGTCGGCCCATATGCTGCTTGTCCCTGATGATGCTAAGTCGATCATGGTCTACTCGTATGTCGAAGCGCCCGGCCAGGAAAAAATACACGAATTTGATCCGGATGAGTACATAGGCCTGTGGCAAGTGAGTCCGGACGGCAAGTATCTGCTGATCGAGCGGAATTTGTCGGATGCCACCAGTGTCTATGTTTTTGATACAAACTCCGGAAAGATTATCGGGCAGAAAGAGCTTCCAGCTTTGACGAGATGTGCTGCCTTCAGCGAAAACGGTTTACTTTTCGGCATGACGGACGATTCCGTACAATACTACGATTTTGAAAAAGATACCGTTGAAACGGTAATGTCGAAAGCAGATTCCTATTTTACATATTATACGAACACGTCAAAGACATATATGGTCCTTTCCCAATATGACAGGCTTCGAATAATATCCGTGGAGACCCGCAAAATCGTCTTCGATACAACTCTTAATCAGGAGCAGTTCGTCGCTGTCTCCGAGAATGCGGATTATGTCATTCTGAGCGGCGTGGACGGCCTGTTTGCCATTCGAACCGGGGATGGTTCGCGTATTGCGTTCGATGAACATATCAATCTGATGCAAGTTTACGACCTGCAGATTCCTTTTGCGCATGACAGCAGCTATGCGGCGATTCCCGGAACAGACCAGTACATCCATATTGTCGATCTGAAAAGCGGCAAAACGATATCGCGAATCGCCGGCGCCAGTGCCGACGTTTTTTCCGGATGCTTCATCAAAGATGACACCGTGTTCGTGTTCCAGTCAAACGACTATCGGATCCGGGCCGCGAGTGTCGATTCCGGACGCCTTCTGTATACCGGCGAGGACGAGATTGGGGAAGTCAAGCTCTGGTCTTATGACAGCACGCTCCAAACACTGACGGCCGTCTCGGATATCAATTCCTTGATTCTGGATATTAGCGACGGAATCTATCCAACGGCTGAAATACCGTATTTTATTGCATTCAGTCAGGATATGAAATATGTCTATGTCTTTGATTCCTATACCCTCGGACGCTTCCCATATCGCGGACTTAAAGATCTCTATACGATTGCCGGCGATATCCTGGTCGACAGGACATTATCCGAAGAGAACCGCATGAAGTACTACATCGACGGCTAAGCTGCGCGAAAGAATCAGTCCTCCGCCCGCCGATACGTCTTCCCGAAAATATCGCGCGCGACGATATAGACATCCTTCGGATTGTCATAGTGCGCCGCGAGCAGGTCGCCTTTGCTGCCGAGCATATAGTGGTCCGGATCCCAGAAGGTGAAGACCTTTACCGTCCGGTCCAAAGGCCGCGCGTAAATTCGGGTCTCATCGGTCGGGATGCAGATATGCGCATGTTCTGCGAGCGGCACCGACTGCTGCGTATTTGTTCGCTTGATTGTCGGCGCATATTCGAATGTGCCCGAATAAGGCTCGTTTGAGGATGTGTAGCGCTTCTCGAAAGTCGCCCTCTTGATCGGATAGACCTCGCCTGAAATGCCAATCATTATATAAATATCCTCGGATGCGCGAATGTTGATATCACCCTCGAGTGTCCGTACCGTCGAAAAATCACCGTCCGCCAAAACATCCAGAGACCGGACAAAGCCAATAGGAAGCCGGTTCTTGATGTAAACCGACATTGTATTCAAATCCGGCTCGAACTGCGAAGCGTAAATGATGTCATAACTGTTCTTGTAGGAGCGAATACGGTCGGAGAAAAATTCGACATCTGAGAATGAATTTTCCGCGAGCACCACCGAGAGCGCATCCGAGCGCAGAAAACCGCCGGCCTTCTCCGCGTGACCGCCGCCGGATCCGAAATCTGCGGCCAGAACCCGCGACATCTCACCGGCATGAATCTCCGGCGTGCAGCTCCGAACGGAATACTTGATGCCATACGGCAAGCGGCAAAACACCACGCAGGAGTCGCACCGATGAACCTGCAGCAGCATATCACTGATAAATCCCAGAATGTTCGGATCACAGGGTCCCGCCTCAGCGACGGCAAAGCCGTTCTCCTTATCGAAAAAAGCCTGATGCAGCGCGTCGCCGGCAATTGTGATATCTTCGGAAGAAAGATTGTCATTGCGAAGCGCGTTGATTAGGCTCCTGTTGTAGATCAGGTCATCTCTCAAATCCTTATCCGCCGGATGTGAAATCTCCGAAAGACTGTTGGTATCCGTGTACAACCCGTAATACAATGCCGTCGCCAGATCCATATCCGCGTTCACATCGTAACCGGACTCTGTCAGCATTTGATATACAAGCGTCGCACAGCTGCCGTATGTGCTCCGGATCTCGGCATAGTCAAACGGTCGGCCGCTGTCCGGATGGTGATCAACCACCGCGATGCGCTCGCCCTGAAGCCGCGTGACATTTCCTTCGCCGTATTGACCGTCGACGACCAGGAGCAGTTCCGGAACCTCCGGAAGACATTCGACGTATTCGAGTGGAATCGAAAGACGCTTCGTCATCATCCGAAGATTGGGCTTCTGAATACGGTATTGCCCCGTATAGACAAAGCGAACCCGGCGGCCGGAATCGCCCGAAAAGAACCGGTGCAATGCAAAGCCCGACGCCACAGCATCGGGATCCGGATTATCATGGCACTGAATTACAATATTCTTATATTTTGTAAGATCCGATAACCGCATAGAACGAACGCCCTTTCCTTGATCTATATGGTATTTACTATATCACACAATATCAAAGAAATATTACAACAGATTTGGCTGACGATAAACCGACTTGCCAAATCCAGTCCGCCCGGCCTCACATATAACCGATTTTCTCTATGCTGTCGCCTTGTATGGCCACGGCCTGACTGTCGCTAACGCCCAGAACTTCAAAGCCCTTTTCGCGCAAAAGGACAGCGGCCTTTGCAAAATCATCCGTATAATGCGGGAGGATGCCCGCCGTAATGAAGGCCAGACCTGTTGTGTCCTTCAAACCGCAGTCATTGATATCCGCCCAGCAGATATAGTTGATATCCGGGGCCGCGATCATGCTTCCGGCACTCACTCCGACATAGAGAAGCCCATCGTTAACCCATTCCAGGATTCTGTCAAAGTAACCGCACTCCTTCAGCTTCTTGAGCAGAAAAAACGGATTCCCGCCGCAGACATATATGCAGTCGATTTCCGTTTTGTCGCGGTGCGTCGA
>CAZTXQ010000018.1:0-45081 GCA_964617375.1 uncultured Mageeibacillus sp. | reverse complement strand
GTCGATGATGGCCTTATGTTCGAGTCCGGTCGATGTTAATAGTATTTTCCTCATAAAATCGCTCCTTTGCCTCCCGAAACCTACTCCTCCACAATATACCCGTGTTCTTTCATGACTTCGACAGCTCTCGAGAAGTTTATTTCCTTCGTCAGAATGTAGTCAGTATTGAACGTGGATACCGCGAAGATTCCGATCCCGTTCTCAGCCAGTATCGTCGATATTTTGGAAAGAATTCCGATCAGCGAAAAATCCAGAACACCCTGAATCCGGAAGGCTCTCCATCCGTCGTCACGCTCCAGGGCATTGGCGGGAACACGGGAGGCGGAACACACAAGCGAATTCTCCTCATCGGTTTTCCCGATAAAAAGGTACTCATCAGCCCAGTCGACACCTGAAAAGTCCGGCATTTTGCAGACCGAAAAAATCGTCTTAAGGATCCGTAAATTCATATATTACCTCCGATCGCTTCCGCTGGCACTGCCTGAATCTCCGATTTTTTGCTGTGTTTTCTCGCCATTAAGAAATAAAGAAATGCGATTACCACGTCCACGACATAGAGGAAACACCCGATTCCCATGAAAATCGCTGCCGGAGTACGCAGAACCTTCTCTTTTTTCATGCGAATCGTGCATCCGATCGAACTGATCCCTGTCAGAAGAATCGTACCCAGATCGACGATTACGGCAACGATAATAAACCCTAATCCCCATATGCCCATGCAAATTCCCATCGAGCCAAGTACGAAGTGGAATATATAGGCAGGCACTTGTATCCCCTTAACAAACAGATTCACTTTGGCAGATTCATATGCCGTATATTTCCCGCGGCCGGAAATTATGGTGTTGTAAAAAACGATAAAGATTATGTATATCAAATATTCAACGGCTATCCCATACCAGATGTCTGTACCGTCATGGAAGTCAAAAAGTCTACCCATAGCATTTGAAGTATAGGTCATGTACGTAAAAAAAATCAGATATGCGTAAGGGAAAATCATCAATGGAATCATCAGAAAGTATTTTTTCATAACGCCCCCCCAATTCTTACAAATCAGAGATTCAGTACCATTTCTATTTCATCCCCGTCCCGGTTATCGGTCGGCTTGAATCCCAGACTCTCATAAAGATGTATCGCCCTTGTATTCGGCTCGCTGCAGGTAAGCGCAACAAGGTTGGAAATTCCAAACGGTTTGGCGGAAATGTAGTCCAGGCATTTCCGGAGGGCTTCTTTACCATAGCCTTTGCCCTGGTGCTTTTCGTCAATCATCATGTGCCAGATGTTGTATTCCGGAACGTCATAATCGTAAATGACCATAACATATCCGACCATTGTGTTATCCTGATAAATTCCAAATGGAGTACATTGATTGCGATACACATAAGCCTGCGCAAGGCTGCGAATGGGGTGAGAAACAAATGCATCCTGTCCGTCCGCCAGTTTCAGATTGAAACAGTCCAGAAAATTGTTCTCGTCAATCATTCTCAGTTCAATTCCCATGCGCATTCTCCTTGATTCTTCGCGTTCCTCATCTCATTATAAAAGGTTCGCCCTCTATTTCAACTTTTCGATCTCGTCCATAACGGCCTGCATGCCGTAAACGCCGGGCATGTGCGCCGCGTTTGCAATAACCGTGCAGGTCAGATTCTCATTTCCCGCCGTATCAACAAACTCTTTCACCAATCTTGTGGAGGTCACCACATCTGTTTCGCCTTGAAGGATGTGATACGGGATGCCCGTCAGCCGCAGATCTTCGCGCAAATCGACGGCATCCAGTTCGTCCATGATGCTGTGATTTCTCGCGTACCCGTTCTTAACGATCGCGAAAAAATCCTTGAAGAGGTAGTCGGGGCTGAACATGAGCCCTCTGATCATCTCTCCGAGGGGCGCCTTGGGTTCGTTCGGATTGAAATACCCGTTCGTGTACTTCCGCACATAACCGCTCATTTTCATGCACATCTGCGGCGTGCGCGTATCCGTTGCTCCCTGAGCCGTTCACGCTTACTCCCTGCATTTTTCGAGCAGTTTGATCGCATCTTCAACGCTGCTGTTCAGTATTTCCTGTGCTTTCGCAAAGTCCGGATACTGTTCATGCAGCCGGTCGTGAACCTTAAGGAAGCCGTCTTTCCCATATTTTGCGATAAACATCGCCTGAGCCTTACAGGCTTTGGAGCTTTCAATTTCCGGGGCGTAAAAGCCTTTCGCACATGCTTCAAGATCCTTGCATTCGTAGCAGCCGTCCAGGCCTTTTTCTTTGCAGCATTTTACGTTCGGGCATATTCCGCCTTCGCTGATCGTTGCAAAGGAGCAGCAATTGTAATCGGAACGGCAGGCGCCGCACCATTGTCCCAGGAAACAGTGATTGCAGGAGAATCCGCAGTACGCAATCGGATCGAGACCTTCACGGGCCGCGGCAACGAGGCTGGTCTTCAACTTGCCGCAATTCTCAATTCTGGCACCGTTGTCTCCCTGTTCGGGATCAAACGAATATCTCTTCAGCGTTTCACAAGGGAAATCTTCACACTCGCCGCAAAACAGCTTGCCCTTAGATACAGCGCATTCTGCTACGTCGCAGTGGCCGTGAAATGGTTTTCCCTGCGTCGCAATACAACCGCCGCATCCGCACGGCTCTTTATACGTACAACTGTCACAATCCAATCCGCAATACGTTGTAATTTTGGGTTTCTGCATACTTTTGCCTCCTATGCTTTATTTTTCAATAATAGCATAATTCTCAAACAGGTTTAAGACTTCCTCCATACCGATACATTTTGCATATCTCTTAGGCCACATAAACTCATTATAGAATTTCCAGGTCGTTTCTTTGTCCATGTAAACATTGTCCACGGTAGAATTTGCGCCCAAAGCTATGATTCCTTCAACGCCGTTCTCGAAGGCGGATTTAACGGTGGCATCCATGCAGAAGTCCGTCTGCAGCCCCACCATGACAACCTGCTTTTCCCTCTTGCCGTTCAGATATTCCTTTAGCCCTGTATGGCAAAAAGCGCTGTTCACCGTTTTATAGAATCTCTTTTCATTCTCCCGCGGAGCAAATTCTTCATAGATCTCATAATCGGCATCACCCACGGAGAATCCGGAACCCGGCCCGTCATCATGTTGTACATATATGACTTCTATGCCGTTTCTTCTTGCCGATTCGATCAGCATTCTCACGTTCGAAACAAACGACTCAAACCGGTATAGTCTCTCGTCTGTAATGCCTTTCTGCGCATCAATTACCAGCAGAACCATATGCATACCCTCCCATGATCCATTTGTTAAAATACGTATATCCGCAATTTATTTGCTTTTTCCGTTATCCGAAAACTCAACCGAGACATGCGACGCATCACAAAAGGGCATATTCTCCGAATGCCCGCAGCGGCACAGAACAACTCTGTTTCTTGTCTCGTACAACTCGCCGTCCGACGATTCGATAGGAATATTCCCTTTGACAAAAATGCCCGCACTTACACCTTCTTCGGGATCCTGAAGGATTTCAATCGAAGGGTCATATTCACGTTCAATCGCATTACCGTCCTTGTCCACCGCCACAAGTCTTCCCGTGGGGCAATCGTTCGCGGCCTGAATGGCTTCTTCACGGTTCTCTTCATTACATGAATTCCGTGTCAGCTGCCATACATTTCCTTTTTCCCTATGACAGAAACGGGCATAAGCGCACCTGTCATCATCGAGCAGATCAATGCCGGGGCCACCTATAAACCCTGCCCTGTCCATGTATTTATCTTTGGCTGCAACTTCCGTCCCGGCAAAGGGAGGCTCTATATGAGAGCCGTCACAAAAGGGCATGTTTTTCGATCGTCCGCAGCGGCATAAAGCATATTCCTCCGACTGGGGCAGTTCACGCCCGGCCTTATATTCGTATCCTCTCCCTCGCGGAGTGATGATTCTCTCAGACAAGGGAACGCCTCCGGTTACAATATACGGGCCGCCCTTGATAATCCTTATCTTATAGTTCTTCCTTTTGTCCGGACTTTCCATGATGTCGCTCTCCTAATACTTTATTCTTATCGGTTTCCCGAAGAATTTTCGTGCCTGAAGACACGAAAATTGATATCGCCCATCATGATACACCAATCCGGATAAGCGCCATAGTCCGATCGTCTGTTACTTAAAGGCGCGGTCACATTCCGTAAATTATGAATGCCCGGACACTCCCCTGACCAGAATCTCCACATGGCTCTCAATGAGCAGCGCCTGCGTCTTCTCATCCTCAATCTCTTCCTGCACGAGTGTATTCAGCAGCCCGAAAATGGAAGCAATCAGGAGCATGGCAGTTACTTCTTCGCTCCGCACATCAAAGACACCGGAATCCTTTCCGTTCTTTAACACGCCGATCAAAAGCTCACTAAGCCTTCCGGTCTCGGATTTGTCCTCCCTGAACAGGGATACATTCATCCCGCTCAGCATGATGGCTTTGTACTGCTGACGGTTCTCAAGCATGATGCCCGCAAATCTCGTGAGCCCCAGCTCAAGAGCCGCCTTAGGACTCATTTCCTGAAGCCCAAGGGACAGCATCGAATCGCAGATCCTCTTAATGTTCTCGGCAATGATCCGCTCGACGATCTCGTTCTTATCCTTAAAATAGTTGTATATAACCCCCGGAGAATACTCGATTCTGTCGGCAATTTTGCGAATGCTCAGCTTCTCAAAGCCATCCTCGATAATGATATCGCTGGCCGCATCGAAAATGATCTTCCGTATATGTTCCCGCTCCGCAAGGCGCCTTTCTTTCGTTCCCATATCAGCTTTCCCTCTTCATAAACAGGAAATTGATCATTGTAACCACCATAGATATTAAGGCAAAAGTTCCCATTATGACCATTGTTCCGCCCCCGTCTGCCGTGCCGGTGATCTGAAGCATCAAGCCCTTCGAAAAAATTGCCGTCATCATAAATACCAGAAAGGCCGGTATGACCGTCCCCATGATATAGCCCTCGGGCTTTCTCATGCAAAGCCGGATACCCATCACAAATGCAAGCGGCAGAACGAAGGCGAGATCGATGGCCTGTGGCACCATCGTTGTACTCTGCGCCAGATCGATCGTAGGCATGGTACCAAAGAACGCCGTCGGGAGTATGGTTTTAAGCCAGGTCAGTGTTATAAAGGAAGACGCAGTGATCAGGAATCCGCCAACCAGCTTGTTCGGATACGTATCCTTGAAAAGTTCCTTGGCCTTAACGGCGTCGGTCCCCTTCAGTGTCAGGATAAACGTGTAAAAACTTAAGCCCATGATGGCCACATAGCAAATGTAGAGCCTGTTGTACATTGCATAAAACGTATAAATTCCATAGGTAAACATAAGGTAAAGCGTGACTGCCATAAAAAACAGCCTGGCCTTGAGAATGCCTTTTCGCGCGAAAAAAAGGAAATCAGAAGCGCCGGAACCGCCAGAAAAAGATTGACCATATCGTGCGGGATCACCTGATATACCTGCGCGACGGTGTGCATCCTGTAAATGCCTCCGCCGTACATCTTTACCACGTCACCGTAAATCGTTGTAAACTCGAATGTGTTCTTCATGTTGATGGATGCGATGCCAATTGCTGCGGCAACAACAACCAGTACGGCAATGATCCCGACAAAGATGCTGATTGATTTCTTATTCTCCATAGCGGAAGCCCCTTTTCCTATTGAAATGAATCCATTGGTGCTGCGTTTCACATTCAGTGAACAGTGTTCATTATTTCACCGCTGTTTATGTTTGTCAATATCGAATCGCATCACAGATAGCTTTCATTCGACGGATTCTCGGTTCCGACTATTTTTTTATTCAAACGGATCATGTGATAGACCTTGTCAAGATCGCACTTTACGGCGCCTCCCGGGCAAATCACGGCACAATGGTAGCAGTACATGCATGTCCGGGCATCCCGGATCGCCTTCCGACAGATTGCAATTGCACGAACCGGGCATTGGTCCGCGCATTTCCCGCACCCGATACAACGGTCGGGTGAAATCGTAATGGCCTGTTCACGGAGTCTTCCGATTGTTTTCGCGGCCGGATAGATTATATTGATGATCGCTTTCCGCCTGCGGAATACTGAATGTACCTGATTCCATGTCATCGGCAGGAATTTTTTCTCAGACAGACGGGAGCAGAAGAGTCGAATATATTCTGTCGCTTCCTCATCCGGGTATCCTTTTGCCTCGCGAAAATGAGGTGCCTTGATCTTGACCGCTCCGGCCAGCAAAATCCGGTTCTTTTCCAGCATGCGCGCAGCATTGGCAAACGCCTTTCCGGATGTAATTCCCGAATACGTCAAGTACAGAAAGGCCCTGATGGCAGGACTTTTCTCCTTTATTTGCGGAAGCGCATAAAGGAGAAATCTCTCAATCGGTTCGGCGATTGTAAGATGATATACGGGGCATCCGATTCCGATTAAACCAGCGCCTTCAAAGATTGAAAAGTCGATTTTGTTATACTCCCTGTTATCCTTTTCGCCGATATTCAGGGTTATGACCTCATGTCCCTCCTGCGAAAATACCTTGTCAATTTCTTCGCTTACTCCCTTTGTTGTCGTATTGGGCGACAGAAATACCAGTATAATTCTCATGATGGTTCCCCTTGGTCGTTGGAAGGCTTCGAATGATTGAATAGTATTTAATTCGTCTGGCGGATTGAGTGGCTCTTGAGAAATTTCTCCGCATTCTTCGCCACCGCTTTCCGGCTGTTTCCCCGCTGTCCTTCTGCAAAACGGATCATCGCGGCCTGACTCGCTGAACGCTCAAAATAATGCTCGAAACACTCCAGCACGTGCCCGCACACGATACGGCTGCACTCCGGTGATGCTTCACCTTTATACAAATAAGTAATTCCTGGCACTTCCAGCAGTCTTGCGGTGATGTCGTTTTCCCATTCGGGCCTCGCGAAAACAATCTTCCATGCATTCCCGATCACATTCGACGCCGTAATCATCTGGGGATCTCGAATCAGCCCAAAATAGTCTTCATAAATGGCACCGAACTTATCCTCGCGGTCAACTGCCGCGAGATTGGACAGGGCCAGGATCCCGTCCCATTTGATAAAACTGTTTGGGTGCCGGAGGCATAGGGCGACATTCTCAAAGTAGGAATAGACGAGCTCCGGCTTTTACTCACTGACCATGCGGATGATTTTCGAGCACGTGTATTTAATACCGGATGTTTCTGTTAAGACGATCTCAAACAAGACGGGCAGGATTGCTGCGTTGCGAATGACTTCGGCGACAAAAAGATTCAAGTCCGGCTTTGTTTTCAGACGATTTAGGACAGATTCTCGATCCATAAATAACACCGCCTTTCAAATGAAACTCTGTCCAACAGCCGACAAGAAAGAAATATTGCCGCTTCAGGATCAGCCAAGCACGGCTTTAGCGATCAGCGCAATCACGAGCAGCCAGAATAAAACAATCGGAATCGCAAAATACCACTTCTTTGGTTTCCCGTTCTGCCACATTCCCTCGGCTTCTTTCCGATACCGTTCAAAAGTGTCTTTGGGAATGCACCGGATCGTCAGAGCAACGAGTACAGGCAAAATGATAAGGTCGTCCAGATAGCCGAGGACAGGAATAAAATCCGGAATCAAATCAATGGGTGACAGGGCATAAGCAATCGTGATCACGCCCAGAATCTTGGCGATCAGCGGTGTGTCTTTGCTTTTCAGGCTTAAAAACACAGCCGGAATATCGGTTTTCAGTTTCTTCGCTCTATCTCTTAAATTCATTGCGCCCACCTTAGGTAGACATCTTTCTTTTCCACGTCTGTATCCTACTCAAACTCTTCAAGATATCCGCGGATCACCGGAAGGTTCTCGGAGAATTGGACATTCTTTTCGATTGCCTTAAGCTTTTCTACAGACTGATCGTATTTCTCCTTAGCGCCTTCGCGCCCGTTGTCGAGCGCGGTCCGCCACTCTACCGCAGAAGTATACGCTCTGTACGCGCCAACCGCTTCCCAATACTTATCGAAATCCTCTGAGTATTGACCGTTAAGTGAAAGAGTGCTATACAGCGCGGCATAATCGCGTTCGTAATAATTATAGTCGCAGTAGCTGATATCATCCGCAAGACTCCTTTTCCCGCTGTTTCTGGCGGTGTGGAATGCTGCATAAAGAAGAGCTGCCGCGATCAAAAGCAGGAGGATCGCCGCGATGGTTTTGATCGCAAGACGAAAGAGGAAGAGCTTGGAAATACTAAAACGGCTCATTCTGCTTCCCCCTTACCGATGATCAACGTCTCCAATGCTTCCGCATCCTCCGGCAGCAGTCTTTCTGCGGTAAGCAGCTCCAGCTGTGTCTCGGAAAATCCGAGCATATTAACAGCAAAATCTGTTACTTCCGTTTGGTAAACCGCCAGATACTCCGAGTTGCGCTCCGATAACTTCCAATTCCGCTGCTCCTCGAAAGCTAAAATATCATGCATAGTACTGACCAGAAGCGCTGCTGTAGAATCTGGAATCTCCGAATCTCTCTTCTGAAAATATTCAAGACGCTTTTCCGTATATTCTGCATAATCAAAATACAAAGAGTACATATCCGAATACTCATCGTATTTCGGATTCGAATGGCCGGAGTTGTCATCCTGCATGAAACGGACAATCTCTCCGAATCGCTCTTCGTCATAGAGCTTCTCAAGCATTGCAACATTCTTGTCAACCGAGGCCTCCGCGATCATCGACCGAATTCCGAAAAAAGTGATAAGTCCGATAAAAAGCAAAACGAAGAGCAGAACCATTCCAATGAGGACACGCCCGATCACACGGTCATATACAAGCAGCCTTCCGCTTGTGCCATATTCCCGAAGCGTGTCTTCATATTCTTTTCTCGCGGCCCCGATGTGCCGCAGCCATGTCTCGCCGGTGGGGTTCTTCGTGCCGCAATACGGACATGCCGGTTCTTTGGAAGAATAGTTGGCCGCGCAGTTCTTACAGTTCATTCGTTCCCTCCGGTAAGTCTTTCCAGAGAAAGATCACTCAACTCCGTATAATCCGGTTCTTCGGATTTGGAAATCTCAATGCCGCTTTGAATCTCGTCGTCCGTCAGTAAAAAGACGTCCTTAAGAATTGTCTTCGCGCGCGCAGAATAATCTGTAACCGTCTCCTCTTCTCCAAATATATAGCCGGCTTCTTCCATGTCCTTGCACGCCCTGATCAGACCGAAGAGATCTTCCAGATCACTTATCAAAAAATACGATTTGTCGGGATTGTTGACTACAACTTTGACCGTGCTGGGACAATGCTCTTCGAGCCGGTTAATGCTCCTGTACAAATCCCCCACGCTTCTATATTTTACGTACGTCGAACTAAACCAGTCGGGAACATCTCTGAGATATGCATTCATAGCCGAGTAATCTCCAGCGGTATAAAGTCTCTCCAGCTCGATTAAGGCTTCCTTCTGTGCCCTGTATTCCTCCTCCGCCTTGATGCGGTTTGTGCACGTGGCCATCATGATCAACATAGCAAGCAACACCAGCACACCGGCCAGAACCAGCAGGAAAACTTTCGTCGCCTTCTTCGCCACTCTTGCCGGCTTGTGCATGTACTCGTGGGTTTTATCCATGACTTCCGTGATCTCGGTCTCCCGCTCTTTGGCAGCCAGTGTCTCGTTCTCCCATCCGCAGTAAGGGCAAAGTATGGTATCGTCACTAAGAGCGCCGCCACAGAATTTGCATACCATATGTCTTTCTCCTAAAAAATCAAATATTCCTGTTCATTATAGCAACCCGTCTATGACAAGGCCAGATCCCGCTGCAACAGGACAACATTCTTACCGTGTACGATTTGAAAATTCTTGAATTTCAATTGTTACATCGATCATCTCCAGAGCCACGCGCATCGCGCGAATCTGCTCGAGAAGACGAGTGTGTGCCGCGGAGCCGGGCTCCTGCTTCTGATCGGCTTTCTCGCATTTTCGGAGAATCGATGCTATCGGCTCACGCGCCGCCGCGAGTTCTTTTCGCGAAAAGAACCTTCCGTCAAAATCGCCCGTCATCAGCGACCTCGCCGTGCGCAAAGCGGAAATCCGGTTCACAAGAAGCGTATGCTGCGAGGTGCCCGGTACAAAGCGCACGAGGGCCTTCTCGCATCGCGTAATCAGCAAAGCGATTGTTCGTACGGCCTCGTCTATTTCCTGCGGGCTTATCATTCGACTCCCGGCAGGAAGATCGAGAGAAGGTTATCAACTTCTTCGTTATCCCCCGCATACGTGCGAACGTACTCGACAAAATCTTCTGTCGTCGCGACTTCATGGGAGAACTCCTTGACGTACGCCTTCATCATAGCCGTAAAATCTTCCTTTCCCATCGCCTCGCGAAGCCGGTACAGGAACACCTTGCCGCAATAGTAAGCCGTATCTACATAGGAGTAGTCATCCTCGAAATCATCGTAGGGGCGGTTCAACTGCAGCGACGATTGCGGGTTCACGAAATCATCTCCGCCCATCCAATACTGTTCCTCGTCCACCCGCGATTCTACATTATCCTCGTCCAGGTACGTTTCCATGTATACGTACTCGGCATAGGATGCAAAAGACTCATCGAGCCATGCTTCGTCATACTGGTCATCTCCGACCAGGCTGTAGAACCACTGGTGCGCGATCTCATGCGCTACAACGGACGAAAGTGTGGCATCCGGATCCCGGCTTGCTTCAAACCCATTCCAAATCAGAATAATCGACGGATATTCCATTCCGCCGGCAAACAGATACGTCTGCATAATGTCAATCTCCGGATAGGGATATGGCCCGAACGCTTCTTCAAATGCATCTATAGATGTGACACCGGCTTCAACCGCGATCTCGGCCCATCTCTTATTGTCCGTGTAATAGCAGTTGACCTGTACTCCGTTTACTTCATCGGTGACTACCTTCATGTCTTTTCCAATCACGGCAGATATGTCCCGCACCGACAGCGCTTCCACCAACCATGTTCCTTCCTCAGCCATCGTTTCTTCGCCGGAGCATGCCACCGTCATAACGGATGGTGTGTGAAACGTCACAAAATAGTCGGACACCAGACTGTAGAAGCATTCACCGTTAACAAAATACGGATGTGCCACCCAGTCGCCATCTTCATAGACAGCCAGAACGGGATAGAAATTCGATAGATTATACATATCGTTTGTGTAGCCGAAACGGTCCTCCAGGAGCGGCACATACGAGACAAAATCAAACGATACCTTCCGGGTCTCTCCCGGTTCAATCGCACTCTTCATTTCGATGAAAACGACCGATACATCCTCAGAAGACCGTTCCATCTTCAGGTCGCGGTCGTTGTCCTCGTCCCTTATACTCGAGATATCGGAAATCTTCCCGTCCACGGTCAGATCGTAATCGTTGTCCGCTGTGAATAAGCTCGGATAATCACGGAAGCAAAGCGAATCCCACTCGTCGTCACTGTAATTGAATACATCAACCGTCACCGAACCGCCGATCGAATGCGCGTCGGTATCCAGGGTCAGATCCATCGTATAAACCGCCCGCTGGTCGCCGCCGGTCTTGTCTTTCCCATCCGTGCCGTTCCCGGTCTCGCCCGGTTCGGTCTCCTCCGGCTCGGTCTCCTCCGGCTCGGTCTCATCCGGTTCCGACTTTTCTGCTTCGGTCTCGTCCGGTTCGGTGTCCTCGGTCTGATCCCGTGATTCGGTCTTTTCGGCGTCGGAAAAAAGCGCGGCAAGATTGTCTTTCGACAGCAGCTGGCAACCTGACGTAACACACAAAGCTGCAGCCAGAAAGACGCATAACAGGACTTTCAGGATCCCCCGAATACTGGAATTTGCTCGAAAAGAAGACATCTTGCTACCTCTCATTTCATTAACACCTCCGGAATACAAATAGCAGGCAGGGTAAACTTCGCGTTCCTGTGTCTTGGTTGTTTTTCTTATATATTGCTTTCTATTGAAGTATATTTTACACGAATTGAAGGACCTTGTGTTATTTTTCTTCCAGTAAGTACTTTCTTACACCGCTCCACAGAAACCCTTTGGTCGCCTTCCGGATCTCGCTGCTGTTCGAAAAGGACTTTTCCGCATGATACTCCTTAAGCGGATAGCCTTCCCTGATTACAATGAATTTGGCCATCCCCGGTTTCACTGCGTTCTTAGGGCATCCGTAGATGCAGTTCAGGCAAAGCTGGCATGCGCTTCCGAATTCCGGTTTCTTCCCGTTCATTTGAATATTGCCGGCGGGGCACTGTCTCGCACACAGGCCGCAGCCCGTACATTCGTCCGTTACGGTAATCCTCTTCCCGAATTGTACGGCTCCGGCCTTCTCGCCCTCACCGAGACGCGAAAAAAGTCTGTCAATCAGAATCGACTTCCTTCTTACCATCGTCCCGTTCGTTATATCCCGAACCGCTGATTCCACCTTCTGAGGAAGCACATAGAGGATGTGCTGAGCCAGTGGCTTCTCCAGACCGACGATCCAGTTCGAGGGCATCACCAGCATTTTCTCGCAGAAGACCTGAAACCCCTTCTTCTCGAGGCGCTTGATACTGCTCACCCTGCAGGCTGTGTTGGGGCTTACTTCACCGCCGCCGGAAACCGAGATCACGGCCGCCGCAGTATTTTTCCCAGCCGGTAAACCGTCGAGAAAATGATACACCGGTTCGGGCGCATTACAGGCATGCACGGCAAATATCAGAAGAAGGATCGAATCCTCCCGCAGCCGCACTTCCTTGTTCTGGAACAGCCGGAATGTTTCCACATCGTATCCTAACTGTCTGCATATCTCCTCAAAGCATTCCGACACCTGCCTGGTGCTGCCGGTTCCCGAGTAATATACGATATCGATTCTTTTGTCCAAAGCTTCAGTCCTCTTCCGCCCAGACAAAGCTGTCAACGATCATCTGCGCAGTCGCTCTCGACGCTTCAATATCATCCTTAGCTGTCATATAAACCTCGCAATACTTCTTTTCGCCGACAATATAATAGAATTCAAGGATGCTGCCATCCTCGAATCCGCTGATCGTAAAGGAAAGCAAAAGATAGTCATTCGCCGTATATGTTCCTTCGCCGGCAAGCTCAGTATCCGGATCATTCTCCATTTGCTTGGCGAGCTGCTTCATAATGGCGTCTTTAAACGACATGACATCGTCCTCGGAATATCTGTTTGTTGCGTAGCGGACGGAAATATTGTCGGTATAAGATTCGTCGTCATTGCCTTCCGGAATATAAAAAAACATATCCGAGGTAGAATGGCTCTTACTTTCTTCCCAACCCTCCGGAATGCTGAAGGTACCGAAATCCTTCTCAAATACGATTTCTCCCTCCGGATTGTCAATTGATTCTTCGGAGGTTGAGCGAGAGGAATCCTCCGCCTTGCCGCCTTCTTCATCCTCGTCCTCATCCGCATCCTTTCGCGTCCTGTCTTCTATGATTTCCTCACTTCTATGTAATAGTGATGGAATAAGAAAGCACGATGTCGAAGAAATGCAAACTGCTATTAGTAAGGATAAGCACAAGATTTTTTTCATATATACTCCTTTTTGACGAATCGAGAATATTAAATTTATTTTATCACTTTCGGGGCAAATCATCATACATTATTTCGGGCCCTACCCAAATCGTAAGGAGCGCAGTCATTGATACAATTCTAACGCGCAGAAGTGTCCGCAAATTTACGCAGGAACAGGTAACGAAAGAGACGCTTAAGCTCCTGTTGATGGCTGCTATGCAGGCTCCATCCGCCTGTAACCAGCAGGCCCGCTACTATATGGTCATCACGAATCGCGAAAAGATACTATGATGAGACGAAAGTCCGATGGGATGATCATCAGTAATCGCAAACGATATATTTCCCGCCCAGAACGGCCGACATCGCTTTGCGAATATCCTCAGCGGAGCCTCCCTCGAGGGTCGACTTGTCGACGATATATAACTGAGTCTTTGTCAGGTATAGGAAGAAGTACGCGCCGGTCTCCATCGCCTTGAACAACAGGGAATACTGGACAGTCGATTCTCCCTGATACATCTCTCCGCTGGATTGGACAAATACTTCATGATCACGAAAAACGAAGTACTTTCGCATGTCCGCCAGCGTCCCGGAATTCTTATACATTTGGACAGGGGCGAGGAAATACAATAAGGAGAGCATAACGGAGAAGAAAATTAAAAGTCCGCTCAATACCCACATGAGAATCACTTGTTCAACCAAAATCAGATAGAGAACAGACGCGGCCACCATAAGCGATGCAAGAATGATGTATGTCCGGAAACTCTTTTCCGGATTTTTCTTTTTGTATACACCGGCACGCCATGCAGCCTTCGTCGCCTTCAAGTCATAAATAGAAGAAGCCTTGATTTCCATGTTACCTCCTGCTTATTTAAAATTTTACAAGGAGCTTTTCGAGGGCACTTCTTTTCTTCCGCGATGGAAATTACTCCAGAACAGCACGACTCCGCCAACCAGGATGAACAGAGAAATGAACTGAGAAGTTGACAGCAAGCTAACGCTGCCTCGTTCATCGTTTCTAAGAAATTCAATGAGGAAGCGTCCGATCCCATAAAGCACCAGGTACGCTGCTCCCACATCTCCGCTTCGCTTTGCATGTCTGCTGAAAAGAATCAGAACAGCCGCGAGTAGAAAGTCCCCGCCGGCGGATATCAGTTGAGTGGGTATTAGCGGGATGCCCGCCGGAGCAATCCCTCCTGCAGGAAAAGTGACACCCCACCAGGAAGTGGTCGGGCAGCCGTAACAGCAGCCTGCCAGAAAGCAGCCAATTCGTCCGAACCCCTGCGCCAATGCCACCGAGGGTATCAGCAGATCCAGATAACGCTTAAATTCACATTTCTTTCTTCTGCAGTATACGATCGCTGACAATACGCCGCTTATTATGCCGCCATATACAACAAATCCATTGCCGCTAAGAATTTCCACCGGATTTCGAAGAATCGTCGGAAGCTCTATGATCACATATAGTATTTTCGCGCCGATAAATCCTAAAACAACACCCAGAAGCGCTATATCCAGTACTGTTTCGCTGTTAAGACCGCTTCGTCTGGCTCGCAACATACCAACAGCCAGAGCAGCAGCGACTCCCAATGCAATCATTAGCCCATAACTATGTACGGTGAGCCCCAATATTGAAAACAAATCATTGTGCATGTTCGAAATATTTCCCTTCTGCTCCCATTCATCCATGACATCATACCACATACCTATTGACAAGTGTACTTGGCGATAATATAAATAGCCCATGCCAAGCGAACTTGTCATAAATTGAAAAGCACACTTTGCAAAAGAAAAAATGAGAAACGAATAAACGGAGGGAATTATTATGGATAAGGAAAGCATTTTAAAGATGAGCAGGCAGGAGAACAAGAACCAGGATCTTTTCGAGAAAGAGACAACAACTTTCGCCGCCAAGATTGCCGCTGTAGCCAGCGCCATCCTGGGTTGTATCTTTTTCTTCGCCGGGATTATGATAAAGGGCGAACAGAATTACGGATTTTTCGCTCTGATCGCTTCGACGAACGCCGTGCTCTTTCTTACCAGAGGGATTAAACTGAAGCGCATCATTGATATCCTTGCCGGCATTCTTTGGACGATCGTAACCGTTCTGTGCAGCGCATCATTCATTTGCAGTCTAGTTGCGACTTCGACGATTCTTTGATGAGGGTACAATATGAATGACGAACTTGTTCTAAGAAACAATCTTAAGGAGATTCGGAAGCAACAGAAATTGTCGCAGGACGAACTGGCCGGCATGGTTGGTGTGTCTCGTAATACCATCAGCTCCATCGAAACCGGACAGTTCAGTCCCACGGCAAAACTCGCTCTGATTCTCTGCATTGCACTCGACAAGAAATTCGAAGAGGTTTTCTATTTTGATTAACCTAAGATATCAGCAGGTCCAGATGGCGAGTAAATTCATATAAGTATTATTGATATTCATTTACAGAGGTTATGTATGAAGCAAGAGCGTGTTCAATCACCTGAATACCTATATCCCGACAGCTTTTTGCGAAGGAAAAAGATCATTAAGACGCTCGCGCCATTCGTATTACTTGTTGTTACCATGGCCGTATCCGCTGGCGCAAAACTGTCGTTGATAGGCAGATATTCTACCGAATTCGCGACGGCGATCATAATCGCTGAGCTTGTATGGCTTTTTGGCTTTAGCGGCATATCCAGAAATTATAACGGCGATCGGCTTTCTATGACGAGTGATACGCTTTGTTTTGAAAAAAGTATGATCGGTAAATATTCGACCCATTATGAGCGGCACAGCCGACAAATATAGCTATTTAAACAGCCACTACAAGGGCTATTATAACGTGACACTTTATGAGAAACCGGATTCCGGGGATGATTACACCCGTCTCCCGACCGGAGAAATCAAAAGCAGTCCGAACGGCGTTCAGCGGTTCATAGTAAGAGATAGAACTCTGTTTGAAGGAGCCGTGGATAATCAGACCTTCGAGGTGCTTTACCTTAAGAAGACGAGAATTATCGTGGGCGCGAGATGTATGGAAGGTTCTTACAGCTCGCCGATATAAGCTTCGGTCTCGTACTCGAAGCTTATCTTGTTCTCTTGATTGTATTTCTCAAATAATCTACCGAGTCCCGTCATCATCGGTTCATAATTTCCCTCGCCGGGAAGAGGCGCGTAAGAACTTGACAACAGTCTTCCCTTCAAGTCTTCATAATCGAAAACTTGTTCATTGGGGAAAGTAACCTTACTGTAGGTCCCATTCTTGAAAAACGCCCGGAAATCGTCCTCCGTGATGAGCTTATGATTAACATCTTTGTAGTCATCTGCATACGTCCTGAGCAAGTCCTCATAACCGGCTGAAAATCCGCTTTCCCGAACGATCCGCAAGTCTTGTATTTTCAGCCGTGCCGTCCGTTGAGACGAACTTCGGGAATTCCTTAAGAAGTGTTTCTGCGGCTTTTCTCATTTCTCCATTCGGCTCGACCCCTATGACGGCCCCCCCTTTTTCATCGACCCGATCCGAAAACCGCTCTGTACTTTATTTCATAAGGAATTCCCTCCGCTTCACTTAACCGGTATCTGGATCTCCGTAATATATTCGTTCGGATCCCCGGTCGCCCAATCACCTTTGTGATAGATCTCACGGATCGGCCCGTCCGCGACATAGTGATTGTGCTTCATCCAGTCAAACAGCATGTCGAATGTCTTCGGGATGCTCGAAAACGGCCCCTGATGGACGATGCTCGCCATCTTCTCGACCTGCGGAAGCTGATAGACCTGTACTTCTTCGTTGCCTTGGAATGCCTTCGTAACAGGCTCCGCAACCTCGACCTCCAGCATAGTCTCATCAAAACGCATGTTCAGCTGATCAAGATCCCACCATCCGGAGTGGTACAGCATCATGCAGGGGATCGTCTTCTTAATTCCTTTTTCATCAATGTAATGGTTCACTTCAGGCCACATCGCACCCAGGCTATCATCAAAGCTTGTTTTCGCGAATGTCTTTCGTATGGACGCGACAAGAATAGGTTCAACTCTTTTTATCGTAATATCATTCATCTGGGGAATACCTCCGTTCTTAATCAGGAAAATGTTCGTATGGAGTCGTCCAAGCCGTTCATATTCGTTGGTTAAGTTGTCCTCAAGGCGCCGTGCCTTCTCTTCCAGCTTTTCGATCAGCAGAGTATTACACATATCCGCATGCAGGAGGCCCGCAATTTCTTCCAGCGAAAAACCCGCATCCTTCAATGCCATTATTTTGTTGACCGTCAGAAGCTGTGCGGCCTCATAGGCACGATACCCTGTCGATGAATCGACTGAGGCCGGAACAAGGATCTTTCGATCCTCATAGTGATACAGAGTATCTGCCGTTAAACCGCTTAATCTCGAGAACTCTCCGATCCTTAACATACAACTGCCTCCAAACTGAACGTAAGCCAATTGTGCACCCTTGCCTTAATACCTACTCTACTCTCTGGGGTTACCCGAAGGTCAATAGCAAAATTCAAGAGTTTTGTGACATCGAGCGAATAAAATCCTCCCGCGTGTCCGTTGTTACACAGCGAATTCCGGTCATGCCAAAATCTGCCATATTAAAGGCAACAAATTCGACGCCGGTGGAAGAAGTAAAAAAGTAGAACGTACCATAGGTGCCGTTTTTCACATCCTCCGAATCTATTTCTTCCAGGTCCTCGCTGTTGAGATACGCATCCAGAGTCCCTCCCAAAGAGAACTGATATTCCGCGTCCTTGTCTACGTTTTCATATACATAGTTGATAACCGTGTAGGGATCATAGCTTTCGAACGTGTCGCTCGAAAAATCATAATATCCGACACAAATCTCCTCGTTCTCACAATAAACCAGGAAATTAATAGCGAGATATTTTTTAATGTCATGGCCCGAAATGATTTCCGATATTTTTTGGCACACGAATTTGCTGTCCTCGTCGGATGTCCAGCTGTCAAAAATGACTTTGTTGGTGAAGTCGCCGAGCAGCACCTGCGCCGGATGTCCGGTATCAAGATCAGACAAATCCTGCTCCGCAAGATCATACACGTAGTTTTCATATTTCTCGTTAAAATCAGAGCTCTTCTGTTCGAAGTGCGCGAATACTGCGCCATCAAGCCCTTGACCCGTTACTTTGGAAGTAAGAGAGTATTCGAGTCCCGTATCAAGATCTTTCAGATGAAGGGTTCTGATCTCATCATTCCCGCTCCCCGAATGTTCCTCACTGATCAGCTTACATTTGCCATAAGTCGATTCCGCATAAGACAGCAGACCGGATTTACTCGCCGTACGACCGCATGCACCCAGGCAGAAGATCAGCAGGATGCAAAAGCACACCGAAAGGAGACGGGGCAAGCAGTAGGAGCCATTGGAATACGCCTTTTCTTGAGTCTCGTTTTCAATACGTCTATCGATATTCTTTTTCATAGAAGGCAGCTCCGTTCTTCTTGCAAGAAATGCAGGCGGTCACTTGGCAGTTCAATACCGATTGGATAAATAGAATTTTACCACGTTTATAGATAATGCTATCGAATTGGTATATACTTTCAAAAAGAAAGAAATACTTCTCCGCTTCGATAATATATAGCACACAGTTATGGCTAATGAATGGGGGGTGAAGTTATGAAGAATCGTGCCGAAAGAATCTTAAGTCTAATCGCTGCCATATTGTCCTTTACAGTGTTGCTTATAGATCTTGTTATCATTTTCGGTCAGAAGGTGATATTACCGATATTTACACGTGAGACCCCCGAAAACTTCGTATTTCCCTATCTCAATTTTATAGATGCGGTTTTCCATGTTATCGTGTTCCTGGTTTGTGCCATCCTTGTTCACAAATCCAGTATTCGCTTTTCCAAAATCATTTGTCTGCTGAGTGTAATATGTCTTCCTGTATTCGGCAGTCTGTTTAGCATAGCAAACACTCTTGTATTTCAATTCGATCCATCCTTTAAGGTTTATGGAAATATTGGCACGTACGTGAACTTAATAAGCAGTATGAGTAATGCAACATACATCCTCAGTACCTGCTCCTTGCTGATGCTGGCGATCGTAACCGGTATGCTGTTTGCAAAAGATAGCATCGCCAGATCGTCAGTGCCCAAAGTCGGCAATTTGCAGAACGGAAACAGCCCCGATACAACGGATGAGAATCGCAGGCTTGAGTAAAGATCGGAGACAAACTGATGAGAATCCTTTACGTCTCGGACCTGGACGGCACATTATTGAATACGGAGGATACGATATCCCCGTATAGCATCGAAGTAATAAATCGATTGGTAGATGCCGGAATGCTTTTCACGTATGCCACGGCAAGATCCTTATGTTCTGCATCTGTAGTCACAAAAGGGTTAACCACCAGGATTCCGGTGATCGCATATAACGGCGCGTTTATTTTCGAGCCGGAAACCGGGAAAATCCTTGCTTCGGAAGGCTTCTCACGGGAAGAACGTCTCTATGTTCGGGAAGTTCTGACCGCGCATGAACAGAGTCCGGTTGTGTATTCTTTTGTCGACGGAACAGAGAAAGTCTCCTGGGACATTTCCTGTGAGAACGACGGCAAGAAGCGGTATTTCAGCAATCGAACAGGCGACAGAAGACTCCGCCCGCTCGAAAACAAGGAGGGTCTTTACGACGGGGAAATTTTCTACTATACATGCATCGGCGAAAAGGAAGATTTGGAACAAATATATAGCGTCTTCTCAGACGATCAAAGGTATACTTGCACGCTTCAGCAGGAATTATACAGGCCGGAATACTGGTGCGAAATTATGCCAAGAAGAGCTACCAAATATGACGCCATCCTGAAACTAAAAGAGTTATGGCATTGTGACAGTGTAATATCCTTTGGCGATTCCATAAACGACATTCCAATGTTCAAAATATCAGATGAGTGCTATGCCGTAGCAAACGCCGCAGACAGCCTTAAGGAAATCGCGACAGGCATAATCGGCGACAACAATTCCGACAGCGTGGCAAAGTGGCTGGAAGAGCAAAGGAAAAAAAATGAACGCGGATAGCAAATGTAGAATACTTATCATTATTTATTAAAAGGGTGTACGATGAAAAATCACTGGAGAGACCCGAATCCTCATGAGAAGGAAATAATAACGGAATGGACGCGTACAATTGAAAGGTATGAAGAGCCGTTCTTACAAGTTTTAACGATCTATTTCACTATTTTAGCCTTATTCTATGTGTTTTATTCTCGGATCAGCGGAGCCAGTTCTGATGATGCAGCAACAGCTTACTTCTTATCGTTTCTGATTCTGGTAATGCTGCTTTGCATTTCGCTCCACTCTTCACACCGGCATAAACAGATTTTCGACGGAAATTACCAAATTCAAGGTGCGGTAGTGGCAGGCAGCAAAATAGTACATGGTTATCGTTCAAAGGCTTATGGAATTAATGCGAGAAAAATTTCCGGTGAAACTGTGTTCGTTCGTGTTTCCCGGGTAATTTACGGAGTCGCCAGAAAACATTCATGCGGGTATCTTTTGTCGTACGGAAAAAAGGCGCCCGGTAAGTACGCCGCGATTCATGACTTTTTTCCGGCAGCACATCCGAATTCATTCAACTAAACAAGCTCATGAACCGGGTCCCTGCGCTGCAACCGGTCATGCTGCATGGTAAAGAGCTCCTTCAACTGATCCATTCTTACTTTACAGTGTCTCCTTCACTCAAATGAATCGAATGCTTACATTCGGAATTGCTGCCCGTTGTCCAGAATACGCGATGCATGTTCAGCATGTCCTCATTCCCGATCGGCCCATTCACCATGATACCCGAGTCATCCGCTTGGGCAATTTCCTTCGCCGGCATGAACTTCCCCCACCCGCGTATAGCTTCAACTTGTTCCTGAGAAACAAAGTAGGACACGTTTGGGATCCCGGACCATATACAGGCGCCGATACACATGGGACACGGTTCATTCGACGAGATCAGATGCGCTCTGCTCAGGATCTCAGAACCGTAATTCTGAATAGCCAACAGAATCGCGGACATTTCGGCATGCTCAAGCGGATTCCGCGATGTCCGGGAGGTATTATGAACCGATGAAATGACTTTACCATCCGCAACGATGATCGCGGCAAAAGGAGGATTGCCGGTTGAGAT
Source organism: uncultured Mageeibacillus sp. (assembly GCA_964617375.1). GTDB lineage: Bacteria > Bacillota > Clostridia > Saccharofermentanales > Saccharofermentanaceae > Firm-13. The sequence continues at coordinate 23,535 of CAZTXQ010000018.1, read as the reverse complement.
TGCCTCCTGCTGATGGCTGATAATCAATGAAATAATCTCGTCTGATACCGTCAAATTGCTCATTGCTATTCTCCTGATACTCTTAGATTTCTTTTTCATAGGCACAAAACCAATGCTCGTACATGTCGCACTCGCCCACCAATTGGTAACCCGCCTTCTGATACGTATGGCAGGCCGGTATATTTATCTTAGCGGCAAGCAGATGTACCGCACGGCAACCTCTGCTCTTCAGAATCTTCTCCGTTTCCCGAACCATCAGAAGAGCCAATCCTCTTCCCTGATACCTGGGCGACACGACCACGCGGGCAATTTCGGCGACACTGCCGTCTCTGATTTTCCAGAATTCCAACTCGTCAAGTTCATTTTCGGGTACGATGGAAATCGCTCCGATGATTTCCGTGCCGTCTCTCAGAACAAATAGATTGTCGCTTTTATAGTCGGCCCGAATCTCTTCCATACCGGGGTAGAACTCGTTCCAGGTGCAGAATTCTCTTCCGGTAACAGACTGGTACAGGGCAAGGACTTTATCTGCGTCCCCGGCGCCTGCGGCTGTGAATATGTATGATGGATCCGTCATGTGTGTCCCCCCTTTTCGCGAAAAGTATCAATCGTTTGACTGTACAGCCAGATACTCCCACAAGCTCAAATCGCCGTCACGGCAGTCGCTGTTCAGCACATAGATCCAGGAGAAATGCGAATTGTAGACGAAGGGTTCTTCGTCAGCATCGGTATACAGTCCCGTGATGTCATGTACATCCTCGTATATCGATGCATGGACCGATGCGCCGGCATCCCGGAGTCGCTCGATGGTCGCTTCCGAGTTAGGTTTTGGCGGCACAGAAGTGTCACTCGTGCAATAGATATACCAGAGCGGCGTATTTTCCAGAACGGACAGTGCCTGATCGTCGATATATGTATCGGGATAATAGGCACACACCGGAAAAGCGGCCGCAAAAGTAGCCGGATATGTAAGGATCATGTTCAGCGTCATGTAGCCGCCGCTCGAACAGCCGCCGATGTAGATGCGGTCCGGATCGATCCCCTCGTTCTCGGAAAGGATTTTCTCTATGAGCCCCATAAGAGGCTCCGAATAGATACTTGACCCGTCCGGCTGCGAATTTGCTGATGTGGCTGACGCCGTCTCATACCAGTATGTCGGGCTTTGCGGAAGGAGGACGTATGCACCGTCAAAAGCGTTCTGTATCTGCTCTTCCGTGAATGCAGTCACACGATTCCCCAACAGGGCCACTTCGGGATCATCGCCGCCCTCTCCGAATCCATGGAGCCAGACGATCAGCGGATGTGTGGAATCGTCCTTTTCCGGCGCATAGAGACCGTAGTTGAGCGTAATATCCTTCTCGATATACGAATCGATCTGGAAAACGGAGAGGTCTGGAATAAGCAGATCGGTATAGGCGGGATCGATTTCGAGCGCCGAAAGAACGCCCGTCGCTCCATCGGTCGGCTTGATATCGAGCTGATACTTGTCGCTGAATTTATTCCGCCCATCGCTCGAATCGTAGCGGAAGATCGATCCCGCACCGCAGGGGACAACCTCCATGTCGATCGCCAGATAGTCGGAGGAGCCCGAAACACTGCTGCCCTCGGAATCGCACAAATACACATCCGATACCGTACGATCGGCCGTCTTGCCATCCGGTGTCGTTTCCGTAACGGTGAAAGAGCACAGATCGGATTCCGTACAGCTCTCCGTAAGAGAGACGATTGCCTTGGTTGAGGCCGGTCCCCAGTCGAAGGCATCGACGACGATCTTGTATTGTGCCGAAAAAACGGCGGGTTCCGTTCCGGCTGTTGTCGTTGCGGTTGTCGCGGCCGTGGTTGCAGCGGTTGTGGCCGCCGATGTTTCCTGTTCTGATGTGATTGCAGCCGAACTTTCCGCTGCTGAGGAAGACGTTCCCGCGGTTTTCGAACAGCCCGTGCACAAGACAAGCGTCGCAAAAAGAGATACGGTCAGAACTCGAATAATATGCTTCATAGGTTCCTCCGGGAAAGAACGTGTTGATTTCTAAGTATTATACATCTGCATGGATAAACAGTTAATAATCCTTGACTGTTTTTTAGATTTCACACTTTACTAACCACGGACAAATAGAAAAGAATCGGTGAACTCCCTGTTGACAGCGTTCTACTTTGCGGTACAATGTAGTTACTACATGGTGCTGCAAGGTAGGAGGCGAAATCATTTGAGCAATGAACAGCTTTTCGATAAATCTCAACTGATGCGGGGGAATCTGGAGGGTTGTATCCTGAAGATTATCAGCATCAAAATTACATACGGCTATGAAATACTGGAGTACCTGCGAAACAACGGTTTTGATGCCCTCACCGAAGGAACGATCTATCCGCTTGTCCTGCGATTGGAAAAACTCGGGTTCGTACGCTTCGAGATGCGGGCTTCGCCTCTCGGACCCAAGCGCAAGTACTACATGATAACCGACAAGGGCAGAACATACTTAGAAGACTTTGAAGCGTGCTGGAAAAGAACAAATGAATCTGTGAGAAACATATTATCATTAACGGAGGAGCCGCAATGAGCAGGGAGATCAGAGACGAAATGAAAAAACTTTCAAAGGCCGACAAGGCTGTCATCAGCAAGATGATGTCTTATCTCTATACCAGATCCATCAATCAATTTGAACTTAAGAATATGCAGGCGGAAATTGTCGGAATGGCCGCCGAAGGGGCTCTTCGGGGAGAGAATCTTGAGACGGTCTGTGGTCCGGATTACAAGAAGTTCTGTGACGAGTTAAGCGCGAACTGCCTCCACAAGAGTAAAATCGAATTGTTTCTGGAAGTGGTTATGATCCTGTCCCTGACATGCGCGATCCTTCTGCCTTTTATATATTTCACAGAACTTTTTTTCGGCGACCCCGGGCAAGTGAATGGTATTCTCTTATCGTTCGAAGCAGGCAAATTGTTCGGAATGCTGCTGGTACCGGCTTTCTGCGGCGGCCTGGGCGCACTCTTTTACCAAAGAAATTCTTTTGCCAGGAAAGGAAAAGCGCTCCTTCTGTATATTCTTTTCTATTTCGTTACTTATTTCATCCTTCGCGTCCTGTCGGAAATATTCCTGCACGGCGAGATAACAATAAACGTCCTGTACACCTACATTGTTACGGTCGCCGTACTTCTCTTCTCTTTCCTTATGAAGAGAACAATAGCAGCGGCAAGGATGAAGTCAAAGCAGGCGGGGTGAGGTGAAAATCGCTCTACTTCATCCTGTAACGGGTTCGCCGACCGCTGCCAATTTTGCCAATTAGCTCTTTATTCAGCATTTCTCTGAGTGTATTTACTGCATGGGTAGTTCCTACTCCGAGTGCTTTTTCAACATCGCTTCGGGTAATTTCTTTTTGCTTTTCGAACAATCGAAGCACAGGCATATACTTCTCTTCATCGATTCTCAGCGATTGTTCGTGTATGTTGGGTAAAATTACTCGAAATGCACCTTCTACATTTTCAAACTTAGGCTGAACTGGCATTCCTTTGTAACTGCTGATTATCTTACTGATACCGGTGCCATAAGCTTCAATCAGTTTCATTCTATAAAACAGGGCGGCAAGCTTTTCATTTCTAGGCTGTGACGCACCCATCATAGCAGCTTCCAGTGACAGTCCTGGAACTAACCCCCCCAATGAAATGATCTCCAAGCGATTTGAATAGAGATTAATAAATGTACTCCCACTAAAAGCATATTCTCTATGGACTATGGCATTTAAAAGTGCCTCGCGTACGGCATCTTCCGGATAATCTCTCTCATCTATGCGCAACAGATCATGAAAGGTCGCCTTCGTGCCGTTATAAAAATCTATGGTTCTAAATGCATTTTCAAGCTGATCAAATAAAGAGCCCGTAAGCTCCTTTCGATCTTTGAATACCAGTTTATCGGCGCCCTGAAAAACAGCAAATCGGACCGAGTGTTTACACTGATCTGAAACGAGTAATCCCATATTTGTATACATGTCATCTTGAGATAGAATCCCCAGGTTCTTCATCTGAACAATCGAAAATTCTAATCCCCGTAACGACATTTCATTACCCAAACTTCGAAAAGTCAATTCTTGATTCAGCGAACGATTGTTTTCAAATGAATCCCCGTCCGTCACTTTAATCATCATGCGTATTGCGTCCTCTGATGCAGGTGCAGATGTTGTTCCGCTTCTTAAATAGACACCGGATGGTTTTAGACCTTTGTCCGTTAAATAATACGGCTTCCTTGTCCCTTGAAGAACAGTAAGTTTTACAATACTCTTGCCTTCCACTTTAACCAGCTCAATACTCGTAAACATAGATATATCCGGTCGAATGCTCTCTCTCAGAGAATTGGCTATTTGCTGCATAACAAAATCTATGTGATCAAGTCCAACAATTTCTCCGTCATCTTGAACGCCAATATATATAGTGCCGCCATTTGTATTTGCAAACGCGATAACTTCCTTCTTCAAATCCGGAGTGTATATTTCTTTCAATTCAATGGTTTCACTCTCGTACATTTGCATAACGCCACCCTTTATATCAGTTTCTGCCACTTCTACCACTATTCTATCACCGACAGTGATAGAATGCAATTAAGTAGTTTGTGATACGAAATTACTGCACAAGATTTCCGTATGCGTTTTCAACAGATTTATTATTGGCTTATGTTACAATGATGATATATATTTAATTGTAATATCGACTTCACACACACCCGACTCCCGCCCGACTCACTATTCGCTTCGGAGGACTTCCCTATGAAGAAAGCCGCATGTTTCAGTGTTGCCGCGTCCGACTATTTCCCGCAGATCGATCAGCACTTCGCCGGCGGAAACGCCCTCAATCAGGCCATCCGCTTCCGGTCGCTCGGCTGGGAGACCGCTTTCCTCGGCGCCCTCGGAACCGACGAAGCCGGAGACCGGATCGAGAATCTGCTCCGCAAGAATGGCGTTGATCTCTCCGGTATGCGCCGCCTTCCCAGTCAAACTGCCTCCAACCGGCTCATCGACGACGAGAACGGCGAGCGATTCGGTGTCGATGGCGCCTGGCAGAACGGCGTCTATCCCGACTATATCCTCTCGGAAGACGATTGGGCCCGCATTGCGGACTGCGAGCTGTGGTCGACACACGCGAACGGCAACAATTATCCGGAAGCGCTCCTTCGAAAAAAGCCGAACAACTTCCTCGCCGTCGACTTCCTCCATTTCGATACATACGAACTTCTCGAAGCGGGCCTTAACGCGGTCGATATCGCTTATTTCGGCGGCGTCGCCGGACAACTTCCGGACCTGATCGAGCTTTCACGCCGCTTTTCGGGCATCATCGTGCTGACTCTCGGTGCCGGCGGCAGCATCGCAGTTAAGAACGGCGAAACCATGGCCGAGCCTGCTCTGCCGCTCGAAAAGGTGATCGACACGACCGGCTGCGGCGACGCTTTTCAAGCAGGATTCACCGCCGAATACATCGAATCGCGCGATATCCGTCAGGCGCTCCGAAAAGGCGCGGAACTGGGCCGGGTCGCTGCGGCGCATTACGGCGGAGTGCCGTGGGAGTAAGGGATCGGGATCGTTTTCGGTCCTTGCTCCGCCATCCAATTCTCAGCGGCATGACTTGGAATCAACTTCTTCATCTATATTTTGCGTAAACAATACCCTCTTTTAACGCAGGCGTGCTTTCTGCGCCCTCTTAACCTCCGTTATTCTTAGGTTAAGAGGTGATATGTATGCTGAAAGACACTATAATTCGCTGGCTCCGTCAATTCTGGTCGGGCAGGAAAGAGCGCAGAAAGCCTCTCTGGATGCGTGCTCTTAAGTAGATGTGCATTGTTCAAATTTACTCATGGATATGTAAATGCCGGAGGTAATATGGCAAGCAAGACATACGTACTGGATACAAACGTATTGATTCAGGCACCGCACGCGCTTTTCTCCTTTGACGACAATGCTATTGTTCTTCCGGTTGCTGTTATGGAAGAACTGGACCGGCTCAAAAACGACGACGGCGAGCGAGGGATGAATGCACGTCTTGTCGTACGCACGCTGGATCAATTGCGATCCGGGGGATCGCTGACAAACGGCGTTCTTCTGCCCGGCGGCGGAAGTCTGCGAATCGAAATGAATTGTTCCGGCATCAAACTTCCCGACCATTGGCCGACAGCAAATGCCGACAATCGAATATTACAAGTTTGCAGAGGATTGCAGGAACAGGGAACTCGCGCGATCCTTGTCAGCCGCGATATTATCTCCCGTATAAAAGCCGATATACTCAACATTCCTGCGGAGGATTTCTTAACAGACCAATCGCCTTCTCCCGAACTGCAATATCGCGGTCGAATCGAGGTTCTTGCTGCGGATGAAGACTTGAGTCATTTCAAGAAGAAGGGCATCCTCCCCGAGCTTGTCTATACACTCGGAAAAGACGGTCAGGTACTTGCCGTCGAACCGATTCTCAACCAATTCTTTATCATCAAGTCAGACACATCTTCAAATCGAAGTTTCCTGGGGCGATTTAACGGGGAATCCATTGTTCCGCTTACTTTCGCTAACAGGCAGCCTTTTGGTGTCAAGCCAAGGTCTGCAGGTCAACGTTTTCTACAGGAAGCGTTGATGGCCTCCCCCAAAGATGCCCCGCTTGTCATTGTCAAAGGAACCGCCGGCACCGCGAAAACATTCTACTCGCTGGCGGTAGGACTACATAAGATTCTCGAAGAAAGTGAACCGATATATCGCCGAATCATGATCAGCCGGCCAAACGTACAATTCGATGAGGAAATCGGGTTCCTGCCCGGTTCTGAGAAGGAGAAGATCGCGCCCTTGATGAGACCCATCATCGACAATCTTGAAATACTGATTGATCGCGCCGAGAAAGAACGATATCGGAATGAGTCTGAGTTACGCGGCAAGATTGATGAGCTTTTTGAACGCGGCATCATATCCGCTGAAGCCATGAACTTCAGCCGGGGACGATCGATCACCCAAACGTACTTGATTATTGATGAGGCTCAGAATCTGACTCCGCGGCAGGTCAAAGGAATAATAACAAGAGTCGGTACAGGAACCAAGGTAATCCTTCTTGGTGACCCTGAGCAGATTGACCATCCGCTTCTGGACGCACGGACAAACGGGCTTAGCTACGCCGCCGAGAAAATGAAAGACAGTCCGTTATGCTGGCAGATCACCATGGAAACGGATGAATGTGAACGGTCGGAATTGGCGTGGGATGCCTCACAAAGGATGTAAGGTGTTCTCGTAATTTCGGGAGACCAAACAGAATCCTGACGGAGAAGCAGAAAGCACATGTTTCCCATATACGATTTATACGGTTGAACAGTCCACTATAGTTACTTCTAATTTTTCATAAAAAAGAGGAAGGCCGCTCACTTGAGTGCCTTCCTCCTTTATTTCAAGCCGCCGCATCCCGTTAATTAAGAGAGGGTCGGCTGCATGATCGCATACGCATAGTAGCGAATTGGCTTATATAATCGCCTGTTAGTGCAAAATCGGTTCAAGAAAGAAATCCATATCAGGCACATCAAATATCAGATAGGTACCATCTGCCTGCTTTTCCAGCAACAATGTTGTATCAAGGTCGTGTTTGAGAGGAGTACCGAACCATTCCCAATTGTACTCGCAGGTAAATTCGATCGCGATTACTGAATTTGTTTCAACCGTGACATTTGTTGCGACCATGTTTGATAACGAGACTTCGGTCTGATCGGTAATGTTATTGGATACATCCGTAAGTACCGCCGGTTTTGAATTGGGCGAAAAATACGAAGCGATGTCCGCTGCAGGAACTACGCCGGTTGTCGCACTTTTCTCGTATGCGGTCTTGTAACATGCGCTTGCCGCTGCAAGAGCAGTATCCGCTTCCGTCGCTGCGATGGGGATGGCGGTCAGGTCGAGAGGATCTTCACTGGTTACCGGAAGCACTTCGCTGGTAAGTGTTCCGAAAGGTGTAACAACATCGACTGTAACCGTCTGTCCGGTAACAAGCGGAAGCGTTATGATAGACTGCAAATCGAAATCACCATACGTTCCCGTGATGTATTTTGCATCTACAGGAATCGAATTGAAGGTAACGGTTGCTCCGGCCGGAACAGCAATTTGGAAATCCTTAACGCACACATAGGATGCATCTATTTTCCAATTATTATCATTGTCCATAATAGCGCGGACGGTCATTAATTCATCACCTGTACTGTCCAAGACGTAAACGGCTTCGGAATCTGACATCTTAGATTTGGAATCCAGCGTGTATGCTGCAGATGTATTTCCTACTATATCCGCCAGGCCGTTGCGCTGATATGCCCAAACTACATCCGCTGCTGATAAGAAGGTTGCATCCTCTGTATAGACCATGTCCATAATATCGGCTGTATCACCGCTTTGCAGCTTTGAAATGAACTGTTCAACCAGCAGATAGCCTTTGCCCTGTGCGGATGTTGCTGCGACTTCCGTTTCAGATGCTTTTGTGGTTTCCCCTGTAGTTTCAACAGTCATGTCGAATATCGTTTTGTCGGTTGCTTTCGCACTTGCTCCACAACCTGAAAAACTTACCATGCCAAGCAGAATTGCGCTTGTAACAATGAACATACAGACTTTTTTCATTCTCTAGTTTCCTCATCTCTCTTCATTTTGTTCTCATCTGGTGCTTGTGCCGACGGATTATATTAGATGATAGTCCGCATAAAATGTCATTTACTTTTCAATAACATTTTTCATAGTATATCACAAAGAGAGAGAAACAAGGGTTATAGTCTATATAATTAGGATTTCATAATTTCGGGCGACCAAACCTCGGATTCATTCGCTTTTTCAACGGGTCCTTATACGCGAAAAGAAGCTTGAAGCAGCTCTTAAGCCCATCTAGAGCTGTCCCAACCCACTATGCCGTCTCCGTTTATTACCCAGGAAACAACCATCGAAGCAACGGGTTTGAAACTTTCATCCTTAAGCTTCAGTAATTCTTCCTTGCTGAGGAGGCCTGCCAGAATCGTTTGATCTTTCTTTTGCGCGTCACCATAGTACGTCCACGTATCATAGAGACGGACATCATAACCCAGCTCTTGAAGTCTGTCACATTCCGCCGTTAGCGTTTCGATCCGCAGCGCTTCGATTTCCGGATAGATGGCGTTATATGCGGCTAAATATTCTTCGATGGCGGCATCCTGATTTTCTTCGGCATCAAGTGTTTTCGCTTCGGCAATCGCCGCATCATATTCTTCCCTGGTGACATTTCCTCCCATGTCCCCGTTATATTCGTTGTATGGATACGTTTCATTCGCCAAATCGGTCAGGACGCGCCACTCAGCAATCGTTCTTCCGTTATATACATAGTCTTCAAATTTGCCGATCTCTGTTTTGCTCATATCCATCACAAGAAACAGGTCCACGAAGAAATACATGCCGTCTGTCGCCGGATCCTTGATCGCTCGCCCTACATCGACATCAAAATTCACTTTCCCCGGCTCCGTCAGAAAGCCGTCCGTCACGACGTCTGCATATTGTTTCGGATCGACAATTGTGATCGCTTTGATGTCCATGCTTGCTGTGGCGTCCATACTCGTTTCAAGACCCGCACTTGCCGCTGCAACAGAGGTCTCACTCTCTGAGGCGCCAGCCGATGCGACGATTGCTGTCTCCTTCACAGTTCCCCGTTTCAACAGCATCGGCAACACGAAAACAGCGGTAACCACTACCGCACAGCCAATCACCGGGAAAACGGTGGACTTCCATCTGAAGCCCCTTTTCGCGAAGGATACATGACGGCCTTCCCGAGTCTGCTGCACGGCTCCTCTGGATTGGCCGGTCCGTGCGGCTTCCCGCATCTTTTCAATCGTCTTCTCGTCGAAATCGTCGCTGAACGGAAGCATATTCATCGAATCGATATACGTTTTCTTATTCATAGAAGTCCTCTCCGATCATATCCTTTAACTTCTTCCTGCCCCTTGCCAGCCGGGTGCCGACCGTCGCAGCTTTCATCTGCATGAGCCGCGAGATTTCCTCGATCGAATACCCCTCGTAATAGTAGAGATGGATCGGGACCCGGTACTTCTTTTCGAGAGACAGAACATATCGAAGGAGGCCGGCATTCTCCCGCGGCATGTATGCGAAATCATCCGAAATCGCCGTAACCCGCTTCTTCCATACCGACGACAGCATGTTCCTGCACTTATTCGCCGTAACCTGCATGAGCCAGGCCTTCTTACTGGACTCCGATTCGATCCGCGGAGTCTTCTCGATATACGCAACAAACACTTCCTGGGCAATATCCTCGGCTTCGGCCCGGTTCTTCAGGTATGCGAAAGCAAAGCGAAGTATACTGTCACGATACTTCTCAACGGTATCCCGGATATCCTCATTGCGCAGGGACAAATCATCCATTCAACACCTCTTCACTTATATAACAAGTCAGGGCTTGAATATTTTTCATTTTCTCGAAAAAATACTTCTACGATGCGATTCCACTCTCTATTTTCAGGCGAGCAGAAACGCAAATTACAGTCGATCGACGATTGTAGTTACGAACTTATCCACACCCTGATCAATCGTGTCGATCAGCATAGACGGATTCTCGAAATCGGGTGTCTTTACCAGGCTGTATTCAACGATCGCATCCGGGTTATTCACATCATGAAATACGTTCGCATCACTGGAAAGAACGTCTTTAAGTACAGACGCATAACTCTTTGCGATATCTCTATTGCGGGCAGAAAGCCACACCTCAAAATCACCTTTTTCATGCAGGTAGACAATGGCGATCTTCAGACTCTTATCCTTCAGTGACTTCGTACTCAGGGAGAAATAGGACATGTCCATATAACCCTGATAGATGCTGCTGACATCGTAGTGCGGGTACTTTCTGACAAATTCGGCTCTCAGTCTGCCGATGAACTCAAGTATTCCCTTGTATGCAATCTGAAGTTCTCCCTGCTGTAACTGACACGTGTAATCATTGATGAATTGATTCAGAGTTCTCATACATATCCTCCCGAAATTATATGCTTCCCGGATCCAGTTCATAAGTTCCTCATCGATTTCGCCAGGATCCTGAATAACGAGATGATGCATCCAGCGATTCGGATACGGTTCCACGGCTTCCGTGATTCGAGGTGAATCAATCCGATGATTCAGTCCGAATGACACAACGATATATATATCCGGCCGGTTCTTCATCCTCCGGATCGGCAGCCATACATATGCAAGCGGATGCCTGCCCGAAAACGAAATCTGCGATTTCTGAACCTTGATCTGAACATCCGGATATGCGGCCAGAACCTTCTCTGCAAACGCTTCATACAGCGGGAACGCCTGCGGCATTTTTTCGAAAAAAGAAACCGGCTCTATTCCCATTCTACTTACCTCTAAATGTGTTGAACCATGCTCTTTCTTCATATTCTTTCTTGCGTCGCGGCATTGGTTCTGTTTCGGCAACTCCGATCTAAAATCACATCAACTCTCGCATACGCCCCGCGAGATAGAGCGGCAGGTTCATAAATCCATAATTTTTCTGAATTCCCAACGTTGAGAAGCGAATTGCTTTTGCCGGATGATATTTACTTACATATTCCTTGAAACTCGCCGAAGCTACATTGCCGCCGGCTTTGACCTCAATCGGGACAATGACCGTCTCATCCTGCACAACAAAATCAATCTCACGAGTGGAGGTCGGTGCATAATACTTCGGTGTGACAGGATACAAACCGCGGATCTGCTGCAATACATAATTCTCCGTTAAGGATCCCATAAACGGAAAGTCCGTCTTGATCAGAATAGATTCGTTCGTGACACCCGCCATCTGTTTCAACAATCCGACATCAAACAAATACAACTTAAAGTGACTCAGCTGCTCGTATGCGGTCAGAGGGTATTCAGGCTTCGCCACGTTATAAACACGCAAAATCATTCCCGCGGATACAAGCCATTCAATTGCCTCTTCGAACTCTCGTGCCCTGGCACCTTCCTTGATAACACCATACATAAATTTGCCATTACTTCTTGCAAGTTGAGACACGATACTTCGGAAAACCATCAGAATTCGTCCGCTGTTCACTTTGCCGTTATGCTTCGAGAAATCATGCTCATAAAGAGAGATAATTTCCCGCTGAAGGGTCTCGACTTTTGCCGGGTCCTTCATCTGAATCCATGAGGCCACACACTCCGGCATGCCGCCGATGATCAGATAGTATTTGTATGCTTCAAGAAGCTTCCTATGAAAAATTTCTTCGACCTGCCGGCCGGAAGTCACAGACATATAAAAGCTATATAGACCTTCGTCGGTCGCATCCAAAAATTCATCGAAAGTCATCGGATCGATGGAAAGTAAATTCACCTTGCCAACAGGGTAAGATTTCGGTTCTGCGAGAAGTGCACCCAATAGACTTCCGGCAGAAATCACGTGATACTCACCGGCATTCTCACAGAAGTACTTCAGACTGTTCAGCGCTTCCGGGCACTCCTGAACTTCGTCCAGAAGGATCAAGTGCTTTCCGGGAAGGATTTTCTTGCCCCGCAGCAAGCCCAACAGCTCGACGATACGATGGGGATCTTTATTGATCTCGAAAATTGACTTCAGTTCTGATTCCTCATCAAAGTTAAAGTAAAAAGTCTCTTCATAATAACTTCTGCCGAACTCCTTCATCAGCCATGTTTTGCCAACTTGTCGGGCACCTTTAAGAACGAGCGGCTTCCTGTCTTCACTCGTCTTCCACTCTAAAAAATATTGCATTGCTTTTCTTTTCATAAACACCAACTCCCGTCCGCCCTTATTCTAGCACTTCCGCGAGTCTTTACACATAATTCAGGCTTTTTATGTCATCTTTTACACATATTCCGCATGATTGCAAAGCACTTTTACACATATTTCGTACTTCTTCGAGTCGGTTTCACACATTATTCGCGCTTTTTCGGCGCTGTTTTACACAATTCGCAATCGTCGCATAGTAAACGAATTCTTCCGGTACGAGCCGGTACCATTCTTCGGATATTACTCTTCCGAAACCAGCTCAATCATAACCACTTCCGGGCGATTGTTGATCCTCACAGGAATCACGCTATTCCCAATCCCGCGGCTGACAATCATCGTCGTCCCCGATTCATGGTATTCTCCTGCATCATACTTCGGGAAAAAGCCCTGATTCGGCGCGACGACTCCCCCCAGTAAAGGAATTCTGAACTGCCCGCCATGCGCATGCCCGCTCAAGATCAAATCGATGCCGCTGGCCGAGTAGGCTGGAAAGAGTTCCGGTCTGTGCGACAGCAAAATCGTAAAACCCGGCTCCAGATCCATGTTTTGAAGTTTATTCTCGAAAAGGCGCTCCGGATCATAGGAAGATCCATCTGTGAAATCAGGATCGTCCAATCCGATCAGCTGAATGCTGTCTTCGTCCTTTGATAATGAGATCACTTTGTCATGAAGAACGGTGACACCTGCCTCGAGCAATTGACTTTCCAGTTCAGCGTACGGATTCACAAGCCACGCTTCATGATTGCCCGTCACATAATAGCTCGGAGCAATTTTGGCCGCCTGCCGAACAAAACTCAAAGCAGTGTCGATGTCCGTATGATTCGAATCGACGAGATCTCCTGTAATGACAATAATATCGGGAGATTCCTTTTCCAGAATTCGTACTAAATCCGAATTGTCCTGACCGAATTCCGCATTATGCAGGTCCGAGATCTGTGCGATCGTATATCCATCAAAAGATGCGGGCAGACGATCCGAAAGAATCGTGTAGTAAGTTGTACCCACGGTGAGATTCTCCCAAATGGTGACCGCTCCCAAAACAGCCAGCAAAATTAGAACAATCGCCCAAAAGATTCTTTTCGATTTCTTCGTACATCTCAATATAGTCAATTCAGCTAACCTCAAAATTGAAAAACAGATTGCTTCTTTGTTATTGGGAAAAGGTATGATGGCCGGATTTGCCGTGTTTTCATGTCATGATTAGCTGCGGATATACTTGTCATCTGTCTTTGGTATTCCGGCATCTTCGGAGATGTAGCGCTCAACCCGCATGTGCAAATCATACTTGTTTCTTAATTCGGCTATAGTCGTCATCATGGGAGTAGCATGATGCAAATCAATAGCCTCCTGATTTTCCCAACGATCAATCAGCAGAATCGTTTCAGATTCCTTGATCGGGAAGAAGTATTTATACTCTATGTTCCCGGATTCTTTACGAATAGCATCCGCCGTTCCACTGGATTCCATCTCCTCGGCAAACTTCCTGGCGGCACCATTCTTTCCCTCATAATATATGTGAACTGTAATATTCATTCAAACCATCCCCTCTTTAACGAGCCAGTCAAACAATGACGATTCATCCGATTATTTGTGGTTCCAATCTTCATACCGCACATCGCCTATTTCGTACTTTTCTTGAAATCAGCAAGTACAAAAACCGCGGTGAACAACTCATCCGAACCCAAGTCGAAAACAACGGGAAAGAACTTCAGTGTCTTCCCCATCTGTTTTGAATCCGCAATCATTCGCTTAACTTCCGTCTCAAGCGGAAGGCCAAGAAGGTCTGCACGGGATGCTTCCGGGAAAAAGACGGACACCTTGAAAAAGCCATCCCATATCGACATCCAAAAAACGGTCAATTCCTTCTGACCGCCCCGAGTTCCGGTCCACCTGTATATTCCTTTTCCCAGCCACGCCTTGCCGTCCGTGTAATAACGCCACTCCAACTGAATATCGTGGTTCGCAAGTTCGCTTACAAACTTCCTGTAAGCAGAGTTAGCCAGCCCAAGTGCCGCTGCAAAAACGTCATCCGTCAGCTGTATGTCGGGATTACGGAGCAATTGCTGTGCGGATGATTTCGCAGCATCCGGTTCCGGTTTTTTGTTGCCCATACGATCGCCTCCCTGATCTTCATCCAGCAGAACATAGCCGTCTATCAAGTCATGTATTTCGTTCCGCGTCCGTTATCGAGCGAAAAAACGAACGATAATATTTGCGTTCGCTTTATCGTCCGCCAGCGAACGATGATTTTATGATACTGGTACTTTTACTCGCGCCTGTATTCACTCAATCTAAATATTTTTAACCAACCATTCTTCCACAATACCATAATCCGCCGGATTCATGAACGGATGCTCACTTTGCTCCGATACCGTCAGCTCACATTGGAATCTATCCGCAAAGGATTTGAGGCTTTCAAGCGGCTGCAGATTGTCCTTGCCTCCATAAAGAATGGATGTGGCAAACGGCCATTTGGCAATCGGATGTGCCTCTATATACTGATAGTAATCCCATCGAAGGGTATCAACATCTGCAGCGATTTCCTTCTCCTCTTCGAGCTGCTCCGCCGTTACCCCAGACCACATCATCATATGCTCCACGAGCCATTTCATATCGACGATCGGCGACTGAAACAGACATTTATCAAAAGGTCTATTCACGTATGTATTCAATGAAAAATACGCCCCCAGGCTGCAGGCATACAGGGATACTTGATTCCATTTCGCGAAAATAGAATCGGCTATCACATTCAAATCATGCATCCCGTTCCACACGTCACATCGATATGCCGGATCGGTTCTTTCACCATGCTCCGGAAGGTCAAAGCTGAGCGTCTGATAGCCCTTCTTCTCTGCAACGATGGCAAATGGTTCGGCGTACTCTTTTCTGCTCATTTTCCCATGCACATAGATGTATATCTTGTCAGAGGCATTTCCCCATAGGATTGCAGGAATGCCTTCAATAGTAAGAATATCTTTCTTCATTTTCTTATCCTCACGTTGTTTCGTTTTCCCAATAATACAATTCAACGACTAAAGTGGGAGACGCCTTTACTATATTGGCTGCAGCTTGTCATATTTTTCATTTCAGCCTGTGAATATTCACGCACAATGAACCGAATACTCGGGTTATCGTCTGCTAGAATGACTCGAATCATAAAACTCCTCCCGACAATCAGCTTCGATATAATTATCTCATTATTTCTATCGATTCTGCGTCGTATTTTATTAATCCGTCCGCCCTCATTTTAGCAAGTTCTCTGGATAAAGATGTCCTTTGAACGCCGATTCTCTCAGCCAATGCTTTCTTTGTCATGCCAAACCTGATTGTTTTTGAGTTTTGCTTTTTGCATTCATACTCCAGATAGCTCAGAATACTCTCACGGATGGTCTTGTTCACATAGTGCTTGATCCTGTCACCAAGGATTACCGTATGATCCGATACATACTCGAGATATTTTCCAAGGAACTCATGATTATCGGAAAACAAACGGAACAGTCGGTCCTTCTCAATCTCCAGAATAAATGTTGCGTCTTTGGCCGTGACAGTCATCGGGTAGTATGGATTTTTTGAAAACATCAGATTCCCGCCAAGAACATCCCCGCTGAAAAACTCCGCAATTGTCATGAGATTGCCCGACTCGTCGATGCGCTCGATAACCACTCTCCCGGAGAAAATGATCTCAAGTTTTGAGCAGACTTCCCCATCAAAATGAACAATACTGTTTTTTCCATATCGGGTTATTTTGCAGCTGCCGTCCGTTATATATGAATCAATTTCTTGAGAACTGATCGACTTAATAAGGGCAACCTGCCGTATCCGTTCCAAATATTTATTCATTACAGCCTCCCGAGGTGTTACTTTGGTAACACCTTATTCCTGATTTTATCATTACAATGAGGGTCAATCAACTAAAAGGGGGCACGCATGGATATATTTACAATGGCATTCTGGATTTTAGCGATTGTTCTTACCATTATCTCGCTCATTAAGGACAAGAAGAAAACATTTGCCGCGATGAAAAAATCAAAGGGTATGATGGGAAATATGTTGGGCGAAATTGTAGCAATAGTATTTCTGATCGGCCTTATTCTGACATTTATCCCGCCCGAAACGATAAAATCCGTCTTAGGTTCGGCAAATACATATGTTTCAACCGTTGTGTCGGCGCTCGTTGGAAGCATTACGCTTATACCGGCTTTTGTTGCGTTTCCTTTGGTTGGGTCCCTGATTGATGCCGGCGCGAGTATTGTTCCGGCCGTCGCATTCCTTACGACTCTTACCATGGTTGGAATCGTAACTTTCCCGCTCGAAAAGAAAGAGTTCGGGACAAAGTTCACACTTGCAAGAAATGCATTAAGTTTTGGATTTGCGATTGCGATCGCACTAACAATGGGGGTGATTCTATGAAGGCTATCTCGATAGCAAAGAAAAACAAGCTGCTGATTCTCGTCGCACTCGCATACCTCGTGATATTTGTAATATCTCCGGACAAAGCAAAACAATCGATCGGCAACAGTGTTTATTATCTGGTCGAGATGCTTCAGGTACTGCCGGTTATATTCTTGTTTACCGTTGTGATCGAAGCCTTGATTCCAAAAGAAATGATCATGCGAGGGTTCGGCCAGAAATCAGGTATTAAGGGTAATCTGCTGGCGCTTCTACTGGGGAGCATCTCGGCCGGTCCAATTTACGCCGCATTTCCTATAAGCAAAACGCTGCTTGGGAAAGGTGCCAGTATCGCCAATATCGTTATTATCTTAAGCTCTTGGGCAGTCATCAAGATCCCCATGCTTGCAAACGAGGCTAAGTTCCTTGGCACAAATTTCATGATCATCAGGTGGGTCCTGACAGTAATCGCGATATTTGCCATGGCGTACATCATCGGCAAGATTGTGAAAAAGAAGGATTTACCCGCCGATTCGAAGAAGACAGCCGGACTCGAGATTAAAGAAGAATATTGCATCGGATGTGGTCTCTGTGTAAAGCTCGTCCCGGAGTACTTTGAGATGAACAAGAACAAAGCCGTAGTCACGAAAAGCCCCGACGGAAAGGAAGCTATACCGGCTATCAGAGAATCCATTGAGAAATGCCCGGCCAAGGCGATTTCGCTGAATAAGGAGTAAATGCTGCCATCAATGTACGAATTGCCAACGGGTTTGTCCCAAGAGCGCCATTCACTACGGCGAGCATCGAGTATAATTTGTTCTGTGTTGCATTTTTCAACACATCATGCGTAAAGCCTTTATGCCAGAACAAGAAGCTCCGAAACCGCTGCATCTCATAACTTTCATTTCTGAATCAAAATAAGTCTTGGATATTTGTTCGGTAAAACCTTGCTGTATTCATACTATGTCTGCTGGTCCCCAAAATTAATGGGTGTAATTCAAGTACTTTATATGCTCCGGCAAGTCTTTTTGTATAAGTTCTTTCATCTTAATTGCGAAAGGGCATGGATAACCGATGGGATTGCCGCGCTGGATGCAAGAGGCAAAAACGATCGTGTCAGCACCTCTTTTTACAAGTTCTCTCGCTCTCAACACAGCCTTTTTACCGGGGCATCCTCCGCAGTTAACAAAACCGACGATATCAATATCTTCTTCAACACCCTCAAAGGCGCCCTTCTTTTCTTTGATAATACTAAAATCGGTTGTCCCAGGACAAAAGTCCTCAGTTTGCATACATCTGATAATCCCTACTTTCATTAATATTACCTGCCTCTCGCTTATCATTTAACCCATCATACGCAGATATGTTTTGAGGACACATCCAAACCTGGCAGTGTTACGCCGCCATATCCGAATAGCACCATACACAGCTACATGTTAACACTGGCATCTAAATCAATCTATCGTGTTAAATTCTTTATCATATGATATATTGGGTTCTTTCACTCCTATCTGGCGTTATTCATCCGTTAAGACTTCATAGAAGAATTGCGCAATCGTATCCCAATTCTCACAAGGTTCCATTGTTTCATGGCTAATGCGCTTTACAGAGCCGTCTTTGCCATTCACAACCATATCACCGTCTGCGCATTTTGCGAAAACCATTCCCAGGTATTTGTCGATTTGCAACTCTTCCTTTTCGATATTCGCAATGTATTCTTGCGTTTCTGTCAAGGTCTCGAGAGTCTTTTTGCCATGGGCCTTCGAAAATCTTCAGGCCGTAACCTTCTCGTTTTCTTAAATAGTTTTATTACGTCCTTTTCAGACACTTTTCGATGGGGCTTCGGTTTACTCTTCAGTTTCTCCAGATCTATGTCAAGCTTATCTATGACCTTCCGAGAACCTTCGACTTGAACTATTTCCTTTTTGAAAACAGTTGCCTGATACTCCAGTTCCTCCTCATCGTAAATGTTCTTCAAATGTTTCGCTATAGCCGAAACCTGTACATCAACCGTAACCTTGCTTATTCCGCACGACTGCCTTCTATCTCTCTGCTAATCAGGGCCACTGTACTTTCCCTGATTCCAACAGAATGTGCAATTGCCGGCCACTCTTTAACAGCTGCTCTAACTTCTTCTATAATCTTCCTGCACTTTGATGTCTTGATATCCATATTTTGACCGCAGGAAATCATGTCATTCATCGAGATATTTGATTTTTTCCCGTTAATCGTCATCTGATGAGCCTGAAGCCTTTTATTCCCGGAATCACAGGCAAACGTCACGTCATAGGCCGGAGACAACGACCAAACCCCTTTTCGATCCATCAAGAAGGAAATATTCTTGACATGATCATCCTGATTTAGCGCAAGAACATTGAACGCCATTCTTCTAAAAAACTGTTCTATATCACTGCCCGGCAAGCCCAATCTTCTTCCTGTTAATGCGGCCATTTCATAACTGTACAAACCCGGCTCATTGTAATCGATATGCGAAATGCCACCTAATGATTGCATATGCAGCTTTTTGCCGTTCACTCGATCAAACCGCTTCGTCACAAAATGTTTCCGGCCATCCTCTTCCAGAAGCTTACACTCGCTCATCACAATTCCGGCTCTTAATGCCATTTTGTAATACGCATATTCAATCAAAGTATATTCGGGAACATCTTCAAGAGTATGGTCTCCGTTCCTTGCAACACCATCAAACTTAATCAGCCAATAATCATAGCCTTGGTCTAAATCAATCTGCCCTGAACGCATGTCACCCGTTTCGTCATTATAGGCGATGACCGCTTTCGCTCTGGCTCCGCCTGCCGAAGTCCCCAGCTTCAGTAACTGCTTGTATGTCATGTCGTCCCGCGCGGACAGATGAATCTTCTCTCTGTTTTCGAAAACGGACGCCGCAAAACCGACCAGTCCAGCAAGGTCGATTTTTTCATTGCTGCCGCCGCGCGGACTCATGGCCGGTTTATATTCCAGCGCACCCATCCCGCGTTTGCCGGTATAACATAATCGCTCCACCACATTAAAAGACTCCGGTGTTCTTCCCTGGGATGCAAGCCACTGGTCAATAACGGCGTTTCCGAACCTGTCCGGCAAAGAATCCGCCAGCAAACCCGGAACACCCCGAAAAGCCGTTGTTGCCAATTCGGGAAATTCATACACTCTATTTGACAAGGGCATCATGAGCGGGGATACCTCAATACCCCTGCGGACAAAGTCCTTATCGTATTCAAAGGACACATATTTCGCGCCCTCTTCCAGATGAAAATATCCTACGGTTGTTCCCCATAGTATTACGGTTGCCGTATTGTTCATTCTTTCTCATCTCCCCATCGACGGTCAATATCGGGATTTGGTGACGCCTTTCTTCTTGCGCGTTTCCTCTGTGTCACATTCGGCCTGCCTTTTAAATAAAACGAGGGTCTCTTTGTTGGATCCGGAACGAGCATATCAAGATTGGCATCCAAGTCCAGTGCGATAAGCACTTTAATCAGATTGCCAAGTTGCACATCTTCCCCGCTCTCCATACGCAATACACTTCGCAGCGCAACACCTGACTTATCTGCCAATTCTTTTTGCGTTAAAGGATAATCAATTCGATATGCTTTTAATCTTGAGGCAAGTTCGGATAAAGCACTGTGAGATGACAAATATTTACCCATTCACTTCAACTCTTTCCATGTAAATACGAAGAATCGTGTTATCTTCACACATCATAACTCGTATTCATTGTAAGTGCAATATCTGGCTTATTAATCGTCATTCATGAATCTTATGCGCCGTTTATGGCATTTTATTAACCTCATGATATGAATGCTCTTCCGGCTATGGATTTCAAGAGTTGTAAAGCACGGATTCTTCAAACTATATATGATCGCCCGAAAGCCAAACAGTCATCCTTCATTCGCGCAAAAACGACTTTTTTCTCTCATCAATGCCAGACTGTAGATTCCCAGCAGCGTATAAATCACGAGAAGGCCGACAAGACTTACCGTTCTGTATCCGCTGAATGTCGTAAAACAGTATGGCAGCGCGCAAAGATCGATAAAGATATGCAGTATGATAGGAATCCACAGATTCCCCGTCTTTTTATAGATCGTACCGAAGTAGATGCCCATACCTGTGATAGAAATCACTTTGAACACGATGACGGGCGGGCTCATTTCGATCATTCCCGGAACATGTCCGAGTCCAAAAACAAAAGACGATACGAGTATTGCAATAACTGTCTTGTTCTTGCTTTTATGCGCAAGTTTCTCCACGACATTCAGAAACAAGCCTCTGACATACAGTTCTTCAACAATGCCGACACCAACATAATAGAGAATCCCTTCCAGCAGAATTTTCCAAACGGTCGGCTGATTGTCAAATGGCCAAAGTCCTATGCAAAACGCCAGGCAGGACAGCAAGCCTGCCAGGATACCTGCAAGAGAATATTTTTTCATGCCGTCCAACAGCCCATTTGCCGTTAAGCCTATTTTCCAGCCGGGACATAGAAATCGAAGCACTGGAAAAGCAATTACGCCGATCAGCAGAAAATTAATCATCAGCGGAATGATGTAGGGATTCACATCCGCCAGTTTAAAATGAAAGATTAGCAAAGCCGGTAATCCTAAGATTTCCATAAATGCCATTGTCAGTGTTAATCCGGTTATAATTGCAAGTTCCTTTTTGTTCATGTTATTCACTCCATTGGTTGATCCATTATCATTTTACATCAATTTAGATATTTGTCTTTGGATGGATTTGCCTTTTCCAGCGAACGATTATCAGATCCACTTTTATGCTTACACTCCCCGACGACGGAAACGTGAAAATGTACAACGGTTTTTGCTGATAACGGAGAATTATTTCTGATGAATGAGTAAAAATGGCGGGCACAAATTGTTGTGTCCGCCATTTTTTGGCGTTTCTCGAACCGGCTTTGCCCGATAGCCAACAGAAATAATACAGGGAACAGCGACTGGTGAAATTCTTGTTGAAAATTGAGAAAAGCTGACGTATAATGATTGTGCACAATCGAATCGCGTCAAATCAAAAAGGAGGAAGAACCATGTCTATTTATGATTTTGAATACACGTCAATTGAAGGAAAGCAAATAAAAATGTCTGAATTTGAGGGTAAGGTGCTGCTCATAGTAAACACCGCCAGTAAATGCGGCTTTACACCCCAGTATCAAGGACTGCAAGAGCTTTATGAGCTTTACCACGACCAGGGATTCGTGGTGATCGGCTTCCCCTGTAATCAGTTCATGGATCAAGAGCCCGGCAGCGAGCATGAGATTGCCGACTTTTGTTCTATTCGCTTCGGAGTTACTTTCCCGTTGTCGCAAAAAGTTGATGTACGTGACGAGTCGGCGATTACTCTTTATAAGTATCTAACTTCCCAAAAGGGATTTGAAGGCTTCGGAAAAGGGGTTAAGGCAAAATCCATGGAAGTGATGCTCAAGGGGAAATACAAGAAAGATTACACAGATTCTCAAATCAAGTGGAACTTCACCAAGTTTTTAGTTGACCGTCAAGGGAAAGTCTTCGGGCGTTATGAACCGACGGTTGAGCCTAAGGATATGACCCAGGATATCAAAGTTTTGTTACTATGAATGACGAAATCTTAAAGCTCGAAAACCAACTATGCTTTCCCCTCTATGTCGCAGCGAAAGAAGTTATCAACCAGTATAAACCGTTCCTCGCCGATATTGACCTGACCTATACCCAATACATCGCTATGATGGTTCTGTGGACGAATAAAGCGATCAGCGTCAAGGATTTAGGGATCAGCTTGCATCTTGACTCCGGTACACTAACCCCCTTATTAAAGAGGCTTGAGAGTAAGGGTTATGTCAACCGCACACGTTCAGAAGAAGATGAGCGTGTAGTCGTTATTCACATCACAAAAGAAGGCGAGCTGTTGAAGGAAAGAGCCGTTGAAATCCCTGAGAAGATAGTGAATTGCTTGCAGTTATCCAGCGAGGATGCGAAATTACTATACAAGCTTCTATATAAACTGATTGGTTCCATGGATTGCAAAGATCCTGCTTAGTCGTTTCTTCAAATGCTCGAGGGCACCCTCACGGTAGAATTCAATTCTACTGAAATTGGACACAATGGAAAAAGCAAGGCACTCTACGGAATTTATGTAGGGTGCCTTGCTCATATTTAGTTCACTGACAAATCAAGAATTTTTCTTTCAGGAAAACCTGTTCGCTTTTATGACACAGACGAATCAGTTTTTGTCAGACGGCAAAGTCTGCATGAGGGCAAAGAAATATTTGCCCTCCCCGGTACGAAAATATTCATACCAGGATTCCAGTGTGTCTGCTTGAAAAACACCTACATGCTCAATAATCTGTTTCGCCCACAACAAAGCTCCGGTGCAGCTTGCCGTAATAAGGTTGTTATCCGC
>CAZTXQ010000017.1:9421-50410 GCA_964617375.1 uncultured Mageeibacillus sp. | reverse complement strand
TTCCTGCATAAAATGAAGAAGGGATAAAGGATCCAGCGTCGTTTCAATCCGGCATACAAGATTCAAGAAGCAATCCTGGTCCGTATATCCGACCGGATCGGTCTCATAGACCGAAGAGACAGCGGTAATCGTTACGGCGGGATTCGAGTCCAGAAGAGACAGCGCGTCACAAAGATACTTCATCCGGTCACCGATGTTGCTGCCCAGGGAAAGATACGCTTCCCTGATATCCGAACACCCGCCGGACAGAAATGCAGTCTCCTTCATAACAGCTCGACCCCGGCTCCGTGCTCCGGTTTCCGCGTGCGGAAAACGCGCACGCGCATCGATTCAAATTCGCCTTCCACCGGCGCCTGCGGCTTTGAGACGACGACATCCACCGCATCAATCAAGGGAAATTCCGTAATCAGCGTATCGGATATCTCACCGGCAAGCCGTTCGATCAAGTCATAACGCTGCCCCTCGACGATCTCTTTCACAATGGAAAAAACGGTTCCGTAATGGACCGTATCCGTCAGCTTGTCGGAATCCACGGCGTTAAGATGAGAAAAACACAAGGTCAGATCAACGATAAACTTCTGTCCGATCTGCTTCTCAAAGCTGAAAACGCCCGTAAATCCGTGAAATTCAAGTCCCGAAAGCAGTATATGATCCGGATAATCATTCTTATTATTCATAAGTCCTCCTTTGGCTGCCACTCGTTATAGAGTATGGCGCTTCGCATTTTCAGAGCTTCCGAAACCTCATAAACATCATGCACGCGTACGGCAAAGGCACCTAAGTCTGCACCGGTCAGGCAGGTCGCAACCGTTCCGATCATGCGCTCATCCACGGGCTTATCCAGAACCGCACCGATAAATCTCTTTCTCGAAGGTCCGATCAGCACCGGAAACCCCAGTCTGCAAAAAGACGGCAGCGACCGGATTAGTGTCAGAGACTCCGCCGCACTGACACCGAAACCGATGCCGGGGTCAATCATCATCTGCTCGTCCCGAACGCCGGCGGCCCGTGCGATCCGGATGCTGTCCCCGAGATATCGCAAGGCGTCCTCTGTAATATCTCCGGTTTTCTCAAAAATAGCCGGATCAAACGCATTAAACATCATAACGAGACCGGCGCCGGTTTCGGCGGCGATCTTCGCAATCCCGGGTTCGCGCTTTAAGCCCCATATGTCATTGATCATCGAGGCTCCGGCCGAAACGGCGGCCCCGGCGACACCGGCCTTCCATGTGTCAACCGAAATCGGAACTTTCAGTTCTTTTTTTAGCGCGCGTATTACGGGCAGGATTCGGGAAATCTCTTCTGCGGCGTCCACCGGAGTATGACCGGGTCTGGTCGATTCTCCTCCGACATCAATTATATGCGCTCCTTCGGACACCATTTGTCCGGCCCGGCGGACCGCCTCTTCGACAGAGGAGTATCGTCCTCCGTCCGAAAATGAGTCGGGAGTTATATTCAGAATGCCCATGACATACGTCTTATGAAAAAGAGGCAACCTGAATTCTCCCGCGCAAAAATACCTGGGGGTATCGGCTGTAAGTCCCGGAAACGTCATATTGCCCATATCTGTCATTGCGCATGCCTTTCGGAGCAGATCATCCATTATGAGGCCGGTTGATCAGCGAAAGTGCTTCCGCTCTTGTCCTTGCGTCAGATCTGCAGCCGCCGCGCATTGCGGAGGTGACCGTTCTGGAACCGGGCTTGCGGATACCTCGCATCGTCATGCACAGATGCTCCGCTTCGATCACCACACAGACGGCCTGAGGATTACAGGCTCGTAAAATGGTATCGGCTATCTCGTTTGTCAAACGTTCCTGCAGCTGAGGCTTTCTCGAAAGAGTGTCTACGATGCGGGCCGCTTTCGACAATCCCAGGATTTTGCCTTCCCTCGGAATATAGACAACATGCGCCTTGCCGTGAAAAGGCAGAAGATGGTGTTCGCACATGGAGTAAAAAGGTATGTCGCCGATCAGGATCATCTCATCGTTTCCCGGTTCGTTGAACACCTTAACGTCCCGCTCGATATCTCTGTGAAGGCCGGAAAAAATCTCGGCATACATGCGCGCAACACGGGCAGGAGTCTCTTCAAGACCCTCTCTGTCCGGATCTTCTCCGACGGCTATAAGTATCTCTCTGACCGCTTTTTCGATGCGTGGAAGATCCATATTCGCGAGGGATTCTTCCGGAATTTCAAATTCGTCCTGATCCAATTCTCTTTTCCTCCCAGTTCGGGTTTATTCAGCTCCCAGCACCATCTGACGATACTGCATCGGAGTCATACCCATGTGTTTTCGAAAAGCAACGTTAAAACGCTGAGGGCTTGAAAAGCCCACCTGCAATGCGACGCCGCTAACCTTGATTTCGCGCTGCGCGAGAAGCTTGCATGCGTGATTTACGCGCACCTGCATCAGGAAACCCATTGGGCTGATGCCCAATTCGTCGCGAAATGCCCTTGTAAAATAACCCTGACTCAGGAAAACATAGGAAGCCGCATCCGCAACGGAAATTCCGTGGTCGTGATTCTCCACGAGATAATCTCTCGCAATCAGTACAAGCTCCCTTGCTTTGCCGTGCTTTACCCGAAGGCTCTCTTCCCATTCGTCGTGCAGTGCGCGTGACAGTGTGACAAGAAGTTCCATCGCCAGAAACTGCATCATCAATTGCTTGGCAAAGGCTTCCTCCCTGCTCTCTTTCATAATCCGTTCCACAAGTGAACCGATGTCTTTGCGGCTTTTTCCGGATATGACAAGATACGGGGAACTCTGCGAACCGGCTTCGTCTCCCGCCGCAAAATCCATGAAGCTCTCGAGCGTCTCGGAAGAAATTCCCTTTAATGCCGCCGGCACCGAAGGACCTGTTTTTCTTTGGCCGGGAACCCGGAGTGCATTTTCGGACGGCGTGCTCAGAGCCTGCTGCGCGTCCCGGATGTTCGGTGAAAAACCAAAGTACAAGACAACCATATCCGCATGTCCGCTGATTACTTTAATCGCGTGGCTGACGTTCGGTCTGATTACAATCGAGGATTCTTTTTCGAGCGGGATGGACTTTCCGTTGATCTGGAACTCCGCACGGCCGCTTCTCAAGAACATCAGTTCGTGGGACGAATGTTTGCTGACGGTTGGAAACGGAGTACTCTTTTCAAAACTGTGTTCGATGCCTTCGAAAACAACCGGAATGGACCCGGATGCCTCCAGGATTCCTTTTTCGACGGCAGGAAGCAAATCTTCAAACATATTCTTTGTCCCCCCCGGTTCTTGCGTATTCATCCGGCTATTATTCTAACATTAATAAGCAAGAGACGGCAACTTTACGGGCGTTGCCCCGTTGAAATAAACTTTACGGGCGTTGCCCCGTTGAAATAACCTTTACGAGCATTGCCCCGCGGAAATAACCATTATGGGAGGAATCGGATATTGTCGACATAGATCGAGCCTTTATTCTGCCTGTCGAAAAGAGTCATTATAAATTCACGGATCCTTAACGGCTCCGGATCAACATGCAGGAGCTGTACGGTCTGCCATTTGAGACCTTTCGCGATTACGGCACGGCCGTCAAACCCCGAAACGGAGATAGACTTCTCTTCAAGATCCGGATTAAAGATATCGATTGAGACTCTCTTGAAGGCAGACAAATCCAGGGGGACATAGAGCGACGCATAACGGAGAATCGGAGCGAAGGCAAACTGTCCGCCGTCCGTCTCATACTCGATACGAAGCGATCCGGAGCCCTCCGTCTTGTTCAGAGTCTCGAGAAATATCTTCCCGCTGCCTGTCTTGATTTCATACACCGGCAGCAGCGCGTAATCGGATTCTTTTGTTTCAAGACCGACAAAAGAAAGGCAGTCACAGGCCGCAAACGTCAGATCGGGCGCATACGACGCATCGCGTCTGTCGAAACGGAAAGGCAGGATCGGAAGATCCGCGCGGTTTCTAAAAGTGGAATCGTGCGGGATCGGATAATAACCGTATGTGACGCCGGTCGGCTCCTGGATGTCTTCATGCCAGACCATCACCCGTACGCCGTGAAGGATTTTCGCCTGCGCCGGTCTATAGACCATATCCTTTCCGCAGATTGCGAATCCGCGAAGAACCGACTCATTCTCGGCGAGTTTCAATCCGTCTCCCGTATTGTCAAATGAAATCATGACCTTATTCCCGACAATTTCCACGCCGGTACATTCCGGCGAAGACGAGGGCATCTTGGGCGTAAAATGCAGCCCGAGTGCTATGCCGGAAAGACGCCTTCCGATATAGAAGGTTACCGCCTTATCGGGAAGCAGCATATCGTGAAGACTTAAAAGCCCGACCGGCATCGGCATCTTCCTTCGAATCGCGCTCAGGCCCTCATTAAAATTGACATACCGGTACGGATCCTCAGATGGGGCGATGCCCGGGTGAAGTTCGATCAGCATCAGAGACGGGACTTCGCGACGGTCTTTGATCCTGCGGGGACCGAAAATCGAAGAGAGATCCTGGAGGAGCGCACGGACCAGAGTGTCATATTCGGCTGTAAACTCACTGTCCCTGACATCGGGCGCATAAATAATGCCGCGAATGCTCATGCTTCTCAGAGGGTAGATTTTGTGATTATAAAGAGCCGTCATCCGCCGTTCCCGGGGAATGTCCGGCAAGGGTTCGATCACCTTGTCAACATGCGGTTTCGGAAGAGCCGAAAGCAGCTTCCGGTTTCCCTGCGGCTGTTTTGCAGCGGAATTCGCAAGTGACCCCGCCGGGTCTCTCCCGTCAGATACAAAGTGGGATTCGGGCCTGGATCCGTCCGCCGTTTCCGGAGTACTCAAGGCGGTCTCCGTCACTTTTGCTGCCGGGTTCCAATCGGCCTCCTCGATATAGAGACGGCGGTTCTTCAATATTTCGGCTAATTCGGCATCGGCTTCAAAACTCTTTCTCGAGATCCAGCTGTAAATCGCCGATCCTTCCAGGGCCAGATCCACGATTCCGATCGGATAATGAAGCTGATCGGCCAGATGATAGGCCAGAGAAAATCCGACCGAGGATACTCCGGCCAGAGCGCTGCCGGCCCTAACGGAAATCCAGGAACAGGATTTCATCAATGGAACAGGGTTGTACGAATATTCCTCGCCCTCTGTGAGAGCCGTCCTCGAACAAACAAAAAAGCGTATCAGCTTCAGCGCCGAATCCTTAAGCGGAGTTCTGGGAGCACCGGTTCTGGAAATGGGTACACAGAGCGGAACGGATCCGAGCATAATCCAAACGTCACCGCAGCGCAGATCTTTTACAGAAACCGTCTCACCCGGAGTCGAGAAAATAAGCGTATATGCGTCGTTCGTCGGTTTGTACGCCGGAAGCTCAAATTCAAATTTGCCGTCTTCACCGCTTCGGGTTTCTTTGCTCCAGATAATACCGTAATCCGTATCAAGTTTTGATACTTTGCGGCCGTCGGTAGGATCCTTAACCACTTCCAGTTTAACCGGCGTATGTGTGTTCGTATATCCGTACAGCAGAAACGGTACTCCCTGCTGAAAAATCATACCAGTCGAAAGCCAAGCGGGTAGTTGGATTGCGTCTAAAGCCATAAATAATCCTTCCTGTCCACTTTATTTTCCTCATTATACGCCTGCCGGATGAGCCGGTAAATTAGAAATCTATCTTTTCAAACATGTTCCGTAAATATTTCCTCTATTCGAGTCCGTTTACCGGAAATTATTTTTTCTTAAGTTTTATTTTTGCATATATCATATTGAAGTAAATCAACAATCCTTTATAATTTGCTTATAAATATAAATACTTATATCATACATCCGCGCAAAGCAGGACTTTAAGTCCTAACAAAGGAGGATCTCAGCATGAATCCATACGCATCCAACGTTCAAAAGTCCGTCATCCCCCAGACGCCCGAAGCAGATGACGTATCTCGTAAGATCGGTATCATTTTTAGACAAGCCAGAAATCGTAGAAGTCTTTCTCAGATCTCACTTTCTGAGGCTGCCAATATCAACAGTTCCTACTATTGTTCCATAGAACGCGGTACCGCCAATTTGACAATCAAGAAATTCATATCGATCTGCGACGGGCTGGGAGTCGAACCGGACGCGGTTATGCGAAGTTATCTCAACTTCAACGAGAACTACAAAATAGATGATTTCGGGCCTAAAAGGCATATCAGACGCGGGCGGATCAGGCGATAAAAGTCTTTTCCAAATATCATTTTTATGCAAACTTCCGTTGCTCCCGCTGACATTTTACGGTTTTTTTGATACTATAATTCATAGTATTTTGACATTCCTGCATTTAAACAGATTACTTTTTTGGGGTCACGGGAGGAACGTAAAGAATGGACATAAGAGCGGAAGCGAAATCTCTTGGCACGCAGGCGATGTATGAGGTTATTCACAAACCGGATTCGGGGGAGTCGATACCGTTTTGCTCGCATTTGCATGTACAGGGACCGCACGGAGACGAAGTTCCGGCGCATTACCATGAATACATCGAGATTATCTATGTTCTCGAAGGCTCTTTTCTTGCCGCAGTCAACGGGCATGAATTCAGCATTTCCGATAACGATCTTTTACTGGTTAATTCAAGCGAACCTCATGCTTTCCGTCGGTTCGCTCATTGCCGGTATATATGCCTTCAATTTGATCCGCAGCTGTTGTTTTCAACGACGAGAACGACCTTTGAGGCCCGATATATTATGCCTTTTATTATGTCAAGCACATCTCCGCAGAGAGTCGTACCAGCAAGTGAGATGATCATGACGAACATCGGAGAACTTGTCGAGAATGCGAACCGCGAATTCACGGAACGCGAATACGGATACGAGCTGGCGGTCAGAGCCGATATCTGCCGCATCTTTCTCTGGTATCTGCGAAAATGGCATGCACAGGGCGTGAAGATGGGTATATCGGCCAATATCCGGAATGAAGATTTCGCCCGTCTGGAAAACGTCCTGAAGTACATTGACGACAACTATATGCATTCGGTCAGCGCAGAAAAGATGGCGGCTCTGTGCAATATGAGTTACAGCTACTTTTCCCGCTTCTTCAAATCGACGATCGGCAAGACATTTTCCGAGTATTTGACCTACGTACGCGTGACGGAGGCCGAGAAGCTTCTGGTTAGCTCAGCGCTTAACGTAAGTCAAATCGCTATCAATACCGGTTTTTCAAACGCAAGTTATTTTATCACGCAGTTTAAAAGACATAGGAATATGACACCGAAGAAGTTTAAGCAGCGGCTGTTGATCGATACCGCAAACGACTGACGGTTTCCCTTAAGAAAAAGACTGCCTCATCCGACTTTGCGCAAACTTTGCACAAGTCTTTTGAGACAGTCTCTTCTTATATTTCCTGATTTGTATTATTCGGTGCGTTTTTTCCGCTCACGGGGCTTATCCGTGAATTCCGGCTTCTTCTTGTCGGCATAGGTTCTTTTCTTGTCTCCGAACGCCTTCGGCACATATTTCTTTTTCTCGCCGTAGGATCCGGACTCCGCGGGCTTCCTGTCGCCGTAGGTTCTGGGCTCCGAAGGCTTCCTGTCGCCGTAGGTTCTATGTTCGGACGGCTTCCTTTCGCCATAGGTTCTGGGCTCCGACGGCCTTCTGTCGCTATAGGTTCTGGGCTCCGAAGGCTTTCTGTCTGCATAGCTTCGCGGAGCATATGACTTCTTTTCGACGAAAGCTCTTGATTCGGATGGCTCCGATCTTTCGGGAGCAGGCATCTCAGCCGAATCTCTTTTCAGCTCTACGTGCACGGGTGTCCTTCCGATCCGACCGCCGTCGGTCTTTTCGACCACCTGATCCGCAAGATCCTTCGGGATATCAACGAATGAGAATTCGTCAAATATCGCAATTGCACCGATTACTTTGCCCGGAATGTCTCCGTTTGATGCGAGGAACTGAACAATCTGGTTCGGACGCATACGGTCTTTGATGCCGATATTCAAGAAAAGTCTCTGCATTCCGGCTTCGACCGGTTTGCCATGATTGCGCATATTCGGAACAGGCGCGTCGTTTAGTTCTCTCTTCCTGGCCTTTTTCGCGTATTCCTCATACGGAACAACTTCCTGGATCTCGTCACGCTCTGTCATCGCTTCGCCGCACAACTGCTTAAGGAGTGCCGCCGCGACATCGGCAGTCGTATAGAAATGATCATCATCTTCCGATACGTTAAGTCCTTCGACGTACTGGTCGATATAGTTGACGTAATCGGATATGTCATCTTTGGCAAGAACTTCGCTTGTTCCGCTGAAGACGCCCGTTACCCGGCTCTCCTGGACGTTTACAAGTGTCGGTATGCTGGCTCTCGTAATCTGTGCCTTGATCGCATGCTGGATATTCTTCAAGTCGATGATTTCACGTCCGACAACAAAGGTATAGGATTTTCCTGTTTTACCGGCACGGGCTGTACGGCCGACTCTGTGGACATAATACTCGTCGTCAGAGGGCAGATCGAAATTGAAAACGACTTCGATGTCATCTACGTCAATTCCTCTGGCTGCGACGTCCGTCGCTACAAGAAGGTCAAGCTTTCCGGTCTTAAACTGTTTCATAACACGGTCACGGGATGCCTGCTTCATATCGCCGTGAAGCGCTTCGACAGAATATCCGCGGGTGTTGAGCTTATCTGTAAGCTCGTCGACCTTACGTTTCGTATTGCAGAAGACAAGGGCGCGCGAAACATTTCCCGCATCAATCAAACGCGAAAGGATTTCGACTTTGTTCGCTTCTCTGACCTCAATGTAGTACTGTTCGACAAGCGGTATGGTCAGTTCCTTGGCAGCGATTTTGACATGAACCGGCTCGTTCAGATACTTATTCGTCAGTTCGACAATTGCTCTGGGCATGGTTGCCGAAAAGAATATCTTCTGGATTTTTTCCGGGGTGGATTCGAGAATCGTGTCGATGTCTTCGATGAAACCCATGTTGAGCATTTCATCCGCTTCGTCGAGAACGATCTTCTCAAGATGATCGAGCTTAAGGGTCTTCCTGCGCATGTGATCCATCACACGTCCCGGTGTTCCGACGATGATCTGCGGCTTGCGCTTCAGCGCGAGAATCTGACGATCGATCGGCTGGCCGCCGTAGATCGCAACGATGCGGACGCCTTCTTGGTATTTTGCGACGTTGTGAAGTTCTTCCGCTGTCTGAATCGCAAGCTCTCTTGTCGGCGAGAGAATCAGCGTCGATACGAAATTGGATGTGTTGTCAATCGAATCGATGACCGGAATGCCAAACGCACAGGTCTTTCCCGTGCCGGTCTGCGCTTGTCCGAGAAGGTCTTTACCTTCAAGAATATAAGGAATTGTCTCCGCCTGAATCGGCGTAGCTTCCTCAAATCCCATATCTCCGAGCGCCTTTAAGATCTCTTCCGATATCGGAAGAGTTGAAAAAGATAAATTGTCCATTGTTTCTCCTGACTGCGAGACGGCTACAGCGCCTCAGTTCTGATCTTCGGTGTCCTTCTCGGCAACAATAATTTCAATGCCGGCTTCGCGGATCCTACGGACCTGATCCGGCAAAATACCGGAATCGGTTATTAATACATCAAGCTGCTCACTCGAAATAAAGGTTGAGGTCGAATTATTGCAAAGCTTGCTGGAATCAAGCAATGCGATTCTCCTCTTGCATTTATCCGAAAAGCGGCGTTTGAGCTCCAGTTCATAGAAATTGTTGCCGGTAAGTCCGGATGCCAGTGAGAACCCGTTTCCGGAAACAAAATAACTGTCTCCGCTTATTCTTCTCAGCATATCCTCACATAAAAGGCCTTCAATTGCTCCGGAGTGCGGACGAAGAACGCCGCCAACCAGAACCGTTTTAAAATTGCTATAGCGTTGAATCTCCATGGCAGTATGAATGCCGTTGGTCACTATTGTCAAGTTCTCCAGGTGATTTATATAAGGAATCATATAAAACGTCGTCGAACTGGCATCAATAAAGATCGTCTCGCCCTCCGAAACCAGCTTTGCGGCTTCTTTGCCGATCGCCATTTTCTCGGAAACATGCATCACCGATCTGCGCATATAATTCTCATTCGGCGAGTTAAGACGACTCTGATCGGCCAGCGCCGCCCCGCCGTGAAAACGTACGATAGCACCCTCCCGATCCAGATCGCGAAGATCGCTTCGTATGGTCGCTCCGGTAACGCCGAGACGTTCTTCGAGTCTTATGGTAGAGACCTGTCCTTCTTTTTCCAGTAGTTCCAGTATTTTTTTTCTTCGTTCAAGATTGATCATGAATGCCTCCGGCAGCCTGTTACATAGTTCCATTTTAGCAAATGATTTTTATTTCCGCTATGAAGACTACCAATTCTTTTCAGAAATGTCAACAAATGATTTTTGTTTCCCGGTAAAATAGTCGTATACGAACCGGTTCTGAAAATCGTTTGAAAGATATTTATCTGCATAATCGCCAAACATTCCGACATGCTTCACTTAATCTTTGTCTATTCGATAATTTTACATCGATTGGTTTCAGCCTTACAATTAAGAAGAAATACGAAAGCATTTCGAAAAGCATCGAAAATGAAATGAAAACCATTACAGGAGGAAATTATGGCTACAGCATCGACAAAATCATCCGGAGCCAAGCCCGCCGAGAACCAGGCCGTACCGGCACAGACCGAACCGAACAATATCGCAAAAGAGATCGACGAACTCGTCCAAAACGGTCAGAAGGCTCTCGAAAAATTTCTTACCATGGAACAGGATCAAATCGACGCGATCGTAAAGGCTATGTCCGAAGCGGGGCTCGACGCACATCTGAAGCTGGCGCGTGCTGCCATCGACGAGACCGGACGCGGTGTTTTTGAAGATAAGGTAACCAAGAATATTTTCGCGACCGAATATGTATATCACAGCATCAAGGCGTCCAAGACCGTCGGCGTCATCGAACAGAACGAGTATGAGGACTATGTGGAAATCGCCGAGCCGGTCGGCGTCGTCTGCGCTGTAACCCCGGTCACAAACCCCACATCCACGACGATGTTCAAGATCCTCATTTCCATCAAGACAAGGAACCCGATCATTTTTGCTTTCCATCCCTCCGCACAGAAGTGCAGCTCGATGGCCGCTAAAATCATGTACGATGCGGCAATCGCCGCCGGCGCTCCCGCTGACTGTATCCAGTGGGTCAAGACACCCTCGATTGATGCTACGACGATTCTGATGAATCATCCCGGCATCGCGATGGTACTTGCCACGGGCGGATCCGGCATGGTCCAGTCCGCATACAGCACGGGCAAGCCCGCGCTCGGCGTAGGTCCCGGAAACGTCCCCTGCTATATCCATAAATCCGCGAATGTGAAGCGCGCCGCGACCGACCTTATGATGTCCAAGACGTTTGACAACGGCATGATCTGCGCATCGGAGCAGTCGGTCATCGTAGACTCCGAGATCGCTCCGGAATTCGAAGCTTTCATGAAGGAGAACGCCTGCGTTTTCTTAAATGAAGACGAGATCAAGAAGCTCGAAGCGGCCGTCATCAAGCCCGGCCCGAAACCCGCAGTCGTCGCATCGATCGTCGGACAGAGCGCACATGACATTGCCCGTTCAGCCGGAATCGACGTTCCCGAGAACACCAAAATCCTTCTTGCCAGACTTCACGGTGTAGGCGCCGCCTTCCCGCTGTCCGTCGAGAAGCTGAGCCCGATCCTTGCCTATTATATCGTCGACTCTACCGAAGAAGGCATCTCGACAGCCGAGAGCGTCATCGAATTCGGCGGCTTAGGGCACTCTGCCGTCGTTCACGCCGAGGACCGGACGGTCAGCGCCGCTTATGCCTCACGCCTCAAGGCCAGCCGTCTCATCATCAATTCCCCTTCCTCACACGGCGCGATCGGCGACATCTACAATACCAACATGCCGTCGCTGACCCTGGGCTGCGGATCTTACGGCAAGAACTCCACGTCTTCCAACGTATCTGCGGTTAACCTTGTCAACAAGAAAAGAGTCGCCCAGAGGAGAACGAATATGCAGTGGTTCAAGATCCCCGAGAAGATCTACTTTGAGTTTGATTCCACGCAGTATCTCGAAAAGATGCCGAACATTACGAAGGCATTCATCGTCACCGATCCTTCCATGGTCAAGTTCGGCTATGTCGACAAGATCCTCTACTACCTCAGAAAGCGCAAGGAATACGTGCATTGCGAGATCTTCTCCGACGTCGAACCCGATCCGGACATCCAGACCATCTACCGCGGCGTCGATGCGATGAAGAAATTCCAGCCGGACGTCATCATCGCCTTAGGAGGCGGATCCTCG
The DNA here is from genome assembly GCA_964617375.1 of uncultured Mageeibacillus sp. GTDB lineage: Bacteria > Bacillota > Clostridia > Saccharofermentanales > Saccharofermentanaceae > Firm-13. The sequence continues at coordinate 38,174 of CAZTXQ010000017.1, read as the reverse complement.
ATGGATGCTGCGAAGGGCATGTGGATGTTCTATGAGAATCCGGACCTGGACTTCAAGTCCCTCACGCTGAAGTTCATGGATATCCGTAAGAGAATCGTCAAATTCCCGACGCTCGGCCGCAAGGCGAAGCTCGTCGCGATTCCGACCACAAGCGGAACCGGTTCCGAGGTTACATCCTTTGCCGTTATTTCCGACAAAGAAGCGAGTATCAAATACCCGCTGGCCGATTACGAACTGACACCCGACGTCGCGATTATCGATCCCGATTTCGTTATGTCCGTGCCGAAGAGCATCACAGCCGACACCGGCATGGACGTCCTGACACACGCGATTGAGGCATATGTATCAACCTTTGCCTCCGACTATACGGACGGTCTGGCACTGCATGCGATTAAGCTGGTTTTCGAGAACCTTATCGAAGCGTATAACAATCCCGGCAACAAGAAGGCTCGCGAAAAGATGCACAATGCCTCCTGTATCGCCGGTATGGCCTTCTCCAACGCTTTCCTCGGCATCAACCACTCCATGGCACATAAGCTCGGCGGCGAATTCCATATTCCGCACGGCCGTGCAAACGCCATCCTTCTGCCGTATGTCATCGAGTACAACGCGAAGAAACCGACAAAATTCGTCTCCTTCCCGAAGTATGAGACATTCATCGCAGACAAGAGGTATGCGGAAATCGCAAGGCATATCGGTCTCCCCTTCAACACAACCGAAGAAGGCGTCGCTGTTCTGGTTGATGCGATCCGTGACCTGAACGAGAAGCTTCACATCCCGATCCGCGTTTCCGAGAACGGGATCTCCGAGAAGGATTATTTCCGCGATCTTGAAGGACTTTCCGTCAAGGCGTTCGAAGATCAGTGCACCGGAACCAATCCCCGCGCTCCTCTCGTCTCCGAGATCAAGACAATTTTCGAAAAGATCTGGTAATTTTCAATCCTGACCGCCTTAAACAGCAGGGACTGTCTCAAGACGCGAGTTGAGAGACAGTCCCTTTTTATGTCGTTTATCTGACTTCAGCGGTTCGGCAGGGAATTCATCTTGTCCATACCGACGGGATTAGCGTGTCCCAATTCTCCTTCCTCGTGTCCGGTTTGGGATTGCAGCTTGCATAAGGCGGAATTTAGGTGTTCATTGACAAATTATTGTATTCCTGTTCATTGATCTACACACCAAAAGACAGATTTCTTGTATTTGGTGGGTAATTTTAGATGAAAAATCGCATTTTCGCACATTGATATACATGTGCAATAGCACAATTCTATTATTTTGTTAATTATCATTGACAATTTAACTCATTTTTGCTCATTGATCTACACACCAAAAGGCGATTTTCCCGGATTTGGTGGGTAATCATTGACAAATGATCTGTTCTCCCGCCGCCCTCGTACCAAATGTCCGATTTCAGAGCCGTCGAGAGCAGACCGACTGATTAGGAGAGGAATGCTTCCGCTGAGACTGCCCCATTTCTTAAAGCATACCGGAGAATGGAGAACAAAAAGAGAAGCGCCCCTGCGCTGCCTGCATGAACCGGACATCCGAGGGCCGCAGTACGGAGAATGCAGGACAAAAAAGAAGCTCCCCCGCGCGTGATGCGAAGGGGAACTTCATGGCTGCCGAATAGGGATTCGAACCCCAACAAACTGCTCCAGAGGCAGTCGTGCTACCGTTACACTATTCGGCAATCTAACTCAAGCGTGCTCTGGACACATGTGCTCTCGTAACCAACGCAGACGAGTATATCAGAATTCCGGTGCGGATGCAAGTCGGAATATGATCAAGTATCGTTGATCGCCGTGTGCACTTTTTCGCGAAAAACATCTTCGCCCGAATCTCCCGAATTAATACATGTATTCGTATTCCTGGTCTCTTGTCAGCTCCCAGGTAAGCGCTTTTTGGACCCAGTTGCCGTCGAGATCCGCGATACCGATATAGGGACCTCTTTGAAGAACGATATATTCGCCTGCTGTGGGTTCCGCAGTGGCCGCGGAAGAACTGTAACGGCGGGTACCGTCCTTGTCGAGGATATAGAACCCGGTATCACCAGTCTCGTAAACGATCACGTATTGCCCGGCAATCGAGATGTAGGGGTCATTGTCCAACACAGCTGTCTCCTGCCCGGTGGATCTGGAAACAAAGTGGAGTCTTCCGCCCTCGATGAACACAATCGTATTCTCGTTTAAACCAACAAAACAATATCCCGGCAGATCTGCCGAGAATTCCCAGTCCTGGGTTTTCAAGGATACCGTATCCCCTTTATAGCCAATGGCTACCCTCGCGTTCGGGGAATCCGTGTTTTCGAAATAATTCAAACCATCGTAATAATCGGTGCTTGCGATGCAATCGACCCCGTTGACATGGTAAACGACTCCGCAAATCAATTGGCCGTTCTTATCCAGGGTATCCGCTTCGACAGGTTTTAAATCAGGCCCGATTACCTGTTGTCCCTTGATGTAGTAGTCACCGATATAAATACTCATGGCCGCTTCCGAAGTGAAAAGCGTATTCCGGTAATCATGGATGACCTCGATGCCATGATCCGCAAGATTGCCTGAAAAATCATAGAGATCGATCGGCTCGGCCCCGCTTGAGTTTATGACAGATACCATAAAATACTTCCGGCCAATGAGACCCAACGGCTTCCCGGGAAGATCGACCGCTTTGCAGACATCGTTTATAGTCCCGTCCGGAGCAACAAAGTAAATATAGACAGACGTCCGTAATTCGGTATAATCCTCGTTCCATAAACTTACCTGATAGGCTATGACCGTCTCGCCGTTCAGGACCTTTACGCAGATCTCCTGATATTCTTCGGATGGAAACGGATCCTTGATATCACAGACCTCGATACCGTTTTTGTCATAAAGGATTACCTCGTCCGTTTCGTAGTTAATTTGATACTGGAATTTTGCCAGCATCGTTTCGTCATAGACCCCGACCGGCGAAGGTTCGTCCCAGACGTCATTGCAGAAAAAGGATCTGATGACTTTGCCGGAGCTGTCAAAAACGTTGTAATATGCGCTTTCTCCTGGAAGAATAAGATATTCTCCATCCTTAAGAGAAGCGGAAGCCGCAGGCGAAGGTACGGGGGTCAGAACCACAGCCGTCGCTTCCGATGTGCTCGCCGCAAGGGTCATTTCGGATGCGGCAGAAGTATCCGTCGCTTCGGTCACGTCGCTATTAGAAGATGTGGTCCTTGATAATTCATCCGGCATTGTGACATCTCTTCCGGCACAGCCGGCCATGAGCATGAGTGCGATAAGAACAAAAGAGACAACGGGCACTTTCTTCATGATCATAGAAGACTCTCCGCGCAAGGCGCATATTTCTTTTCCGACACCTGACGTTAACCGTTATGCGACCGACTTGATCGGCACATATCCCATATCCTTTATGAGCTGCTGACCGTCGTCGGTCAGCAGCCATTCTATAATGTCTCTGGCCAGGGGATCCGGATCCAGCGGAATGACCGCGTAAAACGGGCTTCCATATCCGTACTCGCGGCTGCCTATCGTTTCGGAAGACGGCAGTACGCCGTCTACGGCGATGAACTTCAGACCGGGTTGTTCGTACATGTTTTTCGCATAATAATATACGGAATAACCGATCGCGTTGGCACTGTTATTGTAGGCCGCGATATCGTCGATAACGTCCGCCATCGATGCCGCTACCGTCTCTGTCGAAGGAGCCATCATTACAGTATCTTTCATCATCAGCGTCAGCATAAGCGTCTGGCTTCCGCTTAGTTCCGGCCGCTGAAACGGCACTATTTCCATATCCTCTCCGCCGACTTCGGACCAGTTGGTAATCTTGCCGCTATAAATGTCACGAATCTGATCGGAGGTCAGCGAATCGATCGGGTTATCCTCGTTTACGATGAAGACGAGCGCGTCAAGACCGATCTCGCGCATGTCCATCTTGTTAAAGACGTCCAGCTCGGCGATCGTCGGCGCGGCCGGCGGATAAACGAGAAGGAGATCCGACTTGCCCTTGTCCATCGCGTAATAGCTGTTATCCGTCGTATTGAACGCGATGGTTTCTTCCGCCTCTGCCTCTGTACATCCGGTAATCTTCTGCACAAGACCGATCGCGAGCGGAATCGTTGCCGTAGACCCGTCCACGATTGGATAATTCGCCAGTGTCAGTTCCTTTTGAAGATCCTGCAGCGTAACAGGTTCCGCCTCGGGTACGGTATCTTGAGGGGCGCTCATGGTCTCCGGCGGCACGGTGACAACCGGCTCCGTCTCAGCCGACGATACGGCAACGGTTGTATACATCGGTAAAGAGTCGCGGGAACAGGATGCGAGATTCATCATAAGAACTGTGCTCATAAGAACGAGTGCCAGGTACTGTACTTTCCTCTTCATACCGGTCTCTCCTAATCCTTCTCGGGGTCCGGAAAATTGCCTGATCGGACGTATACTTGAAGTATAAATGTTCTGCTATAATAAGATTGACAGATATAATTAACAGACCGCTTGTATATGTATCGCGAGTTACTGTTTACTCTCTTAATAATATCATGTATGCAATCCTTTTAGAAATTTCTATTCGAATATTCAAAAATCGGCTATGCTCGTAAAAAGAATCCGCAACTTTCTCGGAAACCATGAACGGAGGAAATCTATGATCAGGAAAACGTATCTCATTGCCCTAACCTTAACCGCTATTCTACTGCTCTCCTCGTGCGCTGCGAATAGCAAGTCCGCCACGGCCAAGGATTATATTCAAACGCATAGTGACGAAATTTCCGCAGCAGAGTCGGCTGTGGATCAGCCCGTCGCTCCCGACGGCAGCGCGTCAACCGGCGACGCGGGCACCGCCGCCATAGATCCCGGAAACGTTTCAACCTCCGACAAGAAGATCATCTATACCGTGGATATGTCGATCGAGGCAAAGGATGCGGCGGATGCAATCAACGAAATCAGCGCGGAGACCGTCGCTGCCGGCGGTTATGTATCCGACTCGAATTACAGCAAGATGGACGATATAGCATCCGGGTATATCACGGTGCGTATCCCGCCGGAGAAGCTCAAGGAATTCACTGCCAAGATCGGAACGATAGGAACCGTCCAGTCTTCCAGCATGGGCTCGCAGGACGTAACGGCCGATTATGTCGACCTTGAATCCCGGCTTACGAATGCCAAGGCACAGGAAGCCCAGATGCTTACGATCATGACACAGGCCGTCAAGATGGAAGATATTCTAAATGTCAGAGCGCAGCTCGACTCCATACAGGAAGAGATCGAGGTACTGAAAGGCCAGCTCAGGTACTACGATAATCTGGTCGGATACTCCACCATTACCATCCGGATCTCCGAACCGGTACCCGCTCCCGTCTCTCCGACAGAAGATCCCAACAGCGGACTTCTTGCGAGATGGAGTTCCGGCTATGTCTGGCAAAACGTTGTGAAAGGCTTTTCCAACAGTATCAGCTTCGTAGCAAACACGGCGGGCTTCTTCGCTATCCTGCTGAGCTACATTCTGGTTCCGGCCCTGATCATTGCCGCAATCGTTCTCCTGATTGTCTTCCTGGTTAAGCGCGCAGGCAAAAAGAAAGCGCGGGCGAAGCAGGCAAAATAAATTACAAGCAGTGATTCTCACATGCAAAAAGGCTCCCTCTTCGTTTCACAGCCGAAGAGGGAGCTTTCTTTTCTATGTCTGTTTCTTGTCAGGTCCTTTCGGGCAGGATTCAGATAAAGAGGTTCGTATCCGAAAGTTCTGCCGAACCGATAAAGGTCGCCACGCCCGCGAGCTCGACGCCGTCAATCAGTTCTTCTTCCTTGATCCCCATCAGGTCCATCGACATCTGGCAGGCAAGCACCTTAACGCCGTTATCCATGGCCGCCTTCATCAGGTCTTCTAACGACTGCACGTTCTTGTCCTTCATAATGCCGCGGATCATTTTCGCTCCGAGACCGCCCATGTTCATGCGCGACAGACCGAGCTTTTTGCTGCCTCTGGGCATCATGAATCCAAACATCTTTTCGATCAGGTTCTTCTTCACCTTTACATGCGTGCTCTTGCGGAGAATGTTAAGTCCCCAGAAGGTGAAGAACAGCGTCACCTTTCTGCCCATCGCAGCGGCGCCGTTGGCGATGATGAAGGCGGCAATCGCTTTGTCGAGATCCCCGCTGAAAATCACCATGGATTTGTCGTTGCCGGCCGATACGGGGACTGCACCTGCCTTTGAAGGATCAGCCGCCACAGCTCCGGCGCCCAGGCCTTTCCGGATTTCAACCGTGAAGATTCCCTTGTCGCGATTTATCGAAAGGAGTGTGTTACCCGTACGCTCGCACCAAACATGGATATCCGATGCAAAGGCGGGATCCGTCGCACTGACTTTTAAAATTTCGCCGTCGGTAATCTCTTTTATACCGGCCGCGACCTTCATGATAGGTCCGGGACAGGATAGTCCGCAGGCATCGACATTGAGAGTCTTAGCGGGTGATGCGGCAGATACGGGGGCGGTGTTTACGGCGGAACCCGGTCTTGTCACGGCGCCGCTATCAACTTTTCCCGATGCGGAGATCACGTCCGCGTCCTTTTCGAGAGCCTTCTTCTCTGTTACAAGAAGATTGTACGAGCGATAGCCTCCGCTGAGGTTATAAGCGTCAAACCCGTGCTGTCTCAGGATTCTCGACGCCACATAGCCCCTTAAACCGACGCGGCAGAAAACATAGACCGGCTTGTCCTTGGGAAGCCCTTGCATATGGTCACGAAGCCCGTCAAGAGGCACGGAAACCGATCCGGGGATCGTGCCCATGTCGAGCTCTTCCTTCATGCTGACATCGAGGAAGAAGGCGCCTTGCGACAGTAAGCCTTGAACCTGTTCCGGGTAGATGACCTTCATATCGCCTTTCAGAATATTGGCGGCCGTGAAGCCCAGCATATTGACCGGATCTTTGGCGGACGAATACGCCGGCGCGTAGCACAGCTCGAGCTTCTCGAGATCATAGACTGTGCCGCCGAGACGCAGGGCTGTCGCAATGACATCGATTCTCTTCTCGACACCGTCAAATCCGATCGCCTGGGCGCCGAGGATCTTACCGTCCTCCGCGAAAAGGAGCTTCATACTCATATTAGTCGAATTCGGGTAATAGGTCGCATGACTCGAAGGGTGTATGTACGTCTTCAAATAGGGGATCGATTCCTTCTCGAGCTGCTTCTCGGAGAGTCCGGTAGCGGCCGCCGTCTGGTCGAATATCTTTACTACGCTGCTGCCCTGGACAAAACGGGCTGATTTACCCTTCTCCTGATCCGGGCTGTCTTTCAGCATATTCGCGGCCGCTTCTCTGCCCTGCTTATTTGCGGGTCCGGCCAGCGGGATCATAACTTCTTTGCCGCTTACAAGGCTGATTACGCCGATGGCGTCGCCAACCGCAAAAATATCGGGATCCTCCGTACGGAAATTGTCGTCGACAAGAATACTGCCGGCAATCCCCGTTTTTAGTCCTGCTTTAACGGCCAGAGTGCTGTCCGGAACAACGCCCGTACAGAGAATGACAAGCTCCGCCTGAACCGACTGGCCGCTGGTGAGAGCAATGTCGAGAGCGGAACCGCCGGAAGGAGCCGGGGCAAAGCTCTTGACTCCGGTATTAAGACAAAGCTTTATACCATGATCGCGCAGATTCTGGTGAACCTGAATCGCCATGTCCTTATCGAGGAAGGCAAGGAGCTGATCCATAAATTCGACAATCGTGACATCCAGGCCGCGTTCTTTCAAGTTCTCGGCCATCTCGACGCCGATAAAACCTCCGCCGACGACAACCGCGCGCCCGGCGTTGGTTGACTTAATGTAATCGTCGATCGCAAATGTATCGGTGAGATTTCTTAATGTGAAAATTCCTTTGGAATCGACACCCGGCAGAGGGAATACCTTGGGGTAAGCGCCGGGAGACAGCAAAATCTTATCATACGACTCCTCGTATGTACGGTTATCCGAGTGATCGAGAACGGTTACGGTTTTCTTCTCGCGGTTGATCGACATGACTTCGCTCTTAAGGCGAACATCGATCCCGAACCGGTCCTGGAAAAGCTGGGCTTTGGTAACGATCAGGCGTTCTCTTTCTTTAATCGCACCGCCGATATAGTAAGGCATGCCGCAATTGGCGTACGAAACGTATTCACCTTTTTCGAAAAGGATAATCTCTGCGTCTTCGGATAAACGGCGCAGTCTTGTAGCCGCACTGGCACCGCCGGCAACGCCTCCGACAATCAGTATTTTCATAAAATGTCCTCCCGCTGATTTGTAACGATTCCACTGTTGTTTATATTATACGGCTCGCGGGAATAAAAGAAAATGCGTTTTCGAAGAAAATATTCATAAATTCAAATGTGTTTATATGAAGTGATGACCGAAATCCTGCAATCAACCCCGTCCCGACGGCATATCGGGAATTTTCGGGAGAGGCGCGACCAATTCGAGTTCCTCGAGCTTGGCTCTGACAAGTCCTATATCCTGCCAAAGGCTGATGCGTTCCCGGTTATTTCTCAGGATATAAGCGGGATGAAAAGTCGGCATGATCCAGTATTTCCCCTTCTCAATCCATTGGCCGCGGGCTTTGCTGATCGGAAGTTCGGGATTCAGAAAATACTTATAGGAGGTGGCTCCGAGAAGAACGATGACTTTCGGCTTTGCGAATCGGATTTGTTTGGCCAGAAGCGGCATACAGCACTTCGCCTCCTCCGGCGTAGGAACCCGGTTCTCAGGAGGCCGGCACTTGACGATGTTGCAGATATGATATTCCTCGGGTTTAAAACCGTAGGCTTCGAGAAGAAGCGTAAGAAGGCGGCCTGCCTGGCCGACAAACGGGAGTCCCTGTTCGTCTTCGTTTGCTCCGGGGCCTTCTCCGACAAACATCAGCGGCGCTTCAATCGCACCGCGGTAAATCACCACGTTTTTTCTGGTTGCACTTAAAGAACAATTGGTACAGTCCTTGCATTCATTTACAAAATCCGGCCATGTGTATTCCATTCTTTTACCTGCTTTCGCATCTCATGACCTGATTATAGCAAATTAACTTGCCGGATGAAAAGGATCAGGTGAGATCAGGTGAGATCAGGTCAAGTCGTCGGCAATGCGAAGCCGCACGGTAAACGTCGTCCCCACGCCCGGAACCGATTCGACGGATGTAGATCCGTCATAAAGCTGCGCGATGTGCTTCACGATCGAAAGACCGAGTCCGGTACCGCCCATCTCTCTGGAATGGCTCTTGTCGACGCGGTAGAAGCGTTCAAATACGCGCGGCTGATGTTCGGGCGGAATTCCTTCGCCCGTATCCCGTACACGAAGTACAACCATCCTGTCCGGCTCGCGGTCGGCGCGTATATACACCTTGCCATTGACCTTGTTATATTTGATCGCATTGTCAACCAGATTGATCAGTATTTGTTTAATGCGATACCGGCTGGCAAGAACGGGCAGCTTCTCACAGTCCTCGACAATAATCGACACGTGTCTTTCGGTCGCTTTCTCATCGAGAAGGGTCGCAACATCGTCAAGCGATTCCGATATGTCAAATTGCTGCAGTTCCAGTTCATTATCCATGCCTTCGATTTCGGAAAGCTGCAGGATGTCACAGATCAGCTGATGAAGCCGTTCGGCTTCAATATCGATAATCTCAAGAAACCTCTCCTGCGTCGCCTTATCCTCGATATGGCCGTTGCGCAGGGTGTCGACAAATCCGCGGATGGAAGTGAGCGGGGTCTTCAGTTCATGACTTACGTTGGCTACAAATTCGGATCGCATATCCTGCAATTCGGCCATGCGGTCATTCTGAGCCTCCAGTTCCTGAAACTCCTTTTCGAGCTGGCCCGACATACTGTTGAATGACTTGGCCAAAGCTCCGATTTCGTCGTTTGAACGGACGTTCACACGGGCGGAATAATCGCCTCCCGACATGGATTCCGCGGCAGCACGCAGCTCGAAAAGCGGTTTGGCCAGACGCCTTGAATAGAAGAAACTCACACCGCCAAGCAAGAGAACCGTTATGATCATAACAATCGCAAAAGTGATTTCCAGCCTTTGAACACCCGACTGATACAGTTTCAGCTGAACCGATGTGCGTACTACCAGATCAATACCGGAATCATATCTAGCCAAATAAAGCATGTCCGAATTCAAAGTCGAACTGTGTCTCTTGATCGTCGAGGTGCCTTTTGACTCGATCGCGGCTTTAACCTCCGTACGGTCCGAATGATTTTCCATATCTACCGCATTCTGGGTGTTGTCATAAAGGACGGAGCCGTCCATGCCGATCACGGTGATTCTTAAATCCGAGTATTCGTCCGAGAAAATCTCTTCACAGGAAGCGCTCGCTTCTTCATATGTCTTACCCGATTCATAATCCCGCGCGAAAAGCTCGCTTGCCGAAGACAACATCTTTTCGTTAACCGTATCGGAATAATGGGACAAAAAATAGAGGCAGGCTACGCCCGCCACTGTCATGGAAACGATAACGATAACGGCCAGAAAGACCTGAAGCTTACGGAGCATCTGTCACCTCATTCTCCTACTCGCAAAAACGGTAGCCTCTGCCTCTGACCGTCTCAATAATAACCGGATTCGAATCATCCCGTTCGATTTTTCGTCTGAGCTGCCGGATGTGGACATCTACGGTTCTGGTTTCACCGGAATACTCATATCCCCAGACATGGTTTAAGAGATCGTCACGCGAATAGGCGACGCCTCGGTTCTGCATGAGAAACTTCAGAAGTTCATATTCGCGGTTGGTCATCTCGATTTCTCTTCCCTCGGAATAGACTCTGTGACGGACATCATCTAATAGGATCCCCGCGTATTCCATTCTAAGGTCGTGTGCGGATTTCGTATCGGTCTTCGTATCAATGGCTGCCGGGACGGCCGCTTCGGAGACCAGGCCGTAAACCGGCACGCTGTCCGCCGTCTTTCCCGCTGCCGACGTCTGATGTGAAATTGTGGCATGATAGCGTCTTACCTGCGCCGCGACGCGCGCCAGAAATTCCCGGATGCCGAAAGGCTTCGTGATATAGTCGTCGGCCCCTGCTTCAAGACCCTTAACCTTATCGCTCTCGGTACCTCTTGCAGTCAGCATAATAACCGGAACCAGGAGAAATTTATCATCGGTTCTGATTTTTCTGCAGATCTCAAAACCATCCATGCCGGGCAGCATCAGGTCAAGTATAAACAGACAGATCCCCGTCTTTTCCGGCAACGCCTGAAAAAGAGCGGCGCCGCTCCTGAAATCCGACACTTCAAATCCCTCGTTCGTAAGGTTGAAGCGAATCAGTTCTGCGATCGCGACATCATCTTCGACAAGAATAATCAGCGGTTTATCACTCATGCCTGATCCGGCCTCCTGCCGCGGATATAGAAGAGAACCCATTCAGCGACATTCTGCGCATGATCGGAGATTCTCTCAAAATATTTGCATACCAGAAGAATCTCCGTCAGCAGCTCGATATGTTCGGGATCCTGACGCATCCTTGTGGTTAGGTACGACTTAACTTTATCATAAAGTTCGTCGACTTTGTCGTCCATATGAACGACACTTGCCGCGGTTTCTTCATTCTTTGTGACATAGGACTCAAGCGCCGAGCGGATCATAAGCTGAGAGAGATCGGACATCCGGATCAGGTCGGCCGGAATAATAACCGGAACGCCGAAAGAATCCAGCAGCAGTACTTTCTCGGAAATGTCACTTGCATGATCCGCGATACGTTCGAGATCGGTTATCAGCTTCAATGTCGATATAGCGTCGCGAAGATCTCTGGCCACCGGCTGCTGACGGATAATCAGTTCGAAGCAGGCCTGGTCGATCTCCCTTTCCATTTCATCGATGATGTCATCCTCATTGATGATCCGCTTTGCTTTCTCGGTATCCATCTCGACCAGCGCCGTGACGGCATCCTTGATTGCGTTCTGTGTCAGATTCCCCATCCGGATGATCAGATCGTGGATGTGCAGTATTTCTTTTTCAAATTCACTTCTTACCATATTCTCCTCTTTCTATCGGCCGGCTAAACGCGACGGCAAGTTCTTGATGAGATCGTCCAGGTTTTTATATTTGTTTATTGCGGCAACTACCGCACGATCCGGTTCACTGTACATGAAAGGTATATCCGTCTCGCCGAGACCCGGACGAACCGGGAACGCCAGATACTCTTTGTCTATCGAAAAACATGCGTCGACTCCATTTTTGTTTCCTCTTGCATCCAAACGGATCCAGCGTCCGATAGATTCAAAATACACCGCATTCAAGCCATGCAGGATAAGCGATGAGTCCGGTCCGTCAAACCGTAAATACTGGTAGCAAAGAGCGGCCGGAATGCCGTTCGCCCTCAGAAGAGCCGCCAGCAGATGGGATTTCGCATAACAAAGGCCCTCCTTCTCGGCCAGAACCTCCGACGCCTTGAGTACGACCTTTTTACTCCCGATATCGATCGAGTGGCGAATCCCGTCACGGACAAACTCATAACATATTTTCGCGAGCTGCATTTCGGGATCCAGATACTCCGGCTCCGATTCTGCGGAATCGTCGAGCATCTTCTGCATCAGGGATGAGGCCGCCCCGGCAACCTCCGGATCCGTAAAGTCTATATACTCGGACGGGGCCAGATAGGACGCCATATCGGAGTTCTTCATAACGAGCGGCATCGTTGATCCTGACTTGGTATCGTTCATGTTGACTAACCTTCCCTTACGTTCTCTTACAGCCAATCATATGTGTTTATCCGGGTCTTTTCAAGCAGACCCGCACAATGCGACCGGGGGGCTGTCAGCCGAAACGTCCTGTTACATAATCCTCGGTTTTCTTGTTTTTCGGCGAATTGAAAATATCGATTGTGGAACTGTACTCGACGACTTCGCCGAGCAGAAAAAATGCCGTCTTGTCCGATATACGCACAGCCTGCTGCATATTATGCGTAACGATAATAACCGTATATTTTTCCTTCAAGTCATACATCAGATCCTCGACCTTCAATGTCGAAATCGGATCGAGAGCCGACGTCGGCTCGTCCATCAGAAGAATATCGGGTTCGACGGCAAGTGCGCGGGCAATACACAGGCGCTGCTGCTGACCGCCCGAAATGCCAAGCGCCGATCCTTTTAAGCGGTCCTTGACTTCGTTCCACAGCGCCGCCTGTGTCAGTGCCTTTTCCACGATTCCGTCAAGCTCGCTCTTATTGCGGATGCCGTGTACGCGCGGACCGTACGCAATATTGTCGTAGATTGTCATAGGGAAAGGATTCGGCTTCTGGAAAACCATCCCCGCGCGTTTTCTCAAAAGATTGATATCACAGTCTTTCGCGTAGATGTCCTGACCGTCGATCGTAATAAGGCCTTCAATCCGGCAATCGGGTACAAGATCATTCATCCGGTTCAAGGTCTTCAAACACGTGGATTTTCCGCATCCGGACGGCCCGATGAACGCCGTGATCTCGCGCTCTCCAATCTCCAGGTTAATATCTTTTAGCGCCTGGAACTCGCTGTAGAATAGATTCAGATTTTCTATGCTTACCTTAATGTTGCTCATTCATCTTCTCCTCATTTATTTCTTAAGCTTCTTCGACAGGAATCCGGCCAGACGGTTCAGGCAGAAAACCATGATCAGAAGAGCCGATGCCGTGGCAAAGGGAACCGATACGGGATCTTTACCGTTCATTGCCGAATTGTAAAGATGCAGCGCAAGTGTATTTCCCTGCTCGAAAACATGTCCAAAAAGTGCCGTAAACAAGTTGTCGCCATCCGGCATTGCGTTGCCGGAAACACCGACCGTAAAGAGCAGCGCCGCGGTCTCGCCTACGATTCGTCCCATCGCCAGAATGACACCTGTCAGAACACCCGACATCGCGCACGGAAGGACAATTCCCATCGTAACTCTGAATTTGCCGGCGCCCAGAGCCAGAGCACCTTCCCTGTATGCGGCCGGAACCGCCAGAAGCGCTTCCTCCGTCGTACGCACAATGGTCGGTAGAATACAGATCATCATGGTAAGACTGCCCGACAGAATGGACAGCTTGAGCTGGAAGAGCACGACGAAGACCGCATAACCGAACAGGCCGAAGAGGATCGACGGTATGCCGGACAGAACCTCGGTTGCAAACCGCACCATCCGGACAAGTCTTCCCTGCTTCGCATACTGCGTCAGATAGATGGCGCTTCCGATACCGACCGGTGTCGCCAGAAGAAGGCTCAGGACGATGATGTAGAGCGTATTGATAATCATCGGCAAGATACCCTTGCTCCCGTTTTTCGCGGCCGAGTATGTAGAGGTAAGAAAGGACAGACTCATGTGCGGGATACCGTTAACGAGAATATATCCGAGGATTCCGATCAGGACAGCGACGGTAACAAAGGCGGAAGCCCAGATCAGAGAGGCAAGAACGACGTCTTTCTTCTTATTTCGCATCCATTTGTACCCCCCTTCTTGAAATGAAAGTGAATGTTATATTGACCAGCATGATGAACACGAAGAGTACAAGACCGATCGCAAAGAGTGCCTGCCGGTGCAGTCCCGCCTCCGCGTATCCCATTTCGAATGCGATACCGGCCGTCATCGGGCGTACAGAGGAAAGCAGTGTCGGGAACTGAACGATATTTCCCGCGACCATGATTACGGCCATCGTCTCGCCGATCGCCCTTCCGACACCGAGTATGACCCCGGCCAGAATTCCGGACCGGGCCGCCGGTATCTGTACGGAAAATATTGTCGATATTTTCGTGTTGCCCAGGGCGAGCGCCGCTTCCGTATACGATATGGGGACGCTCTTCAGAGCGGTCTCCGCCACGCTTACGATCGTCGGAAGTATCATGACGGCAAGAATCAGAATAACGGCCATAAGACCCGATCCGGTCGTACTGAATCCGAACTTCGTAAAGATGGTCCGGATAAAAGGAACCAGAACCTTCATGCCCCAGAATCCATAAATGACGGACGGTATGCCGGCCAGAAGCTCTACCGAAGGCCTTACGATGGAACGGACCCACTTCGGAGCGATTTCCGCGAGGAAAACGGCTGTCATCAGTCCGATCGGAACCCCGATAGCGATCGCCCCTACACATCCGATCAGGGACGCAAGAATCATATAGAGAATACCGAACTGCGGCGACGAAGCGGTCGGAAGCCACTTCGTACCGAAAAGAAAAGCTCCCGGACCGATTTGGACAATCGCCGGTGAGCCGGATATGAACATATAAACCGTAATTACGACGACCATTCCGATCGAAATCGTCGCGCATACTTTAAAAACCATCTCGGCCGATTTTTCGAGACCGTTTACAGCCAGTGACAGCGCTGCCGCCAGAAGCGACAGCAGCAGAAAGAATGTCCATCCTCCGAGCATCGAAGACGTTGCGGGTGTTATTCCGGCCCGCGATGCTTCCTGCGCAACCTGAGAGATAAAGATCAGTTGAACGATCGAAGTTACAGCGGCCCCAAACAAAAATGCGCTTGCATGGAGAAACTTTTTCATAACGATCAGAACGAGTCCGAGTATTGTAAGGAGCAGCGAGAGTATGATGCATATCCGCATTCCCAACGGGATCTCGACCAGTATGCTGCCGTAGCGGATATTGTAATAAATCATCTGGATTGCGTCGAAACGGAGTGTGTAATTACTGAGTGTTATCACTGCATACGGCAGAAAAGCGGTTGCCAGTGCAATCAGTCCGGAAAGAAAACCCAGTAGCGGCAGTATTTTTTTCCGGAAAGACGCGTCCTTTTTCGTCATGTTATAGTTGCCGATATCCAAAGCAAACTACCTCTCTATCTTCATCAGCTCTTGACGGTATTCGGAACGATACCGTCGTCCGCGATTATCTTCATGCCTTGTTCACTGTAAATAAAATCTATGAATGCGGCGGTTAAAGTGTCGGTCGATCCTGCTCCGGCAATCATTGTAAACGGACGCTGCAGTGTGTAAGCACACGTTTTTACATTCTCTTCCGAGGAAGAAACACCATCTATTTTTACGGCCGTAACTGTGTCATCCACAGCCGAAATGGAAACATAGCCGATCGCGTCGGGGTTCGCCGCAATAGCCTGTTTCACGTTGCCGGTTGAGTTCTGTTCTTCCTTATAAACCGCTTGATCTTCAATCCCCATAAGCTCTTCAAAGGCGCCTCTCGTACCGGATGCAGCCTCGCGTCCGATGCACTGGATCTTACGGTCGGCTCCCCCGACTTCTTTCCAGTTTGTTATCTTACCGGAATAAATGCCGGCAACCTCTTCGGAACTCAAATCCGTTACACCGGACGAAGGATTCACGATCACCGCAATCCCGTCATAACCTATGATATGAATGTCAAAAAGATCGGGAGATTCGCTGTCCTTAAGATCTCTGGACAACATACCGATCTCCGCAGTGCCGTCCTTAACGGCCGTCGGTCCTTCTCCGGAACCGTTGCCTCCGACCGAAACCGTAACATCCGGATTGGCAATCATAAACGCTTCGGCAAGCGCCGTCGCTACATCGGCCATCGAAGTGGAACCGGTAAGTACAAGAGATCCTTTCAAGGATGATCCGGTACCGGTCGTCGAAGTTTCTCCGGCTGCTGTTGCTGCCGCTTCTGACTTCTGTGTCGATTCGGTCGGAACTGTCTCGATCACGATCTCTTTGCAGGCAGACGCACCGAACAGCATTGTCAGCAGTAAAACGGATGCGAAAACACCTTTTCTCTGATTTGTCATTTCGACCCTCCTCTTTGCATCTGTAATAAAGGTAACAAAGAGTGTTAAGGTCAGGATTATTACGAGGTAAACCGGTGTTATGCCCATGTAAATTTCATGTTATGCCGCGTTTGGCTCTTATATATCATCGAAATCCAAAAAACAGAATCGGACAAACAAAAAGGACCGGCGGATCGAAACCGCGCAGCCCTTTACAATCATTTCCCGATCTACCGGAAGTATTCCTTCCGGTAATCCGCCGATTACTTCAGTACGACAATCGTAACCCCGTCGTTCGCTCTGGCCCAGTCCGGATCCGAACGAAATGCGGGACACAAATCGACAAGAGAGCGTCCGGATTTCTCAAAAGGTCCGAACTGTTCGCCGGGGCAAAATGCCTTGATTCTGCCTTCACTCTTCATCGTACGAAGACAGTCGTGCGTAGCTGACTTAAGCGAGCCGCCGCATCCACTGGATCCGTAACCATGAATGACCTTCACTTGATGAATGCCGATGCGCCGCATCGTATTCAGCTCAAGTTTCAGCTTCTTCATCGCGCCGTCAACTTTGGGCATTCCCTCTTCAATGTTGATAATACTTGCTGCCATATTTACCCCTCAGAGTCGCAATCTTACAAACCGCCGAAAATATCTCCGGGCAGTCCTAAAAATCCCGTGTAACCGAATGCTGACTGTGATCCTTAAAAATCCATCTGCGAATACTGCTCACATAATAAAAATGTTCCGTTGCGATTGTCCATTAGGTTTATTATAACACATTTCAACTTTTTCCGGCGCAATAGCAGACGAAATTTGCTATAATGCCTCCATGAGAATTGATCGGCTGCTGGCAAATTCAGGATATGGCACAAGATCCGAGATACGGGAAATGATCCGCGACGGACGTGTGTGTCTTTCGGGAGCTCCTGTGAAGGACCCTTCTGTTTCCGTGGAAGAAAACTCTTCCCGCATAACGATAGACGGCGTTCTTATGTCCGTCACAAGGTATCTTTATGCCGCCTTAAACAAACCGACGGGATGCTTAACCGCGCTTCAGGATTCGCGTCTTCCGACCATCGCACTGTACATCCCTCCGGAACTGCTGGGCAAAGGCATCGCTCCTGTCGGCCGTCTGGATTACAACACCTCGGGGCTTCTTCTTCTTACCAACAACGGCATACTTTCCCACCGGCTTACCGGTCCTAAGTGGCACGTGGAGAAAACCTACCTCGTCACATATACGGGAGAGCCTCTGACCGATTCGGAGATCAGGCTGTTTGCCGGCGGTATGACACTGCGCGAAGCCGGACATGAGCCGGAACCTCTCGCTCCCGCAAAACTCGTATTGGTGTCGGATACAAATTGCCGCCTAACTCTTACCGAAGGCAAAACACATCAGGTAAAAAGAATGCTTGCGGCCGTGGGCCGAAGCGTAACCGCGCTTCATCGCGAGAGCATCGGCGGGATCACGCTTCCCGGGACCCAGGGCACCGGCGTATTCCGGATGCTCGATGACCATGAAATTGACGTGCTCTTCAAAGCCGCAAAGCTCGAAGGCACGCCAAAATAAATACTTTCTTCTACTCTGCCCGAAAAAGATTTTTCTCGAGTGTGCGGATAACCGGTACGGGTACGCCGGATTCTTCTATGTACCTGTTAAACTCCTGCTGCAGCAAAATCATTTCAGGTTTCGCTGCTGCACAGTGCCTGGCCATAGTCGTTTCCGCAAGTTCAGTATTTTCATACCTAAGCAGCGGCCGATTCAGAAGCGGCAACGGCTTCCTCATAGGCAAGTACCAGTGCACTCTCATCCTTTAGAAGCGATTCGAAAAAGTTCTCGGCATCCGACAGCCGTTTGGAAGTCGCAGAGAAACCGATCACAAGTGTCTTATCCTCGACGGTCCATGCCGAAGTATATCCGAGCGCGTCAAAAAGCTTCTCTTCTTTAATCAAGAATCCATAGATGTGACTGACCTCGTCTTCGGATGTGTATTCCGGTGTCTCGTCTTCTTCCGCTGTCAATTCGTAGTATTCTTTCATCGAATAGCGGATCGGTTCGATTTTCTCGAAAAGCGCCGCCGGAAGTATTTCTTTCAGCGTCACATAATAGTCATCGAGATTCCGAAGATAGCCGAGGTAGTAGGGCATCGTTCTTGAGTCAAGTATAATTATGTCCGGATTCACAGCCAAATAGGTTGAGGCCGCCGCCGTTCCGTACATGGTTGAGTTGCTCTGCCCCTCCGATTCGTCCACAAGCACGTCGGCGGCGGTGATATACGGATTCTCATAACCGAGCGTTTTCGCGTAATCTTCGAGATAAGTGGTATCCACGGAAAAATGCCCGATGCTGACGGCCGAAAAGTCATTGTCTTTTGTGAACAGAATGCGGTAGCCTACGGAAAAGACAGCCGCGACAAGAACGACCGCAAGCAGGTACTTCCACCAGGTATAGTAAAAGTACACTTTCCACTGGGCGTTTGTCTTGCCGAGGAATTTCTTGGAGCTCTGATACTCCTTGATTTCCGCATCCTTCTCCGCAGCCCGGCCGGACGCTACATCATACGCGTCCGTTACTTCCTTAAGCTTCTCGTCGTTCTTTTCGGCGCGGTATCGCTTGGTCAGCTGCCAGAAGCGATTGTCTACGGCGTACGCATTCGCGGTCCCGGGAAGTCCCAACGCCTTGAGAGCCGCCGAACGGTCCATTTTAACGGCCGCTTCGACCGTGCCTGTCATTTCGGCTGTGTCGTTCCGTACGGGATCCTGATCATCCGGTTCTGTCTTCTCTATCGTCTTGTCGTCTTGTTTATTCATCTCTATACCTTCGTATGCCATTAAAGTTTCGGCTTCATATATCTGTCGCAAGTCGGTCGTAAGTCAATATTCTAACAGTCTTTTGCATTTTTTTCACGCTGAAAATTGAGGCAATATAATCTGGACTGTAATCCGTTTCAGAGGTTCCTGTTCTTAACAAGCAGGCAGGCGGACAAGATCGTCTCAAGAACAACCATAAGAATTCCAACTGCAGCATTCCCGAAGAGCAATCCCGCAAGGAGTGCGAGGACCGTCCCTGCGACGGATAGGACGGCATACGCCCTCGCCTCATAGATCCAGGCGAAGGGAAGCAGATGCGCAGCAAAAATCATCGCGAACAACATCACCATTCTACCGGGGTTCTCCGAAAATGCCCACATCACAATCAGGATGTAAAGCACCTGGTTCATGGTGCACAGGAATCCAAGCTTGTTGATCGGATTCTCCTTATTCGCGAATAGATCCGCCTTTATGATTTTCGCGAAAAGACATGCCAACGGCATCAAAAGCACCGAGCAGCAGAAAGTTCCCATGTTCTTCTGAGGTATTGTCAAATCCGCCAGCTGAATACCGGCAATCAATGCCCATAGAACAACGGATGCCAGAATGAAAGGCAGCCCCCGCTTCTGTGATTGAATATTCTCTTTCTTAAGCTCGCCCAAGTCCGAAACTCCGTAAATCGCGTTAGTTTGCACTTTCATCTTTTCTCTTCTCCTTATATTTATCCAGTTGAGAGGTATATTCCTGTCCCTGCTTCCTTAAGATGGTCTTATCCAGAATGACGCAGATCAGGTATAGAACGACTATGATTCCAACAAAGATGGCCCACTCTATAACGGTGCCGGCTCCGGTTAGTATTCCTGTTATGTACAGAAATGCTATCTCTGTTGGAAGGAAGAACGCGACAAACCCGTTGAGCCTTAACATAAACCCTTTGTTAGTGATGAAGCTGTCCGAGAAGAAAGCGGTAAACTCTATCGCCGCCAGCACACAAAAAACAAGAAGTTTACCCAGAAAATCCACACCAATATCCTGTTGGCCCGATAATAAGCCAATGATCAGCACCAGGATCACAAACCACGAGAAGCTATATGCCACGCCATCCCGAATGAATCCGAGAAATCTCCTTGAAAATATCTTATTCATCCCAATTCCTCCAAATAAATCAGTTTCTTAAAAGCCTTCACGTATCTTCTCGAGATGACCACCACTTCGCCGTTACTCAAGACCGCCATTATGTTTCTGGTCAGTTCCGGCTTCAACCTCTCGATTTTGGTCACGTTAATAATGATGGCCTTCGAGCACCTGAAGAAATCCTTATCATTTAACGTGCCCTCAAGTTCGTACAAGCGCTTCTGAATCTCGTATACCTTATCCTTGGTATAGAGGAACGTCTTATTGTCGATCGTCTCACAATAGAAGATGTCCTTCGCGTTAACGTAAACCGTCCCGCTCTCAGAACTACAGGCAAACCTCTCATCATATGAGCAAATATGGCGCTGCAATTTCCGGACATTCGCATCACATTCTCTGCAATGTATCTCCACAAGCGTCTCATCATTGCCTCTATTCTCCGTAATAAAAACTCTCATCAGGTCCCTTTGCACCTCCCGCAAATCATCTATAACCCATTTTACACACTTGAAAACAGTTCGCTATATCTATACCAGCAAGCGGTACGAATCGGCATGGCAAGATGCCACTTCTCTCCTCGCTTATACGAAGTGCCAGAAACGGGTAAAAAGCAGTAAATGGACGAAACATCCTGGGGCATGTCTGATTCTTCAATATCAAGAAGTAGAGGTATCGCGACGAATCACTCCCCTTCCACCTCATATGGTTCATGCTATTTTTTAATTGAATAGTCTATCATCTCGTCCCGGCAGCAAACTCGCCTGTATTAATATCCAGCACCTACTAAATCTAACGTTTCGTGCTAATTTTCAGCTTTTAATACAAAAAAACTACCAGCTAAATATGGATAGCTGGCAGTCAAGAGATTACTACTTATATGTTTTCTCATATCATTTTTTCTCTATTGAACAAGAATATTCACCGACATAATCCTTGCACGTATAAAGGACCTGATAAGAACCGGCTTCAGACACTGTCACGTTATATGTTCCGCTTGATAGATCTTTCTCTCTAAAATCCGCATTTGCTTCCACACCATCTTTTGCAACATAGACGTCAATGGAACCCTTCTGATTGTCAAAAATTAATTCAAGCTCAACCGTCTCTCCGTCTTCAACAGTAAACAGATATTGTGTTGACCCATTCTCAACGGAATACGATGAGCCGTCATTGTTGTTAACAATGTCAATATTCATGCTGGGATTATTATTGGTATCATCCGTATCATTGATATCTTTACTGCCACAAGCAGTTAGCGTTAAAACAACAAGGACGCAAACGATTCCTTTTAGTAATTTCATACTATTCTATCTTCCTCCTATTTCAAAAATCAAAATCAAGGATACGTTATCTCATGTGATAATGTCAAGAAATAATGCGCACTTTCATGTAAGGTAGTACTCATTTCAGTGTGTAGTAGTTTACTGCCCTAATTATTATCTGTATATTCCTAACCATAAAACCTTTCGTAATCTGCTACTAAATTGATCCATTTAAAAAGGGAGCAAAGATTTCTCTTTGCTCCCTACTGAACGTGTTCTCATAATGGTCGTAATTCTTAACCTTGATAGTCTGCAATCGCCTATTTACGCCTTCTCTCAATTCAAAGGCTTCATCGTCGGGAAAAGCAGTATGTCGCGGATGGATGCGCGGTCGGTCAGCAGCATGATGAAACGGTCGATACCGATACCCATGCCGCCCGTAGGAGGCATGCCGTACTCCAGCGACATACAGAAATCCTCGTCAAGCAGATTGGCTTCGTCGTCTCCGGCGGCCCGCTTGTTGATCTGGTCTGCAAAACGCTCGCGCTGGTCGATCGGATCATTCAATTCGGAATACGCGTTTGCGTATTCGCGGCCGCCGATAAACAGCTCAAAACGCTCCGTCATAGACGGGTCGCCCGGCTTCTTCTTCGTAAGCGGCGAAATCTCGATCGGATATTCACAGATAAAGGTAGGCTGTGTGAGCTTGTCCTCGCAGTAGACTTCGAAGAACAGGTTCAATATCTCGCCCCGGCGGAACGAAGCGGCAGGCTCAAGGCCCTTTTCTTTTGCCGCGGCAAAAGCCTCTTCGGTCGTCTTGATCAGGGAGAAATCCACACCGGAATACATCTTAACCGCTTCGATCATCGTCATGCGGGCAAACGGCGGCTTCAGGCTGATCGGAGTGCCCTGATAATTGAGCTCTGTTGTTCCGAGCACCTTAACAGATACCTCGCTCAACAGATTCTCCGCAAGCTCCATCATTCCTCTTAAGTCGGTGAAGGCCTGGTACATCTCGATTGTCGTAAATTCGGGATTGTGCTTAATGTCCATTCCTTCGTTACGGAACAGACGCCCCATCTCATAGACCCGCTCAAAGCCACCGACGATCAGTCTCTTCAGATAAAGCTCGGGAGCAATTCTCAAGTACATATCCATGTCGAGGGTGTTGTGATGCGTGATAAACGGACGGGCTGTCGCACCGCCGGCAATCGTATTCAGAATCGGTGTCTCCACCTCGATGAAGTCCAGAGAATCCATATACCTTCTGATTTCGCGGATAATCGCGGATCTCTTGGTAAACGTATCGCGCACTTCCGGATTGATGATCAGATCCACATATCTCTGGCGATAACGAAGATCCTGATCCTTAAGCCCATGGAACTTGTTCGGCAAAGGCCGGAGGGCTTTCGCAAGGAGAGTATACTCTTCGGTTCTTACAGAAATCTCGCCCTTATGGGTACGGAATACTTCACCCTGGATACCGACGATGTCACCGATGTCCAGCTTCTGCCAGAGCGCATATTCATCCGCTCCAAGAACGTCAAATTTGGTGAAAAGCTGGATTCTTCCGGTCTTGTCGTACAAGTCGCAGAAGCTGGCCTTGCCCATCCCTCTTTTCGAGAGAAGACGGCCGGCAATACGTACTGTCTTGCCTTCCATTTCCTCGAAATGTTCCGTAATATCCGTGCTGTGACAGGTCACGTCAAAACGCACCTGTTCAAACGGATCCCGGCCAGCTTCGGATAACTCCTTGAGCTTGCCGAGCCGTATACGCATTTGCTCCTGCATGTCTTCCGCAGACTCGATCTGATTTTCATCAATATTTGAGTCAATTATATCCTGCATATGTAAAATTAAAGTCCTTTCTGCGCCCTAAAAGGGATCTCATACAAAATTGTTTCAGCCAGGTTTGCCAATTTTCACAATTTTGTATTTCAGGGTTCCCACAGGCGTTGAGACTTCAACAATCTGACCCTTCTTTTTACCGAGAATGGACTGTCCGACCGGAGACTCGGTTGAGATGCGGTTCATAAAGATGTCGCCTTCGCTTGCGTTGACAAGGCTGTAATCCGCTTCTTCTCTCGTCTCTTCATCGCGGAGGGTAACCAGGGACCCAAGGGATACCTTGGTCTTGCTGATCTCGTCCTCATCGATTACACGGGCATTCTTCAGCATATCTTCGAGTTCGACGATACGCGCTTCATTCTTGGCCTGTGCTTCTTTGGCATCATCGTATTCGGAATTCTCGGAAAGGTCCCCCTGTGCTCTTGCTTCTTTCAGTCTCTCCGAAATTTCAGCGGACTTAACGGTCTTTCTGTCAGCCAGTTCATCCTGTAACCGCTTCAATCCTTCAACGGTAAATGCATTCTTCTCAAGTTCTGCCATGTGCTTGCTCCTTTTCTACCTTTACGGTCCGGTCCTAATACGTATTGTTCTCTCCCCAGAATATGTGTCTCACCATCAGCGGGGTCTGTCATTTTCCTTCTGTATAACGTCGTGCGCGCCGCCCTCGATAATGGAGGTCGACGATACAACGACCAGACGTGCCTTCTCCTGCAGTTCGGGAATCGAAGAAGAACCGCACGAGCACATGGTCGCCTTGATCTTAGCCATAGCTCCGTCTAAGTTATCCTTCAGCTTGCCCGCGTACGGGACATAGGAATCGACGCCTTCTTCAAAAGCCATCTTGCCGCCGGTTCCGCCGTCGTCGTATCTCTGCCAGTTCCTGGCTCGATTGGAGCCTTCCCCCCAGTATTCCTTAACGTAATTACCGCCGACCAGCATCTTACGGGTCGGACTCTCATCAAAACGCGCAAAGTAGCGGCCGAGCATTATGAAGTCGGCTCCCATCGCCAGTGCGAGTGTCATATGATAGTCGTGTACGATACCGCCGTCGGAACAGATCGGTATATAGATTCCGGTCCTATTATAGTATTCATCACGCGCTCTGGATACAGCCAGTATTGCAGATGCCTGTCCGCAGCCGATACCCTTCTGTTCGCGGGTAATGCAGATCGAACCGCCGCCGATACCTACCTTGACAAAATCGGCTCCTGCGTCCGCCAGGTATTCAAAACCTTCCGCATCCACCACATTGCCCGCGCCGACCGGAACGTCCGGACAGTTCTCCTTGATCCAGGAAATGGCCTTCTTCTGCCATTCCGAAAAACCGTCGGAAGAATCAAGGCACAGAACATCGGCTCCGGCCTGAACAAGAGCGGGGACGCGCTCCGCGTAATCCCGTGTGTTGATTCCCGCGCCGACCATCAGGCGCTTGTTGCTGTCGAGAAGTTCGTAAGGATTCTCTTTGTGTGAGTCGTAGTCCTTGCGGAAAACAAGTCCGACCAGATGATTGTCTTCGTCTACGATCGGAAGCTGGTTCACCTTGTGCTCCCAGATCAGATCGTTGGCCTCCTTGAGAGTCGTGCCTTCCGGCGCGATGATCAGGTGCTCAAAAGGCGTCATGAACTCCGTGACCTTTGTCGACGGATCCATACGGCTGACACGGTAATCCCTCGATGTAACGAGACCCAGAAGCTTGCCGTTCGGTGTGCCGTCATCCGTAACGGCAGCCGTCGAATGACCCATCCGCTCCTTTAAGGCCAGCACATCGGCGAGTGTCGCTTCCGGCATAAGATTCGAATCGGATGTAACGATACCGGCTTTGTATTTCTTGACCTTTCTGACCATCTCGCACTGTTCTTCGATCGGCTGTGACTGGAAAATAAAAGATATGCCTCCGTATCTTGCGAGGGCAACTGCCATGCCGGAATCGGAGACCGACTGCATAATCGCCGATACGAGCGGAATATTGATTTTAAGCTTCGGTTCTTCTTTTCCCTTGCGATAGCGGACGATCGCTGTGGACAGATCAACTTTTTCCGGTGTATTCTCCGATGTAGTCAGATTCGGTACCAAAAGGTACTCGCTGAATGTGCGGGACTCATCCGCAAAAATCATTGCCATACGTGAAATCCTCCGTTTCACCAATTGCTTCATCAAATGTTTGCCTAGTATGATAGCACAAAACTATTACTGCAAGCTACCCGAACGAAAGCTTTTTACGCTGTTTTCGATCCGAAAAACGGGCAAAAAGACCCGGTTTGTCCTTGATAGACAGTCCGGGCCTTTCGAAAGGCATTTCTTTTCGAGTTCTTACCAGAATTTGACAAAATCACCCTTAGCGATCGATGCGGCCAGCCATACGACAAATCCGGCAAAAATCAGCGTCAGGAAAACGACGGAATAAAGCTTTTTCGCGCGCTTCGATTTATTGTCGAGAGCCCAGACAATCAGCGCGATCTGGCCGAAGACGGGAATCAGCGAGACCAGAATCGCAACAGCCCAATCGGACGCGGACATCTTCTCCTCTTCGACTTTTTCCGGATGAAGCCGCAGCGACGGCATAAGAATCACCAGTGCCAGAAACGTGATCGCCGCCTCGGGCAGCAGAAAAGTTCCGTTGTAAAGCAGCGAATACAGCCATACGGGCTGTCCTTCCGGCGCATAGGATCCGTAGAATACGATACCGGATACGTACGAGAACACAAGCCGTCCGAACATCGAAACGACGGTTGCCAGGGCGATTTTCCATACCGGAATCAACCCTAATCTTCTCAGAATATTCGATTCCTTAATCCGGTCTTCCCTGCGTGCCGCAAAGAATCCCGCGACGCCCAAAGCCGTGAAGGCAAAGGTATAATCCAGAAGCACCTGAACCGGTGTCAGAAAATAAGCACCGATTAAGAGCTGCATTCCGCTGTAGATGAAGGCCGCACCGAGTCCCCACGCCGGCCCGAAGCAGAGGGCAAAAAGAATGATTGGCAGCATCGATGCGAGCGTGACCGAGCCGCCCTGCGGCATCTCGAACATTTTTATGACAGAGAGTACCTCCGCCAGGGCAAGGCAGATGCCTCCGGCCGCCACGGCCATGATTTTTTCGCGGTTTGATGAAATTTGGTTTTCAGACATAAAAAAACTCCTCCTTTTATGTCCGACAGATGAACAAGGAGAAGCGCACGCTTCAGCTATAATCCCTCCGCCGGCATTATCCGGTTCAGGTCAACGGGTCGATACTCCCAAACGGTATCCTCTCAGCCGATTCTATAGATCAGCTCCCCAATAATGAACATCTGCATGATACTTCAGGTATTTTCGAAAAGCAAGATGATTTTCGCGTTCAGTCCCCGAAAAAACCGCAAACGCGAAGAAATCTTTCGGTTTCGGAAGAATATACGGACGGTGCCATCTCATATGACATAACATGCTCGGCATCCTCGATCACCAGAAGGCGCTTCGGCGAACGGATTCTCTCGTAAATCTCTTCACTGGCAGACGGAGGCACAAACGTATCGAGACCGCCGTGAATCTGCAGTACGGGTATGAATATCCTGGAAGCACGGACCGCGGGCGATACATCTTCAATACCGTAACCAAGCCGATCCTTCGCATTTCGACTGATCAGACGCATAAGGAAAGTCGGTGCAAAGCGGTATCTGCGGCGGATTATGAGACGAAGCTGCGCATCGAGCGAGGCATACGGACAATCCGCAACCACACCGGCCACCGAGTCCGGAAGCTGCCGGCTTCCGGCTGCGATCAACGCGGTTGCGGCCCCCATGGACCAGCCGTGATAAACGACGGTGAGCGGCATATCAATAACAGACTCCATATACCGTGTCCACATCAGAAGGTCTTCGCTGTCCGCGAGGCCATATCCGATATATGCCCCCCCGCTCATCCCGTGTGCCCGAAGGTGCGGTATCAGAATATGGCAGTCTCCCATAGCAAGATACATCTGCGCGAATGCCGCCATTACGGACGGAACATCCTTCCATCCGTGCAGCAGAATCACAAGCCGGCGCGTGTCTTTTTTGTCGGCGGGCCGGTAATAGGCGGACAGTTTTAATCCGTCATACGATGTGATGAAGAGATTCTGAAAGTCGAGCCGGTTCGTATAGAACCAGTTCTGTCCCCTGCCGTAAATCAGATCCTGATTGATTTCCTGCGGGGAACGGTCATAAACCGGCTTCGGAAACGGTCTGTCAAAGATGCTGTGAAAACCTTTTAGTGCAACAACAAATACAGCCAGCGTTACGAGCGCCGCCAGAGCCAGAACAGACAGAACAATCAAAAGGACCGGAACAAGGTAACCCGTATCGGGCATATCAGTCCCTCCCCCTCTTACCGATTGTCTCTGTGATCTCCTTCCATTCGCGCGGAATTCCGACGGATAACACTTCGCATCCATCCTCGGTTACGACGACATCGTCTTCCAGGCGAAAACCGATTCCCCAACGTTCCACATAAAGACCCGGTTCGACAGTAATCACCATTCCCGGTTCAAGGGGCAGTTCACGAATGGATAGATCGTGAACGTCCATACCCATATGGTGCGAAACGCTGTGCCAGTAATAGGTGCACACATCCGAATCGGCGGGCGATTCTCCGGGTATGACGCCGATTCTTTCCAGCTCCGCGCGGGCTGTCATTTTTACTTCTTCATTTATGGCCGTAAGGCGCATACCGGGTCCTATAACACGGAAAGCTTTTTCCTGACAGGCTCTTACAGCTTCGTAGAGCAATTTCTGTCTTTCCGTAAAATATCCGGACGCAGGATAAACGCGTGATATATCGGCACAAAGGCCAGCAACCCGTCCTCCGACATCTACCTGTATCAACTCCTCCGGACCGGCATAGCCGATCGGGTTCATGTGATGCAGGCACAGCGCGTTTTTGGCGGCGGCAAAGATCGATTCAAAAGCGGGAAGCCGGCATCCCCGGCGTGCAAGCGCATAATCAAACGCGGTCGTCAGCTCAAGTTCCGAGACGCCGGGGCGGATTAAAGCCGCCGTTTCCCGAAGGGCGATGTCCGTCAACTCGATCGCCA
>CAZTXQ010000017.1:1270-9321 GCA_964617375.1 uncultured Mageeibacillus sp. | reverse complement strand
CTCGTCATCCTCTTGCCCGTCCAGCGCTCGCGAAGCGTATCCTGTACTTCCAGAAACAGAATTGTTTTCACGTTTTTTCCGGTTTTAAGCATCACAAGAACAGACTCCGCCTGCTCGACGCCGGCCAGATAAAAGAAATTCCGGTTCGCAAAAAAAGGATAGAGATCATCCGCGGACATCGCTACGGGGCGGCCCGCAAAAATAACCGCCAAGGCCCGTTCAGGAAGTTTGTCCAGAAGCTTTTGGCGGTTTGATTCGAAAAAGGATGCCGGAAGGCGATAGTCTCTAACGTCGGCCTTCATCTCGCCGTTTCTCCGGATCGTACATTATATTCATCAAAAAGAATCGTATTGTTGATGTATCCCAGCGTAGCACCCGGCGATCTTCGGATCAGTCCGGGATTGCCGATCACGATCGAGTTGTCGGGAACATCGAAATTCACGTAGGCTCCGGGGGCAATAAGAACGTTGTTGCCGATCCGGATATTTCCGACGATGATTGCGTTTGCGCCGATCCACACGTAATTGCCGATATTCGGCGAACCCTTCCTGGCTCCGCGGAACTGGGTTCCGATTACGACGCCGGTTGAGATATTCACGTTATGACCGATAACCGACTTGGGGTGAATAATAATACGCCCGAAGTGAGCGATATAAAGGCCCTTGCCGATCTTGGTCTCGTACGGTATCTGAAACTGATACTTGATCGTCTTCCGGTCGAGACCGATGTTGAAGAATCGAAAGGCCAGTTTGTTTTTAAGATGGTTTATACCCTTCTCATATTTCAGCATTTCCTGATAATAATATTGGGTACGACGAAACGAGTCCAGGAAACGGAATTCCGGGCTTGACAACAATTCCTGAATATAAGTTAAATACACTCGCGTATGGCGTCTTTGATTACCTGTAAACCTATAAAGATCGCTATATACAATGTCCTTTAATTCTTCGGTCATCCTAGCCTCTTACTCCGCTTAATATCGAATTTTCAGGTTAATCTTATCTCTTTTCCGATAAATGAGCAACATTTTTCTTAAGCTACGCAAAGGTCGCTTGTCCAACACCCGGAAAAGAAATGAGTACAGCCTAAAGAGTCCAATTTGTACCGGGTATATATGCTGACAAATGAAGGATTTTCTTGACTTATCCCGAAGACACCCTCTATAATTGAAAAGCATTCCATGCAGACCGTGTATTTGCGCATGGAACAAAGCGATTTGGAGAAGTATCGAAGAGGTCATAACGGGGCGCACTCGAAATGCGTTTGTCGGGTAACCGGCACGAGGGTTCGAATCCCTCCTTCTCCGCCAGATGCAAACAGGGACTCACCTTTATGGTGGGTCCCTGTTTGCATCTGGAGAAACTGGTAAGAGGGATTCGAACCCTGCGAAGGCAGATCGGAGAAAACTCTTTTCCGGCGTACGAACAAGTCCTCGGAGCTCTGACAGAGCTCCTGCGGAACTACGGCAGAAAAGAGTTTTCTCTTTTTAGCGGATGGACAGAATAATTTCGTACAACCACTTAGTTCCTTAATTCCATCCGCTTCGGAAATTTAGTATTCGGCACAATCCGTTAAGTTATTGATTCTCATAATAAGCGATAAGGCGGGCGTCCGGTGGACGGCCGACCGACATCTGCGGAGGAGCGATAGCGACGACGGAAAAGCAGACGAGCATTGCGAGTCTGCGCGGAATCCCTCCTTCTCCGCCGTAAGATAGATGGACCAACTGAAATGACGGGGGCCATTTAGATCGAAGAACTCTTTTCCGGCGTACGGACAAGTCCTCGGAGCTCATACTGAGCTCCTGTGGAACTACGGCGGAAAAGGGTTCTTCTTTTTTCATGCAGATGGACAGGATAATTCTGCACCTTCTCATATTTTCCTATTGTCCATCTGCTTCGGAATAATTGTCAGGCTAAACGGCAAGATGTGTTTTTGATACCGTGAGGGATTCGAACCCTGCGAAGGCAGATCGGAGAAAACTCTTTCCCGGCGTACGGATATCTCCTCGGAGCTCTTGAGCGAGCTCCTCAAGGAGCCACGGCGTGGAAGGGTCTTTTCGCAAAGGGAACGGGGCATGTTAATATAAAAGTCAGGCAGAGAATCAGATATTAACAAGACCAAGAAATGCGATTCATAGGTGTAATATGGCAAGAAGAACAATAATGATAATTCCTGATTTTGAAAATATGGAAGTTATTCATCAGATCCGAGAAAAATATGACCCGTTGAGTGCCTTGGTACCACCTCATATTACATTAGTATTCCCATTTGAGTCGGAAATGAGTAATGACACACTTCGTTCTATTTTGGAAAGAAAATTAGAAGGCGTGCATTCGTTTCCGTTAAGCTTACAGGGAATAAGTAAACAGGAAGACAAATTTGGCAATTATCTTTTTCTTGATGTGAAGGAAGGAAAAGAACAAATCGCGATGATTCACAACTTGTTATATTCAAGCGAGTTAAATGAATTTGATCTGGGGTATGATTATGTTCCGCATATGACCGTAGGCAAACTGGAATCCTCAGAAAAGTTGACGAATGCATATGCAGAAATACTGGAAATGAAGGATACGTTCATTACGGTTGCGGGATCTGTTTGTGTTGAAATGATAGGCGAAAATGAAGAATCTATTATCATCATGGAAAAGAAATTACTATGAAGAAAACGGCTTACCGGAAGAGGTCTCTTTGTTATGGAAAAATTCGAGATGAAATTTATGTTTGATTGGGGCAGCCGAGTTTGCATATGGGCTGCAAATGATGAAGCACGGAAGAAATATGGATATAGCGTCAAATCTGAACAATTGCCGATATCTGAAAATCTTGTTCGCGAACTTAATATGCTTATCCGCAGACATGACGAAGCTCTAGATTGGGATTGTCCTCAAAATGGATTATTATGGACAAAAGAACAGCAGGAAAAATTTATAGAAAGAGCCAAATCAGCATATAGTAAGCTTTGCATGGAACTTGATTCGGACCATCACCTAATCCTTGGGGAGCGTCTCTTATGAATCCCCTTCTGTGTAGATAGATTCAGAGTAATAAATCCAACATCTAATAAAGGAGTCAACCATAATGACACAGTACGAACGCATGACCGCAGGCCTTATTTATGATCCGGGAGATCCTGAAATCATGTCCATGCAGGTTCCTTTTCAGGATGCGCTTTGGGAATTCAACCAATTGAAGCCTTCCGATTACGAGAAGAAAACGGAATATATGAAGAAGGTTTTTGCCGAATGCGGCGACAACTGCTATATAGAGCTGCCGTTCCGCGCCAACTGGGGCGGGCATAACGTGCATTTCGGTTCGGGGATATACGTCAATTTCAATCTAACCGTAGTGGATGACGGAAACATCTATGTCGGCGACAAGGTTATGTTCGGACCGAATGTCACGATCGCCACCGCCAATCACCCGATGAACGCAGAGCTTCGCGCCAAGAGTCTCCAGTATAATAAGGATATTTATATCGGTGAAAACGTCTGGATCGGTGCCGGTGTTGTGATTGTTCCGGGCGTCCATATCGGAAAGAACTCGGTTATTGGAGCAGGAAGTGTCGTTACCAGGGATATACCGGACAATGTTGTTGCAGTTGGAAATCCCTGTCGTGTTTTAAGAGCTGTCGGCGAACATGACAACGAGTTCTTTTACAAGAATGAAAAGATTGATTGGGAGAATCTTTAATATCGGCTTCCCTGCTTTTCGCGTTTATTCTGATGGTTTAGGATCTATACTGCGAAGCGGGAAACGCAAGAGACTCAATGTCTCAAGAGGAGTTTAAGATATGTTTTGGGATAAGGCAGCGGGGTTATATGACTTCTTTGAAGATGTTAGCAATGGAAAAGTGAATCGCAGTCTCTGTCAGAAGGTCGCGGAAATGGTTGACCCAAATGACCGGGTACTTGAATGTGCGTGCGGAACAGGAATGATTAGCAAGCATATCGGCCGTACATGCAAAGAACTGATTGCAACGGATTTCTCTGCCGGCATGTTAAAGCAGGCAAGGAAAAAGTGTAAAGATATGCCGAATGTGAAAATACAAATCGCAGATATCATGAAATTAGAGTGGAATGATAATACTTTTGACAAAGTGGTGGCCGGCAACGTGATTCATTTGCTTGATAACCCTTATGGCGCACTTGCAGAGCTTGACCGGGTATGTAAGGCGGGCGGGAAAATCATTATTCCAACCTATATTAATCATGAAAATACCGGTAAACCGGCTATATTGATAAAACTCATTGAAAAGTTTGGCGCAGGGTTCAAGCGTCAGTTCAGCTTTGCTGCCTATCAAGAATTTTTCGAGAAGGCCGGATATCCGGATGCAGAATATTCATTTATTGAGGGAAAGATCCCTTGTGCAGTCGCCGTGATTACGAAGAAATAGCAAAATCAAATCAGGAGGCTCCTATGAGAATTGAACATGTCGCCATGTATGTAAATGATTTGAACTCCGCCAAGGAGTTCTTTGTTAAGTATTTCGGGGCCTCGGCAAATGACGGATACCATAATGCGAGAACGAATTTCCGTTCGTATTTTCTGTCCTTTGAAGACGGAGCGAGACTGGAAATCATGAATAAGCCCGAATTGACAGACGCGCGAAAAGAATTGCCGGGGTCAGGCTATGTCCATATCGCTTTCTCGGTCGGAAGTAAAGAACGGGTGGATTCATTGACTTCGCTTCTGGTAAAAGACGGGTACGAAGTATTAAGCGGGCCGAGAACTACGGGTGACGGCTATTATGAGAGCTGTATTGTCGGAATGGAAGGCAATCAGATCGAGATTACCGTCTAAAGTCCCCCCTCGTTCATCGGCTTAACAGTTCCCGCCCGGCTTTTCCCGCATATTGAAAAATATCTTTTTCGCGAATATGATGCTATTTATTGAAGTCTTCATAGCTGGGGTACATGAAGACACGGGAGGCAAATAGATCATGATTGTAAAAACATTGGGAAACAAAGAGAATCCCGCCATCCTTCTGATACCCGCTATGTTTTGCACAAGCGAAATGACGGGGTTGATCGGCAAGTACTTTGAAGCTGATTATTATGTGATTCTGCCCACATTGGACGGCCATCATAAGGAAGTACGCGAATACATTTCCAAGGAAGAAGACGCCCGGAAAATAGCGGCCTGGCTTCATGAGAACGGGATAGGCTCACTAAAGCTTCTTCAGGGGACTTCGATGGGCGCCGAGGTTGCCCTTGAGGTGGCTTCGAAGCTTGATCTTCCGGTGGATCACTATTTCTATGACGGCGGACCGTTTTTTCACTTCCCTCGCCTTCTCCGCTGGATTATGGCGAAAAAGTTTACGATGTTTATGACCAAGATAAAGGGAGAAGATAAAGATACGGCTGTTGATCATTTGCTCCATGACCCTTTCGTAAAGAAGCTCGGCGGCGATTCATTGGACTCCTATCGAGGTATGTTGAACGGGTTTTGTGAGATAGGACAATGGATCGATAAGAAGTCTGTTCGCCGCATTTCCGATACCTGCTACAAATGCGATCTGCCGGACCTGGACCCCGATAAAGTGAGAAAATCCGTTTTCTTTTTCTCGGAGAAGGAACCTGCGCGAAAATCGGAGAAGCGCCTGAAGAAGAAGTATCCGGAAGCCGTTTTCGATGTCGGCATCGGATACGGGCACTGCGGATTTCAAATAACGGACCCGGATACATATGCCGGCTATATCCGAAAGATTATTGGGAATTGATAACAAGCGAACGCGCATGAAAAGGAGATTCACTGTGAAGAAAGCGGTTATTTTTGATCTGGACGGCACGCTCTGGGATTCATCCGGCTGTATCTATCAGATATGGAACATCGTTTTTGAAAGACACGAGGAAATCACTTTTCGCGTCGTACAAAATGACATAGGCCAATACATGGGAAAAACGACAGACGAGATCGGCGCAATGCTCTTCCCCGGGCAGTCAGTTGAGTTTCAAAAGCAGATCCTGGCCGAGTGCTGCCGTGAAGAAGACGTTTTTTTGCGCGAACACGGCGCCGTCTTATATGACGGACTCGAAGAAACCCTAGGCGCACTGAAAGAGAAATATGAATTGTTTATCGTAAGCAATTGCCAGGACGGTTATATCGATGCTTTCTTGTATGCCCACAAACTGGGAGACTATTTTACGGATATCGAGATGTCCGGAAGAACCGGCAAGAGCAAGGGCGAAAACATAGCACTGATTATCGAACGCAACAACATCGAAAAGAGTGTTTATGTCGGTGATACGGAAGGCGACGAAAAGGCTTCGAGGTATGCAGGTATTCCGTTTATTTATGCAGAGTATGGTTTCGGAAAAGCAGCGACTCCGGATGCGGTGATTCACCGGCTCGGCGATTTGCCCGACACGGCGGCGAAATTCCTGGACTAAAAATCGGTGCTCAAAATGAAATTCATCACAGGAATCGGGAGAATAGAATCATGACAGAGATTCAGCGGATCAAGTGCGGCAACGGGAATTGTTATATCGTTGCCAATGGCAAAGACGCTATTCTTGTAGATACGGGAAAAAGGGACTATTTGGATGCCATCCTGGAAGCGTGCGAGCCGTATGATATGAGGCTGCTCCTGTTAACGCACGGGCATTTCGATCATACCGAGAATGCGGCGGTCCTTTCTGAAAAACTTGGAATTCCGATCGCCATGCATAAGGCAGACAGTGATTTGATTGATGACAACATGGCGCAATCTCTGACCGCCGGGAGTTTATTTGGCAGAATCGTATTGAAAGCTTCGATGGAATCTTTTTCAAATCGGGAAATGTCAAAGTTCCAACCGACAATCTTTCTGGATCATGGGGATGACTTATCGGAATATGGCGTTCCTGCGAAAGTGATCGGCTTGCCGGGGCATACGAACGGATCCATTGCAATCGATGTCGACGGCAAATACCTGATTGCGGGTGACGCATTAATGAACATGCTTTTTCCGACCATTTCTTTACTGTATCACAACAGGGAGGAAATGCTGAACAGCGCGAAAAGAATTTCCGGCTTGGGCGACAGAATCATATACTTCGGGCACGGAAAGCCTGCTCTTAACAAAATGTGGGTTAAATGAGATAACTCCGGTTTCCTTGCATCCCCGCACGTACTGAAAAGAATCAAATCTCAATGCCGAGCCGGGCAAACTTGTCCCTTCCGTTCTCGTAAATCAGTGTAAAGGCTTTCTCTTTATCCATGTGATAGTGGTCCCACATCATAAGAACGGCAAGACCGTGCGTATAAATAATGATGTCCCGGATCGTTGCTTTCATCCGTTCTTCGGGGACATTGTATTGATGGGAAAACAATTTCGACATTTCCGAATCGAATAGGAGATCGAGAACGCTCTCATCCGTCGAACGGACTTCCCCCAAATCGTCAATGTTCAGGAAGCGGAACAGATTCGGTTGATCGCATGCGATATTGATGTAGTTTTTGCCAACCTCAAAGAAAGTATCGATCGCACTTTTCCCCTCCCGGATGAACAGATCATCACCCCAAACGTGTTTTCTCGCGTATATGTAGAGTTCTTTTCTAAGTCCCTGAATGCTTCCGAAGTGCCAGGAAATTGGCTGTGTTGAGCATCCGATTTCAGCAGCCAGCGTCTTGATATTGACATTCGCATATCCTTCACGCACCAGCATGTTAAAGGCGGCTTCGAGCATCTTTTCCCTGGTAATTGTTGTGGTTCTTCCCATAATCTACCTTTCAAATTCACTTTCGCAGCCAAAATGACCGGTGTGCCGGTTTCAGCTGTTCTATGCTTCAGAGCACTTCAGCAATATGCTGATAAATTCGTCATTTTTTTCAATATAAGGTGAATGTGCCGTGTTTTCAAGGATAAACATCTTCTTCTCGGGAGCGGTAATCGCATCCAAGTATTGTCCGGTCAGGGTAACGGGACATGTATAATCGTACTCCCCGCTGATAAAATAAATGGGAATGTCAAAATCATTCCCCATTGATGCAAGATAGCCGTCATACTCGTTGGCATAACTGCTCTTCTGGCACAGAGATTTTCCCCGCCAGTAATTGATTTTCTCCAT
>CAZTXQ010000017.1:0-1170 GCA_964617375.1 uncultured Mageeibacillus sp. | reverse complement strand
TGGCCCATTCCAAAATAGGCGTAATAATCTTCCGGATTCTCCTTAGCAAGAATGATTACCAGCGGCGTACCGCCGCTATGGGCCATCAGATAAATTTTCTCTTTTCCGAATCGATCCTTCAGGTATTCCGTAACGGATATTGCGTCGTCTTTTAATCCGCTCAGGGTAATATCTTCGGGCGTATAGGAAGAAGAAAAGGATAAGCCCTCCCCTTTATAATCCCACCAGCAGACCGTGAAGTATTCTTCGATCTCATTATCATAATATTCATTAATAAAATACTGCGGCACACCGGGGCCGCCGGATATAAACAGCAATACGGGATTAAATATATCCTTACCTCTTATGATCATTCCATTCCTGCTTCCGTTCACATCCAGATATGTTTTCTCGGCAATGCTGCCTTCCAGAACCTGTCCGTTGTCGTCCAGAAACGGTTCAATTGTGCCTGTACCTGTTATACCCCAATACGCCATCATACCCACCGTACTTAGAAGGATTGCAGAGAGCAACGCAGCAATAAGGATTCTGACGATCTTAATCAAGCACTTGCTCTTTCTGGTCTTTACGCAATTCTGCATTTCTCAATGAAGCCTTTCAATTTGGAATCATTATCCCCGGCATGTTCCGGAAATTTCCTGTCGTAAAGAGACACATGACGTATAAGACCGGGAATTCTCCGTTCCAATTTCTTTATACACTTTTCATTGTCTCCACTCGCCGAAAAGGTGAACACAGATGTAATCTTTGAAGTGTCATGAATTTCCTTTAGAAACCGGTTAACCGCGGGGCACGGACTCGACGCCCATACAGGAGTTCCAAGGATGATTTGATCATACTCGGTCATTTTAAGATCGTATTTCTTGAGCTTCGTCCCCCACCCGAAAGTTGATTTCATTCCGCCTAAGAAAAATCTCTGGAACCCTTCTTTGGCTATCTCCTTCTTCGGTATCAGTCTCAATAGATCAGCCGAGAGTTCCTTTGCAATTATTTGGGCTGCTGCATCCGTATTTCCTGCGTTTGAATAATAAACAACCAATGTTTTCATCTTTCCTGTATCTCCTGTTTTATGAATACGTTTATATAAACGCGTTTATATTACTGCCGATTGCAATCGCTGTCAATATCGATTCAAACATTTTCGTAATTGTATCGGGCGACAATACACAT
>CAZTXQ010000016.1:5934-50869 GCA_964617375.1 uncultured Mageeibacillus sp. | reverse complement strand
CAAGGGGTGCCGTTCCCGAAGCGCGGCCGGCGGCCGATAAAGCGAGGGATAAGGCGAGTAGGTCCGAGTCCCAGTAGCGCAATTAGTTTTTGGATTTGTCTTCTAACTACGAACCTGCGATCCTACGGTCAAGGGGTGCCGTTCCCTTTAGCAGCGGCCGGCGGCCGATAAAGCGAGGGAAAAGTGAATATCTCCTAATTAAGCTTTCGAACTTTTCCAAGCGGTAGTTTCTTTTATCAAGCCCTCCGTTGAGGCGAGTACTACCGCCTATTTAGGCTTCTAAGCTCTCTTAGGCGGTAGTTTCTTTTATCAAACCCCTCGGTTGAGGCGAGAACTACCGCCTATTTATGCTTCTGAGCCCTTACAGGCGGTAGTTTCTTTTATAAAGCCTCTGCCATCGAGGCGAGAACTACCGCCTATTTAGGCTTCTGAGCTCTCTTAGGCGGTAGTTTCTTTTGTCAAGCCCCTCCGTCGAGGCGAGAACTACCGCCTATTTAAGCTTATGAGCCCTTACAGGCGGTAGTTTCTTTTGTCAAGCCCCTCCGTCGAGGCGAGAACTACCGCCTATTTATACTTCTGAGCCCTTACAGGCGGTAGTTTCTTTTGTCAGTTCTCCATTTAAAGGCGAGAACTACGTGCAGTGGCAAACTACCGCCTATTTAAGCTTCTGAATTCTTTCAGGCGGTATGCGCCAAATTCTTCTCCCTCATCCGCGTCTTTTCACATAGATCTGTTTTTGATACGCTTGGGAAAAGGCTGCCTCATCCGGCAACATGAAGCCTTTTGAGACAACTCCTTTTTTCATACCCTTCCAGATACGAACCTGCGATCCTGCGGTCAAGGGGGGCCGTTCCCTTAAGCACCTGCTTGAGGAATTTTTTGTTTTCCGGAAGCGTATATGCCGGCTAAGTATTTCGATTTCAATAGATTTCCCGATCACGAAAGCAGTTCTGCAATTCTATGCGGTTAATCGCAATTTCCTACCTTGGTTTCAACTGGCATGGACTTCTATACTGATTCTGTGTTCAAGTTTGAATTGTAGGAAAGGATCGGGATCATGAGAATTATTAGAGCGAAGGATTATGCGGATATGAGCCGTAAGGCAGCCAATATTATATCGGCACAGGTTATTTTGAATCCGGGATGTGTTCTCGGATTGGCAACAGGCGAGACACCGATCGGTATTTATCGCGTACTGGCGGATTGGTACAGGAAGGGCGATATTGATTTCTCAAGAGTGAGAACCGTTAATCTGGATGAGTATTGCGGAATTGCTCCGGAACATCACCAGAGTTACCGCTATTTTATGAATCAGAACTTTTTTCGCTGTATAAACATCGACCTGCAGAACACGTATATACCTAACGGGCTGGCGGAAGATTATGAGAAGGAATGTATCCGGTACGAGAATCTTGTAAGCGGCGTCGGCGGGACCGATCTGCAGCTGCTGGGGCTCGGACACGATGGACATATAGGATTTAACGAACCGGGCGAGTCTTTTATTCCGATGACGCATAAGGCGATCCTGAGCAGGAGTACGATTGAGGCGAATGCGCGATTTTTCGAGAGTGCCGATGAGGTGCCGGAATTCGCAATTACGATGGGGATCCGAACGATCATGAAGGCCCCGAGAATTGTTTTGGTGGTCAGCGGCGAGGAAAAAGCCGATATCCTTTATCGGACGGTTAACGGGCCGATTACTCCGGCGGTTCCGGCGTCGGTTCTGCAGCTTCATACGGATACGGTTGTTGTCGCAGATGAAGCGGCACTCCGGCTGTTTCCTGATGCGAATGAACTCTAATGATGTATGACATTTTACGGGCAGGAGGGCTTCGGGATGCGGATTCATAACGGCTTGGTTCTTACGGACAAATGGCAATTGGAACATCGGGATGTGACATTGTCTACCGGTAAGATTACGGATATATCTTCATATGACGATCGGTCGGATTCGGAAGAGACATTGGATGCGACGGGAATGTATGTGCTTCCCGGACTGATTGATTCGCATATCCACGCCTGTGCGGGACATGACTTTTGTGATCTGGAACAGAATTCGCTTCGCAAAATGTCGGAGCTTCTGGTGCGGTATGGAGTGACGTCGTTTCTTCCCGCTTCGATGGCGTATGACGAAGAACGCCTTGAACATGTTTTTCGTGAGGCAGGAATGCTGATTGAGTCGGGGATTCGGGGAGGATCGCAGATTCGCGGTATTCATATGGAAGGACCGTTCTTTTCGAAAGCGAAAAAGGGCGCGCAATCGGAGCGGTATCTGATCAATCCCGAGATCGATTTCTATGACAGGCTCAGAGCCGCATCCGGGGGGAATATCCGGATCGTCGATATTGCTCCCGAGCTGCCGGGGGCCATGGACTTTATACGTCACGCTTCCGCGGCGGCGGTCGTTTCGGTTGCTCATACCTCAGCCGATTATGATACCGCCGCAGAAGCGTTTCGGTGCGGAGCATCTCGCGTCACGCATCTGTTTAATGCGATGCCGCCGTTCTTGCATCGAAGTCCCGGTGTAGTTGGGGCGGCGAGCGACGCGGGATGTGATGTCGAGCTGATCTGTGATGGCTTTCACGTACATTCGTCTGTTGTCCGATCGGTATTCCGGTGGTTCGGAGACGATAAGGTTATTCTGATCAGTGATGCGATGATGGCCCTGGGACTTCCGGACGGCGGATATTCGCTTGGCGGACAGAGTGTTCGAGTCGCGGGAGGCAAGGCAACGCTTGCTGACGGTACGCTGGCCGGTTCTGCAACGGATCTTCTGTCCTGTGTGCGAAAAGCGGTGAGCTTCGGAATTCCGCTCGAAAGTGCGGTCAAAGCCGCTTCCTTCAATCCGGCCAGAAGCGTGGGAATCGATGATTCGGTCGGAAGCATTTCGGCCGGGAAAAGAGCCGATCTGATCCTTCTGGATTCGGACAGTCTGGATCTTGTTCACGTCCTGATCGGCGGGGAACTCTGTTTCTGATATCGGAATATGAAGATATTCTTTTATGACAATTCCGGAACCGAATGCGAATCGGAAAGCCCGCAAGGATATCCGATTTATGGCAAGTTTCTACTATTCTTGATCTTGCGGCGCCGACCTATAATGATTAAAAATCCGCTTCCAAAGGGGTAAAAAGAATGAGATACGGCTATTTTGACGATGTGAACCGCGAATATGTCATAGATAAAGTGAACACACCGGATCCATGGACGAACTATATCGGCGTCAATGATATGTGCGCAGTATTAAGCCAGACGGCTTCCGGATATTCTTTTTACAAGTCTCCGCAATACCACCGGATCACGCGGTTTCGTCCGAATGCTCCGATGGATTGCCCCGGTCATTTTGTGTATATCCGCGATGACGATACGGGTGAATACTGGAGTATCTCCTGGCAGCCGGTCGGAAAGCCGCTGGACGAAGCGTCTTATACGTGCCGGCACGGCCTTTCCTACTCGAAATTCAGCTGCGATTACCGGGATGTTTCCGCGACGCAGACCGTCTTTATTCCGCTCAACGATGCGGTCGAAATCTGGGATGTCGTGCTTAAGAACAACGCCTCCCGGACAAGGCATTTGAGTGTGTTTTCCTACGTTGAATTCTCCTTCCACATGATCGATATGGACAATCAGAATTTCCAGATGAGCCTTTACGCGTCCGGATCGAATTATAAGGACGGAACGATCGAATACGATCTGTATTATGAAGAGCAGGGTTATCAGTGGTCTTCTTCGAATTTCGAGCCGGACGGTTTTGATACTTTGCGCGAAGCTTTTCTGGGCGACTATCATGACGAAAGAAATCCGTCGGTGCTCGAAAAGGGCGTCTGCACGGGAAGTACCGGCACGACCGGCAATCACTGCGCTGTCCTTCATAAGAAGCTCATACTGGCGCCCGGCCAGGAGGATCGTCTAATTTTCATGCTTGGAGAAGGCCGCCGGGATGAATCCTGCGTACTAAAGTCGAAATACAGCGACTTGCGGAACGTCGACAGGGCTTTTACGGATCTGGCGAAGTATTGGGATGACAAGCTTGCGAAATTTATAGTCCATACGCCGAATCCGGGAATGAATTCGTTCCTGAATGTCTGGAATCTCTATCAGGCGGAAGTGAATATCATGTTCTCCCGGTTCGCTTCTTTCATAGAAGTCGGCGGGAGAACCGGCCTCGGATACAGAGACACGGCGCAGGATGCGATGACCATTCCGCATTCGAATCCGAAGAAATGCCGCCGGAGAATTATCGAGCTGCTTCGCGGATTGACCTCCGATGGTTACGGCCTGCATCTTTTTCAACCGGAATGGTTCGACCCCGATCTTGCCGGGAAGAAAGTCACATACAAATCACCGACCGTTGTCCCGACGCCGAGCCGGGAAGAGATGGTGCACGGCATCAAGGACGCATGCTCGGATGACGCGCTCTGGCTCGTCGCATCGGTCGGTGAGTACATTAAGGAGACCGGCGAATTCTCTTTGCTCGACGAAACGGTAACGTACGCCGACGGAGGATCGGGCAGTGTCTATGAACATCTGAGGCGGA
Organism: uncultured Mageeibacillus sp.; assembly: GCA_964617375.1. Taxonomy (GTDB): domain Bacteria; phylum Bacillota; class Clostridia; order Saccharofermentanales; family Saccharofermentanaceae; genus Firm-13. The sequence continues at coordinate 46,332 of CAZTXQ010000016.1, read as the reverse complement.
TTCTGGATTTCTCCGACCGCGAAGTGGGCGCTTCGGGTATCTGCAAAGGGTTGCGCGCGGATTGGAACGACTGCCTGAATCTGGGCGGCGGCGAAAGCGCCATGGTCTCGTTTCTGCATTACTGGGCGATCCGGAATTTCCTCGATATATGCCGGTTTACCGGGAAAGAAGAGGATATCAGGAAGTATACGGCGATGGCCGAAAAGGTCAGAGTTGCCTGCGGCGACAAGCTCTGGGACGGCAGCTGGTATATCCGCGGGATTACGGCAAGCGGCCGGAGAATCGGAACACAGAGTGATCTTGAGGGAAAAGTTCACATGGAGTCGAATACCTGGGCTGTTCTGTCGGGTGTGGCAGACAATGAACAGGGGATATCCGCAATGGATGCCGTTTATGAGTATCTCTACACGCCTTACGGTCTGATGCTGAATGCACCGTCCTTCACAAGAATCGACGATGAAATCGGCTTTGTCACGAGGGTATATCCCGGTGTCAAGGAGAACGGTTCCATTTTCAGCCATCCGAATCCATGGGCCTGGTGCGCCGAAGCGATGCTCGGGCGCGGAGACAGGGCGATGGAATTCTACAATGCGCTTCTGCCATACAACCAGAACGAATCGATCGAGGTCCGTCGGGCGGAACCGTATTCGTACTGCCAGTTTGTGATGGGCAAGGATCATCCGCGGTTCGGACAGGCGCGTCATCCCTTCATGACCGGCTCGGGCGGCTGGGCCTACTTCGCCGCAACGCGGTATATTCTGGGGGTACGTCCGGATTTTGACGCATTGATCGTTGATCCGTGCATACCAAAGGACTGGAATTGTTTTGATGTAACCCGGGTCTGGAGGGGGACAACGTACCACATTCATGTGAACAACCCCGACCATGTCATGAAAGGCGTGCGCAAGGTTCTTTTCGACGGCAGGGAAACGGACGGCCGGATCCCCGCCGCGGCAGAAGGAACGGTACACGAAGTACATATCGAAATGGGTCTGTGATTTATGAGAGCCGGATTCCGCATAACGGATCCGGCACACAGGGAAAAGGAAGTGGATTATGATTAAGTTTGGGACCGGCGGATGGCGCGCCGTTATCGGAGATGAATTCACCAAGAGCAATGTACAGCTTCTGACGGCGGCGATCGCAAGGAAGCTAAAGGACGAAGGACGGGCAGCAAGCGGTTTTGTAATCGGTTACGACCGGAGATTCCTGTCCGAAGAAGCGGCCAAATGGGCATCGGAGGTCATGGCCGGAGAAGGCTTGCTCTGCCGCCTGATCAACCGGGAATCGCCGACACCGCTCATTATGTTTACGGTGAAATACTACAATCTTCCCTATGGCATGGCGGTGACCGCCAGTCATAACCCTGCCATTTACAACGGGATTAAAGTCTTCATGGCCGGAGGACGCGATGCGGATGAGATTCTTACGGGCGAACTCGAAGAATATATCGCGAAAACGGATGCCTCGACGATTAAACCGGTGCCTTTTGACGAGGGCGTGAAAAGCGGTCTCATCGAAATCATCGATCCGATGAATCAGTATATCGACAGCATTATACGTGCCGTTAATATGGACGCGATCCGCAGCCGGAGCCTTAAGATCGTGCTCGACCCGATGTACGGAGTCAGCAAGACGGCGCTGCAGACCATTCTTCTTACGGCTCGATGTGAGGTCGACGTGATTCACGAGAAACGCGACACGCTTTTTGGCGGACGTCTTCCGGCGCCCAACAGTAAGACGCTTGCGGGCCTGATCAACTATATGGAGGAGAATCACTGCGATATCGGTATCGCAACCGACGGAGATGCCGACCGCTTAGGCGTTATCGACGACCGGGCGGCGTTCGTACATCCGAACAAGATTCTGGTGCTTCTCTATTACTATCTGATGAAGTTCAAGGGCTGGCACGGATCGGCCGTCCGGAATATCGCGACCACGCATCTCCTGGACAAAATCGCCGATGATTTCAACGAGGTCTGCTATGAGGTGCCGGTCGGATTCAAGAACATCTCCTCCAAGATGATCGAAACCAATGCGATTATCGGAGGCGAATCGTCGGGCGGCCTTACGGTAAGGGGGCACATTCAGGGGAAAGACGGCATCTACGCCGCGGCTCTTCTGGTTGAAATGCTCGCGACCACGGGAAGAAAGCTCTCGGAAATATACGCCGAGATCACGGACAAGTACGGGGTTTTCGAGATGGAAGAGGATGATTATTCCTTTTCAACGGATAAGAAAGAGGAGATCAAGCGAACCCTTTTCAAGGACAAGCTGCTTCCGGACTTCGGCGAAGAGATCGCTAAAGTATCCTATATGGACGGCTGCAAGGTCTATTTCAAGAGCGGGAGCTGGATTATAGCCCGCTTTTCCGGGACCGAACCTCTTCTTCGGATCTTCTGCGAAATGTCCTCGCGAAAAGCGGCAGCCGAAAAGATCGAGATCTTCAGACAATATCTTATGCTTCCGTAAACCGACATTTCCCTCCATGAAAGGCAGCTGTGCAGGAACAGCTGTCTTTTTTTGTCACTTATGATATTGTAAAAGCGTATCCGGTGAGATCACCATATGGAAAGCGTACGTTTAAGACATAAGAAGGATGCACATATGATAAAACAAAAGGCTCAGAGGAAATTTTCCCTGAAATGGGGTCTGATTCTGCTCGTCATTCTATGCTGGATTGTTCCCGTGTCGATTTTCAGTGCGGCAACCGGCTATTTCATTACGCAGAACATCGGTGAGCAGATTGACAGAACGGTCGACCTCTCGACGACGAATTCCGTAAAAACAGCGGTCAGTCAGATCGATGCGGCCGCCAATTCCTCCCGCTATGCTTCCTACAATCCGACCATTCTTACCTCATGGCAGTCTTATGAGAAGGGCGGGGACAAGACCGCGCTCTATGACAAGGTTATGGCCTTTTTGAATCAGCAGTATAAATACGACGAGAAATTCCTCGTGACGACACTTTACTTCTGCGACAATCCGAATGATGTCTACTATACTTTCAACGAGGCCTATAATGCGACGTATTACGGGGTCAAGGAGTACAAGAGCAACGTTCATGACCGCGTTCAGACTTTGTCGGAGGGCCTTGGTACCGACATCGGTTTCCTAAGTGTGGAAGGCCGGATCTATATGGTCCGGAATATTGTCGACAACAACTACAAGCCGTATGCCGTCATTACGATGCAGCTCAATACGGATACCCTGTTTTCCGGCATACAAAATGTCGTGTGGGAAACCGATGTGACGATTTGGCTCGACGATACTCCCGTGGTTCTGGACGGATCGCCGATAGACAGCGAGACGCTCGAGATCGATTTCCGGAACGATAAGCAGTCGATCGAAAAAATCGATGAGAACAAATATGTGTACGGAATGACGACAGCGGACAGCTGCACTTTCAAATATGTGATCGGCGTCAACAGTTCGCCTCTTATGCAGGAGTTCTCGGGGGTTACGACCAAGCTGACATGGATCGTGATACTGATACTGCCTCTGATGATTTCCGTGATTATATTCTTTTCGCACTACGTTTCCCGCCCGATCGGGCTTCTGATTCACGATGCGCAGAGCATCGAGGCCGGAAATTTCGGCGTACAGGTCAGCGAGCGCTTCGGCAGCCGCGAATTCCAGTATCTGGCCGACGCGTTCAATAGTATGTCCTACAAGCTCAAGTACCAGTTCGACCGTATTTATAAGGAGGAGCTGGCTCTTCGCGATGCCAAAATTATGGCGCTGCAGTCACAGATCAATCCGCATTTTCTCAACAACACTCTCGAAATTATCAATTGGGAAGCCCGGATCTCGCACAACAACAAGGTGTCCAAGATGATCGAGTCTCTCTCGATCATGCTGGATGCGGCGATGGACCGGAAAGGAAAACCGATCGTGCACATTTCGGAGGAAATGATGTACGTGGACGCCTACCTGCACATCATCAATGAGCGTCTGGGAAAGCGCCTGACCGTCACAAAAGAGATCGATCCCACGCTCCTGGATCTGTATGTTCCCAGATTGATTATGCAGCCGATTCTCGAAAATGCCGTCGAAGACATCCAGTCTCACACAAAGGGAGACATCGTTATCCGCATATATAAACAGGATGGCAGCATCTATCTCGAAGTGGAGCACAACGGCATCCTGAGCGAAGAAGATAAGGCAAAGATCGCGTGTCTTCTTTCCGAAGAAGAGGATACGGATAAGGAATCCTCCAATAATTTAGGGATACGTAATGTGAATCAAAGATTAAAGATAATTTACGGAGAGAAAAGTGGTTTGTCGATTAATATGAACAAAGAAAACCGTATACTGGCACGGATTATTATATCAATTGAACAGGAACGGCAATAATATACGGCAAATGGCAAGTCTGTCAATTATCCGCAAAGGGCTAAGAGAGTACTATGAGCATGCTAGCTTATCTCAAAAGTTCACACATTTGAAGGAGGAAAATCATGAAAAAGGTTATAACATTGGTACTTGCTCTGGCCATGTGCGGCAGCGCGGTTCTCGGTTGTTCGCAGGCCACAACAACAAATACTACGGCAGCGACGGCAGCGAAGTCCGAAACGACGGCGGCCGCATCCACGACAGCTGCGACAACGGCAGTCGCGGGTCCGACATCCATTACCGTCGTAACATCCTACGGCGGTGACGACGGCAACAGAGCCAACTATGAGGCAGCGGTTGCGGCCTATGAATCAGCTTCAGGAAACACTGTAAACGATGCGTCCGGTACGTCCAACGAAGAATGGAAAGCCAAAATCATGGCTGATTTTGAGACGGGCGCCGAGCCGGATGTCCTCTTCTACTTTAACGGCGTTGATGCCAATGAACTTGTGAACAACGGCAAAGTCGTCAGCATCGATACGATCCGCGAAGTATATCCCGAATACGCTTCCAACATGAAAGACGAGATGATCCCGGCATCTCCCGCGGACGGCGTTAAGTATGCCGTACCGGTAAACGGATACTGGGAAGGTCTCTATGTGAACAAGTCTGTTCTCGAAGCATGCGGCGTAGCCGTTCCGGGCGCTGACTATACATGGGACCAGTTCCTCAAGGACTGTGAGACGATCAAGGCTGCCGGTTATACTCCGGTCGCATGTTCTCTGTCCGAAGTTCCTCATTACTGGTTTGAATACACCATTTACAATCATGATTCCGCAGCAACACACAACGTTCTTCCCGCATCCTCGACCGATACAGCCGGAACCGCATGGGTTTCGGGTCTGAATGATATCAAGACGCTTTTCGAAAAAGGATATTTCCCGACGAATACACTGACATCCACCGATGCCGAGACCTTCCAGCTGATGGCCGACAACAAGGCAGCATTTGCCATTGACGGCTCGTGGAAGCTCGGATGGTTCCAGGAGAACGCTTCTGATATCAATGATTTCACCGTAACCTATGTTCCCGGTGCGGGCGACAGAGCCGCAACCGATCTGATCGGCGGTCTCTCCATGGGCTACTACATTACGGAAAAGGCATGGAATGATCCGGCCAAGCGCGACGCATGCGTGAAATTTGTTGAAGCCATGACCACGGACAGTGTCGTTTCGGCATTCGGAGCCACAGCTATTACCGCTCTTAAGAACGGAACAACGGCACCGGTTGACGCGGATTCTCTTACTCTTGCAGCACTTGCCATGACAAAGGGTGCAACGGGCATCTCTCCGGCGGTTCAGGATAATCTGAACTCTGCGGCACGTACCGAACTCTTTACCGGATCGATTAAGAATATCGTGACGGGCAATCAGGATGCCGCAGCAGCGGTCGACCAGTGCCTCGCCATCAAGGGCTAAGAGGGACGCAAGGCTAATCTTCGGGCTCAAACCCCGGCAAAATGAATATGTTTAATTTCCGAATAGAGTCGGAGAACAAAAGATACTGTTCTCCGGCTCTATTTAAAGGGGGATCACCTATGAATTCCGTAATGTACAAAAAAAAGACGCCCCTTCTGGTACTTCTGATTCCGGCCTATCTGTTCATGACGCTGTTTCTTTACTATCCCTTTGTCATGAACATCAGCAACAGCTTTTCCAATATCACCTCTCTGGGAACGTCGGCCGAAGGGTACAACACACCGTGGTATTCAAACTATGTGACGCTATTCCGGGATCCGGTCTTGGGGACAGCCCTTAAAAACACGCTTGTACTGATGCTTGCGACAATTGCTTTTCAGGTCGGAATCGCACTCCTGCTGGCGCTTCTTGTGGACACGATCAAAAAGGGCGCGCAGTTCTTCAGAACCGTATACTTTTTCCCGATCGTAATATCCGCAACCGCCCTGGGTCTTCTGTTCAATCTGATTTTTCTCTACAACGGCGGCATGGTGAACCAGCTGATCGAAAAAGCGGGCGGACAGGCGATCGACTGGAAAGACTCGGCACACTTCATGTTTACGATGCTCTTCCCGGTTATGTGGCAGTATGTAGGCTTCTACTTTGTTATTCTTGTTACCGGACTCAACAATATCTCGCGGGATATTTATGAAGCGGCAGAAATCGACGGAGCCGACGGGCTTCAGCGCGTACGATATATTACCCTTCCGCTCCTTAGAAACGTACTTTGCGTATGCCTGACGCTGGCCATCACCGGGGCTCTTAAGGTTTTTGATCTTCCCTGGATCATGATGGGGTCCGGCATGCCGCTGGATCAGTCGTGGCTTACGGGTACCTATATGTATCATCAGACCTTCAGTATGGGCGATGTGGATTACGGTTCCACGATCGGTATTGTGATCGTCGTACTGGGAGTTGCCGTTTCACAGATCGCAAGCAGAGTATTTAAAGAGAAAGATTATTAAGGGGGGCACTGCGATGAGAGACAAAAATACCATTGCACCCGATACGAAGATCCGCCATTTACGGCGTTTCAGTCCATGGAACATCCTGATTTACATCGTTCTTTCGTTATGGGCTCTTTCGACGATATATCCGTTTTACTGGGTCATTCAGAATTCTTTTCGCATAAAGAAGCTGATCCGCTCCGACTCGTTCTCACTGCCGACCGGAAGCAGCTTTACGCTGGATAATTATCAAACAGCATTTGAGCGCGTCGATATCCTGGGGGCATACAAGAACAGTCTGATTATTTCCTGTACGGTTACGATTGTCGTTCTGATACTGACTGCCATGGCGGCCTATGCGCTGGCGCGTTATGTGTTCCGCGGGCAGAAATTCCTTCGTGCGATGATCATCGCAGCGATGATGTTCCCGGCATTCTCTACGATCATACCGGTATTCCGCATGATGTTCGGATGGGGAATCGTCAACACGGACAGCGTAACTTTATCGCTGCTCAGTGTTGTGCTGCCTCAGGTCGCGGGCAATCTGTCGTTCGCCATAGTCGTGCTGATGGGCTTTATCCGGAGCATACCGATCGAGCTTGAAGAGGCGGCGTATCTTGAGGGTTACAATGTGTATCAGATTATCTTCAAGGTCATTGTTCCGATCGCCAAACCGTCCTTTGCGACCGTCGCGATCTTCACATTCCTGTGGTCCTACAATGACCTGTTTACCCAGATGTTTTTCCTCCGGTACAAAAACACATATACAATTACCCGCCTTCTGAACGAAATAACTTCAATTGCCGGCGTGAACTATGGACTGATGGCAGCCTCCGTTGTGCTGGTCGTCGTACCTGTCCTGCTCGTTTATATCATCCTGCAGAAAAACATCATTAAAGGTTTGACCACCGGCGCACTAAAGGGATAAAGCCCTCTGTTACGGCGCTTTCGGGAACGGGATTATGTTAGAATAGGGGCAGAATCCGGCAGGGAGGGACGATATGTACAAGGTGGTGCTCATAGACGACGAAGACATCATTGTTGAAGGCCTGAAGAAAGTTGTCAGCTGGGATAAATATCACTGTGAAATCGCGGGAACGGCCTCGGATGCTCAATCGGGAGCGGAAATGATTCGCGCGATGAACCCGGACATTCTGTTCACGGACATCAAAATGCCGAACATGGACGGGCTTACCATGCTCGCGGGCCTCAAAAGCGAATTCCCGGATATGCAGATTACCGTTCTTACCGGTTACCGTGATTTCGAATATGCCAAGCGCGCCATTCATATCGGAGTGACCCGCTTCCTCCTTAAGCCCTCCAAAATGAACGAAATCGATGAGGCTCTTCAGGTTATGACGGACAACCTTGCGAAAATCCATGCCGGAAATCCGGACGGGACGCTCGAACAGGCTGATTCCGATGAGGACGTTCAGGACAATCCGGCCAACAGTCATATCGTGCGAAGCGCAATCAAATATCTGGAAGTTCATTACGCGGAGAAGCTTACCTTGACACAACTGGCCGACAAAGTCTTCGTCAGCCCGTGGTATTTGAGTAAGCTCCTGAATAAGTTTACGGGAATGAGTTTTTCCGATCTCCTGCACCAGGCACGGATCCGTAGAGCGGAGAAACTTCTGGATGACCCGTCTCTCAAAATTCAGGACATATCCGACTTGCTCGGGTACTATGATGTAACGCATTTTTCGCGGATCTTTAAAAAGATGAAGAACATGTCGCCCAACGAATACCGGAATTCCGTTCACAAGTAGGGAAGGCGGTTCGCAATCCGGGCTGTTCCGGCAGGATGCCGCGCAGCCGTGATGAAGGAGAAAACACTTTGAGAAGTGTAAAAATACCTTTCGGGGACGGGAGATCCGGATCTGCTCCGGTTCGCCTTGATGTGGATATATTCAAATGGGCGGATAACGGATACTGTCCGGAAACCGCCGCGTATGTGAGCCGGAACCATGAGGGGCTTCATGTACGGATGGTTTCCCATGAGAAAGAGACGCTCGCAAGAACGTTTGAAGACAATGGACCCGTATGGTGTGACAGCTGTATGGAAATGTTTCTCCGGCCCTTCCCCGACGACGAACGCTATATCAATTTCGAGATAAATCCGGCCGGTGCTATGGTCATGGATCTTCACCGTACGCGAAAAGATAAGGAAGAACTGGTTTCCCGGTACAAGCGTCGCCTTGGACTCACCGTGTTTTCGGAGGCAGGGAACTGGGGCGTGGATTTTACGGTGCCGTTTGCGATGCTCCGTCAAATCTATGGCGGCTCATGTGTGCCTCTGGCCGGGGACGTCCTGTACGCCAATTTCTATAAATGCGGGGACGAGACGCAAACCCCGCATTTTGGCATGTGGAATGAGATCCTGTCGGATAAACCGGACTTTCACCGGCCGGAGTTTTTTGGGAGACTTGAATTGCTATAACGACGGCCTTAGCGACCCATGATTCTTTTCGCGATTCCAACAAGTTCGGTTGCGGCCTCGATCTCGACTTTTCTGGTCGAGACGCTTTCAATGTTGAAGCCGACCGGAAGATTCAGTTCGTTCGAGAAATTCCATATTTCGGCGATAATCTGTTCGCAAAGGCGAATGGATTTACGTAAGATATCTTCCGAATGGAGAAGGTCGTTCTCCATCCACCTGGGAATAAAGATCCCGAGCCATTTCAGGAATTCCAGTGTCTTGGGCGACCCGCAGGGAGTCACGGTAAAGATCATCGGAACCGGAGTTATGGAGCTCGCGAGGCAGTGATAGTAATAATCGGAAATGAAATTCTTCGCCGCCTCGATATGAAATACGGCCTGTGATACGAAAAATTCGCAGCCCATATCCGTCTTTTCGATAACCCGTAGATGCTCGTCACCCTTTCTGGCATGCCGTTCGGGAATAATAATGCCGCCTAAGGTAAAGCCGGAGCTTCGGCCGGCGGCGATCCTGTAGGCGTCCGACAGCTTTAAGGTATCCGCACTGCCCTTTGAAGAGGCAGCGCCGACAAAGACCGAATACCGGTCCCCGGCTTCCGTGGGATGAACCCAGTCTTCCATTTCGGCTCCCGTATATTTACCGACACATCGGTATACAATTTTCGGGATTTCAAGAGAAGAGAAGTAGTCATCCATATATTTCGCCGGATCTTCCGTTTCCAGATAGGGGAACGGCCGCTCTCCGGCGTTTCTGTCTTCTTCGTCCTGCAGGTCATACACAATTAAGGCGTCGACGTAAAGGGATGCGATACGTGCGAGCTGCTTTGCCGCGAGCTCGTCTTTTTTGTCCGCCGGCATGGATCGCTTTGGCGGAGTGATGCCGTATGACAGGATCCCTTTTTCGCGGTTTCTTATTTTATCTTTAAATACTGCCGGCATCTGATCCTCCTGATCCAATACTCGTAAATGAACATATCGTTATTATCCTTAAAAACAAAATAAAAAGCAAATATTCCTAATAATCTCCAGGCCTTTTGCACAGATGTATGACAGCCGGCCGCTTTTTACAAGCAACTGTACAGATATACAGACGGACATACATGGAGACATGGAGCAAATATGTCAATTTTGGGGCGTATCAAACACTCGTATCAGGCCGAAGACGCATTGTTATGCGGAAAAGTTCAGCATGGCCGGGTTTGTCACATGTTTTCACCATACAACATGTACTTGATTTGTCACGCAAGTTTTACATGCGCGTAAAGTTGTATTTAAAGTCCGTGAAACGAAACGATTCGTTGTCAAAACGACTATACAAGTTATAAAATAGCTGTCGTCAAATGTGAAAATAGCATAAAATCCGGACGCAAATCTCGCGATATTGTCTTGACATCTTACAGCGCTCTGCGATAAGATACGGATACAAATGAGGACGAAATTGTATTGAAGATGCCTGGAATGTCTTGAAAGGATCTTTCATTAAGACAAAAACAAGACAAGTTGTACGGTAACACCAGGTAATGGAAGTACATAAGTGCCCTTCAGAAACCCTGAAATATTTTAAAGGAGAAAACTATGAAAAAGGTATTGAGAATTCTTGCAACAGTTCTTACATCAGCAATGCTTCTTTCGGCAACCGCTTGTACGGTTGTTGACACCAAGACAACAACAGCAACAACGACGGCAGCAGCCGCCGCAACGACCAAAGCAGCAGCGGACGCCACGACAGCGGATACAACCGCTTCCAGCACCACATTCAAGGTTGGCGTTGCGATGCCGACTCAGTCTTCTGAGCGTTGGATCGCTGACGGCGCCAACATGAAGAAGCAGCTCGAAGAAAAGGGATATGTTGTAGACCTCCAGTACGCCGAAGATGACGTTCAGGCTCAGGTCAACCAGATTGAGAACATGATCACGAACGGAGCGAACTGCCTTGTTATCGCAGCTATTGACTCCTCCGCTCTTGTAAACGTTCTTGAGAAGGCAAAGACCGCCGGAATCCCGGTTATCGCGTATGACCGTCTTCTGATGGATACCGACGCTGTTTCCTACTATGCAACTTTTGACAATTATCAGGTTGGTGTTCTCCAGGCCGGTTATCTTGTAACTGCGCTTGATCTTGAGAATGCTGCGGGCCCGTTCAACATCGAGCTCTTCGCAGGTTCTCCTGATGACAACAATGCAACAATGTTCTGGAACGGCGCTATGGATACTCTTAAGCCGTACATCGATTCCGGCAAGCTCGTTGTTCTCTCCGGACAGACCGACTTTGAGAAGTGCGCTATCCTCAGATGGTCTCAGGAAGGTGCTCAGGCCAGAATGGAAAACATTCTCTCCGGAACATACTCCGGCGGAGCTAAAGTAAATGCTGTTCTTTCTCCTTACGACGGTCTCTCCTATGGTATCGCTTCCGCTCTTGAGGGCGCCGGATACACAGTAGGCGAAGGCTGGCCGATCATCACAGGACAGGACGCTGAACTGATGGCTGTTAAGAACATTATCTCCGGCAAGCAGGCAGCAACCGTATTCAAGGACACCCGTGTTCTTGCTTCCAAGTGCGTATTGATGGTTGATGCTGTTCTCAAGGGAACAGAGCCTGAGATCAACGACACCAAGACCTACAACAACGGCGTTATCGTAGTTCCTTCGTTCCTTTGCTCTCCCGTATCGGTTGACAAGAGCAACTACGAGAAGGAAATCATCGACGCTGGTTACTACACAGCTGACCAGGTCAAAGAAGGCTAATCCACTTAACTCAATCGAGTAATCCGCTTGAACCGGTGTTTACCGTACCCGGGTCGAAGCAAAACGGAAAATCGAAAAGATGATGGAACGGTGGCAGCTCTCAAACGGGCTGCCACTGTCCGATTCGAAGAAAGGAGCCCTGGAAAATGTCTAATGTTCTTCTCGAAATGAGACACATAACGAAGGTATTTTCCGGCGTAAAAGCCCTTGATGATGTCAATCTCACTGTCAAAGAAGGTGAGATCCACGCACTATGCGGTGAGAATGGCGCTGGCAAATCCACACTCATGAATGTACTGAGCGGAGTATATCCGTTTGGTTCATATTCCGGAGAGATCATGTTCCAAGGTAAGGAATGCAAATTCCATGATATCAAGGCCAGTGAAAACGAGGGCATTGTTATTATTCACCAGGAACTGGCTCTAAGTCCTTACCTATCCATAGCGGAAAATGTTTTTATCGGTAACGAACAGACAAAAATGGGCAGTGTTATCGACTGGAACCGTACCCGTAAGCACTCGACCGATCTTCTTAAAGAAGTCGGTCTCGAGAACGAAAATGTCAACACACGTATCATGGATATCGGCGTCGGCAAGCAGCAGCTCGTTGAAATCGCGAAAGCGCTTTCCAAGAAAGTTAAGCTTCTGATTTTGGATGAACCTACGGCCGCGCTCAATGATGAAGAAAGCAATAAACTCCTGCTCCTGCTGAAAAAGCTACAGAAACAGGGGATTACCTCCATAATGATTTCCCATAAACTGAATGAAATATCTCAGGTTGCGGATGTTATTACCGTTATTCGCGACGGTCACGTGATCGAGACCATCGAAAGAGGCACGGCGCCGATTAACGAGGACCGGATTATCAAAGGCATGGTCGGACGCGAACTGACCAACCGTTATCCGGATCGCGACCATAACGTCGGCGAAGTGGTTTTCGAAGTAAGAAACTGGAACGTCTATCATCCGCAGGAAGCTGACCGGAAAGTTATCAACAATGTCAATATCAATGTCAGAAGAGGCGAGGTCGTTGGTCTGGCAGGTCTTATGGGTGCCGGACGCACAGAGCTTGCCATGAGTATTTTCGGACGTTCGTACGGACAGAAGATTTCCGGAACCGTGTATAAAGACGGCAAGCAGATCAATATGCACACGATCAGCGACGCGGTTGATAACGGCGTGGCGTATGTTACGGAAGACCGTAAAACATACGGCTTGGTCCTGATCAATGATATTAAGTGGAATATGTCCCTGGCAAGCCTTCACTCATTCGCCAACAAGTATGGAGTCATTAACAAGAACGAAGAGATTCTGGCCGCTCACGAATACAGAAGCAAGATCAACGTCAAGTCCAACAGTATAGAGCAGACCGTCGGAAGCCTTTCCGGAGGCAACCAGCAGAAGGTCGTTCTGGCCAAATGGATTCTGACGCATCCCGATGTTCTGATTCTTGACGAACCGACGCGAGGCATCGATGTCGGAGCCAAGTACGAGATCTACTGCGTAATTAATCAGCTCATAGCGGAAGGAAAATCGATCATTATCATCTCTTCCGAAATGTCTGAGGTTCTTGGTATGGCCGACCGTGTTTATGTAGTGAATGAGGGTGAGATAGCCGGAGAGCTTTCCCGCGAGGAAGCGTCTCAGGAAGCCATCATGAAGTGTATTATGTCTCATCAAAAAGGAGGGCAATAAAGATGAGTACCAATGAATTGAAAATCAAGACAAAGAAGACGGGGGAAAGCATCAATCTTCGTCAATATGGTATGATGATCGCACTAATCGGCATTTTTGTGGTCTTTACAGTCGCTACCAAAGGAACACTCTTTTTCCCGGATAACTTCAACAACCTGGTCATGCAGAACTCGTACGTTGTTATCCTTGCCTGCGGAATGGTTCTTTGCGTACTTACCGGAAATGTCGATCTTTCGGTCGGTTCCGTAACGGCATTCGTCGGTGCGGTCTCCGCTTCCCTTATGGTCAGGCAGAACATGCCGGTTTGGGCAGCCATCATCTGCGCTCTCCTGATCGGCCTTATGGTCGGCGCTTTTCAGGGTTTCTTCATCGCCTACATCAGGATCCCGGCCTTCATCGTTACTCTGGCGGACATGCTTATTTTCAGAGGACTTACGATGGTTGTTCTGGCAGGACAGACCGTAGGACCGCTGGATGCATCTTATCGCAAAATCGCAGCCGGATATCTTCCGACCCTGTTTGTTCAATTCAACACACTGGAATGGAATATGTTTGGCAAGACGTTCCGTACAGGCGGCCTTACAATCGATATGGTTTCGATTATCGTCGGTATTCTGGCGGCCGTAGCAATCGTAATTCTTGAGATCAACAACCGCCGCACGAAGAAGAAATACAACTTTAAGGTCACGTCTGTTGCTCAGTCTGCCATTAAAGTAATCGTGATCGCAGCCATCGCCAATATCTTTACTTTTAAACTCGGAAGTTCTTCCGGTCTCCCGATCGTTCTTTTGATTCTTGTTGTTATCATCCTGATTTACTCTTTCGTAACACAGAACACAGTCGCCGGCCGTCACATCTACGCTTACGGCGGCAATGCCAAGGCAGCCCAGCTGTCCGGTATCAAGACGCAGCGTGTTATGTTCTGGGTATATGTCAGCATGGGCCTGATGTGTGCGATTGCCGGTATCGTTCTTTCTTCGAGAAACGGTTCCGCAACACCCAAGGCCGGTGACGGATTCGAACTTGACGCAATGGCTTCCTGCTATATCGGCGGCGCATCTACCACCGGCGGTATCGGAACCGTTATCGGAGCCGTTGTCGGCGCCATGATTATGGGTGTTCTCAACATGGGAATGTCCCTTCTCGGATGGTCCGTTGACTGGCAGAAGGTTGTCAAGGGTGCCGTTCTTCTCGGTGCCGTAACCTTTGACCTTATCTCCAAGAGAAAATCAACGAAGTAATTTTCCGGTAAATGTGTCTTGTCGGACACGTTGATCATATGGATCTGACCCGGTATCTTTAAAGCGGCAGCCTCCTTTGCCGGCTTTTCGGAATTCATGTTTTGGTCTGTTCGTGATACCTGCTCCCGGAGTATTGTTGTTGCTCCGGGAGCAGGAAAATCACAAAACTAAGAGAAGAACGGAGTACTTTTGTGGCATACGGAGAAGACAGTAAACACAAATACCAGATCCTGGAAAACTGGATCCGTTCTAAAATCATCGACGGCACTTTTAAGAACGGGCAGAAGATCCAGTCAGAGAATGTACTTGCAGAACAATTCGGAATCAGCCGCCAGACGGTACGTCAGGCCCTGATGCACCTTGAGAAAAAAGGCACGCTGACCAGCCGCCGGGGAAGCGGAACGTACGTATCGGAAGCCGCACGCGCGATGACGATCGGTTACATTGCAACCAACATAACGGACTATATATTCCCCGGTATTACAAGCGGCATCGAAGATGTCCTTACCATGAACGGATACAGCATGACGCTCGGCGTCACAAAGAATCGGGTCGAGCTTGAACATCAGCAGCTGGTATCGCTGATGAACAAGGGTGTAGACGGAATAATCATCGAAGGAAACCGTTCGGCTTTGCCGAATCCGAACCTTCATCTCTATAGAGAACTGACGGAAAAGGGAATCCCCTATGTCTTTATCAACGGATATTACGAAGCCCTGGACCCCGTTTATGTCGTAACGAACGACAGAGCCGGCGGCAACATGGCGGTTGATTATTTATACAGTCTCGGACACAGAAGAATCGGCGGTATTTTCAAGGCGGATGACCGCCAGGGGCACGAGCGCTACGCAGGTTTCTCGGAAAGTGTTGTGGCGCACGGACTGTCGATCAATGACGATGAAGTAATCTGGTATACGACGCCGGATCTTGAACACCTTTTTTCGAAAGGCGAAGAAACACGTCTGCTGAGACGTCTGTCCAGATGTACGGCGGTTGTCGCATATAACGATCAGGTCGCGATCCGCCTGATTCAATCCATGCTCAGAAACGGGATTCGGGTTCCCTTGGACAAGTCGGTCATAGGATTTGACAATTCATCTATATCGGATCTGTCGCCCGTACGCATAACGTCGATCACACATCCCGGCGAGAGCCTGGGCAGAGAGGCCGCGAAGAGTCTCCTTGATATGATCGAAAATGGCAGACGGACGGAGTCCGTCGTGATGGATGTCGAAATTGTCGTAAAAGATTCAACAGCTTTAGAGGATGACAGAAATGAGTAAATATGCAATTGGGGTAGACTATGGAACTTTATCGGGGCGTGCGCTCCTTGTGGACTGTGAGACCGGTGAAGAACTGGCCTCATCTGTTTTTAACTACCCGCATGCCGTTATGGACGAAGAACTTCCATCGGGAAAGAAGCTCGGCCACGACTGGGCTCTGCAGGATCCGGGAGATTATCTGGAAGTCCTTTCCAGAACGATTCCCGATGTTCTCGAAAAATCGCATGTATCTCCGGATGATATCATCGGGATCGGCACCGATTTCACGGCCTGCACACTGATCCCGGTCAAAGCAGACGGTACGCCGCTCTGTTTTCTGGATGAATATAAGGACGAGCCGCACGCCTACGTGAAGCTTTGGAAGCATCACGCCGCTCAGGACAAGGCGAATCTCTTGAACGACATTGCGGGCAAGAGATCGGAGCCCTGGCTTGCCAATTACGGCGGGAAGATTTCTTCCGAATGGGCGATTCCGAAGATATGGCAGATTCTGGATGAAGCGCCGGCTGTTTACGAGGCGGCCGACCGGTTTATCGAAGCGGCCGACTGGATTATCTGGCAGCTGACCGGCACGGAGACAAGAAATTCCTGCACGGCCGGCTACAAAGAAATGTGGAATAAGAAATCGGGTTATCCGTCCAACGATTTCTTCGCCTCCCTCGATCCGCGTCTCGAAAATGTCGTCGACGATAAATTGTCGCGCGACATCCTTCCTCTCGGCAGCAAGGCGGGCGAAGTGACGGCGAACGCCGCGGCCCTTACCGGACTTAAGGCCGGAACCGCCGTAGCCGTAGGCAATGTCGACGCACATGTATGCGTTCCCGCAGTCGGAATCGACGGGCCGGGCAAGATGCTTGCGATTATGGGAACCTCCACCTGTCATATGCTGATGGGCGAAAAAGAAGTTCAGGTGCCCGGTATGTGCGGCGTCACCGAAGACGGAATTCTTCCGGGCTATCTGGGATATGAAGCCGGACAGTCCTGTGTCGGCGATCATTTCGCATGGTTTATCGACAACTGTGTGCCGACGTCTTACTACGGCCAGGCCGAAGCGGCGGGCGAGAGCATTTTCGCATATTTACGGAAAAAGGCCGAGGCACAGCGTCCCGGCGAGAGCGGCCTTCTGGCGCTCGACTGGTGGAACGGCAACCGTTCGGTCCTGGTCGACGTTGATCTGACCGGCATGATGCTCGGCATGACGCTGCAGACGAAGCCTGAGGAGATGTACCGCGCGCTGATCGAGGCTACGGCTTACGGCACGCGTATGATCATCGAGAACTATCGCGAACACGGTGTCCCGGTCGAGGAGTTCTATGCGTCGGGCGGCATTTCGCAGAAGGACCCGATGACGATGCAGATCTATGCGGACGTCTTAGGCATGCCGATTAAGATTGCGGGGTCCCTGCAGGGGCCGGCGCTCGGATCGGCGATTTTCGGTGCGGTCGCAGCCGGCAAAGAGAAGGGCGGCTTCGAAAGCATTTTCGAGGGCGCGCGTCTTCTGGGAAGCCTCAAGGATACGGTGTATAACCCGATTCCCGAAAATGCGGCTGTCTACGATAAGCTTTTCGCCGAATACAGAATTCTTCACGATTATTTCGGCAGAGGCGTGAATGATGTTATGAAACGTTTAAAAGAGATAAAGAAAGAAATGTAACGGAGGTCTTTAATATGTCTGATGTAAGAAAATACGAATTCTGGTTCATCACCGGAGCGCAAAAGCTGTACGGTGATATTTTTCAGGAGATGGTCGGTCATGCCGAGGAGATTGTTCTCGCGCTGAATCTCGATCCTCAAGTTCCCGCGAAAGTGGTGTACAAGCCTGTCGTCACACAAACCTCGGAGATTACCGCGACCCTTGAAGCGGCAAACAGCGATCCTTTATGCGCGGGTATCATCACTTGGATGCATACCTTTTCGCCCTCGAAAATGTGGATCGCCGGCTTCTCAGTTCTGAATAAGCCGCTCCTTCAATTCGACACGCAGTATAACCGCGAGATTCCGTGGGATACCATGGATATGGACTTCATGAACATGAACCAGTCGGCACACGGCGACAAGGAGCACGGCTTCATTACGGCACGCATGCGCATCCCGCGCAAGGTGATATCCGGTTACTGGGGCAACGAAGAAGTGCGCGCCCGAATCGGAAGCTGGATGCGTTCTGCGATCGGCGCGGCGGAGAGCCGGAAGCTTAAGGTCCTCCGTATCGGCGACAACATGCGCGAGGTCGCCGTTACCGAAGGCGATAAAGTTGAAGTACAGATCAAGCTCGGGTGGCAGGTGAACGGATGGGGCATCAATGACCTTACAGACGTGATGGACCGCGTGACCGCTCAGGAAATTGATGATAAGATGAACGAGTATCAGAGCCGCTATATTCTGGCGACGGACAATATCGACGCCGTCAAGTTCCAGGCGAAGACGGAAGTCGCACTGCGAAAGATGTTTGAGGACGGCGGATTCGGAGCTATGACCGACACGTTCCAGGATCTGCACGGCATGGAACAGCTTCCGGGACTTGCGATCCAGAACATGATGGCCGACGGCTTCGGCTTCGGCGGTGAAGGCGACTGGAAGACCGGCGCTCTGATGAGAATCATGGTGCAGATGGCGGAGGGGCTTAAGGGCGGAACCGCATTCATGGAAGACTACACGTATCACTACGAAGTCGGAAACGAGTATGTCCTTGGCGCGCATATGCTGGAGGTCAGTCCCGTTTTCGCGAAGGAGAAGGCGAGAATCGAAGTCCATCCGCTCGGAATCGGCGGCAAATCCGATCCCGCGCGTCTTGTTTTTGACGGTGTGGGCGGGGATGCCATTATCGCGTCTCTCGTCGACATGGGCGGAAGACTCCGCCTGATCGTAAACGACGTCGATGCGGTTGAGCCGTTTAAGCCGATGCCCAAGCTGCCCGTTGCTCGGGTCATGTGGCGGCCGGCGCCCGATCTATCGACAGGTACCGAGGCCTGGATCCTGGCCGGAGGAGCGCATCATAACGTAATGAGTTTTGCGCTTAACGCCGAGCATATGCGGGACTTCGCGGAGATCATGAATATCGAATTCGTTCATATCAGTAAGAAGACGGCGATTCCCGAACTGCGAAACGAACTTCGCTGGAACGATATCGCCTGGAAACTGAACTAATAACCGCTGTGCCTCCGGAACGTTTTCAACGCCGGAGGCATTTCGAATGAGAGGGGAACCGACATGCTGGAAGAATTAAAGAAATCTGTCTATGAAGCGAACATGGCATTAAAGGCACATGGCCTCATTGTTTTCACATGGGGCAACGTATCCGGAATTGACCGCGAGAAGGGGCTTTTCGTCATAAAGCCTTCCGGCGTTCCGTATGAGGATCTGAAGCCTTCCGATATGGTGGTTATGAATCTCATGGGCGAAAAGGTAGAGGGCGACCTGAATCCGTCGTCCGATACGCCTACGCATCTGGAGCTTTATAAGGCTTTCCCGTCGGCCGGCGGCGTCGTTCATACCCACTCGAGATGGGCGACTGTCTGGTCACAGGCGGGCCGCGGTATTCCGGCGTATGGAACGACGCACGGCGATTACTTCTACGGGGAAATTCCCTGTACCCGCTTCATGACGAAGCAGGAGATCGAAGGCGAATACGAGCTCGAAACGGGACATGTCATCATTGAGACTTTCGAATCGCGAAAAATAGATCCCGCATCCGTCCCCGCCGTTCTTGTGCGTTCGCACGGCCCCTTTACCTGGGGCAAGGACGCCGGAGAAGCGGTTCATAACGCGGTCGTTCTCGAGGAACTTGCGATGATGGCCTGGCATACCGAGAAGATCGCGGCGGAACAGAAGCCGCCGATGCAGCAGGAACTCCTGGACAAACACTTCCTTAGAAAGCATGGACCGGGCGCCTACTACGGGCAGAAGAAACCCTGACCGGCCGCGTGCCCGCGGTCCTAAGGAATTACATTTGCCATTTAAAAGAAGAGATTCTGAATTCGTATTTTTGTTTTCAAGTGGCAAAAGTGCGTTTATATCGGGGTCTCTTCTTGTTTGTGCGGCTCCCGCGCGCGATTTCCCTTGCAATCGGAGCGCTTTTTCTTTATAGTCTATAGTGGTTTCGGGATTCCTTTTGACATATTCAATCCGGTACCGAACCGTTATCCCTTACTCCGGTCGACGACGCTTCGACTCATATGTTTTTGGAGGAAATTGTAACATGACAAAAGAAAAGAGACCCTTTACAGGTACTCTGTACCTGACCACGTCTGCTGTAATCGCAGCTCTCTATGTGGTTTTCACCTATCCCTTCGCGCAGTTTGCATTCGGCCCGATCCAGTTCCGCCTTGCGGAAATCATGGTGATTCTGCCGATTTTCACGCCCGCGGCCATTCCGGGATTAGCCGTCGGCTGCTTTCTGGCCAATCTCTTGAACCCGAACAATCTGGGCGTGATTGATATCGTTTTCGGATCTCTTGCGACGCTGATCGCGGCGCTCCTGACGCGGTTCATCGCCCGGAAATGTACAAGACTGCCGCAGGTACCGCGGGATCTCCTGGCGATCTTCCCGGCCATTCCCGTGAACGCGGTTATTGTCGGAACGTATCTGTCCTTTCTCCTCAATACGGCAGGAGATCAGGTTACGATGGCGGTTATCGCCTTCAATATTCTTTATGTGGCGCTCAGTGAGATCGTCGTCGTATATGCACTCGGTTATCCCTTCCTGATCCTGCTCCGCAAAACGCATCTGGACAGGATCTGGGACAAGAAATGAGGACGAATGGCACATTATTTTGAAGAGAATCCCACGACACCTTCGGAGCAAAGAGAGATTGAAGCCCGTTTCCACGGCATCGATTTCTTTTTCAGAACCGACAGCAGTGTCTTTTCGAAAAGGCAGATCGACTTCGGAACGAAGCTCCTTCTGGACACGGCGATTTCGGATCTGTTTACCCGCTGCGTGAAAAAGGCGCGGCTTCTTGATCTCGGCTGCGGATACGGCGTCGTCGGAGTCGTGATGAAGCGCGTTTTCCCTGCGTATGACGTGACGATGGCGGATATCAACCAGCGGGCTCTGGGCCTTGCGGGCGATAATGCGAAAGCAAACCACTGCCCGTTTATCACGAAGGTCTCCTCGGACGCGTGGTCGAACATTCCGGACGCATTTGACGTCGTTCTGACGAACCCGCCGGTCCGCGCGGGTAAGAAGACAGTATTCGCCTTCTATGACGGTGCTTTCGAGCATCTCGACAAGGGCGGCCGACTGTATGTCGTTCTGCAGAAGAAGCAGGGCGCTCCCTCGAGCCTCGCCCATCTCAAAGAGCTCTTCGGCAATTGCGAAGTCATTGCCAAAGACGCCGGATACTGGATTATGCTCGCCATAAAAACAGACACAAAGGCTTCGGAATAAGTGGTAAAATAATTCTATTAGTTTTTATACGGCAACGGAGGAATTTTTATGTCATCATGTGACACCTGCAAGAGTAAAGACGGATGCGCTTCGGCCGCATCGGGAAGCTGCCCGAGCGACGGGGAGAAGAAGCCGGAATCTATGATTGAGAAACTGCGGCCGGGATCGAGCATCAAGAAGGTGTTCGGCATCTGCAGCGGCAAGGGCGGCGTCGGCAAATCGCTCGTTACGTCGGTAATTGCCGCGAAGCTTGCACGCCAGGGATATCGGGTCGGAATTCTTGACGCCGATGTGACCGGACCTTCGATTCCGAAGACATTCGGGCTCAAGGGCCAGCTCAAGGGAAGCGAGGAAGGAATCCTTCCGGCGATTTCCCATTCCGGTATCGAGATCGTATCGGTGAATCTGCTGATGGAAGACGAAGAGGCTCCGGTGATCTGGAGAGGTCCGGTAATCGCGGGCGTAGTGAAGCAGTTCTGGACGGATGTCATCTGGAAAGAACTCGACGTACTGCTGATCGATATGCCGCCCGGCACGGGAGACGTACCGCTTACCGTTTTCCAGACGATTCCGCTCGACGGCATTATTCTGGTTTCCACACCTCAGGATCTCGTCTCGATGATCGTCAACAAGGCGAGAAATATGGCGCTCATGATGAGAGTCAAGGTTCTGGGCTTTGTCGAGAATATGAGCTATATTACGTGCACGCATTGCGGCGAGAAACTCCCGGTTTTCGGCGAGGGCGGCGTCGAGAAGGCGGCTGCCGAACTGAATGTGCCTCTTTTCGATAAAGTACCGGTAGATCCTTATGTGACTTCGCTCATCGATTCCGGTGATATTGAGAAGATTTCGACCGATATGCTCGACAATACGGTCGCCGTTCTGGCAGGTCTTATCGAAGGATAAGTGCGGTCAGAACAAATAAGGAGGTGCGGCATGATAACAAACAGAACGCAGCACACAGGAAGCATAGGCCTTATAACGGCCATGCTTCTTTTTGTTTTGCTGCTTGCAGGAGGCTGCGGCAGCTATTCCGGAACCAGAGAATCGGTGGATACGTCACTCTACCTCGGGGATTATTCCTACAATGCGCCGATGACCGCTATGGTCTACGAAGACTTGGACGGCGAGGGAGAAGGAATCCTGTACCGCGAAGTCACGGATTACGACAAGATGATTGCTTACTCGCCCGTGCCCGTCTGCATTTACTTTTATTCGAGTCTTAGAGCCGGCCAGGGAACGACGTCCGGCATCGAAGATATGGCGGAGTATTATCACGACAAGATTCTTTTCGTGTCGGCAGACGTGGATCAGCTGCAAGAGCTCGCCGACCATTTCGAAGTCGTTGTGGTACCGGATTTTGTTATCCTTAACAACGGCGCACTGAAGGCACATTATGCGGGCCAGAGCGGTGAGCTGCTCGACGGAGCAGATCTGCAAGAATGGATTCTCGAAAACGCGAATATATCCTGATGGCGGCCCGTAAGGAGGCAGATATGATTTGGTACGAGTATATCAACGCAATCGGTCAGGACAGCCATCGATTTGAACAAACAAACGAAGATGACAGCGACAACAGGAAGAATACACGCCTTATCCTGGGCGGCTTCGAGATACCGGGCGGTACCCCGCTTAAAGCGAACAGCGACGGCGACGTACTTCTTCATGCACTGACCAACGCCATATCCGGAATAACCTGTGTAAATGTTCTCGGAGCGGAAGCCGACCGGCTCTGTCTCGAGGAAGGCGTACGCGACAGCTCCGAATATGTGAAGCTGGCGCTCGGAAGCATGCACGGAATCCGGATTACGCACGTTTCATTCTCCGTCGAGTGCAAGACGCCGAAACTTTCCCCGCATATCGAAAATATACGCGAATGCGTCGCTGATCTGCTCGGTATCACACCGGATTCGGTCGGTATCACGGCGACCTCCGGCGAAGGCTTGAGCGCGTTCGGAAAAGGCGAAGGGATTATGGTCTTCTGCAGCGTTACGGCTCGCCGTGCGTACGGAGACGATCCGTATCGGCAAACAGAAGAAGGTCTTCCGGAGTTGTGATCTTGATATTGGAATAAGAACCTTCGACCACGTACACGGGAAGCCCCAAAGCTTCGGCGAGAGACGTGTCGTCGGTGCCTTTGCGTCCTGCCCTGTATGCCGCGTCATACGCCTCGAAAAGAAGCCTGTATAGAAAGGCCTGAGGCGTCTGCACCGCGTACAGCATCGAGCGGTCGGGCGTCGACAGAACCTTATTGCTGCCCTCGGCATCTACTTTCTTGATCGTATCCTTGACCGGAACGGCTGCGGTACAGATGCCGTATTTCAAAGTGCCCTGGAGACAGCGTTCCAGGGTGCCCCGGTCCACATGGCACCGGGCCCCGTCATGGACAAAGACAACATCGTCGGGACGGGGCGCGCGTTCAAGGTCAGCAAGTGAGCGGATGCCGTTCCATACGGAGTCCTGCCGTGTCATGCCGCCGGGAATGACTTTCTCGACAAACGGAATTCCGTAATTCTGCAGCAGTTCGAGGACTTCCGGGATTGCCGGTTCTGAAGTGACGATGACACCGTGCAGGTGGAATGCCTCTGTCTGCTCCTTGACGGCAAGATATTCTTTAAAAGCCAGCAGCGTACGGACAAGAACCGGAATTCCGTCAATCGGAATAAACTGCTTGTTCCGTTCGCCGCCCATACGCCGGCTTTGACCGGCGGCGGGGATAATCACATATAGATGACGTTCCGGCGGGACCGGCGGCATCGGGTCCATGAGATCCGAAATTCTATCCGGCGCGTTAGAACGCGCGATCAAATCGGTCATTTGACACCTCTTTCCAATTCGCGGATCTATCCGCGAATCTTGCTCGCAGGACGATTCGCAGGACTCTGGTCCGCGAAAAGAACGTCGAGCGCTTCGGCTAAAGTATCCGCGAAAATCATCTCCGGGAAACGTCCCTCATCGCCGGAATCCGTATCGGACGCACCGGCTTTTCTTCTTCGCATGATCCGGTCGAGACCGGCTTTGTTGCCGCCCGGCAGGATGCAGGACGAGAAGCCGAGACGGACGGCTTCGGAGAGACGCCGCTCGATGTCGCTGATGGGACGGATCTCTCCGGTTAGTCCGACTTCGCCGAGCACCAGCGTATCCGGCCGTATGGGCCGGTCTTTGATTGCCGAGTAGACCGCGGAGAGTACAGACAGATCACAGGCGGTCTCGGAGACCTTAAGTCCCCCGACGACATTGATATACGCGTCCATATTGTTGACGCCGACGGAGATCTTCTTTTCGAGAACGGCTAAGAGCATGCCGATCCGGCTGCGGTCAAGACCCTGCGCCATTCGCTGCGGAACGGAATAGTTCGTGGGAATGAGGAGTGCCTGAATCTCGACTAAGATCGGCCTTGTGCCCTCCATAGTGGAGGTTATGCAGGATCCGGGCACCCGGATCGGCCGGCCTGAGATCAGGAGGGACGAAGCGTTCTCGACCTCGGAAAGCCCCGCGTCCGTCATCTCAAAAAACGCCAGTTCGCCGGTCGCACCGAAGCGGTTCTTGACGGCGCGAAGCATGCGGAACGGGCTCGAGTTCTCGCCCTCAAAGTAAATGACGGTGTCGACCATATGCTCGAGAACGCGAGGCCCCGCGAGCGTGCCGTCCTTCGTGACGTGCCCGACCAGGACAATCGTGATCAGGAGACTTTTCGCGAGGCGAAGGAGTCCCGCGGTAACTTCGCGGACCTGACTGACACTGCCGGGCGCCGAGGTGATTTCGTCGGAGTACAGTGTCTGGATTGAATCGATGATGCACAGCGACGGCTTGAGAGAGCTGATGGTTTCGGCCACCGCCTCGAAGGAGGTTTGGGTACACAGTGTAATGTGATCCGTTTCGATCTTGAGCCGCGTGGCGCGAAGCCGGATCTGCGTCTTGGATTCTTCTCCGGACACATAAAGTACCGTTCCGTTGGTCTTCGCAAGATGGCTTACCTGAAGAAGCAGCGTCGATTTGCCGATGCCCGGATCGCCGCCTACCAGTACGAGCGAGCCCGTAACGAAACCGCCGCCCAATACGCGGTCAAGCTCCCTGAGGCCGGATGTATATCGCGGATCCTCTTCGGCCGATACCGCCGACAGAGGGACGACTTCCTTTCCGGTGACCCAGCTCTTATTCATCGAGGGTTTAGCGGAGGCGGAGGAAGCCGGTGCGGTCTTCTCCTCGAGCATGGTATTCCAGGACTGGCACGACGGGCATTTGCCCATCCAGCCGGAAGTCTCATACCCGCATTCGCTGCATACATAAAGCGTTTTGGTCTTGGCCAAGGCGGTATCTCCGTTTCTATATGATCGCGTCTGATGCGCGAAAATTCTGTAGCATGAAATCAGTATACCATCAGTACCCGCTTAAGCACCGCGCAAAAAATCGTAATTTTGTGCATAAGGGAACTATCTATATCGTGCAAAATGCCTTAAAATAAAATTTGTTTGGCAATTCATTTAGGTAAAAGTACCGGAGGAATCATGAATAAGCCCTGGCTCACCTCATATGACCCGTCCATGAAAGAACACCTGTCCTATCCCGACAAGACCATGTACGAGATGCTCGTAAGAACCGCGGAGAAATTTCCCAAGGTGACGGCCGTCTCTTTTGAAGGAACGAAGATTTCGTATAAGACGCTTTTCGCGCAGGTTGACCTGACTGCGGCCGCTATGAAGAACACGGGAATCAAGCGCGGCGCTGTCGTTACGATATGCCTTCCGAATATACCGCAGGCAGTCGTGGCATTTTATGCGGTCAACAAACTCGGTGCAATCGCCAATATGGTTCATCCCAAGACGCCGACGCCCGAGCTTAAGGAATTTATTACATCCACAAGAAGTGAGTTTCTGATCATTCTCGACGCCTTTTTGCCGAAGCATATTGAGATGCTCGGCGGAATTGCGATGAACCGCGTATACGTCGCATCGATCGGCGATTACTTAAGCCCTGTCAAGGCATTCGGTTTTTACTTGAGCAAAGGACGGAAGATTCCGGCTTTCCCGACCGAATCCCGCTATATCGCCTGGAAGAACCTCGAGGACTTAGCAAGGAAACGCGGAGACCACGAAGCTTCGGAGCATTATGTCCGGCCGATCGAGCCGGGTGCGGCGAGTGTCTATCTTCACAGCGGCGGTACGACCGGAAGTCCGAAGACGATCGTTCTTTCCTCGAAAAACATGAACGTACTGGCCGTTCAGGGGCCGCAGATTGTCAATATTCCGGACCCGTTCGAGTCCGGAATCGCTCCGGACCGGTCCATGGTAACCATCTTGCCGCTGTTTCACGGATTCGGGCTTTGCATGGGCATGCACACGATGATCTGCAACGCGATCACCTGTATTCTTGTACCGATGTTCGAACCCAATTCGCTTGCGAAGGTAATACTGAAGGAGAAGCCATCGTTTATCGCGGCCGTACCGACCCTGTACGAAGGCATTCTGAAGAGTACGGGGCTTGTCAAAGCGGATCTGTCTTTTATCACATGCTGTTTCTGCGGAGGAGATTCGCTCTCACCGGATCTGAAGGAGCGGTTTGAAGCGTTCCTGCACGAGCACGGATCGGCGATTTCCTTAAGAGAAGGTTACGGCTTAACCGAGACGGTTACCGTATGCTCGGTGAATCCCGAATTCAAGTGCAGGAAGGAATCGATCGGACTGCCGCTTGCGGATATTCTGATGAAGATTGTCGAATCCGGCACGGAGAAAGAGCTTCCGGTGGGCACGCAGGGCGAGATTTGCGTAAGCGGTCCGACGATGATGCTCGGCTATTTAGGAGATCCGGAAGGCACCAGACAGGCGATTCGCCGTCATTCCGACGGTCTCAGCTGGGTTCATACCGGAGATTTCGGATACATGGATCCGGACGGCTTTTTCTACTTCACGCAGCGCCTCAAAAGAATCATAAAAGTATCCGGCATTCCGGTTTTCCCGTCACAGATCGAAGCGGTAATTGCGTCGGTTCCCGAGGTATCGTCGGTATGCGCGATAGCCGTTCCGGACCCGTACCGTATTCACGTCGTTAAGGCGATTGTCGTAACCGCCGGAATTGATGACGAAGAAGAGCTGCTCCGGATACGCGAAAAGATAATCGGCACATGCAGGGACGGACTGATTCCGTATGCGCGGCCGGTCGAAATCGAGTTTCGCTCGAGCCTGCCGATGACGCTTGTCGGGAAAATCGATTATGTGACGCTCGAGAGAGACGAAATCGCAAGAAGAGAAGCCGCGTTGTCATAAAGAATCTTTTTTCTGTCTTGAGGGGAAAGCTTTAGCCGGTTAAAACGCCGCATCTCTTCCGATGCGCTCCACATAGGGTAATCGGTTCCGAAGAGCACGTGATCCGCGCCGAACCTTGCGATCATATCCGCCGCGTTCCCGGGAGATACAAAATCCAAAGTACTCGAAGTATCGACATAGACATTCGGAATTCCCGCGAGGATTTCCGGCGATTTGTACCATTCGCTCCAGCCGCCGAAATGCGCGGCGATGATCGTGAGATCAGGAAAATGCTCGGCAAGGCTCCGGATTTGTTCCGGGTGTGAGAAATTGTGCCGGTAGTCGCCTGCGTGGATCAGAATCGGCAATTTGCCGGAGGCGGCTCTCGCGATGGAGAAAACGGCAGGCGAGTCGGCGGCGATTTCCTGAAAATCAGGATGCAGCTTAATGCCGTGAAGGCCCAGTTCCAGAATGTTCTGTACTTCCGCATCGAGTTCATTCGGCGTCATGTCGGGGTGAAGCGTACCGAATCCCAGGAATCGGCCGTTGGATGCCGCCTGCATCCCGTGAATGAATGTATGGATCGACGATACCTGCTTGGCGGCCGTTGCGGTGGAGAAGATAACCGAGTACGAAATGCCGGCTTTCCGGTTCTCCTCGACAAGATTGTCGAGCGTCCCGTCGCGCTGCATCTGCAGGTCATAGAAGCGGCCGATCGATTCGACGGCGCGGTCCAGTATTTTGGGCGGGAAAACATGGGCATGTATATCAATGATCGGTTCCTGTCCGACCGGTTCAGTCGATGAAATTGGCATTCTGCGGATCTCCTCTATACTTTTCGATTTTCGTTTTTCAGTTTATGCCGCAAGGCAAACAAAATCAACAGGCAAAGAACGGTAACCCCCGTCACAATAAGACCGCCTTCCGGCCCGAAATCGCCGCCGGTCAGTAAGGGCATTGCGTTATCACTATAAACGGTATGAATAAGACTTGCCGTGTTTTGTGTGCCGCTGACCCGCAAACCGAAGAGGTTGCCCTGCGCAAAATTCCATACGGAGTGTGCGGCCGAGACCGTCCAAATGTTGCCGGTAAACAAGGATAACTCCGCAAAGAACCAGGCGATCAGGACGAGATTGATGACGGCCAGCGGCGTGACACCGGCGTTCGCTCCGTGAAGAAGGGCGAACGAGGCCGAGGTAAAGAAGACGGCGAAGGCGCGTCCAAATCTGCGGCTGATTCTCGGCAGCATATAACCGCGGAACATCAGCTCCTCGGATGCACCCTGCGGAATCCACATCGCGATATAGGCGACGAAGAGAAGCACCTGGGACGGATCGATTCCAATTCCCGTTATATTGAGATTGCCGGATAGAAGCATAGCGAATACGGCAAGTGACATCATCGCAAGACCGACAAGAAGACCAATTCCGTAGGAACGCAGGGCCTTTCTGACGCCGCCGGCACCTTTAAGGCCAAGGCCCGAAGAGGAGAGCGGCTGCTTTTCGATACGTGTAATGATGAACACATATACTGCGATAAGAAGAATATAACCGAGACTCATCGAGAAGATGAACTCTTTGGTCTGCATCAGGTCCGCCAGAAACCGCATGATGAGATTGGCCATGCCGGATACGTCCGAAGCGGATGTACTGATTTTCTCGAAAAACGTATTGGCGCGGCCGGAGCGCAGATAATCGATCATCGGATAGATGAGTGCCGGCGTCTGAAAAAAGGAAAGCACCGAGACCGGCATGAGCAGATGATAAAGAATCAGCCACGTACCGGAGCGCATCCGTTTCGGCTCGTAACCGTAGACGCGGTTTTGCGGCGAAGCGGCGTACTTCTCGCGTATGCGGCGTTCCCACAGACGCTGCCGCCGTTCGCGTGCCAGATCTTTTCCCGAATCGGCATAAAGCGTGAACCGTTCGACATGGAGAAGTCTTTCGGCCGCGAGAAAAAGCGCTGCGGTGATCGCGAGGCAAATCGCAAGAAGCGAAACGAGCAATCCGATCGAATATGTACCGTCCATCACGGCCGCGATGCCGTAATAGTGCCCGTAGAACGGAAGAAGATAATAGAGGATCGAAGGTGCATCCTGTTTCTGCATGGAGGTTATACAGATGATGAGCATCAGAAAGAAGATCGGAAGGAAGCCGGTCTGCGCGGCCAGAATCGTACGGTTCATGATGGAAATCATCAGGACGAGCGCGGCCATCACGACCGTAAGCGAGAGAGTAAGAAGGAGAAGGCTTACGACCTGAACGATCGAAAAGTAACCGAACGCGGCAAAAATCAGGCTCAGTAAGATTAGCAGTATCCCGCCTGCAATCGCCATCGTACGTATTATGATGCCCAGAGCGTTGCCGAGGACAATCTCGATCCGCCTTACGGGCGACAGAAGAATCGCCGCAAATGTCCCGCGTTCCTTCTCGCCGGCGACACAGGCCATGCCTGTTTCCATGCACGAATACATGACGGCAATAAACAGAAGAAGGGGAAGAATCATGTGGTGAATCGCAAAAAGGGCGCTGTCCGCCCGCGTGTCGGTACCTGTTATTTCGAGTTCCTGTATCGCGAAAATATCGGAACTTACGGCTGTACGGCCGTACCTTGCCTGAAGTTCGTCTCCGTATTCGGAAAAAAAATTCTTCGTGAATGTTTCGTGGTAACCTTTGGAATTCTCATTTCCCGGATCATAGTATGTGAGAATTTCAGGCCGTGAGTCATTCGCGAGAGAAGCAATCTGATCGTTGAAATTCCCGGGAAATACGATGATCAGCGCGATCTGATCCCGGCTCAGCATATTCTGATATTTTACGAAGTCATAATATGTGCCGGAGGTTTCGTGCCGGAAATAAGTCTCGAAATAATCGGGAATCTTTTCAAATTTGCTTTCAAGATAGGAGTCAAAGGATTCCGGGCTATTAACCAGCATGACATAATTGTTTTCCGGCTCGCTCTGAAAAAAAGAATCAGAATATACCACGTAGCTTACGAGCGTCGACATAAAACACAGGAAGAAGAAAAGAGCCGTCGCCAAAGACGCCTTCGACATCTCTGTCTTCAGCCTGGAACCTCCGGTCGTGCTTTTGCGGGCGATCGCCCAAACAGCTCTGAACATCGCTTTGTTACTCCTTGTGATTCTCGGTATACAGGCGGAAAAAAGCTTCTTCGAAGGACTGGGTTCCGGTCGTTTCCTTGAGAGCTGCAATCGAACCTAAGGCTACGACGCGGCCGTCGACCAGTACGGCGATTTCGTCGCACAGGTCCTCGGCGACCGAGAAAATATGGGTCGACAGAAGAATGGTGCGCCCGTTCGCCCTGAGCTCTCTTAAGTAATCCGTGACCTGACGCGCGGTAAGGATGTCGAGCCCGTTTGTCGGCTCGTCAAAAATGACGACCGGAGGATTGTGAATCAGGCTGATCGCAATAGAGATCTTCTGCTTCATGCCCGTTGACAGTTCGATGATCTTCTTCTGTGCAAAAGGGGCGATGTCGAATCTCGCGAAGCTCTCCGCCTTGCGCTGTTCGACGATCTTCCGGTCAATTCCGTACAGGTCTCCGAAGAACCGGAAAAGCTTATCCGGCGTCGAAAACGGATCGAGTTTCACCTCGGAGGTCAGAAACCCGATGTTTCTCCGGATCTCGCGTTCGTCGGTCCTCGTATTCAGGCCGTTGATCAGAACATTGCCCTGAGAAGGGACGAGAAGAGTCGCGATCATCTGCATCAGCGTTGTTTTTCCCGCGCCGTTCGGCCCCAGAAGCCCGAAAATGACACCGTCCTTTACCTCAAAGCTGACATCTCTAACCACGTCGTCCGAACCTGAATACTGCTTGGATACATGGGACACCTCTATCATACGAATCTCCTTCTTTTTCCTTTAAGACGCTCATTATCCTGCCCAAAACGCGCCGAGGCGTTCTGATACAGGTAGAGGGCGATGGCCAGATCATAAACGAGGACAAAAAGAACCTGAGAGAAGTGAATCGATCCGGTCATCACATTGCGGATGAGCACCAGATTGTTGTGAAGCGGGATGACATATTCGGGAAGAACCGGCGAAGAGTAGCGGAATATCTGCAGGAAGAAATCGATCAGGAAAAGGACCAGGGGGAACTGCAGATTCATCGTGACATCGGACATTTTCTTAAGATCCATAATGACCTTGAAGGTGTACATCGTCATAAGGACGGCGGCGCAGACAATCGATAGAACCGTGTATGCCAGCTCCACGGGAGTCAGCAGCAGTCCGAAAGGGATCAGGGAGAGAGGGTTGTTCGTCCGGTTGGCCCAGGAAGAGAGAAAGAGAACCAGCAGTGTGACCAGCGAGGTCATGGCCGAGATGGCGATGACGGCCAACGCCTTTCCGAGGAGAAGGCTCCTCGTGCTGATCGGAGTGAGCGTAAGCTTCGACAGGAATCCGCGTTCGCGGTCGGCCGCCAGAATGTCGCCGGACAGCGAATACACACAATAGTAGAGAAGAAGGATCAGAATGCCGGGGATGACCCTTGAGGCGGCCGGATTCGCTTCGGACCGGCTCTCCATGATCTTCATATACGGATTGAATACATCAACCAGGAACGGATCGCCGCCTCCGCCGGAATAGATATCGCGGCCCTCGGTCTGGAGGAGGTAGTCGCTGTAAAGCGGCAGTACATCGTTCTTGAACTGGTAGGCGAGCGTGTATGACATGACGGAACCGGGATCGGAATACAGGGTGACGACGGCATGTGTCAGAGCGTCCGGTTCTTCCTTGATATCGTTGAAAAAACTGCGCACAGAGGAGACGAATCCGCCTTCCCCGGCGGCCGGATCGGCATCGTCGGTGCTGAAGACAGCGAAAAAGCCGCCGCGTCCGGTGACGGCCGATGCGCTTCCGTCCGCAACGCCCGCTTCAAATTTCTCCCGATTCCAAATGGAATAGGTATATTGCGAAGCCATTTGGTCGGTCTTGAAGAAGGACATGGAAGCGGTATCCGGCTCCACAAGTACTACCGTCGGGCGCGTGACGCTCCCGGTCGACAGATAACTGACGAGGAGCGGAAACACATAAAGGGCACCGAGCAGCACGATGGACGGAATCAGAAAGATGGCGACAGATTGCCGCCAGTTTGACATTATGCGACGGCATTCCCAGCGGAATATGGTAAGCATTGCCTTCATTGAACCGTTCCTCCATCGTCTTATTTGCCACGAATTTGTAATGATTCGCCATATATTTGTATCATGTGCATCACGTTTGTAGCAAGACACTAACCATATCTTCATAAAAATGTTGTATGATTAAATAACTTCCCGTATCTATTTATACAGTATAGCATTTTTCGCGGACGAACCGCTCATCCGCCTAAACATATGACAGGGGGAAGTTCTTTAGAAATACACAATTCAGGAGGGAACCCATGTCAAAGAAAGCATCTGCCCGCATACGAAAATATTCACTTCCGGTTCTTGCTCTTTCCCTGGTCCTTGCGGCATCTTTGTGTTCGTCCTGTACTGCATTAACCGGCCTTTTAGAAAAAGTGGTCAACACCGCGTCGGCATCCGACGAACTGGATAAAATCGATTTTGATATGTTTACAGATTCGGTCACATCGGATAGCGTGAGCCTGCATTTTGCCGTCGCGGATCCGAAAGCACTCGGACTTACCGCACCCGAAGCGACTTTGGGCGATGTATCGGAAGAATACAGCAACGCACAGATCGCGAAGTACGAAGAGTATCTTGCCGCTTTAAAGAAGATCGACTACAGCGAGCTCGATCCGCAGGATCAGATTACCTATGATGTCATCGAATATGATCTCGAAGAGGCGATCGCCTATAAGGATTATTATTACTATTCTTCGGCCTTCAATTCCATAACCGGCGTGCAGAGTGAATTGCCGCTTGTTCTTTCCGAATACTCCTTTGATACGAAGGCGGATATCGACGAGTATCTGCTGATTCTCAAGGATCTCTACCGGTATTACGGGGACCTGATGGAATTCGAGAAGGCGCGCGCGGACGAGGGAAGCGGTGCGTCGGACGAGAACATACAGAAGATTATCGATTCATGTGATTCCTTCCTTGAGGATAAGGAAGAACATTTCATGATCGCAAGCTTTGAGGAGCGTTTAGGCTCCGTAACGGGACTGACGGCTGCGGAAAAGAAAGATTATATCAGTCAGAACCAGAAGATGATGGACGATTATGTATTTCCTGCGTATCAGCTTCTGATCGACGGTTTCACGGACCTGCTCGGAACGGGGAAACATGACGGCGGGATTTGCGAATTGTCCGGCGGGAAAGAGTACTACGCGCTCCTTCTCAAATCCACGACGAGCACGGATCTGACGGTTAAAAAGGCAACTGCGATGATCGAAGACGCCATCGACAAGGAAATTGATGTGCTGATGAATGCGGATAGCAGCAGCGAATTCGAGGAAGCTTATAACACGTATAATTTTTCCGAAGGAACGATCGAAGAGAACCTTGATTACTGCGAGGATGCCATCAAGACGGATTTCCCGGACATCATGGATCACGACGTGACCTTGAAGCAGGTCCCCTCGCAGCTTGAGGATTTCTTCAGCCCTGCGGCTTACCTCTCCTGCCGGATCGACGATCCTTCCGAGAACCTGATCCTGACCAATACCGCGGCACTTGCCGATTATCAGAACGTTCTTGAGACGATTGCGCATGAAGGATATCCGGGACATCTTTACGAGGCTGTTTATCATGCCGAGAATATCAGGAGTTATTACCAGCGCTATGCGAGCTTCATCGGTTATTCCGAAGGATGGGCCGAGTATGCGGCCGGCTATGTCATGCAGACTTCCGATTACGATCAGGAACTTGTCTCCTATGTCGACGCGGAAAGCCAGCTCTTCAACCTGCTTTTCCCGGCCCGTATCGACATCGGCGTGAATTATCAGGGCTGGACAAACGAAGACGTCGCCAATTTCCTGAGCCAGTACAACGTCAATATGCAGGACTACACCGATTACTGCTATGACATGGCGATCGAGATTCCCTGCTACTACATGCCGTATTGCATAGGACATCTCATTACTTCCGACATCTTTGCGAATGCAGAGGATAAACTCGGTTCGTCGGCATCGCTCGAAGAGATTCATACGGCGTATCTTGATATCGGTCCGGCACCCTTCCCGATAATCGAAAAATATATGGATTCTTTTATCGAAAATCAGTAAAGGTACTTGTCAGAATTTTCATTATGGTATAATCAGGTAAATGTATAAAAATGTTTTACTCGTCATCGGTTAACGGACTGAGATTGCATATACGGACTGGAGGCTCTTGTTATGGCTAAGTTGACTCGTCTTGCTACAACGGTAACCGCAAGGTATTACCCGGCACCTGATATTACGGATGCATTTTTTCTGGACGGAAGACTTTCCGGCAAAAGAGAAGCGCGGGCAGCGGATATTACCGTGGATAAGGAGGAAAGAGGTTTTTTCCTCTCCGTTTTCTCACATTCGGTAGCACCTGGAAGAGATCCTGCGGCAGAGCCGGGATATGCGGCGCCGCTTAACAAGCTTTTCGCCGAGATCAAGAGCGGAAGACGCGCGCTGGACGATCAGATCGGAGATCTGGTCAATACCGCGGTGTCCGTTACCGGAAGACTGAAGCTGCAGGCCGACAACAGCCGTGCGCCTTTCTTTTCGGGCATTATCGTAAAGGACTCCGAAGCCTTCGCCATTACGATGGGGAAGGGCCTTGCATTCCTTTACAGGGACGACACGCTATTCCCGCTTACTGCGACGGATATCCGGATTGATCCGGTGAACACGCAGCGCCAGAAGGTCGAGAACTTCTATAATTATTGCGCAGCCAAGACCGCTACGGCCCTGTGCTCGAATATTGCCCAGCTCAAGATGGACGACTGTCTGGTCCTTTGTAACCGCGAAGTTTACGAAGCACTCGGACAGCAGGAACTCCTGAGAATTCTGTACGACGCCGAAGACCAGTGTGACGCGGCGGGAGCCGCAATCACCGAGGCGGCTGCCAAGCTGCCGGGAGTTCCGCTGCAGCTTATGATTTCCTTCGTTGAGTCCGTTTCTGCGCAGGAGAAGTCCGGCCTTTTCGGATTCGGGAAGAAGAACCGGCAGCTGTCCTACAACGATTCGGAAGACGAAGTAATTGAAGTCCCGATGGCGAAAGCACCGGTTGCAGCCGCACCCGCTCCCGCAGCGATGCCGGTACCGGTGCCTGCCGAGCCGCTCTATTTCGGAAACGAAGCGAGCAACCCGTTCGTACAGCCGATTGCGGAGCAACCCGTGACACCGACCGGTCCGGAAGATCCGATTCATTTTCAGGATCAGACGCTGGCACCTTTCGGCGAGCCTGTGAGTGATGTGCCCCAGGTGGATGAAGGCGGCTTCGTAAAGTTCGAGGAACAGCCCGCTGCCGAAGCCCCCGCTCATGAGCCTGTATCTTTCTACCAGGATAGCGACGCTATGCCCGAAGGCTATTCTTCTCCGAGATTCATTCCCGATGAACCCTATGAATTGGAAGAGGGGGAGCCGCTTGTTTTCGGTGACGAGAACGCCGCTCCGGCTGTAGATGAAGGCCCCTTTGTGATGCAGGAATCCGCGTCCGCGCCTGCCGTCAGCTCATACCGGCCGACTGCTTCCGCACCGGAACAGAACACCGCGAACGCGACCGGATCCTTCTATATTCCTTTCGAATCCAAAGAACCCGCGCCGACCGCTTCTACAGATGTCAACGACATTCCGGACATGCCTCTTTATGAAGCGCCGTCCTATACACCGCCGACCTATCCTTCCAACAGCTATACACCGCGAGGTTATGACAATGCGGGTGTTTATGCCCGCGGCTCCTATTCCTCCGATGAGGAACCCGAGATCCCGAGGCAGCCCTCGCAGCCCGCGCCCGCCAACAGAAGCTATTCCTATACACCGCCTCAGCAGACTGTGCCGTCTTACGGCAGCACACGCGAGGGAATGCCGGGACAGCGTCCTCAGCCTTCCGCTCCGGGTACGGCACCGCGCGCACCGCAGCAGAATCCCTACCAGCAGCCTTACCCGCAGACCGGACGGCGTACCGCTTCTCAGGATATGTTTGAACAGGATCAGGATCAGAGATTCGATTACGGAGATTCGGATACCGCTTACAAGCGCAACCGCCTCTGGGTATTCGGACTGATCGGGGTCAGTGTAATCTGTGTAATTGTTCTGGTTTCGGTTTGGTTCAGCTCCATGAACAGCGGCAAGAAGGCGGCCGCGACGTCCCTTTCGACTTCACAGCAGTCTGTGGCCGTCAGCACGGCGCCCGGCGCATCGGATTCCATAGCGGTAACCGATACGACTCCTTCCGACACAGCACCTTCGGATACGACCGCGGTGCAGGTGATACCGAACGCACAGTTCTTCTTCAGCGATGCGACGGGATTCAGAACATGGTGGGACGTCTTGAACAAGAGCTATTCGATATCGATCGAGAAGAACAGCGATCCGAGAGTTCAAGCGATCATCGCGTATAACGGACTTCCGGCCGATTATGTACCCAAGGCCGGCGATACGATCCTGGTTCCTCCGATGAGCTATCTTCCTTCCGTGACGCCCGAACCTGCCGCATAAGAATCCTTGACCCGCCGTGATTTTTCCCGGCAAATGAGAAACAAATACAAGGGCGGATACATTTTTCGCGATTCGTACGGTTATAAGCTGAACGAAAACACGTAAAAGTGTATCCGCTCTTTTTTTACTCTATCCAAAATGTCCAAATCCGTTTACAATATTAGAGTTAAAATAAAGGAAGTATGTACGATTACTGGGAAAGGGAAATTTTGAAGAATGCATAAAAAATTATTCATTCCGGGGCCGGTCGATGTCCGGCAGGACGTTCTGGATAAGCTGGCAACACCGATGATCGGACATCGGACAAAGGACTGCTCCGCACTACAGCAGAGGATCTCCGAGAAGCTTCAAAAAATCATGTTTACCGGGAATACGATTCTCTTATCGACATCGTCCGGAAGCGGCCTGATGGAAGGCGCCGTACGATGTTTCACCGCCCGCAGAGCCGCTGTGTTTTCGATCGGCTCCTTCGGGGAAAGATGGTACAAGATGTGCACGGCCAATGGTGTGCCCGCGGACATTTTCCGTTCCGAACTCGGACAGCCTACAACGCCGGAGATGGTGCGGGAAGTTCTCGCGACCGGCAAATATGACCTCGTAACCATTACGCACAATGAGACGGCAACAGGCGTTCACAATCCGATTTTCGAGATCTCCAAGGTACTTAAAGAATTCCCGGAGGTTATCTCCTGCGTGGACGCGGTAAGCTCTCTTGGCGGCGACTATATCCCGGTTGATTTACTCGGTCTCGACGTCTGCATCACATCGTCGCAGAAATGCCTGGGACTTCCGCCCGGACTTGCGATCGCATCGGTTACGGACCGCGCGATCGAGAAGGCAAAGACAATTCCCAACAGAGGCCTCTATTTCGATTATGTCGAGCTCTATAATTTCGTAAAAGAGAAGCCGTATCAGTATCCTTCCACACCGTCGCTCCCTCATATGTTCGCGCTGGATTATCAGCTCGACAGAATTCTGGCCGAGGGGATCGAAGCAAGATTTCAGAGACACACCGATATGGCGAAAAAAGTCCGGGAATGGGCGTCGAAGAACTTCGCACTCTATTCGAACCCCGAACATCTCTCTGTAACCGTAACCTGTATTACGAATACGAAGGGCATCCCTTTTTCTGACTTGAATTCGGCTATGGGAAAACGCGGTTACCTGATGTCGAACGGATACGGCGCACTGAAGGACAAGACGTTCCGGATTGCCCACATGGCCGACACGACGATGGAAGACATTGACAGAATGCTTAAGGATTTTGACGAAGTATTGGCGGAACTCGGAGCCTGAACGCCTGCGTTCCACAGCGAGCATATTGCTGGTCTGATTATGAGGAGGGTATCATGAAGATTTTAGTTACCGAAAAAATAGCGGGAGATTCGATTCAGTATTTGCTGGACAGAGGATTTACGGTAGACGAGAAGCTCGGACTGTCACAGCCCGAGATCGAGGACATCATCGCTCCTTACGACGGTCTGATTGTCCGCAGCGTAACGCAGGTAAATGCTGCGCTTGTAGCGCGTGCAGACAACCTTAAGGTCGTCGGACGTGCCGGCAACGGAATCGACAACATCGACGTGAAGGCCTGCACGGCCAAAGGAATTATCGCCGTAAACACGCCGGAAGCCAACATCATGGCCGCCGGAGAACTGGCTGTAGCGCTGGCTTTTGCCGCCTTCCGGAATATATGCATCGCAGACAAGGGCGCTCATTCCGATGATTTCCGCCGCGGATCGATGATCGGCAACGAGCTTGAGGGGAAGACAGCCGGTATAATCGGACTTGGCCGCATCGGATCAATCGTTGCCCGGAAGCTTAAGGGCATCGGAATGGATGTCATCGCGTATGACCCGTACATTCCCCAGGAGTCCTTTGACCGCGTACAGGCGAAGCGTTGCGCGACACTCGACGACCTTCTCAAGGTATCCGATTTGATTACCATTCATACTCCGAAGAACAAGGAGACCCATAACATTATCGACGCTCCCCAGATAGCCAAGTGCAAGAAGGGTGTTCGTCTGGTCAACGCCGCGCGCGGCGGTCTCTATAATGAAGAAGCACTTGCGGCCGCACTCAAGTCCGGTCATGTAGCGGCGGCAGGCATCGATGTTTTCGATAAAGAGCCTTCCTATGACAAGAAGCCGGGCGAACAGAATTTCACGAATCCGCTTCTCGAATGCGCGAACTGCATCGTGACTCCCCACCTCGGCGCGTCGACACATGAAGCCAACCACAATGTCGGAACCGCCGTTACCGAGCTAGTCGCTCAGGCACTCGACGGGAATCTTGTCGCAGCGATCAATATGCCGAA
Source organism: uncultured Mageeibacillus sp. (assembly GCA_964617375.1). GTDB lineage: Bacteria > Bacillota > Clostridia > Saccharofermentanales > Saccharofermentanaceae > Firm-13. The sequence goes on along the minus strand of CAZTXQ010000016.1, from coordinate 6,580 downwards.
CGTATCCGGGAACTTAAGTGCATTAAGGCCCTACATATCTCTCGCCGAAAAACTCGGCAAGATCTATTTCCAGGCGGAACAAGGCCCTGTCAAGAAGATTGAGATCGAATACTGCGGTGAGCTTGCCAAGCAGGAAACGGGTATCCTTACTCTTTCCGCTCTCAAGGGCTTCCTGGAAGTGAAGTCCTGCGGCCGCCTGAGCTATGTCAACATCCGCCAGTCCGTTGAAGACAGAGGCATTGAGGTCGTCGAGAGCAAGAGCACGCTGATCAAGCGCTACAACAATCTGATCACGGTGAAGTTCTTTACCGAGGATGACCGCGAATTAAGCGTCAGCGGAACGATCTTCGGCGTGGACACGGAAGTTCTGGTTACCTTCTTCGGCTATCAGATGAACTTTGAGCTTGCCCCGAATGTCCTTGCCATGCAGAACGTCGACGTGCCAGGTATTATCGGCAAGGTCGCGTCGATCCTCGGCGAGAACAAGATCAATATCGCGAGCATGCACTGGGGCCGCAAGCCCGACTCCGGCAAAGCACAGTCTTTCATATCCGTCGATCAGCCGGTCACGAAAGATGTTCTCGACAAACTGAGAACCGTTCCGGAAGTTCTTCGCATCTCCCAGCTCGATTTTAACTGATCCTAA
>CAZTXQ010000016.1:0-5834 GCA_964617375.1 uncultured Mageeibacillus sp. | reverse complement strand
GAAATCGCTGGACTGGCAATCCAGGCGGTAGGTAGGGCCTGAGCAGAGGGATTATGCCAATGACAGAGGTACAAAGCGGGATAAACTACCGCCTAGAAGCATCAAGCGAAGTAACGAATGTAGGCGGCTTTCTCGCCCACAGCACCAGGGGATCCGCACAAGAATACAGCCTGTAATCGCAAGGCAACCAAAAAAACCGGCATTCCCATGACGGTGAGATGGGTTTGAATGAGCAATAAACAATGCGACGTTTAGAGATTAAGGTTTTTACAGAGTAAGAATATGTGTATTTCTCTCCACCAACGCTTCCGCGCGGCGAAGCCGCCATGAAGGAAATCCCCCTCCCGCGAACGAACTCCCAGCTGTGAGTAAGCGGGACAGGGGATTTCGCCCGCTTCAGCTTACCTTCACTATATAAAGAGTTCCGCTCTCGAAAACGACCGTCCCGAGATTCTTCATAACGGTATCGTCAATCGTCATGTTGTGTTCGGGCTGCGCAAGATGGGCGCGCTCAAGATCGCCGACGATCAGATAGGTGACGTTATACTTGTCGAGAAGCTTTTTCGCGGAGATAAAGTCGGTGCTCGAATAGATGGCGGCAATGTCCGTATCCCGGGGCGTCATAATATCGGCCCAGACATCCGGCTTGGTGGGATCGGTTACCAGAGTACCGCCCTGGTTAATCCCCTGGAAGCGCCAGAGCCATTCGTGTGTCTGCCATCCGAGTACGGTCGGAAGACCCGTATACGCCGATACGATACAGCTGTCGGTGTAGCTTAAGCCGTTGGCCTCCAGGATTACGGGCTGCCCGTCGACGTTCTCGTTGAGCCAGTCGATGGCTTCCTGATATGGGATCAGATCACCGGGACCCGCGGATATAAGTGAACTGTCAGCGTAAAAAAGGTAGGCCGTACCGTCAAGCCCGTCATAATTATCGTAGTTAAATTTGCCGCTTCTCTGTTCGATCGAAACAAGCGGATAATGCGCCGGAAGGAAAAGAAGGAGAATAAGAACGGTGCATGTAATGCCGGAGCCGAGAGGGGCACCCTTCTCGGCAAAGTGGCAGATTACACGTAATAACGTGTATCCCAGCACGAGTGACAGAAGGACAAAGGCGGCGAAGGTGAACTTGAACATCGTATTGGCTCGCTTATAGCTGCCGCCGTAAATATCGACCACATAGAAAAGCTCGGGCGCCATGAGAAGAAGAAACGCGACTACGGATAGACCGGACATGAAGAGATCGGCGGGATTCATGCGCGCCATGAACCGTGCGACCGTATTTCTCGGGACTGCCTGTGCGTCCTTGCCCGAGCCGGTGCCGGTTGTGCCTTGGGCCTTAAGAGCCGTGACGATGGTCAGAATAAGGAGCGTTACGGCAAAGATCAGATGCACGCCCCAGACCATCACGAACTGATAGAACGAAGTGTGATCGACGGATTTCGCCAGAGAATTGGCGATCATGTCGAATTTTGAGTTGAAGGTAAGAGAACAAAGGCTCGCAGATGTGAAGAGAAAGGACATGCCGAGCCCGGTTCTCGAGAGCGCTGTCGGCAGATAGACCGTCCCGAGCAAGCAGACTCCGAATACGATCAGCTGTACGCCGACCAGAACGAAGGCCTGCTTGGAGAATTTAAGATAGCAGATGAGAATCATAGCGGTCTCGACAATGAAGAAGATTACGGACGACATAGACCAGAAATGTCTTGACGTCTTTATGTTGTAGATAAGAAGTACCATGCAGCCGACGATAAAGTAGATCAGAAAGTCCCAGTAGTTGCACATCGTCGCGATGCCCAGAAGTACGCCGGTCACAATCATCGAAGGCTTAAGGAGGCGCTTCAGCTCATGCTTCAGCTGCGCGAAGAAACCGGTCTGCATTCCGGTGCCCGGGTACGCAGATACGAGGAGCTCGTCACCCGACGGATGTGATGCGCTGATATAATACGCGAAAAGAACCGCGACAATCAGCATCGTGATCATAAGTCCGACGACGTGTGCATGGAGATCGCCGAGCATGTAGGAATAACAGGGGAATTCATGAATCGTATAATCGCCGTTCCGGACGATGATCCCTTCCGCATTTTTGATCAATGAATCCGGATTGTGACCGATGAACCTGGTGGAATCGGGATAGAAGAAGCTTGTGGTGCGCCCAACGTTCACGCCGAGATCCTTGAGAAAATACAGGAAATGGTTCCCGATGCTGTTTTCATCATAGAAAAAGGAATGGGCGTTGCCGAACACGCTGACGGCGAATGCGGTTAAGAGTCCCGCAGCTATACGGACGGGCTCCGGGACTTTAAGTCCCGATTTTCGAGCGCCTTCGATAAACAGAGAACCTAATGAGTAAGACATCGTAAAGGAGAGGGCGAAGGTCGTGCACATCGAGAGGTTGTAAGCGACCGAGGTACGAACACCGTTTAATTTGGTTATATACGCGAAAATGTACTGCCCGTAATAGTAGTAGTTGATGCTCTGACCCGCGAGCCACGGATCGGGCGCGGGCAGCGTATCGGTACGGACCAGAGAATTCAGGAACGCGAAGTCCATGAGTTTCTCCTCGCCGTTGATGTCCGGATACAGGCCCTTAATGAAGCACCAGAAAACGAGCGCCGCGACAAAGATCGTCTCCTCCAATGCGATGCCGCAGATGTCGGCCGGAGTCGAAAGCGCGCGGACCGCAGCCTGACGCGTAATCTGCAGTCCCCAGCCCAGCGCGGCGACGGCGAACAGGATCAGAATCACCCAGATACGGTTAAACGGAGCGATGCCGATATAGCACAGCGTCCAGAGAATGAACGAGGAGGAAAGAAGCCCCAGGGCTTTCGCGAATCCGTATCCTTTTCCGCGAAAACCGGAGAAGAGCAGTGAAGTAAAAGGGAAGGCCGCGACGCCGAACGCCAATAGAGTAATCCACCACTCCAGAAATGCGGCTTGGTCGGCCTTCAAAACAAGGGACAGAAGCAGTGCTGCAACAAGGGGAAGGAGAAGCCAGAAAAGTCCTGGTAAACTGATTTTAGCGGGTTGAAGCGGATTTCCCGATAAAAGATTTTGCCCGCCCGCAGTATTTCCTGAACCTGTCCGTGCTGCCGCGTATCTGTTTTTTGCCATAAATCCGGTTACCTCCGGCTTCTATTTTGCCGAACTGCGCATGAGACGGCATACAAAGTAATTATATACCATTAAGAAGCGGACATGATATTAATAGATGCGGTCGACAGCGGCCGAGACCGGATTTTTCTGCGCAAACCGGGAGCAATCCTCGTCGATTCTTTTGGCGGTCTGACGTGCCAGCGAAATGCAGGAATCCATACGGTACTCGGATGTGCTGTCGGCGGGATCGCCGACCATCGCCATGCTCGAGACGTAAAGACCCTCTGTCGGAGAAAAAAGATCCATGCCCGGATTGGAGAGCGGGGTCGCATAACGTGTTCTGGTCAGGCGCCAGGTCTTGATATCGTCGCGTGTAATCGAGGGATTCAGAAGCTGAAGGTGCTTGAAGAACTCGCGGAAAACTTCGGCATCCGACTGTGTCCAGAGCGGATGCGAAGTGGAGAACGAGCCGGACAGATATACGACGTGGCCGCCGTACTTTCGTTCGCCGACAAGATTCGTATGCTCGATCATGCGCTGGAAAGGCGCGTTGAAAGCGATCGGCCGCGAGAAACAGCCGTTCAGCTGCGTTTTGGTGAGCAGCAGCAGGCACATATCCGCCTTATAGGTTACGTCCATCAGCGCGTCTCTGTAATCGGTCGGCATGACAAGATCGTGTGTAATATGCGCGAAATTTCTGCAGGAAGCCGTATAAAGGACATAATCGGTCTCGAGAACCAGTGTCGTACAGTCGGACAGTACGCAGGAGATCTGATATTTGCCGGACAGGTTTCCGGAGACCGATGACAATTTGTCGGGACTCTGGAGGTTGCAGATGTCCATTACGGTGTATCCGTAATGAATCAGGCCGCCGCAATCGGTAATCTCCTGACAAAGTGCCGATACCAAAGAATGGAATCCCTTATCCGGATATCCGAGCTTCTTTCTTCCGACACGTCCGTACCAATATGAATCAAACCATTCGAGCTCGTCGGTAAGACCGAGTTCCTTAAGAAGACCGGTCACGCTCCGGTCGCTTTTGCGCACATGGTGAGGGAGCAGTTCAATATATTCATGTCCCAGACGCATAGAAGCCAGCATGCCGCCGGCCGTTGAATGCTGCTCGACGACCTGTACGTTGAAGCCGCGGCGCGACAATTCCCATGCCGCGACAAGTCCCGACAGACCTGCGCCGATTACACAGATGGAAGCCTTATCCTGCATCATAGCGAATCCTCACTCGTGATACGCTTCGCTTCCATATAATATCGCTTTTCGAACGCCTCGCCCATCGAAAAGGTCTTTCGCGGGAAGACGCCTTCCGTCATTACGGTCCGGAAAAAGCTCTCCTTCGGAATTACGGGAAGGAGAAAGCCGGTATTTCCGGATGCGGACAAAGCAAGCACCGAGTCTTCTCCGTGTATATAATCGATACGAATGTCGCGGCGCTCCTCCAGAAGATGGTCCAGCATATTCTGCAGCGAGCCGACGGCGAGTGTGTGCGCGGGATGATTGAGTACCGCAACAAACCGGTCCTGTCCGCTAATGACGTTGATGATCTGGGCATTTGCGGCCGTTGCGGGCTTCATGCCGTACCAGTCGTCCTCGGGCATGAACATGAATCCCTGATCCGCGAAGGAATGACCCGCGGCGGCATAGAATTCTTCCGGAGAAAGACCGAACGCCACACGGTGAATGGGTTCGAAACCCAGGCCTTCGTCATGGATATTGACGACTTCGACCAGTGCATAGCGCGCGGGATGCGCGAAGCTCTCTTCGGGACTCAAGCCCTCGCGCAGCTTTTCCCAGTGCGCTTTCGCAGTGGCGAGAGAATGGTTGCCGTCGCCAACGGCGAAAAGCAGTCCGTCACGGGATTCGTTAAGGAGCCGGGAAAGCGCGCCGACAATACCTTCGGCTATATCAGATCCGGCTTCGGTGTAGTAGCCCAGGAGGTGTCCGCCGTTCTGCATCAGATCTATATCATATATAGGAGGCGTGCCGGAAGCCTTCAGGCTCTTAAGCGCAGGGTCGATGACCAGGAAATCCGGATCGTCGATCAGCAGCATAATGTGAGGCACTTCAAGTGGTGCGTTTCTGCGGATGCGCACGCGGGGAGGAATTCTCGAAAGAACGGTGCCTTCCGTGGCGCGGATCTTCTTCTTGTTGCCCGGTGTGAAATCATATTCTTCGAGATCGACGGAGAGAACGAGCCCTTTTCGCGACGGGTGAAGAGATGTGGCGCGATCTGTGAGGATAAAACCCTTCGGCAAAGACATGAGCGTCCCGTTCGAGAGATATTCGTTCATTGTGCGGTTGATGGAGTCGATTTTCCCGTCCAGCAAATCCTTGGACAGCGTCTCAAGGTACACCTCGGGGAGAATGATATGGAATGCGGAAGGGACATCAGCGGTCAGACGCTCGGTCTCTTCCCAGTAAGCCGGTTCGGAAGTGTATTGATCACAGGCGATGACCGGCCATTTGGATAGATCTGCGTCCCTGGCAGGAAGAAGGATCTCCGGTGCCGATATCGCTAAATCCGAATAAATTCCTGTTTCCATAATCAATACCCCCAGAAATGATAAAGAATGTAACAGACATTGTATCACAGAAAGCATAGAGCTTCTACATTGCCGCGATACGTTTTGCTTTGCCGAAAAAGCATTAAACATTCATTTATGAGGGGCGCGGTAGTTTGACACTTGCGTAGAGCCCAAAGTGAATGAAAGAGCTGACAAAGC
>CAZTXQ010000015.1:0-59608 GCA_964617375.1 uncultured Mageeibacillus sp. | reverse complement strand
CTTCGATCTTGCGGATGCGGTCGCTGGTGGCGGGAATGGACAGATTGACCTGTGCGCTGATCTCCGATATGGAAGATCTCGCATTCTTCTGCAGAAGCCTAATTATTTGTTTGTCGATGGAGTCCATAGGGCCTCCTCAAGTTTTCCCGTGAAATGAATACTATGTACCTCTCATTTTACGTAAAAACAGAGGCCGTTGCAACGCGAATTTTGGGCGTGCACGTCTAATTGGTCTGTTTCGGAAGTCTTACCAATGGTTCTTTTCGAAAATCGGCCTTATCCGTCTTCTGTGGACGAAACAGAATCTGACAGTATAATAGAGAGAAACGCTTGGAAGGGTCCGGGGACAAATATGTCCCGGGCCGGGAGGATAGATACATGGAACTGATGCGGATGCTGGCCGAAGAATTTACAATGCAGCCTTCCCTTGTGGAAAAGACCGTCGCGCTTCTCGACGACGGCAACACGATTCCCTTCATCGCGCGCTACCGGAAGGAAGTTACAGGGGGAATTGATGATCAGGTTCTAAGAAAGCTGTCGGATCGCCTGGAATTTCTCCGGGCTATGGAGACACGCCGCGCCGACATTCTGCGGCTGATCGGCGAACAGACCGAGATAACGCCCGCACTTCAAAAAGAAATCGAAGAAGCAAAGACCCTTACCGCACTCGAAGATCTCTATCGCCCGTATCGTCCCAAACGCAAGACCCGCGCATCGGCGGCGCGCGAAAAGGGCCTTGACGTACTGGCGGATGCGCTTCTGAATCGAAGCCTGCCGGCGAACCTTCTGCTGAAGACCGCCGACTCCTGTGTGAATCCCGAAAAGGGAGTGAAGGACAGAGAGGAAGCCTTTGGCGGGGCGATGGATATCATCGCGGAGACGATCAGCGACAACGCCCATCTTCGCGAAAAGCTTCGCAACATATTGAAGAATACGGGCCGGATCGTCACCCGCCAGAAGAAAAAGGAAGAATCCGTTTACGAACCGTATTACAACCATACGGAGTTGATCTCCCGTGCTGCCGGTCACCGCATCCTCGCGATGAACCGCGGCGAGAAGGAAGAGTTCATCGCCATTGCTCTTGAAACGGACGACGCTCTCGCGCTCTCCCACATTCTTCTTACCGTACCCGCGGGAAACGAAACGGCTGCCGGCTATATACGGACGGCCGCCGAAGATTCCTGGAAACGTCTGCTCTTTCCGTCGCTTACGACGGAGGTTCGCGCCGAACTCACGGAAAGGGCCGAGGACGAGGCGATGGGAATCTTTTCGCAAAATTTAAGGAACCTTCTGATGATACCGCCGATGCGCGGACATATCGTACTTGCGCTCGATCCGGCGTACCGGACGGGCTGCAAGCTTGCCGTCATCGATGCGACCGGGAAGCCTTTGTACACCGATGTCATATATCCGACGCCGCCCCAGAACAAAACGGAGGAGTCCCGTACGACGCTCCTTAAGCTTCACGCACGTTTCTCCTATACGATGATTGCAATCGGCAACGGAACCGCATCCCGCGAGACGGAGCAGTTTGTCGCCTCTGTGATCCGCGACGCGAAAATAGCCGTCCGTTTCTACATGGTTAACGAAGCGGGCGCCTCCGTCTACTCGGCCTCCGAGCTCGCTGCCGCCGAATTCCCGGAACTCGATCTTACCAAAAGAAGCGCGATCTCGATCGGCCGGCGCCTCCAGGATCCTCTGGCCGAGCTCGTTAAAATCGACCCGCAGTCGATCGGTGTCGGTCAGTATCAGCACGATATGAATCCGAAAAAGCTCTCACACAACCTGGGCGGCGTGGTGGAGGACTGCGTAAACGACGTCGGGGTTAACCTGAATACGGCTTCGGTTCCGCTTCTCTCCTATGTGGCCGGAATCACAAAGCCGATCGCGGCGAACATTGTTAAATACCGCGAAGAACACGGCGTTTTCACATCGCGCGCCGAGCTCAAGGATGTCGCGCGTCTCGGCCCGAAAGCATACGAACAGTGCGCGGGATTCCTTCGCGTACCGGACGGCCCCGAACCGCTCGACAATACCCGCATCCATCCCGAATCGTACAAGATTGCCCGCGTCCTTAAGTCCCGCCCGAAGCCCTATGATCTGCAGCGGATGGCAGCAGAATTGGCCGTCGGCGTCCCGACACTGACGGATATCGCCGCCGCTCTCGAGAATCCGGGCTACGACCCGCGTGCCGAGCTTGCCCAGCCCGAAATGACGGCGGATGTCATGGAGATCTCTGACTTGAAGGAGGGTATGACGCTGACCGGCGTCGTGCGCAACGTCTCCGCTTTCGGGGCTTTCGTCGACATCGGCGTCCATCAGGACGGTCTTGTCCATGTGTCCGAAATGGCCGACCGCTTCGTGTCGAATCCCCTGGATTTCGTCCGGGTCGGGCAGAATGTGCGCGTCCGTGTACTTTCTGTCGACACGAAAAAAGGCAGGATCTCTCTCTCGATGAAAATCTGATTTATTCTCCCGATTCGCCGTCGGAGTTACCTCCCGGGAAGCGCTGATTTCCGGGAGGTTCCGGCCCCGGGTTCATCTTTCACGCTTCCTTCTTCCGGACACTGTCCCGTTAACGGCCTTTACACGAACATATGTTCCGTGCTATGATTACAGCAAAAGGAAATTATGTTCTTTTTTGTGTCAGGAATTATCCGCAGGAAGGCCGAAGATTATGGATGTTATGGAGAAGCTCGCGATCCTTACGGATGCCGCGAAATATGACGTGGCCTGTACTTCGAGCGGTGTAGACCGCTCCGGGAAGTCCGGCAGCATGGGAAGCGCCGTCGCCTCAGGGATCTGTCACAGCTTTGCCGCTGACGGCAGATGCATTTCTCTTCTTAAGGTACTCATGACAAATCACTGCGTCTATGACTGCAAATACTGTGTCAACCGGTCATCGCACGATACGCCCAGGGCGGCCTTTACGGCTGATGAGCTGGCCGACCTCACGATTAATTTCTACCGGAGGAATTTCATCGAGGGGCTTTTCTTAAGTTCGGCCGTTATGAAGAATCCGGATTATACGACCGAGCGCATGATCCGGACGATTGAGATTCTCCGGAATACGTACCGTTTTAACGGATATATCCATGTGAAGGCGATCCCCGGGGCAGACGAGGCCCTGATCCGGAAGATGGGACTTCTGGCGGACCGGATGAGCGTGAATATCGAGTTCCCGTCGGAGATGGGTCTTGAGAAGCTGGCACCGCAGAAGACGCCGGAGGCGATTATCAAGCCGATGGGGCTGATCCGTTCGGGCATTGAGGAGAACTCTTCGGATCTTGTCGTGTACCGGCACGCGCCGAAATTTGTTCCCGCCGGGCAGAGCACGCAGCTGATCATCGGGGCGACGCCGGACAGCGATCATAAGATTCTGACCTTAAGCGAGGGCCTTTATAACCGCTACAAGCTGAAGCGCGTATTCTTCTCCGCTTACAATCCGGTGGTCGAGGATCCGCTCCTGCCGTCGCTTCTCTCGGCACCGCCGCTTCTGCGCGAGCACCGGCTGTATCAGGCGGACTGGCTGATGCGGTTCTACGGGTTCTCGGCCGGAGAGATTGTCGATTCGAAGAATCCGAATATGAATCTCGCGATCGATCCGAAGTGCAACTGGGCATTACGGCATCTGGAGGAATTTCCGGTTGAAGTGAACCGTGCATCCAGGGAGGGACTGCTCAGGGTTCCCGGGATCGGAGTCCGCAGCGCGGAGGCGATTGTTCGCGCAAGACGGGCGGGAAGTCTTGATTTTGACGGCTTAAGGAAGCTGGGTGTCGTATTGAAGCGCGCGCGATATTTTGTCACCTGCCGCGGGAAGACCGACGAGGGAGTCCGGATTGAGCCCGATGCCGTCCTTAGGGGACTTCTTTCGAAGAATGACCGGAAGATGCTCCCGGCCGCATCGGGAGATCAGCTGGCTTTTACCGACCTGCCGGAGATGGCATCTTTATTGGGCGGCGCACCCGTCAGCGCATTCGGGTATTTACCGGAAGAGAGGACAGCCGTACATGCAGAACGTGAATACGAATTTGGTATACATATATGACGGGACTCTGGAGGGCTTTCTCTGCTGTGTCTATGAGAGCTATGCGCGTCATGAGATTCCCCGGGGCATCCGGACCGAAGGCGGACAGGCGGAGCTTTTTGAAGAACCGCACTGGATTACGACGGACTTGAACCACTCCGCCAAGGTCTATGAATCGATCGACCGCAAAATTGCGCTCGAAGCGCAGGACTTCGTTAAGAAGGCCTTTCTGACATGTGTCGACAACCGGGAGATCCTTATGTACCGGTTCATTCGGGAAGGCTACAAGTACGGGAGAAGGGTTTTCGACCGCCTGACCGACGAGACCGTCGGGTCGATTACCAAAGCGGTTAAGAATCTGGAGCACGAGGCACATCAGTTCAGCGGATTTGCGCGTTTTTCTCTCTTCGACGGGATTATGGTCTCCTGCATTTCGCCGAAGAATATGGTGCTTCCCCTGCTGGCCGATCATTTCGCCGACCGTTTCCGCGACGAGACCTTCCTGATCTATGACAAGACGCACAAGATGGCGGTCGTCCACAAACCGGAAGGCACGCTCTTGACCTCGATGGAGAAGCTTGTCCTTCCGCCGATTGACAATGCGGAGAAGGCGTACAGGGAGCTCTGGAAATGCTTCAGAGACACGGTCGCCATCGAGGAACGGTTTAATCCGAAATGCCAGATGAACCATATGCCGAAGAGATATTGGCTGGATATGCCGGAGATGGAGCAGGGATCCTGAGGGATCCGAGGACATTTCTCCGGGTCTTAAGTTCCGTTCTACAGGGACTTTCTGTCTGCGTCTGGGCGGCGATTCCGGATTGTGATATGCTTGCTTTATTTTAACGGGGGCCGCCCGAGGTGGCTTTCCGGAGAGGATGAATTCATATGGAAGAGATTACACTGAGAAAGGTGACCGCCGCGGACAAGCTCAAGATCCTGGACTATAAGAAGGAATTCCTCATGAACAAAGACAGTCTTGACGGTACCGCCGGACTTGGGGCGGCCGATTCATTCGAAGACTGGTTCTCAGCCATGTGCGACAATTCAAGTGAGGATACGCTCCGACCCGGACGTGTGCCGGCTTCTACCTATCTGGCGGTCCGTGATGCCGACGGGGCATTGATCGGCATGATCGATATCCGCCACCGGCTGAATGATTATCTCCTTAAATGCGGAGGTCATATCGGCTACAGTGTGCGCAAGTCGGAACGTCGGAAGGGTTATGCGAAGGAGATGCTCGGGAAGGCGCTCGTGATTTGCCGCGAACTCTCCATCGAACGTGTGCTCGTTACCTGTGACAGCCGGAATGAAGCCTCCGAGAGGACGATTCTGGCCAACGGCGGTGTCCTGGAGAATGAAGTTCCGGACGACGGCCGCATGACAAGGCGGTATTGGATAACCGTGTTATTCGAACGTTACGCCGAACGGGAACAGTGAGACCTGCGCCAGTTTGAAACACTGCAGTCCGAACGGAATTCCGATGATCGTGATGCAGAAGAAGGCACCAACCATCAGATGCGAGAGGGCAAGCTCCCATCCGAATAAGATGATCCAGATGATGTTGCCGAGGACGCTTCCGGCACCGAAGTGACCGTAGGAGATCGTTTTGCCGAACGGCCAGAGCGACAGACCGGCGAGCTTGAAGCACTGTATACCGATCGGGATTCCGATAATCGTAATGCAGCAGAGAAGACCGGTCACAAACCATTGAATTGCCAGAATAAGTCCTCCCAGAAGAACCCAGAGAATATTCAGAATTGTTTTCATACTTATTGCCTTTCAATATCAAGAAATACGTATTGCACGCGCTATTCGATATTATAGCATACCGGCTGCGGAATAACCTTCCTTTATATCGATTCGCCGTAAAATTTCAGAACTTTCATCGCCCTTAAGGTTATCCACTTCGAGGGGCGGCCCTTCTTCTCGATCTGAATGTTCATTTTCCCGTTGAAAGAGAATTCGAGAAGCCACTTGCCGTCGGCGCCTCTCTTCCGGAGGAGAATGAGAAGCGCGTCTTCGAGACGGGGATCCTTGATTCCCAGGTCCGAGAAAACCGTGAGAAGTTCAAGCAGATCTGTCTGATACATGCGCGGGAAGGATAGATTAAGCCAGCCGGGGCGGGATATTTCATCGAGGTTGTGACTTTTCTTATAAATATGGTGGATCAGGAAGTACTCGGAGAGCTCGTCGATTTTCTTAAGAACTTCCGGATTTCGCTTTGCGGGCGGAATGGCGGCAAGTGCTTTCATGGCCTTCGCCGCGCCCATATGACAGGTATGCCGTCCGAGGCAGGCATTGAAGAGGCGTTTCTCCGTTTCTCCTTCAGGAACTCTCTCAATACCGTCATCCGCACGCTGGTGACGTGTAATCCAGGATGTCGAATCCGCGATTCGCGGGTCGTCGGCGTATCCCAATCGGATGAGGCTCCAGAGCATGTTGCCCGTAAGGCACGGAATAACCGTGCTTTTAAGTCCCATGTGCGTTTTTTTATTCTCCCTTACCGAGAAGCCGCCGGACTCGTGGCGGGAATGCGACAGAATGAATTCGCAAGCCTTTCTGACGCGGTCGTCATATGGATCCGCGGCGAGTTCGGCGAGAAGGAGCAGTGTCCATACCGTACCGTGATACTTGTCACCGTAGAAGGCATCCGGTTCGCTCCAGGATCCGTCTTCATTCTGAAGAGCGAGAAGCTGCGGCACGGCGCCGGTCTCCATAATGGCCTTTTTTGCCTCGAGAACCTCGGCATCGTTTTCCTTTTTCCCGAGAAGACCGGTCAGCGTGTAGTAACGGACGGACGGATTATCTTTCTCAAGCAGCCACTCGTATACGTCGGATCGTTCCATAACAACGCTCCTTCCATTAAAGACGAACGTTAAAAACAAGGTTAAAGGGCGGATGACAAAAGCCGAACATTAGAAGCCGAACATTAGAAGTCGAACGTCTCGGGATCGGCGCCGAAGCGGCTGTTCTGATTGAGAGAATCGATCCGGCTCATCTCTTCGTCCGTAAGTTCGAATCCGTAGAGATCCGCGTTCCGTATAATACGGTCCTTATGGATGGATTTCGGTATGACGATATTGCCGTGCTGCAGATGCCAGCGGAGAATAATCTGCGCTTCACCGACGTTGTGACTTTTCACGACGGATATGACCAGGGGATGCGTCAGAAGATTTCCCTGACCCAAGGGACTCCAGGCGGTCACAGCGATCCCTTTTTCGCGGCACCAGGCGGTAAGTTCGGGCTGTGATAGGAGCGGGTGAAGTTCGATCTGATTGACGGCGGGAGTGATTTCGGCGGTTTCCATCAGAGTCTCTATGTGGCGGCGGTTAAAATTGCTGACGCCGATCGCGCGGATACTGCCGGATTTGTATATTTTCTCGAGTATGGTCCATGTCTCACGGTATTTCTCGGCCACAGGCCAATGAACGAGATAGAGATCGATATAACCGCATCCGAGCTTGTCAAGGCTCTCGTTGAAGGCCTCTTCCTGACGGTTGTCGCGCATAGATGTGTTCCAGATTTTTGTGGTGACGAAAATATCTTCCCGGGGAATTCCGCAGTCGCGCAGAGCCCGCCCGACGCTGGTCTCGTTGCCGTACAGCGCGGCGGTATCGATATGGCGGTATCCCGCTTCGAGCGCCCAGCGGACAGCATTGTACGCTTCTTCGCCTTCAAGGGATTTGTATACGCCGAGTCCGAGCTGCGGAATCTTTATATGATTGTTAAGCGTGACGGTTGTGTGAATATCCATGGGAATTCCTCCTGCAGGTATATGTGCCTTCTATTGTGTATATCTACAGAATGCCACGAACGGAATACGAAAACTATCGATTATTATTAACGGATTTTCAAAGATATATGAAAATTGATATCAAGGAGAGACCCGCATTGGTATACCTGCATGATATACTAAAAAAGGTACAGTTCGATTCATCCCGCGGGGAGAGCGGTTATGGACAGGAAAAGCATTATTCTGATCGGAATGCCCGGATGCGGCAAGAGCACCGTCGGCGTCCTTCTTGCGAAGGCTGTTTGCAAGCGCTTTCTCGACACGGACCTCCTGATCCAGCAGCGCGAAAAGAAACCGCTTCAGGAAATTATCAATTCCCGTGGAAATGATTATTTCGCGAGCTGTGAGGAACGCGCGATTCTGTCAATCCGGCAGCGCGGTCAGGTGATTGCGACCGGCGGAAGTGTGGTCTTCAGCGACAGCGCCATGCTGCATCTGAAGAGCCTGGGAACGGTTGTTTTTCTCGATACTCCTTTTCCTGAAATAAAAAAAAGACTCTGGAACCTGAAGACGCGTGGTGTTGTACTGAAAAAGGGACAGACTTTGGAGGATATTTATAACGAAAGAAGACCTTTATATGTGAAGTACGCCGATATTGCCGTCCACACCGGCCGGATGAAGACGGAGCAGGTTGTACAGACAGTCGTTGACCTTGCCGGTCTGGTAAGGTGTGATCTGTAAGAAAAGGACGGGCAAACCGACTCGGCGTTGCCTTGTATTTTTCTACGGATGATCTTACAATGTTAATGTCTTGTTAGTATTCTTTAGATTCTCTTATATGGCTGCGAACCGATGCGGGAGGTAATGAAATGAGAGGCAAATCTGTTCCGAAATTCCTGTTCTTTCTATTCAGTGTATTCCTGGTGTGCGGTCTTTCTGTCGCCTTCGTGACGACTCCGGTTCTGGCCGCAGGATCGTCCGACTATACCTTCAAGGTTGAGTCGGACGGCAGCGTTACGATCACGGCCTATTCGGGTCCGGGAGGCTCCGTTGTCATTCCCGACTATATTGACGGCAAACCCGTGAAGGCGATCGGCACGGAGGCGTTTTCCAATAAGACGTCCGTTTCCGCCGTCACTTTGGGAAATAACGTGGAAGTCATCCGCTCGTATGCTTTCTATAACTGCGACAATCTCGTCAGTGTCTCGCTTCCACAAAGCCTGACGAATATATGGGACTATGCTTTTGCCCATTGCGACAAGCTTACATCCATTCTGATTCCGGCGGGAGTGAAGGAGATCGGCACGGCCAATTTCTCGGACAGCCTCGCATTGAAGCAGATCAATGTCGAAGCCGGCAACACCGTCTACACGAGCCGGGACGGTGTATTGTTTACCGTAGATATGAAGACGCTCATCGCTTATCCCGCGGGCAGAACCGGTGCCTACGCGATACCCGACAGCGTGACACTGGTCAGCCCGTATGCATTTAAGAACTGCACAGGGCTTACCGGAATTACGTTCGGCGAGAACCTGGCTGAGATCGGTCAGTATGCTTTTTATCACTGTACGTCGCTTAAGGGCAATCTCTGGTTCGGAGATGAATTCAAAATCATCGGATATTGGGCGTTTGACGGCGACGACGGCATCACCGAGATATACCTGGGAAGCGATGTTTACAGCGTTGGAATCGGTGCTTTTACCGATTGCCAGAATCTGGTCCGGTTCCGCGTGAATCCCGGCAATACCTCCTATTCGGAGCAGGACGGCGTTCTCTATAACGAGAACAAGACAATTCTGGTTCAGTATCCTGCGGCCAAGACGGGCGATTACATCATTCCCGACAGCGTTTATGAGATCCGTTACTACGCATTCAGCAACTGTACGCGTCTTACGGGTATTACGATCGGAAGCGGCGTCGCTGCGATCGAGCATTCGGCTTTTCAGGGCTGTATCGCACTTGACGGTACCGTCGTTATACCGGATTCCGTTACGAATCTCGGGAACCAGGTTTTCGAGGGCTGCGAATCCTTAACCGGTGCGGTGATCGGAAGAGGGATTACCGAGATTCCCATCGAGACCTTTGCATATTGCACGAATCTGAATTCTGTTACGATAAACGGCAATATCACGAAGATTATCGGGAATGCTTTCCTGTACAACAAATCCCTGAAGAACATTACAATTCCCGCCGGCGTGACGGAGATCGGCAACAGCGCATTTTTCGGATGCGAATCTCTGAAAGACGCCTTTTTCTTAGGGGATGCGCCGACCATGGGATCCAATGTTTTCACGTCCTGCGCCGATTCTTTCCGGGTACATTATCTGGAGACCAGGACAGGTTACACGAATCCGTGGCATTACTATACAGCCGAACCGTTCCGCGTGTCGTATACCTGTCATGTACAGAACATCGGATGGCAGGACTGGATTGCCGAAGGAATGACGGCCGGGACGAGCGGAAGGTCTCTGCGTCTTGAGGCGATCAAGATTCAACTCGCGGGCATCACTGGTGTCGAGTACCGCACGCATGTTCAGGACTATGGCTGGATGGATTGGGTCGCGGACGGTACGCCGAGCGGCACGAGCGGCGAGTCCAAGCGTCTCGAAGCGATCGAGATTCGTCTGAGCGGTACGGCCGCGTCGACATATGATATCTATTATCGTGTTCATGCACAGAATATCGGATGGATGGGTTGGGCGAAGAACGGCGAATCCGCAGGTACGGCAGGCTTATCGTACCGGCTTGAGGGCATCGAGATCGTTCTCGTTCCGAAGGGCGGCGCGGCTCCGGGGCCCACAGAGCAGGCTTTTGTACAGGGCGATACGGGACCGAAAGTGCTCTATCAGTCGCACGTTCAGGATATCGGATGGCAGGATTTCGCGCAAAACGGTGCGATAAGCGGTACGAGCGGTCAGTCCAAACGCCTCGAGGCAATGTGCATCAAGCTGGCCAATATCGACGGCGGAATCGAATATAAGACGCACGTTCAGGATTACGGATGGATGGATTGGGTCGCGAACGGCGCGATGAGCGGTACGAGCGGCGAGTCCAAACGTCTGGAAGCGATCGAGATTCGTTTGACCGGTGCCGCGGTCAATCAGTATGACATCTACTACCGCGTACACGCTCAGAACTACGGCTGGCTCGGATGGGCCGCAAACGGCGAACCTTCGGGAACCGCCGGATTCTCATATCGTCTGGAAGCCATAGAGGTCATGCTGGTTCCGAAGGGCGGAAGTGCTCCGGGATCGTCTTACCGGGCTTTTGTCGACAATTCGCAGCCGGGTGTTGCTTATCAGTCATATGTTCAGGATATCGGTTGGATGAATCCGGTATCTTTCGGCGAAGAGAGCGGCATGTCCGGGCAGTCGAAGCGGATCGAGGCCGTCTCGATGAAGCTCATTAATACCGCGGGCGGTATGGAGTACAAGGCGAGTATTCAGGATTACGGATGGACAAACTGGGCAGCGGACGGAGCTGCTTGCGGCACCATCGGTGAGGGAAAGCGCCTTGAGGCAATCGCGATCCGCCTGACCGGCGAGGCGCTTGTTCAGTACGATGTCTATTATCGCGTCTATGCCGAGAGCTTCGGATGGATGGATTGGGCAATGAACGGTGCGGAAGCCGGTACGGAAGGGTATTCCTATCGCGTCGAAGCCGTTGAGGTTCTTCTGGTACCGAAAGGCGGCGAAGCACCCGGGAAAACAACGGTATCCTATGTCATTACAAGCATGGGAACATAAGAAGATGAACCTGGCATCTTGAATCGTATAATTATAGAAGGGCCGCTGCATCGGCGATTGTTGAATCGCTTCTGCAACGGCCCTTTTCTTTGTGTACGAAGAACGGTTACAAGAATTACTTGCCCAGAATCTTTGCGAGATCCTTGTCGGGTGTCGAGATCGGTGTGAGTCCAAAATTCGTCACAAGATAGTCGAGGACAAACGGGGATACGAACGCGGGAAGCGTCGGCCCGAGATAGATGTTCTTGATGCCAAGAGACAGGAGAGTAAGAAGGATACAGACGGCCTTCTGCTCGTACCAGGAGAGCACCATCGTCAGCGGCAGATCGTTGACACCGCATTCAAAGACGTTTGCGAGTGCGAGTGCGACCTGTATGGCGCCGTAGGCGTCGTTGCACTGTCCCATATCCATGATGCGGGGGAGACCGCCGATATCGCCCAGATCAAGATCGTTGAAGCGGAACTTACCGCAGGCGAGAGTCAGAACGATGCTGTCCTTCGGGGTCTGCTTTACGAATTCTGTATAGTAGTTTCTTCCGGGACGTGCACCGTCACAGCCGCCGACAAGGAAGAAATGGCTGATCTGTCCGGCTTTAACCGCATCGACTACCTTATCCGCAACGGAGAGAATGGTACCATGGCCGTAACCGGTCGTAAGGACGTTTCCGCCGTTGATTCCGGTGCGCATGCTGGTCTCTTTGTATCCGCCGAGGGCAAGCGCCTTTTCGATAACGGGAGTAAAATCCTTTTCGTCGCCGATATGTACAAGTCCGGGATACTGTACGACTTCAGTCGTGAAAACGCGGTCGCGATAGCTGTCTTTAACGGGCATCAGGCAGTTGGTGGTAAAGAGCACAGCGCCGGGAATTGCATCGAATTCCTTCTGCTGGGACTGCCAGGCTGTTCCGAAATTGCCCTTCAGGTGTGAATATGCCTTAAGCTTCGGATACGCGTGGGCCGGAAGCATTTCACCGTGGGTATAAATGTCGATTCCTTTTCCTTCGGTCTGAATGAGCAGGAGCTCAAGATCTTTTAAGTCATGACCGGATACCACGATAAACGGGCCCGGCTCGATGTAGGTGGAAACTTTTGTCGGGACGGGGGTGCCGTAGGTTCCCGTATTGGCTTTGTCAAGAAGTGCCATACAGGCCAGGTTTACGGTGCCGAGTTCCATGTCGAGAGCGAGAAGCTCTTCGGCCGGAAGCTCTTCGCCGAGTGCCTTTAAAGCCTTCAGCATAAAGCGGTTTACCGTATCGTCTGTAAGGCCAAGCACGTAGGCGTGATACGCATACGCCGCCATGCCGCGAAGACCCAACAGCAGGAGACTCTTCAGGGAACGGACATCTTCATTGCCGTTCCAGAGGGTATCCATATCGAGGGGCTCGCAGGAGCAGGTCTTGGGATCGCACGAATCCCCGCACAGGCGGTCGATCTCGTCCAGCGTTTTCTGAATCTGGGCCTCCACGGCCTCGTCGGAAAAACTGACATTGGTAATTGTAGTAAACAAGCCTTCAAGTACGATTTTCCAGGTTGCATCGGTCGCGTTGTTGTCTTCGACACGCGCGAGAGCGACGAGCGTGCCCGTCAGGCGATCCTGAAGCTGCGATTGCGTGGCGCTTTTGCCGCATACACCTGTTGTGGTACAGGCGGTACCGCGTGCTGTTTGCTCGCACTGAAAACAAAACATTGAGTCGGTTAGAGGTGCCGAAGCACAACCTGAACATGATCCGCATGAATTTACTGCCATCTTGATTCCTCCCAGTATTATGGGGATGTCAAAATCCCCGGTTTAGAGCGACGAATGTCTTCTATACCCGAAGTATATGGATTGCGGCATGATAAATCGGTTGGAAATACAACGAAAGCGCGGACGATCTGCAATGAAATCATTTCTTATCGGCAAAGGGGCTATAAAAATATGCTATATATTGTAGTACTTAAACTTTAATCTCTTTCCCGAAAAGAGACAAGTACCCGCACGGTGAACAATATGAAAACAATAACCGGCTTCCGGTGCGGAATCCGGTGCCCGTTTTCCCCGGAAAACCACCGGATAGTAAAAGAAAACTGTTATTTGTAACGTGCTGGGAACAGGAATATAATGAATTCATGTAAAATGAAAATCATTTCTATTTTTCCTTCCATTATTGTATTGACAACAATTATCGGAAAGGAGTAGCATGACACGGTTGCAAAAACAAGACGAGGACCAGGTATCAAAATGGAAGTAATAGCTTTTCTGATTCTTTTTCCGTTCCTAGCCGCTCTTTTATTATCCTTTATGAAAAAACAAAGCATAATGAGAAGAGGTTTTATTTTTGTCAGTTGCGGTGCCGTTATCGCCGCGGTTCTTTACTTTTCGATCAACGGACTGATCGGAGATTCCGTTCTGAAATATCTGGATGAAGCACCGGGTTCCGAACCCGTACTCCTGATCGCCGAATGCGCGCTCATGTGTCTGGTAGTTGCCTACGCTTTCCGCTACAAGAAATACTATGTGGCGCTTCTGTCCGTCGCGCAGACGGGACTTATGCTGTGGCTTGATTTAACCGGTGATCACGGGACGGTTGCCGCTCCGCATATTTACTCGGACAAACTGACGATTATGATGTGCCTTATGATCGGAATCGTCGGATCCCTGATTATCGTATATGCCGTCGGTTACATGAAGGAATACCATCAACACCACAAAGAATTCAAGGACCGCAGCAGCTTTTTCTTCGCGATGCTCTTTGTCTTCATCGGTGCGATGTTCGGCCTGGTGTTTTCCAACAATCTTCAGTGGATGTATTTCTTCTGGGAGATTACGAGCGTCTGTTCGTTCCTTCTGATCGGCTACACGAAGACTGATGAGGCCATGAACAACGCATTCCGCGCTCTCTGGATGAACCTTCTGGGCGGTCTGGCCTTTGCCGGAGCCATTGTTTTCTCGGTACTCCAGATGCAGGTCGGAGACCTTCAGACGTTTGTCTTGAGGGGAAGAGGAAATGTGATCGCGACCATTCCGATCTTCCTTCTTGCAATCGCCGCTCTTACCAAGAGCGCACAGCTGCCGTTCTCGAAATGGCTTCTCGGCGCTATGGTCGCGCCGACGCCGACCTCGGCACTCCTGCATTCGGCTACGATGGTTAAAGCCGGCGTCTTCCTCCTGATCCGTCTCGCACCTACATTCCACAACAATCTCGTCGGGATCATGGTTACGACGATCGGCGGATTTACATTCTTTGCGGCGTCGCTTCTGGCGATCTCGCAGAGCGACGGCAAGAAGGTTCTCGCGTATTCAACGATTTCCAACCTGGGATTGATTACGGCCTGCGCCGGCGTCGGCATGCATGAAGCCGTGTGGGCGGGTATTCTTCTCATGCTCTTCCATGCGGTATCGAAGTCGCTGATGTTCCTTTCCGTGGGATCGGTGGAGAACAGCCTGGGAAGCCGCAATATTGAAGATATGCACGGCCTGATCGTCAAGCTCCCGGGACTGGCGTTCATTATGATTACCGGTATTGCCGGTATGTTTCTCGCCCCGTTCGGAATGCTTATTTCCAAATGGGCGGCCCTTAAGGCATTTGTCGATGCGGACAGCATCCTGATGGTGGTTTTCCTTGTCTTCGGAAGCGCGACGACGCTCTTCTACTGGACAAAGTGGCTTGGCAAGCTGGTGGCCGTGGTGCACAACTCCTCGCACCGGAAAAGTCTGGTCGGAAGAAGCCAGTGGATCTCCATGTTTGCTCAGGCGGTGATCATGATCATCCTCTGCCTCTTGTTCCCGCTGATTTCCTCGCTTATGGTTGAGCCTTTTCTGGCTTCTATGTTCCACGATCAGATTCCGGCGATCATCAGTGACGGCAATATGAAGATTATGGTTATGATGCTTTTCGCGATCGTGATTCTGCCGATCGCCGTACGCTTCCTGACCTTCGGTAAAAATCAGAAAGTGGTCATGTCCTATATGGGCGGTGCGAATACCGGCGATGACAGAAACTTCACGAATTCGTTCGGTGAAGATACGTCGATGTACCTCGCCAACTGGTACATGGAAGACTGGTTCGGCGAGAAAAAAATCCTGAAGCCTTCGATTTTGCTCTCGGCTCTCGCCATACTTGTCTTTATGGGATTCGCGGTCGGAGGTGCTCTGTAATATGTGGAGATGGATATCTGTAGCTCTTTATCTTGTGCTTGCGCCCCTGATCGGAGGGCTTCTTGCCGGATTCGACCGTAAGCTTTCCGCCCGTTTTCAGGGCAGAAAAGGACCGCCCCTTCTGCAGCCCTTCTATGACGTCATGAAGCTTTTCGCGAAGCAGGTCGTTGTCGTCAATCATGTTCAGGACTTCCTGGTCGCCGGATTCTTTATCTTTATCATCTTTACCGGCGGACTGTTCTTCTTTGGCGGAGATCTTCTTCTGGTATTCTTCGCCCTGACTCTGGCCGGAATCTTCTTCATGATGTCCGCCTGTTCGGCCAATTCGCCGTACAGCAGCATGGGCGCGCAGAGAGAACTTCTTCAGATGATGGCGTATGAGCCGATGGTGCTGATCGTCGCAATCGGATTCTACCTTGCGACCGGAAGCTTCTCGGTATCCGAGATCATCAAGGCCGGCACCCCCGCGATTCTGCAGCTGCCCGGCATCTATCTCGGCTTCCTTTTCATTCTGGTCATCAAGCTGCGCAAATCGCCGTTTGACTTAAGCACGTCCCATCACGCTCATCAGGAAATGGTAAAGGGCCTTACGACGGAGATCTCCGGCAACATTCTGGCCTTTGTCGAACTGTCGCACTGGTATGAGAATGTTTTCCTTCTCGGCGTCGTCGGTCTGTTCTTTGTTTACGGAACATGGTGGAGCGGTATTCTTGCTGCCGTGATGTGCATTCTCTCGTATGCCGTAGAGGTCTTCATCGATATGCTGTTTCCGAGAGTCAAATGGCAGCTGCTGCTCAAAATCACATGGCTTGTGACGGTGGTCGCCGGCGTGACCAACCTGATCTTCCTCATCGCGGTCAAGTAAAGCTATAACGAAAGGCGTGGACTATATATGACAAGTATCTCCAAATCCCCATGGCTCCTGCATTATGACGGTTCCAGCTGCAACGGCTGCGATATAGAAGTTCTGGCCTGCCTGACGCCTGTGTACGACGTCGAGCGTTTCGGCATCATCAATACCGGCAACCCGAAGCATGCCGATATCTTTCTGATTACAGGCGGCATCAATTCACAGAATGAACCGGTCGTAAAGCAGATTTACAGCCAGATGCCCCACCCGAAAGTCGTTGTCGCCGTAGGAATCTGCGCCTGCAACGGCGGTATATTCAAGGAGTGTTACAACATTCTGGGCGGTGTCGACAAGGTTCTTCCCGTTGACATCTATGTGCCCGGCTGCGCGGCTCGTCCCGAAGCGATTATCGACGGCGTTGTTAAAGCCGTAGCGCTTCTTCAGGAAAAGAGAAACGCGAAGAAGAAGGAGGCAAAAAAATGACAGACGCGAGTAAGATCGCCATTCTTCCCGGCGAGCTTCTGCCGAATGTGCTGAAGATGAGAGCGGAGGAGTATCGCCTCATTCAGATTTGTTCGACACGAACCAAAGAGGGTTTTGACCTCGTTTACTCTTTCGGCAAGGAATACGATATGACGAATTTAATCTTCTCCGTCGGCGAGGACGATGAAGTCATCAGCATCAGCGATATTTTCCCGCCGGCGTTTCTTTACGAGAATGAGATCCACGATCTGTTCGGAATCAATATCAAGATGATGAACGTGGATTACAAAGGGAATCTTTACCGGCTTTCGCAAAAGACACCCTATAAAAATATCTGATCAGGGAGGACCGATATGGCTACAAGAAGTATTGTCCCTTTTGGACCGCAGCATCCGGTGCTTCCGGAACCTATTCATCTTGACCTTGTTCTCGAAGACGAGACCGTCGTAGAGGCGATTCCGTCGATCGGGTTTATTCACCGCGGACTCGAGAAGCTCGTGGAAAAGAAAGATTTCAACGAATATGTCTATGTGGCGGAGCGCATCTGCGGCATCTGCAGCTTCATGCACGGCATGGGCTACTGCGAAGCCGTCGAGCACGTCATGGGCATCGAGATTCCCGACCGCGCAAAGTACCTTCGCACGATCTGGTGCGAGATGTCGCGTATCCACAGCCACCTGATGTGGCTCGGGCTTCTGGCCGACGGATTCGGCTTTGAGAGCCTCTTCATGGAATCGTGGCGTATGCGCGAAAAGATTCTCGACATGTTCGAGTATTCGACCGGCGGCCGCGTCATTTTCTCGGTCAACAAGATCGGCGGCCAGAGAAAAGACATGGACGACGAGATGATCCGGAATTTCGTAACGATTCTGAGCGGCATGGAGAAGGATCTCCGCCTGCTCGCGCGGACTTTCCTCGACGATTACGCCGTCAAATCACGTCTTCAGGGCGTCGGCATCCTGACGGCCCAGCAGGCACACGATCTCGGCGCAGTCGGTCCGTTTATGCGCGCCAGCGGTATCGCGCTTGATACCCGTAAGAGAGGCTATGCGGCCTACGGCGATCTTGACTTCGAACCGATCATCAGCAATATCGGCGACTCGTATGCGAGAACCGATGTCCGCATCAACGAGATTTTCCAGTCCATCGACCTGATCCGTCAGGCTGCCGCCAAGATCCCGGCCGGCGATTTCGCGGTGCCGGTCAAGGGTTTCCCGAAGGGCGAGTACTTTATGCGCGTCGAACAGCCGCGCGGCGAGGCCCTTTACTATGTGCGTTCCAACGGCACGAAGTTCCTCGAGCGCATGCGCGTCCGTACCCCTACCTTCGCCAACCTGCCCGGACTGATCGAAGTTCTGAAGGGCTGTCAATTGGCCGACGTCCCGATTCTCATCCTGACGATCGACCCGTGCATCAGCTGCACTGAGAGGTAAGAGAAGCACTATGAGCGTTATCAGTTTTTCGAGAACCATCCTGAAGAATCTTTTTTCCAAGCCTGTGACACGCCTTTACCCGGCCGTGCCGAGAGAATATCCGGCGCGCACCAGAGGCCAGATCGGCATTGACATCGATTCGTGCATTTTCTGCGGCATCTGCTCGAAAAAGTGCCCGACCGGCGCGATTACCGTCGACAAAGCGGCGACGTCGTGGTCGATTGAGCGTTTCGGATGCATACAGTGCGGTGCCTGCACGGAGGTTTGCCCCAAGAAGTGCCTATCCATGCTGACGAACTACACCGATCCCCAGCCGAAAAAGTCGGTTGATCTTTATACGAAGACTCCCGCCGAGCCGGAAAAACCGGTCGAGGTATCTCCTGCGGAGAAGAAGGAACAATAATATGCACGATTATCACAAAGCAAAAGACATGGTCGAGTACGCCGAAGCCAAAGCCAAAGAACTCGGCAAGACCCATATAACCAAGATTTTCATGAAGATCGGAGACAGCTCCGGCTATTCGGCGGACAGCGTCGTCATGTACTTTAAGGAATTGTCCGCCGGCACCGTATGCGAGAATGCGGAAGTGGTCGTGACACCGGTTAAGGCTATGCTCGAATGCCCCACCTGCGGCAAGAACTTCCCGCGCAAGCTGATGGAATACAATTGTCCCGATTGCGGTATCGAAGGTCTTCCCGGCAAAATCGGAACAGAGATCGAAATCGAGGGCGTAGAAGCCGAATGACCCTTCTCATCACGGTTCTCGGCATTGTGCAGGGTGTGGGTTACCGCCCTTTTACGGCACGACTTGCGGAACGCCTCGGTATACGGGGTTCCGTCCGGAATACGGGAGGAGTCGTCGAAATCCGCGCGGCCGGTGACCGGGAGACACTCGATCGATTTATACTGGCGCTCTCGGAGGAATGCCCACGGGGAGCCCGGGTTACCTCGGTAACCGTAGTCAAGGAATCGGACGGCGATCTGCCGGACGGATTTACGATCATCAGGAGTCGCGAAAACGAAGAGCATACGCCGGTACTTCCGGCTGATCTTCCCATGTGCGATGTCTGCAGGGCCGAGCTTTACGATCCGGAGAACCGCCGCTATTCCTATCCGTTTATCAGCTGTACGGACTGCGGTCCGCGCTTCAGCATTATGAGAAGCATCCCTTATGACCGCGAGACGGTTACGATGGATGCCTTTCCCATGTGCGGGGATTGTGCGTCTGAATATCACGGAGACGACCGCCGGCGCCATGCACAGACGATCTCCTGCCTGTCCTGCGGTCCGCAGCTTCTTCTCCGGCAGAACGACCGCGAGTATGAGAAGAATGAGGCCATGCGCCTTGCCATCGAGACACTCCGTTCCGGAGGCGTTCTCGCTATAAAAGGGATCGGCGGGTACCAGCTCGCCTGCCGACCGGACGCCGCGGCGGCCGTTCATAGAATCCGCGATATCAAGAACCGCTTAAAGAAGCCCTTTGCCGTCATGTTCCCGGACCTCGATTCCGTCCGGTCACTGTGCCTTGTGTCCGCCGAAGAAGAAACGCTTCTTACCTCTGCCGCGAGACCCATCGTACTCTTAATGCCGATTGACGATTCGATCTGGCCGGAGACCAGCGCCGGAAGCCGATTCCTCGGCGCCTTCCTGCCGAATACGGGACTGCACCAGCTTCTTACCGACGATCTTGGCCCGCTTATCATGACAAGTGCCAATCTGTCCGGAGATGCGATTCTATTTCGTGACGAGGAGATTTTTCGCGCGAAAAACCTCGCGGTAGACGGCATACTGTATCACACGCGGGAGATCCTGACACCGCTCGACGACTCGGTCGTCAAGGTGACTTTAGGCCGCACCCAGTTCATCCGCAGAAGCCGCGGATATGTGCCGCTCCCCATATCTCTCGAAAAGGCCGGCAACGCATCGATTCTGGCGTTCGGCGGCGATCTGAAGAGCGCCTTCTGCCTCTATAAGGACGGGCGCGCCTACATGAGCCAGTACTTCGGCGACATTGATAATTACACGGTGCGCAGGAACTATATCGCGGGCGTTTCGCATATGAAGAAGCTTTTCCGCATTGAGCCGCAGATTCTGGCCTGCGACCTGCACCCTCTGTACCAGACTTCCGACCTCGCCGCCAAGTGGTCGGCGCCTTCCGAGGATGACGTATTGCCGTGGGACCGGCCGAACCTGCCGGTTGTCCGCGTTCAGCATCACCACGCGCACATTGCCTCCGTAATGGCCGAACACGGACTGGAGAACGTGATCGGCGTAGCCTTCGACGGCACCGGTTACGGAACGGACGGGGCGATCTGGGGAAGCGAGTTTCTTCTCTGCCGCGGAGCCGGATATGAGCGGATGGGGCACCTAAAGTATGTGACGCTCTGCGGAGGCGACGAAGCTGCCAGAAACGCCGAGATGACGGCATTCTGCTATCTCCCGGACAGCGGTTTCGAACCCGGGCATACGGATTCCGGCGTGATCCGGGCGGCTTTAAAGAGCGGCCTCTTTACACAGAAAACAAGCAGCATGGGCCGGCTTTTTGACGCCGTCAGCGCGATTCTTCATATCTCGCGCGAAAACACGTACGAGGGCGAATCAGCCATCCTTCTCGAAAATGCTGCGTACCGGGCGATTGCCGGCAAAATCGCGCCGTATCCGCTTAACTTCCCGCTATCTTTCGAGGAGGGGCAGATCACGGCGGATCCGGTCGCTGTTATAATGGAGATCAGCCGCGCATACGCGGAAGGCTCGAACAAGAGAGCCCTTGCCCTCGGATTCCACTATGCCGTTGCCGAAATGACCGCGGGCATCTGTCTTCGAATCCGGGAGAAGAGCGGCGAGAACAAGATAGCGCTGTCCGGAGGCGTTTTCGCGAATGAAATATTGACGACGAACTGTATCGCCCTTCTGGAAAAGAACGGCTTTCACGTATATATGAACGAACAGGTTCCGGCAAATGACGGAGGTATCGCTCTCGGACAGACCTTCATAGCCGGCAGAACATTGATTTGAGGTAAGAAAATATGTGTGTAGCAATGCCCGGAAAAGTACTATCAGTAAACGGAAGCAAGGCTGTCGTTGATTTCAGCGGCAATCAGATCCATGCGGAAGCCGGACTTGTCAGAATCAAGCCGGGCGATTCGGTCCTGGTACATGCGGGTTGTATCCTGCAGGTGATGTCGGACGAAGAGGCGGATTCCTTAGCCGATCTTTTCAAAGAGCTGGAAAACTTATGAGAGACATACGTAAATTCCTTCTGGAATACGACGGACCGCCCGTCAATATTATGGAGGTTTGCGGTACGCATACCGCATCCGTCGCCCACAACGGGATACCGAGCCTTCTTTCTCCGAAAATAAGGCTGATTTCCGGACCGGGATGTCCCGTGTGCGTGACCGTCACGGACTATATCGACCGCCTGATTGAGCTCTCACTCACACCGGGAACCGTCGTCGCGACGTTCGGCGATATGCTGCGTGTCACGGGGAGCAAACAGAGTCTTAAAGATGCCCGTTCGGACGGGGCGATGGTCAAAATGCTGTACGCACCGTCGGACATTATCCCGCTGGCAGCCGCCGAACCGGAGAAGACATTTGTGTTTGCGGCGGTCGGATTCGAGACGACAACCGCCGTTTATGCCGCTCTGATCGACGATCTGGTCACATCCGGCGTCACGAATGTGAAGCTTCTGACCTCCCTGAAGGTGATGCCGCCGGTCATTGACTGGGTCTGCCGCGAAGAAGGAGGAATCGACGGATTCCTTGCGCCCGGGCACGTCAGCGTGATTACGGGAAGCAATCTCTTTGTTCCGATTGCCGAAAAATACAAGATCCCCTTCGCGGTAGCCGGCTTTGAAGGCGAGCAGATATTGATGGCACTTTATGCCCTCGTGAAAATGATTCGTGCCGGCGATTCCCGTGTGGTCAACCTCTACCCGAGCGCCGTTACGGCCGAAGGAAACCGAACCGCCCAGGAAATGATCGCGAAATACTTCGAGCCCTGCGACGCCGCGTGGCGCGGGATCGGCATCGTCAAAGATTCCGGCATGCAGCTGAAGGACGAATACAGAAACTTCGATGCGGGGAGCCGTAATCTTTGTTCCGACGTCAGTCTTCATCCGGAATGCCGGTGCGGCCGGGTCATTACCGGTGCGATGAAGCCCGTCGGATGCCCCCTTTTCGGGAAAAAGTGTACGCCGGAGAATCCGATGGGTGCCTGCATGGTATCTTCCGAGGGCAGCTGCCACAGCTATTACGTGAACAGGAGAAACGATCTATGAGAATTACGACCGAGCACGGCGCCGGCGGACACGCGACCTCCGAACTGATAACGTCCGTTTTCGCGCGGCATTTCAAAAATCCGGTCCTCATGAAAATGGAAGATTCCGCTGTTGTTCCCGGAGCCAAGCGGCTTGCGATGACGACGGACAGCTTCGTTGTGACACCACTCTTTTTCGCGGGCGGGGACATCGGAAGCCTCTCGATCTGCGGCACCGTCAACGACCTGTCGATGAGCGGGGCCGTGCCCAAATACATCACCTGCGGATTCATCATTGAAGAAGGTGCGGATACAGACGACCTCGACAGAATCGCCGCATCTATGGCGAGAACAGCCGCAGAGGCCGGAGTTACCATCGTCGGCGGCGACACCAAGGTCGTCGAAGGCAAGGGCGGCATCTACATCAATACCTCAGGCGTCGGATTCCTGCCGGATAGCGACTTCACCGTCAGCTCCTCTTTCTGCGAGGAAGGGGAGGCAATACTTCTCTCGGGCAACTTAGGCGACCACCACGCGGCGATCCTTTCGGCGCGGATGGGCATCGTCAACACGATCCGAAGCGACGCGGCGCCCCTTAACGCCATGACCGCGGCTCTTATGAAGAGCGGGGCGCGGATTAAATCCATGCGCGACGTTACGCGCGGCGGTCTTGCGACCGTCCTTCACGAGCTTGCCGCGGCTTCGGGAAAGTGTCTTGATATCGAAGAAGAGAAGATTCCCGTAAGCCCGGAGGTCCTGGGTCTCTGCGGGATCCTGGGACTCGATCCGCTTTATATGGGAAACGAAGGAAAAATGATTGCGGTTGTCGCCGGGGAAGATGCGGACAAGGCACTTGCGGCCATGCGCGAAAGCCCGTACGGCGAAAACGCAGCCGTTATCGGAAAGGTCATTCCGGGCGAGAAGGGAACACTGCTCCTTGAGACAAAGACCGGCGGCACGAGACTTCTGACCGAGCTATACGGGGAAGGGCTGCCGAGAATTTGCTGAAGAATTCGAAAACCCCTTCCTCCGGCGTTCAGACAGGTCCTCGGATCGCAAGCGATCCTGCGGAACTCCGGCGGGGGAAGGGGTTTTCTCATTTATTTGCGGAGCTGAAGCTCCGCTATGGAAATGTAGAGTAGTGAAATTGGGAAGCTTTGTTTTGAATAATAAAAACCCCTTCCTCCGGCGTGAATGTCAAAACTCTTTTCTCCGGCGTGCGAACAAGTGAACTTCAAAACTCTTTTCTCCGGCGTGCGAACAAGTCCTCGGAGCCCAAAGGGCTCCTGCGGAACTTCGGCGGAGAAAAGAGTTTTTCCGTTTCATAGGTGGCACCGGAAGTTGGAGCGTGAACCAATACTTTAATTGAGATCTCTCATTGAGCGTTCGTTTTATGAGCGAAAGGCTCGCGGTTCGAAACTTCCGCAGGATGCAGTAGTTCTCACATCTGTCTTTTTACTTGAACACTTGTTAAGTACTCAAAATAATGACACCAGTAGCTCTGCTCATGGTTAAGGTTATACCTTAACTCTTATCAGGTTTCGTGGCATCTTGTCGCCGCAATATCCCTTCAACAGAGGTTACAACAGCAATAGGGCAAGACTGTCCCCTTTAACTTCCTGTAAAGAATAAAATCGCTTTTCTATTTTAGCACGAGATTATTAAATGCAAGGATACAAAGAAGAATGGATCTAAAATTTTTCTGAATCAATAGTGTTGTTTGATTCTGTATTGTATAATATAAAGCAAAAAACACGCTTGGTGATAAGGATAATTTAGCGCGATGAAGAAGGATTCTAGTAGGTTTCTCGTTTTATTTGGACTTATAGTGGGCTGCTCTTTCTTTCTTTCATGTAAGAACTACGGCAGTTCGGATACGGTAGTTACAGCGGCAACGGAAATTGTGGAGACGACAGCAGTAACGGAACCTGCGGCGGTATCAACAATGACAGCAAGTCCGACGCCTGCCGAGACACCAGCTAAGAAGATCCCGGTCGAACCGATTGACGCGTCGATCCGGACGGATCTTCCTGCTCCGGCACTCTACACCGTGACCGCGCTGACGGCGACGGGAAAGACGGCTGTGTGGAAGGATGATACCCGCGAGACCGCTTCCCGGTACCTGATCGCTGGCGATATCGTAACGGTTGTTGCGATCGTTGGTAGCGAGTCCCGGCCGTATGCGCTATTGGACACCGGCGAGTACATCTTGCTTGCGAGCCTCGAAGCGGTACCGGTTGCGACGGCAACTCCAACTGCCACGCCGAAGCCGACCAAGGCTCCGACAAAAAACCCGACTGCCACGACCGCCGCTCCGGCGGCAACCACAGCGGCTCCCCCGGCAGCGACAACGGCCACGCCCGCGTACTACCCGAACGCGGAGAATATCCGGAACCTGATTGTCGGTTCACTTCAGACGCAGGGAAGATGGTTCCCGGATGCGACGTCTTATGGTGATGATTCAATTAGCACGCCGATTGATTACTTTAACAGCGATCAAAAATATGCAGATGATTACCTTGAAGCAAAGTTCCCTGCTGGGCATAATATTGGTGGAATATCTGTGAGTGTCACAATTGAGAAAGGTTCCGACTGTGATTATGTTGTGATATACAGCACTAAATGTGCGATGCCAACATCCTGATGGATAAAATCAGATAATAATCCGAAAGCGGATTCCGATGCCGGGGCCGCTTTTTTGTTGCCAAAATTCAGATGTCAAAAAAGTGAATACATAAGGAGGGCTTACCCATGAACCGTACCAGAACTCGACATTTTCTAATTGTCATATCCTTAATCCTGACTCTCTGTTTCCTGCCCTTTACCTGCCTGGTGGCATGGACACCACCTGCTAATGTAACAATCAATAAAGCGGCCGACGCTGCTTATTTCAAACGTGCGGATGGATCGGATCTTCAAGCCGGCTTCTACTATATCGCCGGCACGAACGAGATCGCGTACTGCGTCGATGCGGATGCAACCGGACCCGGCGGAAATACGTATTCCTTAAATGACTCCGCGATAACCAACTCCGGATATCTTTATGGAATTCAGGCTGTGCTTCAGCACGGATACCCGTACCAGACGGGAGGGCTCTCGGCGGATGATGCGCGTTATGCAACGCAGGCCGCGATTCACTGACTCGAAAATTACTACTTGCGTGTCGAATAGGGCTGGGATGCTTCAATCGTAGACTCGACCAGTGCAAACGGACACGTCGGAACGCTTGCGCTTGGCCTTTGGCTTTGGTCTGTGTAATCAGCTGCTAAGATACGATACCCTTTTACACGTGATACAATAGGAGAAACAAACAGGAGGAGTCGGCATGAATCGTAATGAGAATCTATTTTTAGCTAAGAAGTTATTCGTAGAACTTGTTTATAATGCTGCTTACGTTGAGGGCTGTAATGTTACTTTCCCGCAGACACAAACGATTCTCGACGGAGCTGTTGTGAACAATGTTGCGGTTAGTGACATTCAGACCGTTCTGAATCTTCGTGACGGATGGAAGTTCGTTTTGACTCATATAGATGATACGTTGGATCTGGATTATATTTGCAAAGTGAACGAATATGTTTCCAGAAACGAGAGCCTTGATTGGGGTGCGCTACGAACGGGATCCGTCGGAATAAGTGGAACAGATTATAAGCCCGCTGTTCCGAATAGAGAAACAGTTACAAGAGATCTCGACGAGATCATGCAAAGCGAAGATCCTATCGATCAGGCACTAAACCTGTTTTGTTATGCAGTACAAAGTCAACTGTTTTGGGATGGGAACAAGAGAACGGCAACGATGGTTGCCAATAAAGTCCTTATTCAAAACGCTCAAGGATTGCTGACGATCGACTCGAAAAATGCCGGAGAATTCAATCAGTCACTTTTGCATTATTACGATACAGCCGATAAAGGTCCTCTGCTCGCTTGTCTCACAAAGTGCATTAAGAGTATGGAGCGCAATCAGAACGGAGAGCGTGTGAACCCCAAGCTCGACAAAGAAGAAATGGAAAGATAAGGTATTACCGAAATTGATCTGCCGCATGATCTCCCTTTGTTTGCATCGGGAGAAGGGTTTTTTCCTTCATCGGCGGCGATCGAAGTCGGCGCGTGAACTATACAATAGACATTCTCTACCTGATCGCGGACTCGTTCAGAGCAAAAGTCTCGCGGTTCGAAACTTCCGCAGGCTTTAGCCGAGGACCTGTTTCGAGAGCGAGAACTTTTGCGACGCCGAGGACCTGCGGAGGAAATGAGAACATTTGCTCTTTTGGGTGCTATAATCAATTAAAGTATTGCTTTAGGAGAAATGTATGCTGCGAATTGAGAATTTGACCAAGACTTATCCCGGCGGCAAGGTCGCCGTACGCGGCCTGTCTTTGCACGTGGAGGCAGGGGATCTTTTCGGTTTTATAGGGCAGAACGGCGCCGGCAAAACGACGACCATCAAGTCTGCCGTCGGAATTCTTCCTTTTGAATCCGGCGAGATTTTTATTGACGGACATTCGGTTAAGAAGGAGGCTGTGACCTGCAAAAAATTGCTCGCATATCTGCCGGACAATCCGGATCTTTATGATGCGTTGACCGGAATTCAGTATTTGAATTTCATTGCGGATATTTTTCGCGTATCGGGCGAGGACAGGAAGCAGAGAATCGGCAAGTACGCGCAGCTGCTGGAAATGGAAACGAGTCTCAACACTCCGATTTCCTCTTACTCGCACGGAATGAAGCAGAAGCTGGCGCTGATTTCGGCTTTTGTCCATACGCCGAAGCTCCTGATCCTTGACGAGCCGTTTGTCGGTCTTGATCCCAGAGCCGCCTTTACGCTGAAGAGCGTGATGAAGGAGTTCTGTGAAGAGGGCAATTCGATTTTCTTCTCGACGCATGTCCTGGAGGTTGCGGAGAAGCTCTGCAACAAGATCGCGATTATTAAGGACGGCGAGATGATTGCCTGCGGTCCGATTGATGAGGTGAAGGGCAAGCAGTCTCTTGAAGAAGTGTTTATGGAGCTGACGGATCATGAGTAATTTCGGTAAACTGATTAAAGTCAATTTTCTTGTTTTCTGGGGGACTTTAAAGAATCGCAAAAAAACCGGACGCTACGCGGCTTCGGGTACGATGATGTTTCTTCTGATCGCTTTCTTCGGACTGATGATGGCCTTTCAGTCCGTCATGCAGACGACCGCTTTCATTCAGGAAGGTTACCCGGAGCTGTCCGTTTTTCAGAGCCTTATGTCGTCCCTGACCATCGGTTTTCTCTTCGGACTTATGCGATCTGCGAACGCACCGGCCGCAAAGGATGCGGACATGCTGCTTTCGCTGCCGATCCGGAGAACTGTCGTCATCCTAAGCAAGGTCGTGACGCAGTATATTTTCGACGGGCCGCTGATTCTGCTGATTTTTATTCCGTCCGTGGTTTCGTATTATGCGATGGCCGTAAGGGATCCGGCGATGCTTGTACGGGGTCTCGTACTCGCATTTCTGCTGCCGCTCCTGCCGATCGCCGTTTCCTATCTGCTCGGTGCTCTGATTTCGATTCTTCGCGAAAAGTTCCGTATGACCGGAATTCTAACGACGATTGTTCTTATGCTGGTTGTGGTTGGCTACATGTTCATCAACTTTCAGTCGTCCGGGCTGCTGTCGCAGGTTTCGGACGGCGGCAAGGTGAATTCTGCCGCGATCATCGGGAAGTTTGCGCCGCTTTCGTGGCTGACGCATTCTGTGCTCGACGGCGGGCTTCTGCCGATCCTTTTCTCGCTTCTCATGATTCTGGTTCCGTTCTGGATCAGCATGTTGCTGTTCGCATCGCGGTTCGGAAGACCTGAGAACGGATATCATTCAACAAGCCGCGTACTCGGTTTCGAGGTGAAATCGCCCAGAATGTCGCTTCTCCAAAAGGAAGTAAGACGTTACTTGAGCTGCACGATCTATCTGTTCAACACGGCGTTCGGCCCGCTTCTTCTGATCATCTTTGCGGCTGCCGTCGCAATTATGGGGCCGGAGAAGATTGTCTCTTCGATGAATATACCGGTGACCGCTCAGGATACGTTACCCAAGGATCTGATTTATGTTCTTCTTGGCTGTATCTTCTTCTTTTTCCCGGCAGTCACCTCTACGTCGGCGTCCTCGATTTCTCTCGAGGGCAAGCAGCTCTGGATTCTTAAGGTACACCCCGCCCGTACATCGGATATCTTCTGGTCAAAGTATATGTTGAATATTCTTCTCATGGTGCCGGTCAGTATCCTGGCTGTTTTTGCCGTCGGCATCAGGGCGGGTATGCCTCTTCCCGGAATATTGGGTCTTGCCGTTGCCGCATCGCTTCTCGGCATATTGATTTCTTTTGTGGGCTTGATCGTCAATCTCTGGTTTCCCCGTTTTGACTGGACGAACGAGACTTCCGTAGTCAAACAAAGCATGAGTGTCATGATGACCATGCTTGTCGGGTTCGCGTCCGTGGCGCTGCCGATCGTTCTGTATTTTACACTGCTGTCGAAATACGGGTTTTACGGATTCGTTATAATCAGCATTGGTGTTTATGGGCTGCTGACCGGAGTAGCTTATCTGTACCTCAACACCAAAGGTAAAAAGATTTTCGAGAGCTTATAAGATGTGAAGAAAATCAAGCAGACGCTCGACGACAAAGACCGCCGCGCAGGCTGAAACGGACACGACGAGAAGGCCTTTTCTGCGCCAGGCGAGGATAAGAGCAACCAGCGTTCCGGCGATCGACGAGATCAGGGATGCGGTTGAACTGAAAATTGAGGGGAAGACCATCGCCGCAAGAATACCGTAAGGAAGATAACAGAGCAGGGAAGAAATGTACCTGCTCTTTATTTTTTTGCGAAAAAGTGCGAGCGGCAGCGCGCGTGGAAGATAGGTGCAGAGCGTCATGACAAGTATGATCATGAGAATCCGTGCCGTGCTCATTTTGCCGCCTCCTTATTCTCCGCGGCATCGTCTTTGATGTCGAGCGGAAACAGGAATGCGGCCAGAGCGGCGGAAATTACGCCGCAGATAATGATGCGCCATCCGCCGCCTATTTGCGAAAGGACAGGAACAAAGGTTAGAAGACAGCTGATGAGGACCGAGAGAAGGATCACTTTCGTGATCGGCTTCGAATCGCGCGCGGGCGGTACGATGATCGCGATAAACATCGCATAGAGTGCGATCCCGAGTGCCGTTCGGACCATCACGGGAAGGGCGGAGCTCATAAGTACACCGAGCACCGTGCCGACATTCCAGCCGGTATAGGAGCAAAGGATGATTCCCATCATGTAGCGCATGGTAAGCGGTTCTGTCTTCTGGATTGAGATGCCGAAGACCTCGTCGGTATTGCCGAAGGCGATGAGCAGGCGCTGCCCGAAAGTGATTTCGGGACTTAGTTTCTGCGACAGGGAAAGCGACAGCAGAATGTAGCGTATGTTGATGATGAGAAGGGTGAAACAGACCTCCCAGAGGCCCGCGCCGGAACGGATCAGGTCGATGCCCGCAAACTGTCCGGTGCCCGTGAAATTGGTGACGGAAAGAAGCACGGGGGACCATAGGGGGAGTCCCTTTTCGACGGCGAGCATGCCGAATGCAAATGCCACCGATATGTATCCGAGAGCTATGGGAACGCCGTCTTTAAGACCTTTACGAAACGAGAGCATGCAGTCTGCCTCCGGAAAAAAGTATCCGTTTATTATAACATGGTTTTCCTTGGAAGGCCGTATAACCGTACGCGGCACTTTCCACCGGTGCCCCGGTGCGTTACAATATGTATATACGTTAACAGGCCGCTGTCGGCGATCGCCTGAAACCACGTAATCATTCCAAAGGCGGTGACAGGGTATGAAAGATATATTTAAATTCCTGGTCGGAAAGTATAACGAGATTGACAAACCGATCTTCACCAAGCCGTATGTCGACAAAACTTATGACATGCTCGAGCTGGCCAGACGGCTTGATAAAGCGCCCGAAGAAACCAAGCCGGTTTTTCGCGAAGCAATGGAGACCATGGCCGCCAGAATCAAGGCTCATCAGACGATTCACGATCTGCTTGAAAAGAGTGATCTTCCTGTCCTCATTCTTTATGATTTGCATATACTCTGCTCCGCCGGCGCAGCCTCGATTGACTATGTCGTACTGTCGAACCGCTTTGTACTGGCTCTGTCCTGTCCTTCGCAGGAGGACGGTTTTACCGCGGATGAATCCCGCGCTTCGGCCGCTCCCGGAGAACATCACCATCTTTCCTCGAGCGAGCACAGCGCGCTCATTCTGACGGAGATGCTTCGGGATGAGAAGCTTCTGAACAAGAAGGATCTCAAAATGGTCTGGCCGATTACCGTTCTTCCGGAACCCTCTTCGGATCAGACCTTTGACGAGCCCTTAGGGACGTTTACCTCGACCCAAAGCAGGGCATATCCGGAGATTCGCCGCGCGCAGACCGTACGCCCGGCTGACCTGATCGATTATATCAAGAAGCTCTTTCAATTTGACGACGCCTACACATGGGTATCCAATACGGATCTTTATCATATTTCTTCCGCGCTTCTGACCTATGACAAAAAAGCGACGGACAACGGGGATAAAGAGGAAGGATAATGTATGCCGTTTTCTCTTTATGATACGGAAGAAAAAGAAAGCGCACTCAAGGCGCTCGAAAAAAGACGGGAACAAATCTCGTCGGGCATCACCGAGTCTAAAGCCAAAATCCGGCAGCTCAGA
Source organism: uncultured Mageeibacillus sp. (assembly GCA_964617375.1). Classification (GTDB taxonomy): domain Bacteria; phylum Bacillota; class Clostridia; order Saccharofermentanales; family Saccharofermentanaceae; genus Firm-13. The sequence continues at coordinate 28,234 of CAZTXQ010000015.1, read as the reverse complement.
GCCTGCTATGAGCTGTCCGTAAGCGATATTGAAGTATTGAAGAAGGAGAGCATATCCACGACTTTTCAAAGGCTGATTCATTTCTACGATGGCAAAATCAACCGTGAAATGCTGAATTTGCTCGAGGTGAAGCTGGCCTACGAGAGGGAGAAGGAACATCTCTCTGATTTATCGGAAGAGCTCAAGATTATCGACCACCACAAAGAGATTCTAAGGACGAGCATTGCCGCAGAACAGGAAGCGCGTCAGAAGTCCGGGATAACCGGGACCGATTGTGAAGGAGATACTAAGATCGGCGACGAGCGGCAGCTGGCAGATGAAATTGCCGCCACCGTTCATAGAATTGTACTCGGAGAAGGTTCTCTGAAGCTTGCCAACAAGGTCGGCGGATCGGCAAGAGCCATGTTCGACTTGCTTCTGAAGGCCGAAGAACTTACCGCAAACAACGCATGGGGCCCCCCCGGTCTTGTAAGCCGTACCAGAAAGTTGAGTTTTATGGATACGGCCCAGTCGACGGTCAGCCGGTTTGCCATGCAGATCAAGGATCTTGAAAAGGAGCTCTCGGATATACGTCTTTCCGGAACAGAGCTTCTCTCCGATATTTCATCGGAGAGTCATATGGTGGATTTCTGGCTTGAGACGATTATGAGCGGGCGCGATATGAGTCTTCTTCTGAAGACGGATAAGGACAAGCTTGTCGTCATAATAGGCCGGATCGATGCGATCATTGAATCCCTTGACAGGAAAATAGCCGCGGACAAGAACCGATTGTCCTTGCTGGAGAAGCAAAAGGAAGAATCGGCCCATGCCGCGCGGTCCTGATCTCACGAAAAGAAGTGACGGTTATGGCTTCCTTATATCTGGTTACCGGAGCCGCCGGTCATCTCGGAAATACAATCGTCCGGGAGCTTGCGGACAAAGGTGCGCCGGTACGCGCACTGATTCTGCCGAATGAAAAGTCCGACGCCTTGCAATCATTACCTGTTGCAATTTACCGGGGGGACGTCACGGTTCCCGATACGCTTGCCTCTTTTTTTGACGTTCCTGATCCCGACAATACGGTCGTCATTCATTGCGCGGGTATCGTGTCGATTACTTCGGCCTTGAATCCGGTTCTGTATCGGGTCAATGTTACGGGGACGAAGAATGTCTGTGATCTCTGTGTGGCGTGCGGTATTGGACGTCTTGTTTATGTCAGCTCGGTGCATGCGATTCCGGAAGCCCCGCACGGGCAGACGATTATCGAAACGGCGCATATGACACAGATGATTGCCGATTATATGAACAACCGGCTGACCGCCATCGTCAGGGGCGGATATGATTTTGTCGACGTCCGGGATGTCGCGGCCGGAATACTGTCGGCTGCAGAGCACGGACAAAGCGGCGAGTGCTACATACTTTCGAACCGCTATTACGAGATTCACGAAATCATGGATAAGCTTCACGAGATTACGGGGCACAGAAAGATCCGGACGGTTATGCCTCTTTGGTTTGTACGCTTAACCGCACCGCTCTCGGAAATCTACTATAAAATCCGAAAAAAGCCTCCGCTCTATACAAGCTACTCGATCTATACCCTGTTCTCAAATTCGCATTTCAGCCACGAAAAAGCGGACCGCGAATTGTTTTACCGGACGCGCAGCCTTCGGGAAACCTTGTCGGATACCGTACGATGGATGGAAGAGCATAACAGAATTTCTGTCCCGAACGGCAAGTATTAGTCCGTCTTTCCCGGTGTGCCTGACGGCTTATCATCCGTCGGCTCGTCCGGAAGATCTTTTCGCTTATTAACTTCGTCGGCGACGGCAGGAATGAGAGACAACAGGACGAAGATCAGAGCCGTAATGATAAGAGATGCGATTTCAATGTTCCTGCCGACATACGTTCGTACAATCAGATGAATTCCGATATTAACGAGTACACCGATGATCAGGAATGAGAACGACATAAGCCGGAAGCGGTTAACCTTTGTGTACCGGAAGAGAAGATAGATGACTAAGAGCGGCAGAACGGAAATCGCAAGGATCGGAATCGCGAGCGGAAGGACCCAGTTTTTTGCAGGGCCGATGAGCTCGATGAGAAACAGATATCCAATAGAAGTGACGATGAAAAGCAGGCAGGACGTCAGAATTTTGAATTTCTTCATAATGAAAAAGGGCGCCATGGTAAGCCAGATCATCACAACTGCGCCAAGAGGATAAAGAGACCAGTCGAAACGCCGGCTGATCAGAAAATTCACCAGAAGACAGATCAGCAGAGCCGTGACAAAAACCATGGTCAGCATGGAAAATGCGATCCCCGACGACTTGTACCGCGTTATTTTCTCGGCATAGTCGATCATGTCTGTCACAAGGGCATCTTCCTCTTCGGGCGGCTGGTAACCGGCGGGATTTCTTTCGCCGCTCAAGAGTTCACCGGGTGAGATGCCCAGTACCTCCGACATAAGAGGCAGGAGAGAAATCTCCGGATATCCTTTGCCTTTTTCCCATCTTGCAATCGCCACAGCAGAAACACCCAGACGCTCGGCCAGGTCCTTCTGTGTCATGGCGTTTTCTTTTCTCATAGCCGCGATCATCGCGCCGAATTTCCTGTTATCCATACGATACTCCTTTGATTCGAGTAAATGGATTCGGTAAGAAATGTGATATTGATTTCAATTTCATTATACAGCAAAAGAAGGCGTCCCACTTCGTATCCGTGAGACGCCATCCTTCCTTTTAAGCTGTTTGGGGTTAATAAGTAATCTGAATTCCGGCCAGAATTTCATCGTATTCGCCCGTCATGCCATCAAAGGTCTCGGCTAAATCGGCGAAAAGGAACGAGAAGATTCTGCCTCCGGCACTTACGTAGATAATCCGGTACTTGAAGGACATATCACTGATGTCGCACGTCAATACAAATTGTCTGGCATCCTGCCCGGCGACGGTGATCGTTTCGGGATCGCCTTCGTATACGACATTGTCAAACGTTTTCGAAAAGACATCCTTTGCTTCGATGACGATCTCATCGAGTTTGTCGCTCTTGAAATATTTCTCTTCCGTCACGATAAAACTGGAAGTGACTTTCAGATACTGGAGGATAGCAACCGAACCATCAACCGGCGCCCATCCGTCCGGCACTTCGGCTGTGATGGTTACTTCGGCAGGTGCGGACGAAGCTGCCGTCGTTTCGGCCTCGGTCGCTTCGGTGGTCGCCGCCGTTGTTTCCTCTTCTGTTGTTTCTTCCGTTGTTTCTTTGGTCGTCGCTGCGGTAGAGGTGGATTCGGAGACATTTGAATCTTTCGGCTGACATGCCGCTACGGAAAAGGCCATTACCGAAGCAAGACATAAGACTAGTATTTTCTTCATATCATCATTCTCCCGATTATTCTATCATTGAGACGCGTATATATGGACGGTTTGATTGCTTCCATTATACCACGGTCAAGATTTTATGACATATCCCGGAGCGATTGATATGAATCTGCGCGAAGAGAGAACGGATTAGGCGAGAGTCAGGCGCTCCTCATATTCCTTCAATACCAGAGAGACGGTCATGTTGCCGTTTCGGCAGCGAAGGTCGTCGATAAATTGCTTCTGATCCGCATCCGACTTCATCTCTACATGGTACGAGAGATCAAAGAGCGTTCCGAAATCGCTGGTTTTCACTTTCTTAAGTTTCCAGGAATTCGTATACCGGTTGAGAATATCGTCGAAAAGCCCCTGATAGTTCTGGTTTTCGGGAACGGTTATCGTAAGTTGCATGTGGCTGCTTTTGGAGGTGCCGAATTTAAGGAAGTGCATAAGAACCATGACAAGGCACAGAATGACGGCAAAAACGGCTGCATACGGGATAAAGCCCATTCCGCAGGCAAGTCCGACGGCCATGGTGAAGAAAACATAAGCGATATCCTTCGGGTCGCCGGGAGCGCTTCTGTACCGGATCAGACTGAAGGCACCCGCGAGACTGAAAGCACGCGCCACATTGCTTCCGATCAGGAGAATGAGAACCGAGATGATGGCGGGCAGCATAACCAGAGTGACGATGAAGCTGCCGGAATATCCCTCTCGTTTATGTGTCAATAAATAAACCAGGCTAATGACGAGTCCGAGTACAAGAGATGCGCCGATCGCGGCCAGAAGAGCGGTTAATGTGACGGAATCTTCCGCCGTCGTGTAAAAAAGTGAATCTAACATATACTTTTACTCCTTACATATTCGGTTCCGTATTTTGAGAAACTTGTTCGGTAGATCCCTTCCTGTGCCAGCAGATCGGCAAGCCAGAGAGGAACCGAGTCGGATATCTTGACCTCCATCAGATAGCGGTCATCGTCTAAGAGCTCTTCGCCCGAACATTCCTTTTCGAGACCGATATTGTCGCGTCTCGTCCTGACGTCATAATCCAGCGTAATGCGGAAATTCCTGTCCGTTTTCCCGAAAAAAGCCTTGCGCCGGTAGGCAATATACGCGGCAGGATGTACGGGGTTCTGCTTCATAAAAAAATCGATCTCGCGGATGACCTGAGCATTTATATAGTCGGAAGTCTCAGGCGGTTCACCGTTCCCGACAAAGCGGTATGCTTCGCTCAAGGTCATGGACGCCCGCCTTTTGTGTACGATTCCCCCGGTCTTCTTTTTGATTTCGAGGAAGACCTCGCCTTCGGGAGGTGTCGGGGAGGAGTAGCTTCTCAGGCGCAGCTTCTCCTTATGATACGGTTTGTCCAGAGAGGAGCGGATAATACGGTTGTCGTCGGTATCGTAATAAATGTTATAAATCCGGTAATCGCGGCCGCCGGTACAATATGCGTCGGGCTTCATATGCTCGAGTAACGCCGGAAGAATCGCCCGGTACTGGCGCCCGTCAATCAGGAATTTGAGCTCATATCTCTTGAAAGTTGCTATCGCCATACATCTTCTCTCCTTTCACTGGTTACGGCATCGAAGGCGCAGATCCGTCCGCCATATCGGGCGGCGTGCCGTTCTGACCTTTTCCGCCCATATTGCCTCCCGGGCCACCCTGGCCGGCCGCGCCGCCCATATCGCCGCCCATACCGCCGGTCATGCCTCCGCCGGAACCAACGGTCGTTACGACTGTCGAAACCGTGAAGCCCGTAGATTCGGTTCCGCCGCTATAGCTGCCTCCCGTATAGAGCCCATCCTCTACCGTTCCCGTCGAGGATCCGCCGAAGAATACCTTATACGTACTTACCGTCGTAAGTGCGGAAGAAGAGAGCACGACGGAACTGTAATTTTTGGAGGGAGCAAAGGTCAGAATATCGTTGCCTTCCTCGTCTTCAATGCGGATGATCGTGCCCGCGGTCTGCTCCGTATCGGAGAAAATCGTGACGACATTCTGAGTGGACTCCGAGTCGGGAGCCTGGGCCATACCGGAGCTTCCCGCTGTAATCAAAAGACCGCCGGTCATGTGAAAGGTCCCTGCATAATCCACCGCGCCGTTGCCGTCGTTGGTCGGGCCGTTAACAATCGCCGTCCCGCCGGTCATGGTTATGGAGGCATTCGCATCAAGTCCGTCTCCGCCGGCATCTGCATAAATATAGCCGCCGTTGATGAAGAGATTGTTGACTCCCGTGGTTGCCATGGCGTTCATGCCGCCGGCCGTGTCGGAGGAGCTGTCGGTTCCTCCCGCCACGTTGAGGGCGTCGTCACTTGAGGTTATGTAGTAGGTACCGCCGTTTATTGTCAAAAGTGCGCTCTCGATTCCCTCGTAGGATTTGGTAACAGTAACCGTTCCGTCGTCCAGCTGCATGGTCAAATCCGAATGCAGACCGTCGTCGCCTGAGCTGAGCGTGAGCGTTCCGCCGGTAAGTTCAAGGCTGCCGCCGGAATGAATCGAGTCGTCCGCGGTGTCTGCTGTGATGCTGCCGCCCTGTATTGTGATATCCGTGCCGGCTTTTAAGCCTTTCATGCTATCGGATTCGGTATCGCTTCCGCCGCCGGTCGTAACGGTGAAATCGCCGTCCTTTATAAGCAGGGCCGTTTCGGCCTGTATACCGTCATTTCCGGAGGTAATCCGGAAGGTTCCGGACTCGATCACGATATAGCCGAGTGAACTGTCCGTATCGTTGCTCGACTGCATGCCGTCGCTTCCTGCATTCACCGTAAGATTCGCATTTTGAACCGCGATGCTGTCTTTGCCGCGGATACCGTCGGAAACCGCATCGACATTGAGAGTCGCATCAAGAATCTTAAGCGTATCCTTGCAGTTGATTCCGTGTTTAAAATTCGCGTCGATTGAAAGCGTTCCGGTTCCGTTTATCGTCAGATCCGACTTGCTGAAAAGCGCTGCATCCGGTTCCTCTTCTTCTGCGTCGGAATAGGTGTAGTCCGATCCGTCCGCAAGATTGTTTTCTGTGCCTTCAGCAAGAATCAGAACGGCTTTGGCAGCTTTTTCGACATAGATCGGGGCGCTCCCGGATGAGCTGATCGAGGCACCGTTCAATACGAGCCGTACGGGATTCGCATCTTCGGTGTCGATAAGAATCTGTCCGTCGGAGAGTGTTCCGCTTATAACATACGTTCCGGCGGATGTAATCGTGATTATGTTCTGATCTGCGGAAGCGCCGCTCCCGTCGACGGACGCCGAAGAGCCTTGAAGGGAGATCAGGGTTGAAGAACTCTTGTCCCAGGAAGCATCTTTGTCCGCGTCGTCAAAACCGGAGGAAACCGATGAGACGACGGCTGTTTCGTCCATATTGCCGGAAACCGTCCCGGAGACTTCCGAGGTTTCCGAGGTTTCCGAGGCTCCCGAGGCTAAAGAGGCGGATGTTCCCGAGGCTCCGGGAAGCGAGCAGGCGGTTAGAAGACTTAAGGACAATATGGCCGGAATCACCTGATATATCGGGAGGCTCCGGTTTTTCTCAGATATTTTTCTCATGCTTTTTCTCCTCACATCTCATATGCGTTTACATACTCATTATGTTAAATCCAGGTAAAAAAGCGCGGGAAAAGATAAGGATTCCTTCGTGAATTCACGTGGAATTCAGGTGAAAAGCATATTCATACAGGGCTTTCGGGCTTCTTTTTGCCGCTTTTCCAAAAGAGAAGGGGCTGTCTCAGAACTTCAAGCCTTGTCTCGAGCTTGCTTCCGCGAAACTGGCTGAAGCTTAACAAGGAAGAAGCCATTCAGAATGAATAACTTTGAGTTGCCTTTCGCCGCATAAGCGCGAAATACCCAACATATCGGACATTTTCCCGGGCTTGAAAGGTGATCATTGACAAATAAACGCATTTCTACTCATTGATAGGCACACGTGGCGTTGCGATTACCCACCAAATTAGATGATTCCGTCTTTTGGTGTGTAGATCAATGAGCAATTACACGGTTATTTGTCAATGATTACCTACTAAGCGAGTCATTTCTTCCACAATATATATATATCAACATGCATTTATAAAGTTATTTGTCAATGATCTACACACCGAATCAGTCATTTTTGTATTTGGGGGGGTAATTATTACCCACCATATCAGTCATATCCGCTTTTTGTCGGGTAATCAATGAGGAGAAATGCATTGTTCGGTGCAGTTGCATAGCGATGCGCGAAAATTACCCACCAAATCAAGCATTTGACCAAAATGGTGGGTAATCATTGACAAATGAAGATTTTCGAGAGCGCCAGTACATCTAAAACGCGCCAAAAGCTCCCGTTTATATGTAGCGGCGGCACCGACAAATGCGCGTTTCTGCTCATTGATTGCCCGAAAAATTACGGCCGGATTAATACCGGTTGTCGTAAATTCGCGTGGATTTTTTCTCGCTCCTGGGAAGATCTCCGATACCGACGGGCTTAACCGTGACGGAGATGCCGATCCGCATTTTGAAAAGATGCTCGATGACACTTGCCAGCTGCTCCGCATCCGCGGCGGGCTCCTTTTCGACGAAAAGCGTCACGATGTCCTTGCCGTTCAAGTGGTCAATCATCACCTGATACTCGCTCGATGCACCTTCGATGCCTTTAAGCAGTTCATCGATCTGACTCGGGAAGATATTAACGCCCTTAACTTTGACCATATCGTCCGTGCGGCCGATGATCGTATCGATGCGGGGATACGGCGAGCCGCATTCGCATTCGCCGGGGAGCATGCGGGAAAGATCGTGCGTGCGGTAACGAATCAGAGGTGCGCCTTCCTTCTTCAGAGTTGTAATGACGATTTCGCCGATTTCTCCGTCGGGAAGGACTTCGCCGGTCTGCGGATTGATGATTTCGATGTAGAGATAGTCGTCCCAGTAGTGCATGCCGCATTCACAGTCGCAGCTGATGCCGATCCCGGGGCCGTAGATCTCTGTAAGCCCATAGATGTCGTAGAGCTTGACGCCGAGCTCCGAGGCGATGCGGCGGCGCATTTTCTCACCCCATCGTTCGGACCCGATGATGCCCTTTTTGAGGAACAGCTGATCGCGGATGCCGCGCTTTTCGATTTCCTCGGTAAGAAGCAGAGCGTAGGAGGACGTCGCACATAAGACCGTGCTCTTTAAATCCTGCATCATGCGAAGCTGCTTATCGGTATTTCCGGGTCCCATCGGAATGACCATCGCTCCGAGGCGCTCGGCGCCTGCCTGAAAACCGATGCCCGCCGTCCAGAGGCCGTATCCGGGTGTAACCTGAACACGGTCCATGTTGGTAAGTCCCGCGGTCTCGTAGCAGCGGGCAAACATGATCGCCCAGTCCTCGACGTCTTTTGCGGTATACGGAATGATGACGGGGGTTCCCGTCGTGCCGGAGGAGGAGTGGATGCGAACGATTCTATCTTCGGGAACGGCCTGAAGGCCGAGCGGATAGGCGTCTCTCAAATCGCCCTTCCAGGTAAAGGGAAGCTTCTCGAAGTCTTCCTGTGTCCGGATGCTGTCGACATCGACGCCTTCAAGCTTCCGGGCATAGAATCCGCCTGCGGACTTGAGGTTCTTAAGCTCTGCCAAAATCAGGTCAAATTGTTCCTGCTTCATCTTCATTTACCGGGATCCTGCCTTTCCTATTGCTCCGATGCGTAAGCCGCTCCGGCTGCCAATGCTTTTAGATTCATTTCAATAAATTGAGGAGCGACTCTTTTTTCAACGGCCGCTCTCATTTCTTCAAGAGTAAGACCCAGACGTCCGGAGGCACATGCCGCACCGAGAAGCACAACATTCAGGGCTTTGGCGGAACCGCAGGCCTTCGCGGCTTCATCCGCATCGATGACGATTACGGTTTGAACCTTTTCGCGAAGAAAATCGATCATCGCCTGAGGGTCATAGGCGACACTGCCGAGCGACGAGGTGACCGGAGAAATTCCTTTGCTGCTTACGATGACGACGCCGTCGTCTTTCAGAAAGGAAAGACAGCGTACGGCTTCGGCCGGTTCGAATGCGAGGAGAATATCGGCTTCATGCTTCGAAACCATGGGGGAATGAATTCCGGCGCCGGTCCGGACATGGCTTACGACACATCCGCCGCGCTGCGCCATGCCGATCGTTTCGGCCGTGCGGACCTGGAGGCCTTTCGCCATGGCCGCCTGTGCGATGAGCTTGGACGCGAGAATGGTACCCTGACCGCCGACCCCGGATAAAATGCAGTTGCTTGACATATTATTTACCTCCCTTTATTGCATTCTGCGGGCACACCTGCGCGCAGAGGGAGCACCCGTAGCATAGAGACGGCTCGATGAAAGCTCTCTTGCCCTTCATGGAGATCGCGGGGCATCCGAGATGCCGGATGCACTTTTTGCAGCCGACGCAGGCAGTCTCATCGACCCGGTACCCGGGGAGCGGTTTGGCGACCGAGATGCACGGATACTTGAAAATAACCGCCGAAGGTCCGTCGTAATCCGCCGCGATCTCGACGGCTTTGATCGCTTCTTCAAGATTCATCGGATTGATAACGGGAACGTTCCTGAATCCGATCGCCTCGAGTATTTTCGGAATGCTGACCTTCTCCGATACGCTCCCCATCATGGTCCTTCCGGTTCCCGGATGAGGCTGGTGTCCGGTCATGGCCGTCGTCGAATTATCGAGAATGACGATCGTAATATTCGAGTGACTGTACACGGCATTTACGCATCCGGTAATGCCGGAGGCAAAGAACGTGGAATCGCCGATAAACGCGAAGTGCCTTACATCCGGTTCGATCCGGCCGAGTCCCTGTGCAATAGTGATTCCGGCGCCCATGCAAAGGCAGGTGTCCGTCATGTCGAGAGGCTGGGCGTTGCCTAAGGTATAGCAGCCGATATCACCCGAAAAGACGGCCTTTTGGCCTTTCATCGCCTGCTTTACTGCGTAGAAGGACGCGCGGTGCGGGCATCCCGCGCAAAGTACGGGAGGACGGACCGGAAGGGCGGGGAGTTCCGCCTCCGGAGCAGACGGGTCGTCTGCCTTTCCGAAGATCGCCTCGCGAACGGTCTCGACGCTGTTCTCGCCGGCCGCCGGAATATCTCCGGTCAGCTTGCCCTTGACCGTTACATTAAGATAATATTTTCCGCAGATGCGGATGAGCTCATTCTCGATCACGGGATCAAGCTCCTCGACGACTAGAACCTCATCAAGGCCTTCGAGAAAACGGACGGCCAGGTCTTCCGGAAAGGGGTGCGGTGTCGCAACCTTAAGAATCTTCCGTTCCGCTGTGCCGAGCGCTTCCATAACATACTGATAACTGATGCCGGCCGTCGCGATGCCCGTTTTTCCGGTGCCGGAAAGCGCGTTAAAGCGATATCGGGAAAATTCGCGTCCGATCTCCGGGTTTCTCTTCTCGATACTCAGGTGATTCTGATAAGAGAGCCTTGGGAAAATAACCCATTTCGGATCCTTTTGGAAACCTTCGGCCGGGTGTACTTGGCTCTCGTCAGAAATCGTCATCGAAGCACAGCCGTGACAAATACGGGTGGTCGGTCTCAGAATGACGGGGGTATGGTATTTTTCGGAGAGTTGAAAAGCATCTTCAACCATAGCGTAGGCTTCTTCCGGTGAAGACGGATCAAAGACGGGAACTTTGGCAAAAGCGGCGAAATGCCTCGTGTCCTGCTCGGTCTGTGATGAAATCGGACCCGGATCGTCTGCCGATACGATAACCATGCCGCCTTTGACGCCGACATAGGCAAGACTCATCAAGGGATCAGACGCCACATTAAGTCCGACCTGCTTCATCGTAACCAGAGTTCTGGCGCCGGCATAGGATGCGCCGGCTGCGATTTCCACCGCCGCTTTCTCGTTGACAGACCACTCCACATAGATGCTTCCATCATTATTTGCGGCAACTGTCTCCAGGATCTCGGTTGACGGTGTCCCGGGATATCCGGCCACGAGCGTCACGCCCGAACGGATGGCCCCCCACGCGATCGCCTCATTACCCATCAGAAATTTTTCCATGCTTCTACCTCGCCTCTCGAAAATAAAAAAATCTGCCCTTCGATTAAAAGGACAGATAAAAATCTGCGGTACCACCTTAATTGATCTGCCGTCGCCGGCAAATCCGCTTATTCGAAAATGCGAATGCATTCTCTTCCGATAACGCCGGCATGCGTCTCGGATACTAGGCTTAATAAGCCGTTCCCCTTGCCCTCGGTAAACCATTTGCCATGCAGCTTTCCGCGGAAATTCCACCGTCATCCGCTCTCTGTGGGTGCTTGCCGTGACGTTACTTTCACCTCATCGGTTTTCACTATCAAAGACGTGTTTATGCTAGCAAAGAGCCGATAAATTGTCAATAAGTATAACGCCTTCAGCCGCCCAATTCGGAAGCCACAGCGCTTGAAGCTTTGTATACCTCGTCGTTGTGAGTGCCAAGCATCTCCGCGGCGGTTTTGGCTTTGCCCAAATACGTACTCACGGACAGGAATAGAACAAATGCAAGGAGGATGATGATGGCAATTACGATTATCATCTCAACCAAGGTAAAGCCCTTCTTATTTTTGTATATCTTCTTCATATAAGGATCCATCCTTTACAAACACCCGTTACACCAAAAATGTAGATAAACTGTGAACACATTATAGCACAAATGTGAAGAAGAAAATAGATAACTTAAACAAATTTGATAAAATCTTCCATTAATTTAAACGACGGCGAGAATCGAGGGAGATCAGGATCGTTTCTTAAGAAATCAAGCGTCAGGTTCCGGGCTTGGCTGAGTCGTGGTGCAATATGTTGCCGGATATGAAGCCAGTATACCGTACACAGATTTCAGCGCATCAGGATAAAAGCAGCCTTTTAACAGTACAAAGGGCGCATATTGCAAATTTTCATGGTTGATAATTGACAAAATCAAGCAGAAAAGGCGGAATATCTTGATTATATGGCCTGTCTGCTGTATAGTTACCATATTGTGAGAATTCACATAAATGCAAGAAACAAGACATAAATATGCAAATAAAATGGAGGTTCCTATTATGAGAAAATCAATTGCTAAAGCAGCGGCGGTTCTTCTTTCTGTCGCAATGATTGCATCACTGGCCTCTTGTGCCGGCAGCACTACAACATCCGATACAACGGCAGCAGGTGCCGCGGGTACGACAGCATCTGCGGGCAGCGTCCTTAAAATCGGCGGAATCGGTCCGGTTACCGGTGCGGCGGCCATCTACGGCCAGGCCGTTAAGAATGCCGCAGAGCTTGCCGTAAGCGAGATCAATGCGGCTGGCGGAATCAACGGCATGCAGATCGAGTTTAAGTTTGAAGATGACGAGCATGACGCCGAGAAGTCTGTCAATGCTTACAATACTCTTAAGGACTGGGGCATGCAGGTTCTGATGGGAACCGTTACGAGCACACCTTGTATTGCCGTTTCCGAATACACCAAGGAAGACAATATGTTTCAGCTGACACCTTCAGGCTCCGCGGTAAAGTGCGTACAGTATGACAACGCCTTCCGCGTATGCTTCTCCGACCCGAACCAGGGTACCGCTTCCGCGCAGTACATTGCCGCGAACAAGCTGGCGACGAAGGTTGCGGTCATCTATGACAGCTCCGACGTATATTCTTCCGGAATTTATGAGACGTTTGCAGCGGAAGCTGCGAACCAGGGAATCGAGATTGTTTCTGCCGAAGCCTTTACAGCCGACAGCAACAAGGACTTCTCCGTTCAGATCCAGAAGGCCAAGAGCGCAGGCGCCGAGCTTGTTTTCCTTCCGATCTACTACACCGAAGCATCTCTGATTCTTTCTCAGGCAAAGAGTGCCGGATATGCTCCGAAGTTCTTCGGATGCGACGGCCTTGACGGAATCCTCACTGTTGAGAATTTTGACAAGACTCTTGCCGAAGGTGTTATGCTTCTGACACCCTTTGTCGCTTCGGCAGAGGATGATGCGACCAAGAAATTTGTCGACGCTTATCAGAAAGCTTACGGTGAAGTGCCGAACCAGTTCGCCGCTGATGCTTACGACGCGATCTACATCATCAAAGCCGCTGCCGAAAAGGGCGGTGTTAAGTCTGACATGTCCGTATCCGATATCTGCGAAGCGATGAAGAAGGCTATGACCGAAATCACCGTCGCAGGTCTTACCAGCCCCTCGATGACATGGACTGCCGATGGCGAACCCAACAAGGAGCCCAAGGCTATGAAGATCGAGAACGGCGTTTACGTCGCCATGTAATTTTTGATCCGGGTAAACTCGAAGAAGGGCTGCCGTTTCGGTAACCCTTCTTCCTTTTTGCCTGTAATGGAAGTATAGTTATTCTGACCGCGCTCCTCCGACTTTTTGCGCAAGGGAGAGCGGCTGCATCAACAAGGCAGAAGGGGTGTGGGGCTTTTGGATTTTTTGACATATGTGGTTACCGGAATCAGTTTGGGCAGTATTTATGCCATCATAGCTCTCGGTTATACGATGGTTTACGGTATCGCGAAAATGCTTAATTTTGCACACGGCGATATTATTATGGTAGGCGGGTATGCGAGCTTCATCGCGACGAGTAATTTGGGTCTTCCCTCGTACCTGAGCATACTGATATCCATGGCCGTATGTACTCTGCTCGGCGTTATGATCGAGCGTTTTGCTTACCGGCCTCTCCGAAAGGCAGCTCCGCTTGCGGTTCTGATTACCGCGATCGGTGTCAGCTACCTTCTGCAAAATGTCGCTCTTCTTATATTCGGCGCAAGCCCGAAGTCCTATACGTCTATGGTAACGCTTCCCACACAGTCGTTTGCCGACGGCGAACTTACGATTACCGGAACGACGATCGTCACGATTGCCGTATCGGTCGTTATTATGATCGGTCTTACCATTTTCATCAAGAAATCGAAATCCGGGCGCGCGATGCTTGCCGTATCCGAGGATAAGGGAGCGGCTCAGCTTATGGGCGTCAATGTGAACCGTACGATCGCACTCACCTTTGCCATCGGTTCCGCGCTTGCGGCAATCGCAGGTATTCTTCTTTGTTCCGCTTTCCCCACACTGACGCCGTACACCGGTGCGATGCCCGGTATCAAGGCTTTCGTGGCCGCTGTATTCGGCGGCATCGGGTCAATCCCCGGTGCGATGATCGGCGGTATTGTTCTCGGAATTATCGAGAATTTAAGCAAAGCCTATATTTCCTCGCAGATGTCCGACGCTATCGTTTTTAGCGTGCTGATTCTTGTTCTCCTGTTTAAACCGACAGGAATTCTGGGCAAGAAGATTACTGAGAAAGTCTAAAGGGGTTCCCGTTATGGATAAAGACAAAAAGAGCCTGCTGAACCGGTTTACACGAGTTGCACCGGCCGCGACGACGAAGTCGAATACGATTACCTATGCGATCCTGATCGCGGCTTTTCTTATTGTTCAGATTATGCTTTCCACAGGAAATATATCCAGCCTCTGGAAGGGCCTTCTGGTCCCGCTCTGCATCTATGCGATTCTTGCGGTATCTCTCAATCTGACCGTCGGCATTCTGGGAGAGCTGAGTCTGGGGCATGCCGGATTCATGTGTGTCGGAGCCTTTTCCGGAGCCTTCTTTTCCCTGTATTTCGAAAAAATGATTCCGTATGCGTGGCTTCGGTTTCCGCTGGCACTGATTGTCGGAGGACTGGTCTCGGCGCTTTTCGGCGCGTTTATCGGTGTTACGGTGCTTCGCCTTCGCGGCGACTATCTTGCCATCGTAACTCTGGCATTCGGTGAAATCGTGAAGAACATCGTAAATATTCTCTATATCGGCAGAGATTCGACCGGCCTTCACTTGTCGACAGAGAGTAAGATCGCGTTAAACCTGAAAGAGGGTGGAGAGGTTCTGGTGAACGGCGCCCAGGGTATTTCCGGCACACCGAAAGACTCGAACTTCTACATTGCGATTTTCCTGGTTCTCGTCACAGTCATCGTCTCCCTGAACCTGATACAGTCCCGTACGGGACGTGCGATTATGGCGATCCGCGACAACCGGATTGCCGCCGAATCCATCGGCATCAACATAACCCGATATAAGCTGATCGCGTTTGTCATCTCGTCGTTTTTCGCGGGTGTAGCCGGCGTCTTATATGCACACAATCTCTCTACGCTGACAGCCACTCCGAAGAACTTCGGTTATAACATGTCCATTATCATTCTGGTCTTCGTCGTGTTGGGCGGAATCGGCAGCATCAGAGGATCGATCATCGCCGCCGTTATTCTGACCGCGCTTCCCGAAGCGCTTCGTCAGCTCAACGATTACCGCATGCTGATTTATGCCGTCGTCCTGATACTCATGATGCTTCTGACATCGGATCCCCGCATTTCGGCATTCCGTGCAAAATACTCACCCAAACGGCTTTGGACCGCAAGAAAAACAGGAAAGGAGAATCTCTGATATGCCTGTACTTGAAGTGAAAAATATCAGCATCTCCTTCGGCGGACTTAAGGCCGTCGACCATTTTGCCATCAAGATCGAGAAGGGGCAGCTATACGGGCTGATCGGACCGAACGGAGCCGGCAAGACAACGGTCTTCAACCTTCTCACGGGCGTCTACAAGCCGAACGAAGGGCGAATCTATCTGAGTGGCGTCGACATCACGGGCAAGAGCTCGATCAACATCAACAAGTCGGGCGTCGCCCGCACCTTCCAGAACATCCGCCTCTTCCGCGACCTTTCGGTTCTCGACAACGTGAAAGTCGGCCTTCATAACCAGTATAAGTATTCAACGGTGTCCGCCATTCTTCGCCTTCCTGCGTACTATCGTACCGAAAAGGCGATGAACGCCCGCGCTATGGAACTCCTCAAAGTTTTCGATCTGGATAAGGACGCGTTGTACCTCGCCTCGAACCTGCCCTATGGCAAGCAGCGCAAACTCGAGATTGCGCGCGCTCTCGCGACAAATCCGAAGCTTCTCTTACTGGATGAGCCGGCAGCCGGCATGAATCCGAATGAGACGGCCGAGCTGATGAACACCATCCGCTTTGTACGCGACAATTTCGATATGACGATTCTTCTGATCGAACACGATATGAGGCTGGTATCCGGCATCTGCGAAGAGCTGACCGTCCTCAATTTCGGGCAGGTTCTAGCGCAAGGGAAGACTTCCGAAGTCTTGAACAATCCGGCGGTCATTACGGCCTATCTCGGCGAATAAGGGGGATTACGTTTACATGGCAATGCTTGAAATAAAGGATCTGGAAGTCAGCTACGGCGTGATCCGCGCCATCAAGGGAGTCTCATTCGAGGTGAACGAGGGAGAAGTCATCGCGCTCGTCGGCGCAAACGGTGCCGGAAAGACGACGATTCTCCATACGATCTCCGGACTGATCCCGATCGATAAGGGGAGTGTCAGTTTTAACGGGCAGAAGCTCAACAAAGTTCCGGCGCACAAAATTGTGGAGATGGGCATTGCTCAGGTTCCCGAAGGCCGCCGGATTTTCCAGCAGCTTACCGTCTGGGAGAACTTAAAGCTCGGTGCCTTTACGCGCAGGGATAATAAGGAGATCGCCGACTCGCTCGAATATGCCTACAGCCGCTTTCCGCGTCTCAAGGAGCGGAAGAACCAGATTGCCGGCACGCTTTCGGGCGGCGAGCAGCAGATGCTCGCGATGGGCCGGGCTCTGATGAGCAAACCGAAGATTATTCTGATGGACGAGCCCTCGATGGGGCTTTCGCCTCTGTTGGTTACTGAAATATTTGATATAATTAAGTCGATCCGGGAGAACGGAACCACCGTGCTTCTGGTCGAACAGAATGCCAGGAAGGCCCTTTCCGTCGCGGACCGGGCCTATGTGCTCGAGACCGGCAATATCAAGCTCTCCGGAGCGGCGGCGGATCTTCTGAATGACGAATCGGTGAAAAAAGCATACCTTGGCGAATAATCGCCACAAGAGAAGGCGGTGACCCTATGGAAAAATGCGTGTTTACCATTGCCAGAAGCTACGGCAGCGGCGGCAGAACCATCGGAAAGATGCTGGCGGAGAAGCTCGGTATCCCGTACTATGACCGGGAGATCCTCTATATGGCTTCCGAAGAGAGCGGTATCAGTCTCGAGCTTTTCGGGAAGAACGACGAAACGGTGAAGAAGAGCATTCTCGATCCCTTCAACAAGCAGTATCGTGGCGAGCTGATTCCGCCGGAAAGCGACGCCTTCGTATCTGACAAGAATCTTTTCAATTATCAGGCCAAGATTATCACGGAGCTCTACAGGAAGGGATCCTGTGTAATTATCGGGCGCTGCGCCGACTTTATCCTGAAGGAGCACCCGGATGTTATAAGGACCTTTATCTGGGCACCACACGACGACTGCATCAAGAACGTGATGGACATCACGCTTGTCGACGATAAGGAAGCGAAAAGACGCATCCGCAAGATCGACGAGCACCGGAGTGCCTATTACCGTTACTATACCGGACACCGCTGGGACGACGTCCGCAATTTCGACCTGTGCCTCAACAGCTCCGCTCTGGGTTTTGAAAAGACGGTCGACGTGATTTCCGACTACTCGAAAATTAGATTCGACTGAAGGCTTTTCTCCTAAAAAGGGGCGCTGCCCGTACTCGATTCCCGAAGATATTCTCATTGAGGGACAGTCTCAAAACGAAAGTCGAGAGGCAGTCCCTTTTTCTATTCCAAAACGAAAAATCGGATCCCGAACTTGAATGGTGAGACACACCGTTTTTTGATCAGTGGAGCTTCAGCGCCCATTGGCGTATGGATTTCGCGTGCACCGGCACTCCCGGCGCCTCCTCCAGAGCGAAATGCACATACGAAATAGGCTTCTGACCGGGATTTCGTATGTGCACCGGCACTCCCGGCGCCTCCTTCGGAGCGAAATGCACATACGAAATAGGCTTCTGACCGGGATTTCGTATGTGCACCGGCACTCCCAGCGCCTCCTTCGGAGCGAAATGCACATACGAAATAGACTTCTGACCGCGATTTCGTATGTGCGCCGGTACTCCCGGTGAAATGGCAAGTTAAAACTGGACGCGTATGAAAAAAAATGAACACACTAATCTCATCGTATAGACAATTCGTTCTTTGTCAGTGGAGCTTCAGCGCCCATGCGCCCGCGTCCCACGTGCCGGTCACAATATCCTCAAAAAATTCCGGTTCGTGACATACCATCAGGATCGTTCCCGTATAGTTTTTAAGTGCATCCTTAAGGACGTCTTTCGCGACGGTATCCAGGTGATTTGTCGGTTCGTCCAGGACCAGGAGGTTGTGGCGGCGGTTCATCAGTTTGCAGAAACGCAGCTTCGCCTGCTCGCCGCCGCTTAAGACGGACACCTTGCTGTCGATGTGCTTGTTGGTCAGTCCGCACCTTGCGAGCGCGGCCCGGAGTTCCCCGACACTCATCGAAGGATATTCTTCCCCTAGAGCCTCGAGGCAGGTGATGTCATGGCGCGCCGTGTTTTCCTGCTCGAAGTAGCCGACGGACAGGTATTCGCCGGTCTGATGATCGCCGGACAAGGCCGGTATGAGGCCGAGAAGACTCTTAAGGAGCGTTGTTTTACCGATGCCGTTCGCTCCGACCAGAGAGATCTTCTGTCCACGCTCCAGAAGAAGATCAAACGGACGGCTTAAGGGCTCATCATAGCCGATGACAAGATCCTTAGCCTCGAAAACGATCCGTCCCGGCGCGCGGTCGGTCTGAAAAGAAAAGACCGGTACGGGGCGCTCGCGGTCGAGCTCGATCATGTCCATTCTGTCAATCTTCTTCTGGCGGCTCATCGCCATGTTGCGGGTTGAGACGCGGGCCTTGTTGCGCGCGACAAAATCTTTTAGTGCCGCGATCTCGCTTTGCTGTCTCTCATAGGCGCTTTCCTTCTGTGCCTTCTGAACCTCGTAGACTTCCAGGAAATGGTCATAATCCCCGGCATAGCGCTCCAGACGGCAGTTGCTGACCAGGTAGACGACGTTGATGACGTCGTTCATGAAGCTCGTGTCATGGGAAATCAGGATGAACGCATTTTCGTATCCCTGAAGATACTGCTTAAGCCATGTGATATGTTCGATGTCCAGATAGTTCGTAGGTTCGTCAAGGAGCAGGATATCCGGCTTTTCGAGAAGCAGCTTGGCAAGAAGAACTTTCGTCCGCTGCCCGCCGCTTAATGCCGTGACATCGGTATCCAGACCGAAAGCCGTTAGACCGAGCGCCGCGGCCGTCTCTTCGATTTTCGCGTCCATAGTGAAGTAATCGCTGTGTTCGATTCCGGTCTGCAGCTCGCCCATCTCTTCCATCAGTGCCGTCATTGTGTCTTCGTCGGCCTCGCCCAAAAGGACATAGATCTCTTCGAGACGTGCCTGCTTCTGGTTCAGGGAATCAAAAGCCTGTCCCAGAACATTACGGATCGAAAGACCGGGGGTTAAGATCGCGTGCTGGTCGAGATAACCGGCCTCGATGCCCCGCGTCCACTGAATCGAGCCTTCGTCGGGCTCGAGATGATTCGTGACAATACTCATAAAAGTAGATTTGCCTTCGCCGTTCGCGCCGACCAATCCGATATGCTCGCCGCGATTGAGGCGAAAAGATATGTCCTCGAAAATGGCGCGGTCGCCAAATCCGTGGCTTAAATGTTCGACGGATAACAAGCTCATTGATAAATCCCCTTATTTTGTTCTTTATGAGAAAACAGATGCTATTGTAACAGAAAGACGGCCCATTCGGATAGAATCAGAGAGGAAGATCCTTTTTGTTGAATTTAACGGCACCGGCAATGTAGGTAACGACGGCAATTCCCAGAAGGACGGCAAGCTTCCAGACGAAGGAATAGTCGGGAGAAGCTGTTCCGACCGTGCCGATGGCTTCAGTATCGAAAAGCGAGATGATCGTAAATTTGTTGAAGATATCGAGCTCCTTGACACCCATCCCCATCTGGACAAACATCTCGATTCCGAACATACCGATGACAGAACAGAGGAAGAAGAATACCGAGAGGCCGCCGCCCAAGGCAAACGATTTCTTGGTGAGATTGAAGAAGCTGCTCGAGAAATAGCAGATTCCGGAAATTGCGAGGAGAAGGATGTACATTCCGAGGTAAAGCGTGAGGATCTGCTTCAGGTTGACCGTATCAGCAAAAGCGTATGACGTTGCGATTTTGACGCCGCAGGTCGCCGCCGTCATCAGGAGGACCGATACGGCAAGATACACAGCCTGCGTGATGGATACAGCCGATCGGCGCGTCGGCGTCGAAAGAACGTAAGCCATGCTTCCGCGGTCGACCTGGCCGGCGATCAGCGCATTGGCGGTTATAACGATATAGAGGAAGGGAAGAAGAAGTCCCGACATCGTAAAATACATGCGATTCATAAGCGAGTCGATATCGATGCTCTTCAGGCGGTCAATTTTCTCCTGATTGATTCCCATCATGGAGAAAACCGTGGAGATGCAGTCCTCCATGGTAAGCTCTTTGCCGGTAAAGACGCCGGTCTGTCCGTTGATCGCCACATAGTATTCGAAATACCGCACAAACGCGTTTATATCGGCCTTGGCTTCGGTCATGGTATCGATGACTTGACCGAATTTCTCGCTCGAAAAGTCGCCGCCCGCCTTAGCGTTATACATCTGAAATGCCTGGTCATACCCGGACTTGTCGGTGCTCTGCACGAAATCATCATAGGACAGATCCGTTCCGGCCGCGGCATTGTATGTCGAGAAAACAAATAAGTAAGAGATGAACTCCTCTTGTGTTTCGCTGTCGATTTGTTTATCCGCGGCGGTCTCTATGCTGCTCGCATACGACATGGCCGTTGTGATCAGGCAAAGTGCAAACGTTACGAGAATCAGCAAAAGAACATTCGCCTTGATGGATTGTTTTAAGAGGGGGCGGGAAAAGAATCTTGCCGTTTTATTGTTCATTTTCGGTTACTCCTTTGAAGATGCCTGCGAAATGCTTTTCGAGCGTATATTTAATTTCGGAGAGATAGGTCAGCTGGTATCCGGAAAGGAGAGAGAAAAACGCATTGATACCGCTGTCGTCGACATCGACGGTGAGATGAAGCTTGTCCGGATATTCCGCCTCGATGCGGCTGTATTTGGCACGGAAATCGTCGTAGTCGGCCTTGTCGCGGAAACCGAGCCGGAAGGTCTTTACATTGTGATGGCGGATGTCGTTCATATCGGCGATGTCGACGATGCGGCCGTCGCGGATCAGGGCGACGCGGTCGCAGGTATCTTCGATTTCCTGATAGATGTGGCTCGACATGAAGACGGTCTTGCCCTTGGCCTTCTCTTCGAGAATAGCGCTGATAAAGACTTCCCGCATGAGCGGATCGAGTCCGGTCGTTGGCTCGTCGAGAATCAAAACATCCCGGTCACCCATCAGAGCCGCGACGATCGCGGTCTTCTGCTTCATTCCTTTGGACATCCGCTTCAGATTGGCCGACGGATCCAGCTGCAGATCCCGGATCAGGCGATTGGCGTAACTCATGTCGGTCACACCCAGATATTCCGCCTGCACCTTAAGAAATTCCGTGCCGGTCGGCAGATCCGGGAAAGCGATCTCGCCCGGGACATAGCTCGTAAAGCGCTTGATAGCGGTCGTCTCGGCCCACGCGTCTTTGCCGAGCATGGTTATACTGCCGGAGGTCGGCTTCAGGAAGCCCATCATCTGGCGGATTGTCGTTGTCTTGCCGGAGCCGTTCGTACCGACGTATCCAAAAATTTCTCCGCGCCTGACTTCGAAATTCAAGTCAAAGGTACCGCGGCCGTAACCGTAATCTTTGGTTAAGTGATCGGCCCGGATAACGATATCGTCCATTTCACTTCACCCCTTCGAAAGATTTATCTTCCCGATAGAACTTCATAAAATAATCTTCAAGAGTGAACTTGATTTCTTTTATGTAATGCATCGGAAGCGACGCCGTGTCGCGGATCAGCCGGTTGATTTCCGCGTCATTTACGGGAACCTTGACTTTCCGCTGTTCCGGACGATTCATCGAGAGTTCCCAGCCGAGACGCATAAAATCCGCATAGGCCTCGTCGGTCGCAAATTCAATCTGATACACCTTGTCACTTTTCTTCTTCAATTCGTCCGCCTCAAACTGCGAGACGATAGAACCGTCCTTGATGATGGCGATCCGGTCGCAGGTGGCGTCCACTTCGCTGAAAATGTGAGAGGACAGAAGGATCGTCTTGCCGCGCTTCTTTTCGGCAAGAATAAAATTTACGAAAATCTCCTGCATCACCGGGTCGAGACCGCTGGTCGGCTCGTCGAGCACGAGAATGGCGGGGTCGTGCATAAAGGCCGCGACGATCGCGAGCTTCCTTTTGACGCCGAGGCTCATCTTCTTCGTGCCGATGTTCGGGTCAAGCTCGAACCGGTCGAGCAGCATATTGAGATGCGCGCGGCTTTTCATGCCCCGTAACTTTGCCATCATATCGAGAAATTCCGTGCCGGTCAGTCCTGCCGGGAGAGCAATTTCGCCCGGAAGATATCCGACACTCCGCTGAATAACGGCGGCGTTTTTTCGGCTGTCGAGCCCCGTTACTAAGCAGGCTCCGCTCCCGGGCTTCGAAAAGCCCATGATATGGCGGATGGTCGTTGTTTTGCCGGCGCCGTTCGGACCTAAATATCCGAAGCATTCGCCCTGTCCGACTTCGAAGGAGACGTCAAAAACGCCTCTTCCCACGCCGTAATCTTTTGTCAGATGATCTACCTTTATTTCCGGCATATTTGCCTTTAGCCTCCTGCTGTCAGTCATTCAAGCCTATTCCTTCAAGAATCCGCGGAATCGATTTCCCGATCCTCGATTCGCGCGTCTTTGCCTGCTTGGGTTCGGTAAAGAAAAGAATATACGCCCTTTGCCTGCCGGGCGTCAATTCTTCAAAGGCTGTCTTAAGCTCGGGTAACTCGGCGAATTTTACCCGTAATTCTTCCGAAATTGCGAAATCCGTATTCTTCCGGAAGGCCACGGCCGCGCCGGATTCCTCGAGCTGGATCGCTTCTGAAACGTATGCGCGAATGCTGTTTTCGATTTTTGCGATCTCCTCGGGTCCGGTAAAGCGAAGCTGCCGCCCGGCCTGTACATTCTCCGTCTGCGTGATCAGAATACCGTCGGGGTCCTTAAGGAGAGAGCCCTTGATGAAGAGAAGAGCACAATACTCCTTGAAGCCGTGAATCAGAACGACGTTTCGGCCATTACGTGTGTAGCAGGGGACACCCCACTTCAGATCTTCGGTCAGAGGCGTGTCGAGAAGTATGTTCCGAAGCATCGTGAATTCTTCGCGCCACTTCGATGCCTTTGCCAGGAACTCGTCAACCCGTGGATTTTTTTCGTTCGGAGTCATAAACAACCCCCGTTTCTTATGTCTTTACTGTGAGCCGCCCGGGCATAGCCTCTTCATCATCAGATGTTCCGCACAATACGAACCGTCTTTAAGTTTAAAAGCGTTCTCCCGGGTGCCGTACAATTCGAATCCGAAGTTCCGGTACATCCGGAAAGCCCTGTCGTTAGACGTTATGACCTCGAGCTCGAGCTGCTCGAACCCGCTCTTTTCGGCGTGCACGATCGCCTCCGATAAGAGGAGCGTCCCCAGACCTGTGTTCCAGTATTCCTTCAAGACGGCAATACCCAATCCCGCACGGTGGCATACCTTGATTACACCCGAAATTCTCGAAAAAGAGACGCAGCCTATGACGCGGCCGTCGAGAAATGCCGCGATCATCATGCCGTCCGGACCTCCGAACCGGTCATTCAACAGACTTGCTTCTTCTTCAATCGTGAATTTTACTTCCTCGGGATAACGTGTCATAAAGTCGGTCTCCGAGTAGGTGAGACGCAGATAATCCAGCATACCGGAAGCGTCGTCCGGCCCGGGGCTTCTAAGTGTACAGGTTTTTCCGCTTTTCAGAAGGAAAGACTTTTCCGTATATTCCATATGAATATCTCCATGCTCAATCGTGATCTATTTATTATATCACCGCACGGGCCGCCGGGGATCGCGGTTTGTCATCTGGGATATCCGTAGAGAACGGCTGCGATTGCTGCGATCAGGAGAGCGTACGTATACAGCCACGGTTTCTTATACCGGAGGATCGGGAAGAGAAGACCCGCCAGAATCACCGCAATCAGGACGTATGCTGTCGGCAGCTGCTGATAGAAGGTCAGAATGACCGTTATCATCAGAGTCCCTACAGGACCTGTAAGGAGAATCACCTTAAGGAGATCCGGCCACTTCGTGCACAGGACCACAACACCGGCCGCCAGAAGAATGGCCGTGAAGATAACCCTGAGATTCCCAACGGGAACTCTTTGCGGATCACCCGTAAAAATGAAAGATTCCATAGAAAGTACAAAGCCGTAATAAAGAAGATAGCAAAGAATAAGAACAAGAATTCCGCCGGCTGGAATCAGAATCAGAGGGAGAAGGATCGATTTAACGGATTCTTTCTTCATAAGGGCCTCCCCGGGCGGTCACGCCGATGCCATTTAGCGTCAAAGTGCCAAGCTTTACCATGTTCTGATTCCATTATACTGCGTCTCTCGCCGGCCGGCAGCGTCCGGGTATATAACATATACATGAAAGAATGTTATAATTATTTGAGATTATTCCGGATGCGCAATATAGTGATTGAAAAGGAGTGTTATACATGGGAAATACATACACGAAGGTAGGAATCGGCTTTGCGACCGGCCGGAAAAGCTTTCAGAGAGTCTTAAGGACATATATACAGAACTGGAACGATTCCGGTCTGGTGGACAACGACCGCATAAGCCTGAATGTTCTGGTGTCCTACGACTTATCCTACCAGAAGACACGGGCGTCGGACTTCACAAACGTTCCCGCATATTTATCCGGCCAGATTGAAGATATGCTGTTCATCAACAGCAGCATGATCCGAAACGAAATTGAGATGCTAACCGATCAGCAGATTATTACAGCGGCCGAAGCGCGCAGGATTTTCGGGAAAGGCTACGCTTCCAAACGTAATGCCGTACTGTATTTCGCGATTAAGAACAAACTGGACTGCCTGGTCTTTCTGGATGACGACGAATACCCGATGGCGGTAACCAATACGCGGAAAACCGCGCTCTGGAGCGGTCAGCACGTATTATCCTCACATCTCGCATCCATAAAACACGCCGACATTACGCACGGAAATCACTGCGGATACATCTCGCCGATTCCGTATATTGAATACAACGACACAATGACCGAGGCCGACTTCCGCGGTTTCATAGAAGCAATCAGCAACGACATTATCGAATGGGACAAAATCAAAACCGTGATGGAAAACGGCGGCGTGACCTATGCGGATACACAGGTACTGATAAACAATCAGGCGGTTGAAGTGCAGGAAGTGAAGCATTCGAAATTCATCTCCGGTGCGAATCTCTGCATCAATTTAAGTAGGCCGGCTCGCGTATTTCCGTTCTACAATCCTCCCGGCGCGCGCGGGGAAGATACGTTCTTAAGCACATGCCTGCATGACCGCAAGGTGATGAAGGTGCCGTGCTATGCTTTTCATGACGGGTTCGGAACCTACAATTACTTGTTGGACGGTGTACTTCCAACCA
The DNA here is from genome assembly GCA_964617375.1 of uncultured Mageeibacillus sp. GTDB lineage: Bacteria > Bacillota > Clostridia > Saccharofermentanales > Saccharofermentanaceae > Firm-13. The sequence goes on along the minus strand of CAZTXQ010000015.1, from coordinate 2,390 downwards.
CCCTTAAGAGCATCCGTGCGGATAACGAGGATAATATCGCGCGTTTTTACCGGGCCGCGATCGGTTGGATCCGTTACAAGCCGCTCCTCTTGTATATTACGGAGCCGGAGGAATACGGGAGAAAAATCGATGAAATGAAGAAGCGGCTGGAGGCCGTCCTTCCCAAAGTCGCCGAATATTTCGGACATCCGGAATTTATGAACATTCGGGATGAGCTTACAAAATACGATAAGAACGTACGAAAACACTATAAAGATTTCGAAGAGACGAAAGCCGTATGGGCGAAATTAATGAAGCACCTCTCAGACGATTAAAACCGGGATGACATATTGCACAGGGGGGTAACATGACTACGCCGAAAACGTTTGACTCGAGTGTCGTATCCTTTATCATTCTTCTGATTATACTGATCCACTCCTACAACCGGCGCGAGAAGCTTTTCGCGCAGTACAAACTGTTCATAACTCTGGTCATACTTACGATGACCATGATCGTAGTCGATCTTCTCGGATGGGTATTCAACGGGCTTCCCGGCTCGCTCAATCTGTTTCTCAATACGTTCTTTAATCTGCTGCTCTATATCGGCGCGCCTGCGGTTCCGACCGCATGGGTCTTGTATGTATATTGCCTGGTAAACAGCGGCGAGAAGAAGATCAGAAGGATCCGCGCAGTCCTTTACGTGCTGATTGCCGCCAACGCGATCATGTCCGTCGCAAGTCTTCGCACCGGATGGTTCTTTTACGTCGACGCCGCCAACATCTATCACCGCGGGTCTCTTTTTCTGATCCATCTGGGTTACTGCGAGATCCTTCTCATATACTCGTTCTTTTTTATTATGAGTATGCGAAAAGAGCTGCCGAAGAGACAGGTATCTACCATTACAATCTTCTTCATCGCGCCGTTCATCGGCATGCTGCTGCAGGCTCTTGTTTACGGCGTGTCGTACAACTGGGTCGGCGTTACACTCTCCCTGCTCATCACGTACTTTATCCTCCAGTCCCGGAATCTCAATACGGATTTCCTGACCGGAGTCAACAACAGACTCTATTTTCAGGATTATATCCGCGAAAAAATCCGCGGCAGCACGGAAAAAAGACCTTCGGTGCCATCATGGCCGACATAGACCATTTTAAAAGCATCAACGACACCTATGGGCACGCGATCGGCGATGAAGCCCTGAAGGATGCCGTTGGGATCCTGAAATCCGCTCTCCGGCGCGACGACTTCATCGCAAGATTCGGCGGCGACGAATTCCTGATGATCATCGATGCGCAAAGCAGGGAAGATCTCGAGGAAGCCGTGTCCCGCATCCGGGAGAAAACAGAAGAATTCAACAACCGGAACATGAAGCCCTACCGCTTAAGTTTCTCGCTGGGATACGATGTCTATCCCGCCGGAACCAAAACGAATTCGGACACGTATATCGACCGTCTGGATCAGAAGATGTATGAGGACAAGCGCGGCAAGTTCGCCGTCGAAAGATAAACTCCGATGGCAAACAGCTCTGGCTGTCCGGTACTCTGTGTCGTAAGGGTTCTCAGATTCCGTACGGGCTGTCAAACTCCGCTTCGGCCTTGCGAACCGCATCCGCGAGCTCCATACCGGCAAAGGTCTGTGCACCGAACCATCGTCCCGACTTACGGTCATCTGCGAAAACACCCATGAGAATGCCGGGAATCGTGCTCTCCGGAGCATTCGGTGCCTGAGCGCCGCCTAGATCGGTCCGGCACCAGCCCGGATCGGCCAGATTGATCATGACGTCTGTTCCCTGGGTAACTTTGCCCAGATCGACGGTCACTTTATCAAGAGCCGCCTTGCTCGCCGAATAGCCGGCCTGCTGGGGCTCTAAGCGTATGCCGCTGGTCGTATTCACGATCCGTCCGAACCCTGCCGCGATCATCTTCGGCATAAAGTGATATGTGATCATCATCGGCGCAATCGTATTTACGAGAAAGCTCTTCGAATAATCCGATGCGGGCGTTTCAAAAGGATCCGAACGGTATGCGATCTGAAGACCCGCGTTATTCAGCACGATATCGACACGTACTCCTAACTCGTCAATCTGGCGAAGCATCTCAGCGACGGCATTCGTATCGGAAAGCTCGGCTGCGACCGCGTACGCTTCGACACCGGCCTCGCGCACATCGTGAAGAACCTTCTCGCAATGACCGGGTTCCCGGCTGTGAAGAATCAGATTACAGCCCTTTTGGGCCAGAAAAATCGCCGACAAGTATCCGATACCTCGGCTTGCTCCCGTAATAAAGGCCCACCGGCCTTTCACATCCACCATAATAAAGCCCTCCGTTTTTTCCGATTATACGATAGTGCGGCGAGCAAACACCACACATCCGGCACGAGAAGCACGGAAAGACGGATAAACAGATAGAATA